>NZ_MRCD01000039.1 GCF_001904745.1 Calothrix sp. HK-06
ACGAAAAATCAACGTTTTATAGCAAAGTTTTTGTCAAGAAGCCCGGTTTCTAGGTCTGGTGCAAGATGTGAGTAAAGCTTCTATAGTTAAAGTTCCAAATCAAATTCAGTAATATCTCTTGTGGGATGACATATCTTGTGGAATGGGCATCCTTGCCTGTCCCTTATCTGTAATTATGAGGCGGGCAGGGATGCCCACTGCACAAGAGAAGAAGATAGTTTATACAAACCCTAAATAAATGGTAGGGCAATTTATCGTTACATATGATATACCCGAAGTAAGGGGGTATTTTCCCTGGTAACTATAACGTATATTTTAGGGGGTATGCAAGCGATGGTATTAACCAAGAACACTTTATCTCAATCCTCCATAGAACAAGCTTTTATCCTTTGGTTTGATTCGGTTGGTATAAAAGATATTCCCTTTGTTGGTGGGAAAAATGCCTCGTTGGGAGAGATGATTCAGCAACTCAAACCTCAAGGTGTTAATGTTCCTAATGGTTTTGCCACTACTGCATACGCTTATCGATATTTCCTACAGTCAGCACAGTTAGAACAGAAGCTTCGCAAGTTGTTTCATGACCTTGATGTTGAAGATATTAATAATCTTAAACTTGTCGGTTCCGAAGCGCGCGCTTTGTTAATGAATACTCCTTTCCCAGCAGACTTGGAGGATGCAATAAGTGGCGCCTATAAAAAGCTTTGCGAGCAGTACAATGAAAATACTGATGTTGCAGTGCGTTCTTCTGCGACTGCTGAAGATTTACCCGATGCTAGTTTTGCAGGACAGCAAGATACATATCTTAATATTACGGGTATTGAAGCGGTTTTAAATGCGTGTCATCGCTGCTTTGCTTCAATATTTACTGACCGTGCGATATCTTACCGTGAAGCTAAAAACTTTAACCATTTTGATATTGCCCTTGCTGTTGGAGTGCAAAAAATGGTGCGTTCTGACTTAGCGACATCGGGGGTAATGTTTAGTATTGATACTGAAACGGGTTTTGAGAATGCTGCACTTATTACTGCTGCTTATGGGTTGGGTGAAAATGTAGTGCAAGGAACCGTAAATCCCGATGAGTATTATGTATTTAAACCAACATTAAAAGACGGATTTCGACCCATTATAAATAAGAAGTTGGGTAGTAAAGCTTTAAAGATGGTTTACTCTGGGTCAACAACTAATAATATTCCCGTATCTACAGAAGACCAAAATAGATATGCTCTTACGGATGATGAAATATTACAGTTAGCTTCGTGGGCATGTTTAATTGAAGACCATTACTCAATTGTAAACGGCGCCACAAGTCCAATGGATATTGAGTGGGCAAAAGACGGTATTACAAACGAGTTATTTATAGTGCAAGCACGTCCTGAAACTGTACAGTCACAGAAAAATCACGCAGTATTAAAAACGTACAAGCTGCTAGGAGAAGAGAAAAATCTTTTGGTGACAGGTCGTGCAGTTGGGGAGATGATTAATCGAGGTAAAGTTAGAGTAATTGTTGACACAGATAAAATTAATGAGTTTCAACCAGGGGAAGTACTCGTTACAGATAGAACTGACCCTGACTGGGAACCAATAATGAAGCGTGCGAGTGCGATTGTCACAAATTCGGGTGGAAGAGTCTGTCATGCTGCAATTATTGCGCGAGAATTGGGAGTTCCGGCAATTGTTGGCTGTATTAATGCGACACAGGTATTAAAAACAGGTCAAGAAGTAACTGTTTCTTGTGCAGAAGGTGAAGAAGGACGAGTTTACAGTGGGTTATTACCTTTTGAGGTTGAAGAAATACCCTTAGAGAATTTACCTCGTACACGTACTAAAATTTTAATGAACGTTGGCAACCCACAGGAAGCGTTGAAATTATCTATGATTCCTAATGATGGAGTGGGGTTAGCGCGCACTGAGTTTATTATTGCCAACCAAATTCAGACACACCCAATGGCTTTGCTACGTTATAACGAGTTAAAAGACGAAGTTGCAAAAGCGAAAATAGCAGAGATGACAGCACAGTACGAAGATAAATCGCAGTATTTCGTTGACAAGCTAACACAAGGTGTCGCGACTATTGCAGCAGCGTTTTATCCTAAACCTGTAATTGTCAGGATGTCGGACTTTAAGAGTAATGAATACGCTAATTTACTTGGTGGCAGACAATTTGAACCCAACGAAGAAAACCCAATGTTAGGATGGCGAGGCGCCGCGCGTTATTATGATGCAGGTTATCGCGATGCGTTTGCGTTGGAATGTCGCGCACTCAAAATTGCTCGTGATGAAATGGGTTTAGTAAATTTGATACCAATGATACCCTTCTGTCGTACTCCATCCGAAGGACGTTTGGTAATTGAAGAAATGGCTCTAAATGGATTGAAGCAGGGTGATAAGGGTTTACAGATTTATGTAATGTGCGAATTGCCCAACAATGTCATTATGGCATCCGAGTTTGCCGAAGTTTTTGATGGATTTTCGATTGGTTCAAATGACCTAACACAGTTAACGTTAGGAATTGATAGAGATTCTTCTTTGGTCGCTGCGTTATTTGATGAACGTAGCGAGGGTGTTAAACGAATGGTAAAAATGGCAATTCAAGCTGCAAAGCTTAAAAATCGTAAGATAGGTATTTGTGGACAGGCGCCTAGTGACTATCCAGAATTTGCCCAGTTTTTAGTCCAAGAAGGAATTGACACAATTAGCTTAAACCCTGACTCAGTTTTAAAAACAATGCTAGAAATCGCTAAAGTAGAAAGTTTGCAACGGATGTAACGGATATAACGGATGTAACGGATAATTTGTTAGTTACGAAACAAAGTTAAAGCTATTTGAAATCAACCATCCGTTACATCCGTTCATCATCCGTTGCCAATATCCCCACTCGTTATTTGGTATCAAAGCTAACCTTAATATTGAATTAGCTGCAAATACAATAGTGAAATTTCAAAAGCCAGATTCCCTAAAAGTCGTTAAAGTTAGTAGTGATGATAAAACACGCACTCCTAATTGCTTATGACTAAAAAATGGTTTCAAATAGGTTTGGTGAGTGTGTTTTTGCTATCACTCGCTTTACGGTTTTGGGGACTGGGAAGATTCAACACGCTTGTATTTGATGAGATTTACTACGCGAAGTTTGGTAATGATTATCTGACAGGTGTGCCGTTCTTCGATGGTCATCCACCATTTGGTAAGTTAGTTATTGCTTTGGGTATTTGGATTGGTAAACATGTACCTTGGTGGCAAAGTGAAGTTAATGGTTTAGCGGGGTCGTTAATGTCTCCGCTTGCTTACCGTTGGATGAATGCTTTTACTGGTTCGTTTATTCCGTTACTTATTGCTGGTATCGCTTATCAACTTAGTCACCGTCGCAGTTTTGGTTTAATTGCTGGGTTATTTACCGCATTGGACGGTATTTTTATTGTTGAAGCGCGTTACGCTTTGATTAATCAATATATAGTTATCTGCGGTAACTCAGGTCAGTTTTTGTTGCTTTTAGCACTTAATAAGAAAAATCAACGGCGCCATATATATTTAGCAGTAGCAGGTATAGCTTTTGGCGCCTCAATTGCTACAAAATGGAATGGTTTATGGTACCTTTTGGGCGCCTATACTATGTGGGCTATCGCTTGGGGATTTGAGATATTACGCTCTAAAACAAGCAATAGCGAGACACATGAAGAATATGAGCATAAATTGAGCAATAAAGCCAAAGCTTGTCAGACTGCAACTAAATATCGAGCAAAAGTTCTGCAAATATCTCCACTTCAAAATCTGACGCAGCTAAATATTTTTCACGTTGCCCTATATTTGGGAATTATTCCCGTTATCATTTATAGTGTTATTTGGATTCCCCATTTACTACTTGACACCAAATACAACTTTATTGAGGTTCACAAACAAATCTTGGGGTTTCATGAGCGTATGGGTGGCAACAATGCGTCGGTTCACCCTTACTGTGCAGCTTGGTATAAGTGGCCCCTTATGACGCGACCGATGGCGTATTATTATCAAACTACCCAGAGTTTTCAAGACCCTTTACCTGTGTTTGGCCCACCGTTACCACAAGGTGCAGGCAAAGTTATTTATGATGTTCATGCAATGGGCAACCCGTTTTTGTGGTGGTTTGGGTTAGCTGCAATTATACTTTTATTTGGGATGCTTGTTTGGATATTTGTTCGGAAGATTGCGGCGCCTTCGTTACAACAACAGCGTTTAGTAGTACCGCAGCTAAGTATCGATATTTGGATTGGTTTGTACTTGGTGGTAAATTATTTAGTTAATTTAATGCCGTGGGTAAAGGTAACACGGTGTTTGTTTATTTACCACTATATGACGGGGGTAGTGTTTGCTTTTATGGCAATAGCTTGGGTTGTAGACCAATTGCTTCGCAGTTATATAGCTACTTTAAGAGCGGTGGGTGTAACTATAACATTTTTAATTATTGGAGCTTTTATATTCTGGTTGCCAATATACCTTGGTTTACCAATTACGTCAGAAGCGTACAAATTACGAATGTGGTTTAATTACTGGATTTAACAATTTTGACAGATTGGGGCACAGGCGCAAGGCACCTGTGCAGTAAAAAATAGAGACGTACAAGGCGCCATCAGGAAACTGTTACTTTTTAAAAAGGAATTCTATACCTTCAAAGGCAGTCTTTGATTCGTTTAAAATAAACTCAATTGGTCTTTGATATTCTTGAAATATTTTTTTAATGTTATCAATGTCTATCGGTTCCATAAAATCAAACATTCTATTCAAAGACAGCATATTTGTTTTATCAATATAATTCTTAATCTTAGAATTTTTGGAGACATAATTATCAATACCTATATTTGGAACTCCAAGAATGTCAGCAATGATGATAGAATGCAGTCGATTGCCAAAGTGAAAATCCATTTGGCTTAAAATTTCGACAAAATCTTCTGGCTTATTCCATGAGTGTATCTGACAATTTTCTTTAGGTAAGTATTGTAGCATTAACTTATGAAATTTATTGTCATTTCTTTCTTCACCTCCGTGAGCTGGTAATAGATGAATAACAGAATTAAATTCTTTTATCAATGGCATTAACTGTTTGGCATAAAACTCTGCTCTTCCATCACCCCACCAAAACTTACCTGAGAATGATATATTTTTAATCTGTTTTGACTTATTCTCTTTTTTGACAAAAGGTTCGTATAAATTTACATCTAAAAATGCTAAATCGCCACCAAGACAATAAGTATTAACAGGTTTTAGCTCTTGCCTAGCTAATTCATAGGAGTTATTGTCTCTCAGGTACAACAAATTTGCATTTTGAAAAATTTTTGCACTAGTTCCTGCTTGCCCTGACTCTATAGCTTCTAAACCAACTCCTAAAAAACAGAAACGTTTACCAGTCATTTTTACTATATTTTGCATTCTTAATAAATTGTCTGGTTTGCCGTTTATATTTAAAGTCCCACCACCCCAAATTAGACAATCACTTTTTAAAATTAACAATAGTTTTTTAATTTTTGACAACTTGCTACTGAGAAAAAAAGAAACTTTATGACTGTCAGTTTGGTAGTAATTTTCTTCACAGATTATAAAAATATTTTTAACTTGCTTCTTTTCAGTAAAATAATTAATTAATTGCTTTACAAACAAATCGTCGCCAACGTTTCTATATCCGTAGTAACCCATGAGAAGAATGTTCATAAAAGCTCTCTGTTGTAAATATATTATGAAAAAGTTAAAAAATGTTAGAAACCCGGTTTCTTTGTATTTAATCCTTTTTAATTGACCTTCAAGCTGTGCAACATCGGGAAAAATACTGAAGAAAGCAAAAAAATCGTAATTTTTCTCTAAAACACTTCTCTGCGTTGCTTTGTAACGGATACAACCTGATTTTTTCTCAATTCTTATCTTTTCTACATATATATACTTAATACTTAACAAAAGTGATATTAGCTACATTAGCTTCTTTTACATTTATTATTCATCAGTGAATTTACTTGTTGTTAAAATCTGAAAGCTAGAAAATAAAAATAACATTAATGTATATCTTGCATCTGAACGACTTGAGGTTAGTCAGTGTCCAGGTTAAGCGTTAGATATTTTATACAACTATCTCTTGTAAGTAATAGAGGGGACTATGATGATTAATGATACAAGTTTACAAAACGTTAATTTGACGCAATTAAGAGAGGCGCCAATTCATCTCAATACTAAAATTCAGCCGCATGGTGTGCTGATTGTTTTAAAAGAGCCTGAATTAAGCATATTGCAAGTGAGTAGTAATGTGTATACTCACTTTGGCGTAACTGAGTCAGATTTGTTAGAGGGAACGCTTTTTGATCTACTCGACCCTTTCCAGGTTGAGCAAATTCAAACTGGGTTGACAGCGGAAACTCTTGATTATCTAAATCCGACTAAGATTTGGGTGCGGAAAAGAGGTGATGATTATGCTGTGTTTGATGCCGTTTTTCATCGCACGTCGGAAGGTTTGTTGGTTTTAGAGTTAGAACCGACTTTTGCACACGAAAATATTCCGTTCTTAAGCTTTTATCATTTAGCGCGTACTTCCATTAATAGGCTTGAGTCTACTACTAATCTTCGCGATTTTTGCCAAATTATTGTGCAGGAAGTTAGAAAAATTACTGGGTTTGACAGGGTAATGCTATATAAGTTTGACCATGATGGACATGGTTCTGTCATTGGGGAAGAAAAGCTTAGTCATTTGGAGCCATATCTAGGATTACATTATCCTGAGTCGGATATTCCTAAACCCGCACGTAAATTATTTGCATCAAATTGGATTCGGTTGATACCTGATACTCACGCTGAACCTGTTGATGTCGTACCTGCAATAAATCCAATTACTGAATCTCCGGCAAATTTAACTAATTCGGTATTGAGAGGTGCTTCAAAGTGTCACATCGAATATTTACATAATATGGGTGTCGGCGCCTCAATGACAATTTCTTTGATAAAAGACGGTCAGTTGTGGGGACTTATTGCATGTCACCATCAAACACCAAAATATGTTTCTTACGAATTGCGTAAAGCTTGCGAGTTTTTGGGAAGGGTCATATTTTCGGAAATATCAGCGCACGAAGAAACTCAAGATTATGATTATCGAATGAAGCTGACGAATATTCAATCAAAATTGGTTGAATATATGTCGCAATCAGAAAATTTTGTTGATGGTCTGGTACAGCATCAACAAAATTTACTAGATTTAGCTAATGCACAGGGTGCAGCAGTTTATTTTGGCGGAAAATACACGTTAATTGGTGAAACTCCCAAAGAAGAAGATTTAAATTATCTTGTTCAATGGCTACAAGCGAACGTAAATGAAGATGTATTTTATACCAATTCTTTACCACAGCATTATCCAGATGCAGAAAAATATAAAAACGTTGCCAGTGGTTTACTAGCAATTCCTATTTCTAAACGTAATTATGTGCTGTGGTTCCGTCCAGAAGTTATACAAACTGTAAATTGGGGTGGTGACCCAAATAATGCGTTTGAATATAATCAAGCAGAAGGAGATTTACGTCCACGTAAATCGTTTGAATTGTGGAAACAAACGGTACGGTTGACTTCGTTACCTTGGCAGTTGGTTGAGGTAAAAGCAGCGTTAGAATTACGCAAAGGTATTGTTAATATTGTATTGCGCCAAGCTGATGAGTTAGCTCTACTTGCGCGTGACTTGGAACTATCTAATGCTGAGTTGAAAAAGTTTGCTTATGTAGCTTCGCACGATTTGCAAGAACCGTTAAATCAAGTGGCAAATTATGTGCAGTTGTTAGAGATGCGCTATAGTAATGAACTTGATGAGGATGCAACTGAGTTTATAAATTATGCCGTCGAAGGTGTTAGCTTGATGCAAACCTTAATCGATGATGTATTGGCATATTCTAAAGTTGATGTACAAGCAGTTGAATTTGAACTAACTGATGCAAATACATCATTAGAACGTGCGTTAACACATTTACGTCAGCGCACAGCAGAAACCAAGGCAATAATTACGCATGATGATTTGCCGACGGTTATGGCAGACCGCACCCAGTTAATGCAGTTGTTCCAGAATTTGGTTGGTAATGCCATTAAATTCCACAGTGATAAAACACCCAAAATTCACATTGGTACAACTCGACTCGAAGACGAGTGGTTATTCTCGGTGTATGATAACGGTATTGGGATTGACCCGAAATTCAGCGAACGTATCTTTGTAATTTTTCAGCGTCTGCATACGCGCGATGAATATCCAGGTACGGGAATGGGACTAGCAATTTGCAAAAAAATCATAGAATGTCACCGAGGACGGATTTGGGTTGAGTCTAAACTCGGAGAAGGCGCCACTTTTTACTTTACACTTCCGGTTGGAGGACAGCGTAGTGAGCGAAGAGGACGTAAAGTCCAAAACAATATTTTTGGTCGAGGACAATAAAGCTGATATTCGTCTTATCCAAGAAGTATTGAAAAACAGCGTACTTCCTCACCAAGTCATCATTGCTCGTGATGGCGTCGATGCGATGGCGTATTTAAATCAAGAAGGTGAGTATAAAGATGCACTACGTCCAGATTTAATATTGCTTGACTTGAATTTGCCTAGAAAAGATGGGCGTGAGGTACTAGCGGAGATTAAGACTGACCCCAAATTACGTCGTATACCTGTGATAGTGCTGACGACATCTAGTAATGAGGAGGATATTTATCACAGCTACGATTTACACGTAAATTGCTACATTACTAAATCTCGCAATCTTAGCCAACTTTTTCAAATTGTCAAAATAATTGAGGATTTTTGGCTGTCTGTGGTGACTTTGCCCATTGAATAAAAAAATACAAGGCACATAAATGTAGAGACGCTATGTTCATGGCGTCTCTACGGAGTTCTTTCTTTCTTATGGTTGAAAGCTTGGTCAAAATCTTGTTAATTGAAGACAACTTGGCTGAAGCTAGGTTGTTACAAGAGTTGCTGACTGGCGCCACACATAAATCTTTGGAGTTTTCGTTATTACATGTAAAACGTTTGGGAGATGGGCTACGCGAGTTAAGTCAATGTCAAATGACTGATATTAAATGTCCATTTGATGTAGTTTTACTCGATTTAACGCTTCCCGATAGTCATGGACTCGCTTCGCTCCCACCTTTGATTAATTTGGCTCCAAGTTTACCAATTGTTGTGTTAACTAATACTAACGATGAAGAATTAGCTTTAGAAGCGGTGCGACAAGGCGCCCAAGATTATTTAGTTAAGCGTCAAATCAACGGCGCCATGTTGTTACGTTCTTTGAGGTATGCTATCGAGCGGAAACATGCATTAGAAAATTTACGTACAGTTAACCACACGTTAGAAATGCGTGTAGAAGAATATACTGCGGAATTAATTAAAAAACAAGAAATCAACGAGTTCAAAAGCGAATTCGTCTCAATGCTATCTCATGACATTCGCAATCCACTTAATACAATCTTACTTGCCGCAGGATTATTACAGAACAACGAAGCTAGATTATCACCAGAAAAAAAGCACTTACACTTTCAGCTAATACGTTCTGCCATTAAAAATATGGCGCAGCTATTAGACGAAGCGTCATTTATTGGTAAAGCTGATGCAGGAAAGGTTCATTGTGAGTTAGATGAAATTAACTTAGAGAAATTTTGCCGTCAACTTATAGACGAAGCACATCTAACAATCAGTGAAAAACACCTTAATGTTATATATAAAAGTAGTGGTGCCTACAATACCGGGTTATGGGATGAAACTTTGCTAAGACACATTTTAGGTAATTTACTTAATAACGCGATTAAGTATTCGCAGGAAGGTGGAGATATTCGTTTTGAGTTATTTAGCGATAGTAATCAGGTAACTTTTAAAATCCAAGACTCTGGTATTGGTATACCACACGAAGATTTGCCTAAACTTTTTCATCCTTTCCACCGCGCAGAAAATGTTGGCGCCATACCAGGTACAGGGTTAGGATTATCAATAGTAAAGAAATGCGTTGATGCTCATGGTGGTCAAATATCAGTTTCAAGTCAGGTAGACATAGGTACTACTTTTACTGTAGTTTTGCCTCTAGTTCCTGAGTGATTAATCTTGTGGAACAGGCATTATTGCCTGTTGTTCAATATTATTTACTAAGAGGCGGGCAAGGATGCCCACTCCACAAGATGTTATTTAACTTGTAGCTAATCTTTCTTCTCCACTTGATGCAATCATTTCAAAATCTGTTGATAACCTTTATTCGTTAACTCCTCTGTATAAATAATTTTACCTGCATCATGTAAAGCAACGCCTAAGCGCACAAAATTTGCATCTACTTTAATACCAATTTGTTCAATTTTATTCAGTAATAAATCAGCAGCTTCTCCAACTAAACGTACATGATGAATTAACTTAGGAGAGGCGCCTTCAAATGCCATATTAGTTCAACTCTCAGTATAGTTATACTAGTAGCATCTGAAAAATATGGATAAATTGGCAGCTTTGAGTGTTGAATTTACACCTACTATTGCACAAGACCCTTCGACGGAGCCTTTTTTACTTGAACTGATAGCGTTGTATGGGGATGTAGAACTACGTCAAGCTGTAGCAAGTAATCCAAATACCCCATCTAAGATATTGTTTGCATTAGCTGATGAATTTCCAGGTGAGTTTTTTAATAATCCTGTTTTTCCTTTACTAACGCTGGAAAATCCTGATTTTCTAATTTTATTTTGGAACATCCAGCGGCGCCGATAGAGTTACTGAAGAAAAAGCTACGTTTGCTTTCTTGGATCGAACGCTATACTATTACGCAAAATCACAAAAGTTCACAGGAAATATTGGAAATTTTAGCTGGTGATGCTAACCGTGTTGTGCGTCGGGCAGCAAAGGAAAGGCTATTCAATTTTAATCCCCCCAACCCCCCTTAATAAGGGGGGCTTTAATTCTTAATTTTATTTTTTATTAAGAGGCCTTAAATCTTACTCTTGTTCCCCCCTTATTAAGGGGGGTTATGGGGGATTTAAATTTTCTCAAACACAACCCGATAAACAGGTTCACCTTTGCTTTGTGTCGAAATTTCCCTTTCAGTAGGTACAGGTAATGGATTTTCTGCGAGCCATTCTCCGGTGCCTTGAATTTTAAATGCTGGATTTTCGAGAAACCGTGCGCGCATTTCTTCGGCGACAAATTCAATATCTGATTGTAAAAATACAATACCGGATGGCGCCATAAATTCGGCTAATTCTGTGACTAGTTCAGGTTGAACTACACGTCTTTTGGCATGACGATTTTTAAACCAGGGGTCAGGAAATTGAATTGAGACTCGTTGTAATATGCCTGGAGGTAGTGTGGATAATAACGGTTTGAGTGAATTATTGGCGTTGCAAAATAAATAATGTACGTTGGTTAAGTTTAATTCTGAGCGTGTGATGTTCGCATCTTCTACTAATGGTTTGCGAATTTCTAAACCTAAAAAATTCCAGTCTGGTTGAAGTGGCGCCATTTGTAATATAAATCTTCCACGCGCACAACCTATATCTAAATGTAAAGGTTGATTAAGTTTGGTGTAGATTTGTTCCCATTGAATTGGGTTTGTTGGTGCTAGGTACTTGTATGATAGCGGATTGACGTGCTGCCGAACTCTGACGCGAGCCATATTGTTAAACGTTATACTTTTTTATAATGATTGTTTTTTTGGCTTTTTTTACACTATTACTTTAAAATTACCATTAGTTCAATGATTCCGAACTTTCGTTTTGCTGTAGTTAGCGATTTGCATATCGCACTTCCTCATACTATTTGGGATCACCCTAGTCGGTTTCATTTGGTTGAGGTGAGTATTCCCGCTTTTGAAAGTGTACTTGAACATTTGATGCAAATCGATTTAGATTTTATTTTGTTGCCTGGTGATTTAACTCAACATGGCGAACCTGATAATCATAACTGGTTGCAGCAACGTTTGGCTAAGTTACCTTTTCCTGCCTATGTAATTCCTGGTAATCATGACGTTCCTGTTTTGGAAGCAAATAGTCAATCGATTGCTTTTAAGGATTTTCCCAAGTATTACCGTAAGTTTGGTTACGAGAACGACGAACTATATTATACTCGTTTGATTTTACCAGGTGTGCGGTTGGTTGCTCTTAATTCTAATGCTTTTAATGAACAAGGAAATCTGATTGGGCGCCTAGTTCCGCAACAATTACAGTGGTTGGACAAAGTGTTGGCTGATGCTAAAGATGAACTTGTGTTAGTAATGATACATCATAATGTGGTGGAACATTTACCTAATCAAGCGCGCCACCCAATGGCTAATCGCTATATGCTGGAGAATGCAAGCGAGTTATTACAAGTGTTACAGCGTTATCAAGTTAAGCTTGTGTTTACTGGGCATTTACATGTTCAAGATATTGCCGAGTCAAACGGAGTATATGATATCACTACTGGTTCATTGGTAAGTTATCCACATCCTTATAGAATATTTGAGTATAGACGGGACGAAGTTGGAAATAGTCGGTTGCAGGTTTTATCGTATCGCGTTGAGTCTGTACCTGAATTTCCTAATTTACAATCTTATTCGCGCACTTGGATGGGCGACCGTAGTTTTTCCTTTGTCGTTAAGTTGTTAACGTTGCCACCTTTAAGTTTACCTGTAAGCAAAGCTGAAGAGTTGGCGCCGACTTTACGCGATTTTTGGGCGTCGATCGCTGACGGTGATGCTGTGTTTGATTATCCGCAATTTCCAAAAGAGGTTAGTAGTTATTTTCAGCTATTTGCTGCTATAACACAAAATGGTCATCCCGCGTTGATTGATAATAATATTTCATTATTGTTGTAGAGACGCGCAAACCGGAGGTTTCCCCGTAAAGCGGAGCTTTTCCCGAAGGGTAGGATATATCGCGTCTTTACAATTGGCGACAGATGCCAAAGACGGATGTGAAAGCGTGGAGAAATGTTCTGCCTTGGACAGGACCAATTTCGCCACCGCAGAAAAATCCGCTTAAAGGTATGTTGTGGAGGTAGCGTTGGAATAAGTGCGAGTCAAAGTTAGGTTGACCGTATAGTCCTTCACCTCTTCCTAAACAAGAAAACATTAAGGCACCTACAGGAGTTTCTTGTCCAAAATGGTCTTTTTGATAACTTTGTAGAAATAATTCTAGGTCTTCAGCACTCGTTTGGGCGTCACGAATATGAAATTGTAAGCGCTGTCCTGGACGCACTACATCACCTATAGCGATGGCGCCTGCTGAGGGGTCTACGCCAAGAATGCTACGTATCAAAAAGTCGCCTTGCTGTAAATTTTGTTTAAATTCGTCCATTGCGACCCCCACAAATAACCAGTTCTGCGCTAGCATCTTTTCTTCTTCGCTAAGGTCAGCAACTAAGTCACGCAATACTGCGAGGGGAACTTTGTCGTTGAGTTCAAGGATAATATTGCGGTCACCTCTGGTTACTTGTAGCGGTTCACCAATCGGTCGGCATCCTTGGGCGACTATTGTATCCACAACAATATTACCACTCAAAGCTACCCCTACCAAACCATCACGGTGCATTTTGCCGTTGTAAAACAAAGCAACTCGGCTGCCAAACCCACCACTACCACTCGCTTGACCACCTAATGTCACTGAACCAGGATAAGCAAAATCAATTCCTTGCAGTAAATCATTAACACCCGTTGAGAATGTTCCGGAAAACAAAATAAATTTTGGCACTGGGTTTGCGGGTACACCAATAAAATCAACCCAAGCATCCGGCGAACTATCTAAATCGGGTAATTCATCTAGGGTAATATGAAATGCCTGGACATTAACATCTGGTAAGTAGGCTAAAGTCAACGCGAGCGCAGGTTCCGCTTCGAGTTCCTGTGTTTGATTTTGAGCATTTGTACCAACTATGCCACCACCACTACAACCAACTAACACAGGTACAGAAAGCTTTAGAGCCAATAACGGTAATAACCTTGAATACTCGCTTGTAAATGCACTGGATATAAATACCAGCCCTAAATGAGGTTCGTGCGTTAACTGCGAAGTGGCTTTCTCAACTACTTCGTTAACAGCAGCTTCTAATGAAGGACGGGTTGATAGGGCATTCGCCCATTGCATTCGTACCATGAGTTTGTGTGGGGCAAGGATTAGCGTGGTGTTATACCTAATCTTAGACTAACCGTAATTGTATATTCGGGTTTACAGCAAAAATTATTTACCCGAATCTTAAAAAATCAATAAGGATATCCAGAATTGGTACGAGTTATCGTGTATTGATAGTATTGAGATGTAAAGTATAGGAATATATACCCAGACGTAGCGTCTACTCGCTAAAATGGTGTTTACATCAACCTAGAATGTGTTTCTTCCATCAAAACCATACTGGTACAATCAGAAATAATCTGTTTGACAATCATTTAAGGTAATACAATGAGTATCCAAGAAAGAATCCAACAAGAACTCGAACAAGCTCGCGCTGTTTGTGACGCCACTGGTGGTGAGTCGTCTGAGTGCGCTGCTGCTTGGGACGCTGTTGAAGAACTTCAAGCTGAAGCTTCACACCAACGCCAAGAAAAACCAAAAAACTCTTTAGAACAATACTGCGACGCTAACCCAGAAGCTGCTGAGTGTAGAGTATACGAAGAATAACGCAGTTAGAGCGCGTCTCAAGTCAGGCAAGCAACTAAGATTTTTGGGTAATTACTTGCACCCACTAGTGTAAGAGAAGTATTCCTAAATCTTAACTTTGCTTGTCTTTTTATTTATTAATGCTATCATGTGTCATTTGTTACACGTTTAGAAACCGGGTTTCTTGGGTTTCTTTAATTTAAAATTGATTAATTATGGGAAATGAAGCTTGGTATCGTGGACTAGTTTGGCTTGATTATCGATTAGCTATATTATTTACTGTAGTTATTCCTTTAATCTTGCTGATTTGGGCGTTTGTTCAAAAAGCTCAACCAATACAGCATTTGTTGATGATTTACTGGCGAGTGGCTAGTTTGTTAGCTATTACGCTTTATTTAATGATTGCTCAGTATCCGGTTGCTTTTCTTTCTGGGTTACTTGCGCGGATTCTGGTTCCAATTTCGTTATGGTTTTGGGTAGACTTGAATGATGAAATTGAATATCAGTCTGGCGCTTTAAAGCTGATTTTTACCTCATGGCGATGGGCAACCACCTTTTATTGTATTCTAGGTGTTATCGCATTAACTCCTGCATTAGGTTGTGGGTTTTCTGATACCGCTATCAAGACTAGTACTTGTCAACTGTGGTTAGAGGCGCCTTTAACATTTAAAGATATTTTCCACGGCAATACAAAAGTACCGTTTTTAGGAATACTTGGTATTTTGGGTTTGATAATTTATGTTATTTACCTAAGTTATTTCGTAATTGTCAGACTTGGCAAGCAAGGACGGTCAGCAACCGAACAATAAAATGAAACCTGGGTTAAAACCCAGGTCATGCAAATAATTATTATGAACTCAGTTGAAAAAAGACTGGAAAGTTATACGATTAAACGTCCTTTTCAAGTTTTAGTCGTAACTGCGCTAGTAGATGGAGAAGAAGACGAGATTACTGTTTTTAAAGGATTTTCTAGTTCGTTGGTGCGTGGAACACCTTCTGACCCCGATGTACCAGTTTTACCAGATGATGCTAATATACTAAGTATCGATATAGTAGCTAGCCCTTATAATCCCGAAGCTCCTCGTTATATCGAGCAAAATTTATCTTGGGAAATTATGCAAACTCGTTTGTCAGATGTTGGTGTGTAATTAGTGCAGTGAGCGATTCAAAAAGCTTTATAGTTATCTCAGTACAGGCAAAGCAATTAAATTTACAATGTAACAAAAGCGTCCGCATCAAGATATTGTAAAAAGTCGAACTCTTTGTTACCCAATCGCAAAATTGTGTTAACTTAATATGAATAATCGTAAATATCAGAATAAATAGTGATTTATCGTATCCACTCTAGGGTAGATTTTTGTTTTTAACGCCATTCCCAATTATAGTCACGAGGCAGACGTAGTTTGATTTAAGCGTCTGTGAGAGTTTCGTATTACGTGTCGATTATCCGACATATTTGTCCGTTTTACTTACTGTGGCGCCTTCCCCACTCATCCTTCGCATAACATTTACACTACCATTCATCATGAATACAGCGGTGACTCTACTAACAGAACAAGTGTCTCAAGAAAAGCAGTCTTTGAGACTTATTACTCGCCAAATCATAGTTATCCTCGACTTTGGCTCTCAGTACTCTGAACTGATAGCTCGTCGAGTTCGCGAGACTCAAGTATATTCCGAAGTCCTTTCCTATCGCACCACAGCAGAGCAAATTCGTCAACTAAATCCCAAAGGAATTATTCTTTCGGGTGGTCCAAGTTCAGTTTATGATACAGGCGCCCCACATTGTGACCCAGAAATTTGGAACCTAGGCATACCCATTATGGGTGTTTGCTACGGTATGCAGTTAATGGTGCAGCAGTTGGGGGGAGAAGTATCGCGTGCGACTAGAGGTGAATATGGAAAAGCCTCATTGTATGTAGATGACGCAACAGACCTACTCGCAAACGTTGAAACTGGTACGACAATGTGGATGAGTCACGGTGACTCTGTAACCACCATGCCATCTGGTTTTGAGTTATTGGCACATACCGATAACACACCCTGCGCTGCCATAGCTAATCATGCTCATAAACTTTACGGAGTACAATTTCATCCAGAAGTCGTTCACTCGCATGGTGGAGGAGCATTAATTCGTAATTTCGTTTACGACATTTGTGAGTGCGAACCAACTTGGACGACCGACGCATTTGTAGAAGAAGCAGTGCGCGAAATTCGTGCGCGTGTTGGCAATAAACGAGTTCTACTTGCTTTGTCTGGAGGAGTTGACTCTTCAACACTCGCATTTTTGCTCTATAAAGCTATTGGTGAACAGCTTACATGTATGTTTATTGACCAAGGCTTTATGCGGAAGTTGGAGCCAGAACGATTAGTAAAATTGTTCAAAGATGAGTTTCATATACCTGTAGAGTATGTCAACGCACGGGAACGCTTCTTGACTGCGCTTAATGGTATTACTGACCCAGAAGAAAAACGGCGTATTATCGGACACGAGTTCATTAGAGTGTTCGAGGAAGAATCAAGACGTTTAGGGCCATTCGATTATTTAGCACAAGGAACGCTATATCCTGATGTTATCGAATCTGCTGATACTAACGTAGACCCACAAACAGGTGAACGGGTAGCAGTAAAAATTAAGAGTCATCATAACGTTGGTGGGTTGCCCAAAGACCTACGATTTAAACTGATTGAACCGCTTCGTAAGCTTTTTAAAGACGAAGTACGCAAAGTCGGACGTTCAATTGGTTTACCAGAAGAAATAGTTCAACGTCATCCTTTTCCAGGACCCGGTTTGGCAATTCGTATTTTAGGCGAAGTCACTGCTGAGAGGTTGAATATATTACGCGATGCTGACTTAATTGTACGGCAAGAAATTAACCAAAATGGTTTGTATCATGACTGCTGGCAAGCTTTTGCAGTATTACTACCAATAAAAAGTGTTGGTGTCATGGGCGACCAACGTACTTATGCGTACCCGATTGTTCTGCGAATTGTTACTAGCGAAGATGGAATGACAGCAGATTGGGCCCGCGTACCTTATGACGTTTTGGAAGTAATTTCTAACCGTATAGTTAACGAAGTTAAAGGTGTTAACCGCGTTGTCTATGACATTACCTCGAAACCACCTGGAACTATAGAGTGGGAATAGGCGCCTTTTAATTTCTAATATTTCGTCTATATATAGACAGTGAAAAGTTCAAATACTTGATAAGTTCTTTAATCAAGTATTTGGACTTGTAATAGTGTGTGTAAATCGTGAGATTTATTGAATTATAAAAAAATTTAGTAGCTTTTTGCTTCGGAATTATTACTGAATAAAATATTGTGTACTTTTTAGTTTGCGTGATTTAGCTGAGAAGGGAATTGTTACAAAATACACAGTTTTATCGAAATATAGTTTATGTAGATATAGGGAATCGAATTGTAAAAGTACTTCCCTGTCCTTCACCTAGACTTGTGGCAGTAATTGTACCACCATGTAATTCAATGATATGACTTGCAATTGCTAGCCCTAAACCTAAACCCTGGCGTCTGCCACTAGAATTATCTTGTTGATAACGTTCAAATACTTGGGGTAAAAACTTTGGCTTGATACCTATACCTGTATCTTTAACGTCTATTTGAATGTAATTAAAATCTTGACTTCCTTGCCAGGTGTGTGTAATTGATAAATATACTTCGATACGCCCACCTGCGTCGGTAAATTTTACCGCGTTGGAGAGTAAATTTCCCATTACCTGTTGCAAGCGATAAATATCCCCAGAGATAGGAGGTATTGAGTTATCAAGTACTGTTACAAAGCGAATATTTTTAGCGTTGGCACCTGGATAAGCTGTTTCGATAGCCGCTGTGACAACAGTATAAAGGTTAACTGGCAAAAGTTCTAATTGCAGCTTACTTCTGAGGATACGCGACATATCGAGCAAATCTTCAAGAAGTTTAGCTTGTGACCTGGCATTGCGTTCAATTGTTTGAAGTGCTTTTTGAGTTGCAGCTTCGTCAAATTTGCGCGTTTGAAGTAACTTTGCCCAACCTAATATTGCATTTAGAGGAGAACGCAAATCGTGTGATACCATCGCGACAAATTCATCTTTGGCACGGTTTGCTGTTTCTGCTGACTGTCGTGCTTTTTCTTCGAGTTCTAATAAATGCTTGTAACGTTCTTCGCTCTGGCGTAGTGCCGCTTCTATTTGTTTAAGCTGAGTTAAATTTATGATGAAACAAGCACTGTAACCATCTTCTCTACCTTCCATTTGGGCAATACCAAGTAAGATGGGTACGCGCGTACCGTCTTTGTGAAAATACTCTTTTTCAAATGGAGTACAAAATCCATTTAATTGTAGTTCTTGAACTTTTTCAGCATCGAGTTCTTGAAATTCTGATGGGGTCATTGTATCCCAACGCAAAACCCCTGTCTCAATATCGGCGCCTGTGTAGCCAAACATTTCTAAAAAAGCACTGTTTGCTTCGTAAATGCGACCACTGGCATCACCAAAATAAACACCTACAAAATTTGAGTCAACAATACGCCGAAACTTAGCTTCACTGTCACGCAATGCAGTTTCTGTTTGTTTTGCAACAGTAATATCTGTAGCATTACCAACTACTCTTGCGACATCTCCTTCAGAATTACGAATTATCTTACCTTTATCTTCTACATACCGATAGTTTCCATCTTTAGAACGTACTCGGTAGGACAAACTATAACAATCTTGCTCGGCGATTATAGCATCAAGAGCGCTTTTCAAATCATTAATATCATCAGGATGAATTAATTCATACCACCATTCAACTGTTGGCTCAACTTCCGCATTATTATAACCAAAAATGCGCGTTATTCCATCACTACGTTGTATGGTGTTTGCTTCAGTATCCCAATCATAAATCAAGCTATTAACAGCGCGCGCTGCCAGTTGGAACCGCTCGTTACTTTTACGGAGTAATTCCTCAGTTCGTTTCTGTTCTGTAATATCGAGCGCAGTCCCAACAATTTGACGGGGTGAATTATCAAAATTACGCTTAAAAATAACTTCTTTACTTAATAGCCATCTCCATTCCCCATTTTTATGTCGCATCCTATACTCAGTTTCAACACTATCGGTATCCTGAAGTGTATTAAAACGCTCAAGCATTTGAGGCAATCGTTGTAAATCCTCTGGATGCATAAGTAAACCAAATAACTGGGCGCCCATTGCTTCAATTTCGGATATCGTATAACCTAAAACTTTGCCAATTTGACGATTTACATAGACGTTACGTTGCTCAACTAAGTCATAAACGTATAGTAAACCTGGTGTAGCTGTGGCGATGCGCTCGATAAATTCCTCAGCTTGCTTTTTGGCTGTAACATCACGCCATGATGCAACAATTCCATCTCCCATTTTGGAAACCTGAATATCGAACACGCGCGTTGACAACTGTTTGCCAAATACATCGGTATATACGAGTGATTCCTTTATTAATGGTTGACCAGTTTCAACAATGCGGCAATACTCATCGAATAAACCAGTGGTGCGTGTTGCAGGGAATAATTCGCACAGTAACTTACCTAGCTGCTCTGAGTTGCTCAACATATTCGCTTCACAAGCGGCAGCATTGACATATTCAAACCGAAAATCAATTATATTACCTTCGTTGTTAGGAACTGCCGAATAAAAGCCGAAGCAGTCGAGTGAATTTTCGATTGAAGTACGGAAGCGTTCCTCACTTTGCTGCAATTTTCGGCGTAAACGTACATTTTCGACTGCTGAGTGTAATGTTGAGCGTAAAATTTCGGGTGTGGTTTCTCGCTTTACTAAATAATCTTGTACACCGCTTTTCATTGCTTGGACTGCAACTGCTTCGTTGCCCTGCCCGGTTATCATTATCGCAGCAGGCAGCCAGGTACGCGGTTGAAGGTCGATTTGCTTTTTTAATTCGTCAATTAGCTCTAACCCATCGATATCAGGAAGCAAAAAGTCGAATAAAATTACATCCGGTTGAAATCGGCGCCATGATTCAAGACCGCTTTTGCCAGTGGAAGCTTCAATAATTGTATAGTTATATTTGGCATCTTGCTGTAAAAAATGGCGATAAAGCTCGCGTTCAGTGGGAGAATCATCAATAATCAGAACAGTTAGCTCAGTCGTCATGTTTACCAAGCCATAGTGTAAATATATACATTATTTGGCAAATTAATCAATCGGTTTCGACAAACAATATTATGTGCCACGAAACATTAATAACATATTCAATGTCTTACAGTTTTAAAGAGATTGTGAATACTATTGCCGAAAGATTTCTAGTAACTAATTTGATTGGATAGATAGCTGGGTGGTTCTACATGTATCATAACTCTGGCAGGGGAAAATCTCTCTTTTAGAAGGTTTTCGACTTCTTCGGTGATGCGGTGAGATGTTTCTACGTCAGGAGCATCTACTATTAAATGCATTTCTATAAATACTTGGCGCCCAATAACTCCACGTGAGGCAATATCATGGCAGTTGACAACTCCAGGGACTGAAAGTGCGAGCGAGTGAATGACTTCGGGAGCAACTGCCATTTCATCTACGAGCCACGGTAAATTTTCTTTTAATACTGTCCATCCACTCCAAAATACTAGTAGTGCCACAGGGAAGGATAAGACTATATCTAACCATTGATATCCTAACCACACACCAATCAATCCTGCGATAACTGTTATCGTTACCCAAATATCGCTCATTGTATGGGTTGCGTCAGCAATTAAAATGTTACTTTTTACCCGCCTACCTACGCGACGCTCATAAAATGCTACAAAAATGTTTACACCTAATACCAGTAGTAATATCCATAGTTCTGAGGGAGTGATTTTTACTGGTTTACCACCGTTGATTATTTTTTCGACGGCGCCTTGAATTATTTCAAAACAGGCAATTCCCAAAAAAGCAGCAATTCCCAATGCTCCCACAGCTTCAAATTTCTGATGTCCGTAAGGATGTTCACGGTCAGGATAGGGAGAAGAAAAGCGACTAGTAATCAATCCTAGTACATTATTGGCACTATCGGTGACACTGTGCAGCGCATCGGCAAGCAAGCTCAGGGAACCAGTCAAAGTTCCAACAAAACCTTTTAGCACCATCACAAAAATATTCAGCAGCAGTGTGATGAGTAAAACTCTTCTAACAACACCACGATTATCATAATTCATACAGTATATTTTACATCCATACCTCTATTTATACTGTAGAACAAATAGCACAAAATAAATGTTGCAAACCCTTACTCACTAAAGCTTAGATATTTCTTTAGCCGCTATATTATACTTGAGTTTGTTGCAAGTATTTATCAAATTATTATCTCAACATAGACTTAATTTAATAAGTGACTCATCTTACGTGTTCTTCAAACTAATTGATTACTTATTGCATTAATATCTATGAGGTTTTAAATAATTTTCATGATTTTTATATCATCAGGAATAAATCTTAGGTATATTCCGGGTTTCTTTGTTGATATAGTAATGAAAACGAGATTTTGCATAGAAACCCCGTTTCTTTGTGTAAACAATTGTCAATAAGTGACGATAATAAAACTATGTCTAGTACCCACTTAACATTAAACTTGGGCGAAGGTTCTATATCTTTTAGCTTTTCTGAGTCTGCTGCACACGACTTGAAAGCTGCACTCGACCAATTGATAATAAGTCTCAAAGCTGTTTCGACGGCAAAAAGTGGTGGAGGCGCCAAACCAAGTCCTCAACGTCCTGTAGAGTATAGATACACAGGAGAAGTTTTTCTGGAAATTTTTTGTAACCCAAATATCTGGGCAACACCTTTTGCTGCTAAAGTTCTAATTACCGTGCGCGATGCCACCATTAAACTAACTACAGAAGCTGAACTCACTCGAATTATAGAGGATGTTAATCAGTACTTAGAACAATTTTAGAGCCTTATCAAAATAAAAAAGGAGCAAGTGTTGCTGCCAGCACTGCTCCGGGAATTGAAAAAGACTCAAGCAATGAATTTTTATAGTTCCTTCTCTAATGACACCGACGCAATTAAGCGCAAAAAATCATTTTGATATATCCCCACCATAACAGGGATGAATAGGGACTCACGGGTGTAATAAATCCGTATTATGTAAGTTTTACTAATTTGGAAGCTTTAAAGTTTTTAGCCAAGACTTGAGTTAACAGGGAATAATTAATTGTCGGATTGGGAGTAAGTGATTGTAAGCAGAGATTTTTCAGACTAGCAGTCTGTGCAACCCACCTTGGTTGTCAAATCTATGGTGACTTAATCTTAAGCCCAACCCAAAAACCGAACGTTTGGACTAATTAGTCGTTTTCCCATTCCTCACGACCAATTAAGTCGGCAATGCGGTCTCGCAGCAAAAAGTCGCATTTTTCTAATTCAGACTCAATACAAACCCATTCTCTAGCGGGAATGTACTGGCACAAGGTATAAATGGGCTGCTGTCTGCTTACAACCCCTTTCTGCACCAGCCGACGTGCTTCGTCTTGAATCACGCCTAGAGAATAGTAACTGATAGAAGGCACCGTATTGACACTCATATTTTTTACTCACGAATTACACTTAACTAGTGTTCCCGAAATTGTACTAAAACTAACGCAGCAAAAAAAATTTACTTATGGCTTGTGTTTTGTAGTTTGGTATACGGAACTATTTTCATTCTGGCGCTACACACCTTCAAATTATCTAAAGAAATGTGAAAAAAATCAATATCTCCTGACATATTTACCACCTACTATCTTCCGGTCTCAGTGTAGAGCTATGCTTTTCGACACATATTACTTTGCGGCGCCGACAAGGCATCGCTTCAGCACTCCAAGGCAAAAGAGAGTGTTTTGATTAAGTGGAGAAACAGCGCAAAAGTCAGAACTGAAGGGCAGATTTGGTCGCCCGCTATCGATGAGATATGTGGCGGTGGCGTACAATCAAAACTGTTCTTCTAGATAAGATACACACAAATTACCTGCCTAGGTGAAAGGTATAAACTAGCTCAAAGCCTAAGTGCTAACATACCTCATTTGCTCTTGCCATTTATCTTGTCTTAAGGGTTTCTTAAACAAGTATTAAATTAGGTTAAGAATTTACTGAGTATCTGCTTACAGATTTTTATCTGTAACAAAAAGGCGATTGCCAAGCTTTTCAAAGCTAGTATACCAAATAATGACAAGCATAAAATGCCATTAAGGCAGTGCAATTACATAAATTATTGGGCTAAAAATATAACGTTCCTAGATTTGAGCGCTTCAAAACAGCAGGCACCCTGAAAAGATTAACTATTATAAATTTATATAACATTTATTAAGAGAACCAATATCAAGCGACAAAACTATGATGATGAACTTTAGGGAAGCAGGGGGAAAAATTATCAGAAAGAAGCTCTGTATTGATCCCCTACTTTGGAGGTAGCTGTTACTCCTCTTCTTGGTCTTCTTGTGGGTCATCTACGGAATCATCTACCGGGCGTTCGTTGCGAATACGATTGAGAAGCGACAAAACATTTGTACCACGCTCAATTGAATCATCCTCAACAAACATGACTTCAGGAGTACGACGTAAACGTACCCTTGAGCCAAGTTCGCTGCGGACGTAACCAGTAGCAGATTTTAGACCAGCCATTGTTTCGGCTTTGGCTTCTTGGGTTCCGTAAATGGAAACATAAATTTTGGCATGTTGCAAATCGCCAGAAACATTAACATCTGTGACGCTGACCATTCCTGTTCCCACACGGTCATCTTTAATGCCGTTAAGCAGCATAAGACTTACTTCTCGTTTAATCAATTCTGCAACGCGCTCAACGCGACGATTATTAGCCATAATATTTTAAGTCTCACGAATTAGCATCAAAAAGTTGGCGCGTTAAACTGGGGTTAAGCCGAGCATTGCGCGTAATGTTAAGCTTACAAACACAAGGCTGCTTACTAAGATACCAATTAAGGCGATTACAGTTACTGGACGCTTGAGTAATGGCGCCATTGGAGCGAAGAGGTTGAGTAACACGCCAAGAAGGGTTGTAATAAAGTAGCGGGGGTAGCGGGAAATATTCTCCCAAAAACCGTCAAACATTTGATTTTATACTGCCTTAATTTTACTATAGGTTTTCAAGCACATACAATTCATTCTAATGTACGTGGCAAGAATTTGGCGCCGATAAAAGTGGGAGCTTGACTAATTGTATTAAAAAGAAATCCCGCTCTGCGATAGAACGGGATTTCTTATAATTAATGATTAAGTGTAATAATTTCACGTATTTAGAATTAGGATAAACGCATAACTAGTTTGAAATATTTTTAACTTTAAGCTAATGACTTGAAGTTAAGTTAATTCAATTAACCAGCTTGTGCTTCAGCGTGACCATTACGAATTGTCCATGCTAATTCCAAAAGTTGAGTCCAGCGTTTTTGGAGTTGTTTTGGTGTGCATTTAACAGTTTTAGCAATAACTTGGTCATTGATAAGTGCTGTTTTTAGTTGCAGAATTTGTTGCTGTTGTTCTGTTAGCTGACTGACAAAGTTGTCCCACTGCTGCGAAGATAAGCCTAATTTCTGCTCGATACCCGCACCTAACCACTGATGTACTAGTTGCCAATTGTGAGTACGAGCAAATTTTTCAACGTGGTATTTAAAGCGTTGTTGCAAGTAGTCGCGTTGACGGCTAGTTAAACCTAAAATATTGTCGATTTCAGGAGCAGATAAGTCTTGGAGTTTGAGTGTTAAATAATCGATACAGTCTTTTTGACCTTGCGCTTCGAGGTAGCTCATAAGTTCTTGAACAACGCGGTTACGTTCTGAATCTTCAGCAGGATCAAAATTTCCTTGTGATACTAACTGTGCGCGTAATTGCTGTACAGTTGAGTTACGTTGGTAAGCTTCAGATTCTTCGGTACGCGAACCTTCGAGTGCTGCTTCAAAGTCAACTGTTGTTTCTTGCGGTTGGCGCCGGCTAAAACCTTGAGCGCGTAAAATAATCAATTGTTGGTTACAACCACCAGGTAGGTTAATTCGGCGTTTCGCGTATTGCTCAGTGAATGCCATATACTCAGCTAACTGTAACTTGGTACGTGGTGAGTAATTTTCAGCTAGTTCATTTTCACGGCGAAAAGCTTTGATGGCTTCGATATAAAATGCTTGTAAGAAATCTTCAATCAAATTATAACGTGCGTCAAACCCTAGCTGAACATTAGGAGTTGAGATATGGCGGTATACCATTGAACCCAAACTGCTATGTAATTCTACACGGCCTCTTTGAGAACCAAGTTTGTAGTAATGCAAGCACTTTTGAATACGATGTCTTGCTAAGGTTAGTAACCAGGAATTAATTTCTCCGGAAGTTTGAATACGAGAGCTTTTATCGCAAATGCGTTCTACTTCGCGTGCAATGCGGGCTGAGACAGATTTAAGACAGGCTTCGGAGGCTTTGATTTGTGGTTGTAATTCCTGACAAAGTAAATCGACTAATGTATTATCTGTGACAGCGGAGAATTCAGGGGAGAATTCGACGGAAGCGGGCTGGTTTGCGATTGAGACGTTGTTGATGAAGTTAGATTTCATGATTTTTTTCCTGGAAGATAGCACCGTAACAAGTGCGAGCGAATTTTGGGCGATTGCTTTTTAACCGCTCACATCTATGACTGTATAGAATCTAAAAAAGTTACGGGTATCTACTTGTGTCGGTTTTTTTTAAATGCCACATTGCGACTGGCACATGGGCGCCCGACAATAGCTATTATGGTCTCAAACGCTTATGCAGCAAGGCTTCAACCACACTCTACATCTGTCTATTTTTAGTGTAGAGAGTGTGACAGTTTTAAAAGTGGCGCCAAACACGACTTTTTATTTTAGGAATAAAAATCAACGGCGCCATCAACAATCCCCAGGCCTTGACGGACTAATACTGCTTCGTCCCCTGTTAAATCTAAAATTGTGGATGTATTGTTGGTTGGTTCCTCGCCTGTATCGACGATTACATCAACAAAATCATCCAAACGGTCAAATAATTCTGCTTGTGTAATACCAAGTTCAAAATTTGTATCAAAATCTGTATCAATACCATCCTCGGTTGGCAAGTGCGCGCTCGTTGAGATTATAGGATTCCCCAACGCTGACAACAAAGCCAAGCACACATTATGATTGGGTACTCGAATGCCAGTAGTTTTGCGTTTAGGATTTTGTACTAATTTAGGTACTAATTTAGTGGCAGGTAACAAAAATGTGTATGGTCCAGGAATCAAGCGCTTCATAGTTCGGTAAGCGTTATCGCTAACAAAAGCGTATGTGGCTATATCTGAAAGCGAGGAACATAAAAACGTTAAAGGTTTGTTATTTGCTAGCTGCTTTATTTGTCGAACTCGTTCCACCGCTGATTTAACATTCAAGTCACAACCTATGGCATAAACTGTATCAGTAGGATACAGCATTACTGCACCACGCCTCAGTTCTGCTTGTATTTGTTCTATTCCACGGGTTTGGGGATTTTCAGGATGGATTGAAAAAATTTTTGTCATAGATTGAATCGCCGTTAACCACTAATCATTTACTACTATTAATATGAGTAAAGTTGTTTATCTTCAATGTCCGACGGGTATTTCGGGCGATATGTGTTTAGGCGCCTTAGTAAGTTTGGGTGTCCCGGTTGAGTATTTGACAGAAAAGCTTAATTCTTTAGGAATTGAGAACGAGTATACTATCACCGCTGAATTAGTCCATCGTCACAGTACTGAAGCAACAAAAGTTCATGTAAATTTGGTGGAACACCATCATCACCATGACCATCATCATGGGCGCCATTTGCCAGAAATAGAGGCGATGATTTTGAAGGCACAGTTACCAGCGCGTGTAGAAGCATGGAGTTTAGCGGTGTTTCGGCAATTAGCCGTTGCAGAGGGTGCAGTACATGGTGTGGCGCCAGAACGAGTACATTTTCATGAAGTTGGCGCCGTCGATGCGATAGTTGATATTGTAGGCACTTGTTTGGGTTTAGATTGGTTAGGTATTGATAATAATGAAGATGGTTTACCTTTACTTTATTGTTCAGCATTGCCAACTGGTGGGGGAACTGTGAAAGCAGCACATGGAGTAATGGCTGTTCCTGTTCCTGCGGTATTAAAGTTATGGGAAGCGCGCGGAGTCCCTGTTTATAGTAATGGTATTGAGAAAGAATTAGTAACGCCAACTGGTGCAGCGATAGTAACGACTTTAGCAAAACAATTTGGGGCCGCTCCAGCAATGAGTATTAAGCAAGTTGGACTAGGGGCTGGAAGTTTAAATTTATCTATATCAAATGTTTTGCAGGCTTGGTTAGGTCATTCAGACTCAGAATCTAATTCAAATATTATATCATCAGCTAGCAGTCCTTATATTGAAACAGTTTCTGTTCTTGAAACGCAAATCGATGATTTAAACCCGCAAGCTATAGGTTATTTGTACGATGAATTATTGGCTGCTGGTGCATTAGATGTATTTACGCAGTCTATCGGTATGAAAAAATCACGTCCAGGAATTTTATTAACTGTGATTTCGAGGCAAGAGAAAATCCAGCAAATTCAAGAAATTTTATTTCGGGAAACTACAACTTTAGGAATTCGTTGTTCGACGCAGCAACGTACTACACTGCAACGTCAAATTGAAACGGTCGAAACTGATTATGGAACTGTATCTGTAAAAATTGCATGGCTTGGAGAAGCGACAAATAAAGTAGTGACGAATGTTCAACCCGAATACGAAGATTGTGCTTCTTTGGCAAGAAAATATAATATACCTTGGCGCCAAATTCAACGTCTAGCTTTACAAAGTTGGTATCAAAACAATAAGGGTAATTGATCCCCCCAACCCCCTTAAAAAGGGGAGCTAAGAGATAATGCAAATTCCCCCGAATTCACGGGGGATAATTAGGATTATATTATATCCGCTTTTACTTAGATTCCTTAAGACCACGCTTTACTGTTTCAGTTTCATCTTTGCCAGCTTGCTTGATGCCTTCAATTGGATTTCCAATTGTTTTTTCAGCTTGGTCTGCTGCATAGCCAGGAGCATCTTGTGAATTGTTCTTGATGTTTTTCAAGCCCTTCTTGGTAGACTTACCGAAACTGTCAGCTTCGTCCTGTAATTTATCTTTAACAGACTCAGCTTTTTGTTGAACGTTTTCTCCTAATTTGTCGCTATCTCTTGCAACGCGACTTGCATTTTTTGCAACGTTAGATGAACTTTTCTTAATGTTTTCTTCTGCTTGACGCTTGAGTGCTTCAGCACGAGATTCTATGCTACCAAGTGCGCGTGAGTCTCTATCGCTAAAGTTATTCATTCCGCCTTCGTAATCGTTAAGAGCACCTGTATCTTTTGGTGCATAATATTCAGATTTTTCTCCAGCATTAGGCTTTAATGTAGCAGCTAGGGAAGTACTAACGCTTGAAAAAAACAAGAACATGCCTAGTACTACAACAGCTAAAGCCTTTAATGGACGCAATTTTTTCATTACCACTGCTCCTCTTTATTTAAGTTTCTGATTGATTTGAGATAAATTTTTAGCTTTAAGCTAATCGCGCTTTTATTTGCCAACAGCAGGATTTTTTTGTAGCTCAGGTCGAGCAGATGCTTCGTCTGACTTATCTTTTAAAAACGCAGATGCATCTTTAACTGATTCTGTTACTGTTTCAACTCGGTCTTTAAGCCGTTCACCAACACCTTCTTCGCGTTGAATTAATCCACCTGGTTTTGGTTGAAAATCTTTTTCGGTGATGATAGGCATTTCAGCTTCTTTTTGAGCGCGACCTGCTGGAGTTTCCGCACCTGGATATAACATTTCGGTTTCGCGAGTTGCTACTCGTTGTGTAGTATTCAAGCTCGCTTTTTCGTTACCCTTTTCATTTCTTGTAAATTTATCCCCACCACCCTTGTAAGGATTATTGGCGCCACCCATTTGTACAGGTTGGCTATTTGGATTGGCAGCTTGTGTATCTGCTGATGCACACGCAGTTGTTATCATCAACAAAACTGCAAATAAGGTAGCAGTTACAATTTTACGTAAGCTTACTAGCTTGATACTAGAAAATAAGGCTTTCACTTAGCCCTCCTGAGATTCAAGATTAATTTGTATAGCAATTCGCACACGCAGCAATTTTCACACGTTGGTTATCGTCATGCTGGACGCTTACGAACAACAATTCACAATATAGAAATATCAATTAGCCTTTGTCCTCTAACAAAAGTCTAGTAATCCTTAACCGTTAGAATGATATACTTGCTTCTCAAGAGGTATATAAGCTAATTTAATAAATATTGAGCTTGATTGAGCTTGTATTTTTTTAATACAGTAGTTCTCACTAATGTTTAAATCAATTTGAACGAATAGTATTTTTATTTTTTTTACAATCAATGAACTTTTTTATATAACATTGCATCTAAATAATATTACAATGTTGTAAAAACAATCATGTCGATATTCAAGCGGATACTGCGCTGGTTAATTTTGGGTGGAACGTTATTTTTTTTGGCAAAAGCCTTGAAAGATAATTGGTACTCGATAGTGGCTATTCATATTGATGAAGCGGGATGGGCTATTCTTAGTATTGCCACTGGTGTAACTTTACTGGCACACACTTGGGCAGGTTTGGTATGGACTTGGGTGTTAAGAGAATTAAAGGCGCCTGTGCCAACTTTCCATTTTATCCAAGTTTACCTCAAAACTAACATTGCAAAATATTTACCAGGTAACGTTTGGCATCACTGGGGAAGAATTGTTGCAGCCAAAAAAGCGCAAGTACCTACAGGGGTTGCGACATTAAGCGTTTTACTCGAACCATTATTAATGGCAGCAGCAGCAACAGTAGTGATTGTTTTATTTGGCAACCAGTTTACCACATTAACAGACAACACAATTGTGCAAATTATGCAAGTGCTTTTGTTAATAATAGCGCTTTGTGTTTTCCATCCCCGCTTTCTCAATCCAATTTTAAGTTTTCTACAAAAGCTCAAGTTAAAGAATAAAAAAACTGGTTCTACCGAAGAATCGTCTGAATCTACGACAAGCTTACGTTTAGAACGCTATCCTTTAAAGCCGTTATTGGGAGAACTGACTTTTTTATTATTGCGTGCTTCAGGGTTTATTTTAACTGTATTTGCACTTGCCCCTGTACAGTTACATCAGCTTCCCATACTCTTAAGCGCATTTAGTCTTGCTTGGTTGCTCGGATTGATTACACCCGGCGCCCCAGGTGGTTTAGGAGTTTTTGAAGCAACAGCGATTGTTATATTACAGTATCACTTTCCTAGCGCTTTAGTAATTAGCGCAGCTGCTTTATACCGCTTAATCAGCATTTTCGCTGAAAGCGCAGGTGCAGCACTCGCGTTTGCAGATGAGCGACTAACCATTAACTTTTAAGCTTTTAACTGGGAAAACACTCGGTAAGCGTCTAAGTCGTTAATTCGAGTTTTATTATCATTCTCATTAACTACCTTTTCTTGTTCCATCATGATTAAGTTGTATTCAACGTTTTCAGCGTAAATAGCAAATGTGATATTAAAAATTTCGATAAAATTAATTACCCATTTACATTCGTCTTCTGGATATTTATCATAATAACGAATTAAATCAGCAATCCTCATATCTAAATGATTACGTGAATTTTTGGAAATTAAAACTAACTTTAGTAGCACAACTACTAAAGTTAGTGGATTTCCTTGAGAAAGTAACATAATGAATAAAGTCGAGGGTTCGCGTCCGTTTTCCGTAGTTAAACAGTCGATTACTTTATTACAAGTCCTTAGAACAAAATCTTTACTGATAGTGCGTTCGTGATATTCTTGTTTCCATATATCTAGCTTATCAGCTAGTTGTTGCTTAAGAGTTTCAACAAAATCTTGCTGTTGAACCGAAAAAATTAAATACTTTTGTAAACTAATTTTAAAATCTAAAAAGCTTTGATTTTGAACTTGTTTTATAAAAATATTGGCAATATTCTCATAGCTAAAAACACCTTTCTTTAAAACTATAGTTTTGATTAACCTAAGAACATTATCTCCTAAAATACTGGGATTTCGATAGCGTGTAGTAATTGAGCTTGTCGGAACACATGCTTGTGATTGTGAGCGCGCGATATACATTGCTAGCTCAAACTTATACTTTTCTTTCAAAACTTTAGAAAGTTTCCTAGCAGCTTCTTTCTGCTCTTTAGGATTATCTTCTTTCAAAGATTGGGCAAGTAGTAAATATGAGCTATAGCGATTAACCCAATGTCCCTTCACTTGTTCATCATGACGATGGGCAAATAGCTGTAACTCTTGATAATCTGTACTCTTAATAAAATTATCTAACCAAGTTCGAGCTATTTTAATTTTAGAAGGAGTATTAGGAGTAATCTGAAGTTTATAGTTACCTATTAACTCAACCAACTCACAAATATATTTTTTTCTTCTAGTACTTTCCCAGTTATTAATCAAAATATAGCAGCAGCGCTTAATAGTATTGCGAAACTCCTGCTCTGAATGTTCCAAAAAAACGATATACAGCCCCAAAGAAGACTTTGAGGCTTCTGAGTCCAGGCAATCGATAAAAGAACGCTTAAAAACTCGTAGAACTTCCTCTGGTTGCCAGCTTTTTACAATTCGCAGTAAAAAACTGTACATTTTTTCTTGGACGTTCTGTAATTTAATGCGTTTGTCCTTCGATTTCGGAAGATGTCGATTACCCTGACCATGTGGCAAGCTATTAACGATCATTACGCTACCCAAGACCAACAGTCCTCTGCCTCCTTTTCACCAGCTTAACCTTGCTTATCTACAGTATCAATCTATCCTCACTAAAATATTTACTTTTTTCACAGAAAATTAATAAACCCGCAATTCTATATGTAAATTCATTGAACTTTATTTAAGTAACTACTGATATCCACCAAGATAAATGTAGAAGTTATGCTACATATTATACGTATTAGTAAACACAAGTACTATTAAAATGAGAAGAATCATCATGCCAAAAAATTCCTAGAGGATAAATTCTATAGCTATATATCCTCTAGGAAAATCACAATGGTGCCCAAAATTCCTAGAGGATAAGTTCTACATATATATCCTCTAGGAAAATTAACGCGCAGTGCTGACGGGGTGTTGAACATAGCAAATGCTGAAGCTGTATAAAAATTACGCTAGCTATACAAATGAATTAGTAAATTAGGAGTTTTTTTGCAATAAACACGTAATTATTCAAAAAATAAGTAGTAATTAGGACTTACGCACTGTACAAACTACTTCTCTTGTGCTTCAACGTGAATACATCGTTTTAGCATTTTAGGAATTACCCTTTTAATACTAACGGTGCCTTCAGGTTAGTCAAATAAACTAACTAAAAGCTTGAAAAACAGTACCTGCTACTTTGACTTTTCTGTCAATGCGTAAGTCCTAGTAATATTTACGTTAATCTTATCGTGTGAAGATATAGCACTCTGTTGTGCTTTGATAACGATATTTTAATAATTCTTTCTCAGTGTCTCTGTGGAAAAAAACACTATATCACCACACAAGGCTTGCGATACCTATGCTACAACATGCCAAAATTAATGATATTAAGTACGAGTAAATACAATAAAAGACCGAGTGTAATCGGTCTCTTAAAAAGTCTATTATATGGGGGCGGAGGGACTTGAACCCTCACGACCGTTTAAGGTCAACGGATTTTCATCCTTTTGTAGCTTTCACTACTACCAACTTTGAATCAACTGTAGGTTTTAAGGATTGGACTCTCCCTTTACCCTCGGCTTAACGTTAGGGTAGCTCCCGTCGAGTCTCTGCACCTTCCAATCAGTTAGGAGTTAAGAGTTACGAGTTAAGAGTTAAAAACACTCAGCACGACTACTCTGCACTTTTTACTTTCTTTGGCTTGGCTCAGGATTGCCATATCTATAAAAATATAGAATTAGGTTTCCCTGAATTTGAGAGCTTACACTTGAAGGATTTCTCACAGCAAGGCTCAGTTGTCTAAGTCCGTAGCGTCTACCATTCCGCCACGCCCCCAAAATATAATTTGGGTTTCAAAGTGAAGGCATCAACTGCCCCCTATATATTTGACCATCAATTATGTAATTTGTCCAACATTTTTCCAAAAAAATTGAAAAATTTTTTTGAATCAAGATTTATGAGTAGCTGGCGCCGTTAAAATCAATCAAACTGGACTTCCCGCAAGTGGGCATTCAGCCTATGATGGGAATAGTGCAGTTATCTCAAAACAACAGAACCTTATATATATGATGACGACGCTTTTATCTTCGACGATGATTGTACCCCTGCTGTACTTGGCTCTAGCTGGAGCTTATCTTTTAGTGTTGCCGTTCATCATCGTGTATTACATGAAGCTACGCTGGTACTCAGTAAGCTCATTTGAGCGTGCATTTATGTACTTTTTAGTATTTTTGTTCCTCCCAGGGTTGCTCGTTTTGTCTCCTTTCCTCAATTTTCGGCCCAAGCGTCGGCAAATTGAAGCTTAAAATCATAAATCAAGAACTTTTCGATAGGTCATGACAACTTTATGCGACGTATAGACGCGATTGTTATTGTATTAGGCGTTTTCTTATCAGGTGGCTTAGGGTACGTAATATTCCAGCAATTTGGCTTTGATAGCCAATCTGCTGGTATTTGGACTCAATTGGTACTTGTCGTCGGCTTAATTGGTTGGCTCGTGACCTATCTCGGACGCGCGGTAGGAAATAAAATGACTTACCATGAGCAACGTCAACAATATGAAGAAGCTTATTTTGAAAAACGTCTAAACGAGCTTACCCCCGAAGAGCTAGAAAAAATTCAAGCCGAGATTGAACAAGAAAAGAAAGCTAAATAGTTTTTAAGTACTAATAAAATTTGAATATTTGATAATGACTGCTATTTCTGATTGTTTTAAGACTTTGGCACAAACAAATTCATGTGCCTTAATTCCTTTCATTACTGCTGGAGACCCAGATTTACATACTACTGCAGCTGCTTTACAGGTTCTTGACACTAGCGGCGCCAGTATAATTGAGTTGGGGGTTCCATATTCAGACCCGCTTGCAGATGGGCCTGTAATTCAGGCAGCAGCAACACGCGCACTGACTAATGGAACGACGCTGCCATCTGTGTTAGAGATGTTGAAAGCAACCACACCTAAACTTTCGGCACCAATAATTCTTTTTACTTACTACAACCCAATATTAAATCGCGGTATTGATAATTTTCTTGAACAAGTAAAATCATCGGGAGTTGCAGGGCTAGTAGTTCCTGATTTACCTTTAGAAGAATCTGCGACCCTACTCGAACCCGCTGCTGCTATGGATATTGATGTAACGCTGTTAGTAGCGCCAACTAGCTCAAAGGAACGAATTGAAGCTATTGCTCGCGCATCACAGGGTTTTATTTACTTAGTCAGCGTTACAGGAGTAACAGGAGTACGTACTCAACTTGAAACACGGGTATCAGATTTAATAGAAGAAATTCGTGCTGTTACTGATAAGCCAATCGGCGTAGGCTTTGGAATATCACAAGCCGAACAAGCTCGTCAGGTCAAAGATTGGGGCGCCGACGCAGTAATAGTCGGCAGTGCTGTAGTTAAACGTTTAGCTCAAGGTACGCCACAACAAGGTTTAGAGTCGGTAAGTGAATTTACGAAGAGTCTCAAACACGCAATTACTTAGTTCATAAATAATTCCAATACTAATTAGTGATTTTTACCCTGAAAGGTGATTATAAAAAGTGTTAAGAGTAACAAGAGTATCACCCTACGTAGTAGACAATTTAACAGTTATCGTCTTGAATATATAAAGCGTATGTCGGACGGGCGCGCACCGAGATGGCGCCATGTATTTTTTGAAGGCGGTCAGATAAAGTTAGTTGAGGTATAAATAGATGAATGAGTGTGAGAGTGTATAAGGAAATTATGAATATTGTTACATCGCTTGAAGGGAAGGGGGCGCGATGAGTGAAAGCATGGCATTTATTGGTGGAGTAGCAGTTGCTGGACTCGCAGCATTAGTACTACTCAAAGGAACAGGCAACCCAGGTCAATCTGGTTTTGTTCCTCCACAAATTCAGGCGCCGATTGTACCACAGCAAGTAGTACCACAGCAGTTTGGACAATACGGTTATCCTGGACAAGGTGTTGTTCCAAATCCTGTCCCAAATGCTCCTAATGACCAGTTACGTTTGGACAACGAGCGCGCAAAAATGCAACTCGATGCTCTCCAACGCGACAACGATCGACTCAAAGCCGAAAACCAACAACTCAACTTCCAACTTCAATCCGTTATTGGTAGTGCCCAACAAAGAGCATTACAAGACCAACAAAACCAACAGCGAGCAAATGCATTACAGCAAACCCAAACTCCTTGGTGGTCGTCTGGAATTATTTGGGCTGTCGGAGGAATGGCTTTAACCGTTGGTGGGGGTATTGTTGTAGCTGGTGTGTCAAGTTTGTTCTCACAAAAACCACGCCCTGTTCGTACTGTTCAAGTAGTACATCCATATACCGGGCCGACACCACCACTTGCTCCTACCCGTCGTGCGGAATTTTTACCAGGTCGCAATGACGCAAGACGAGTTGAAACTCACGAGTATGAGGATACGTATTAGACATTTGTCTAGCACAATTAACAATTAGTTATGGGACTTGGAATAAAAGTGATAATCATTGCTTATTTTTATATTTATCACTAATATTCTTCGTCCCTTTTGATTTATGACACTTCATGCGGTTAACTATTGGCTGTTAGCTAAAAGCTAATGGCTAGAAGTTGATAGACAGCCGCTCACAGTATACAGTATTTTACTATTAGCTTGAGTCCTACATAAAGTCGTTACAAGTTTGCGTGGACAGTTTTTCAACTGTCTTTTAAGTATTTAATACTTGTTCAAACGTTATGTCTATATAACTTTGTATCAATTTTAATATTATACTTGATTAAAATATATCGATTAAGTAGTTATTTAAAATGCGAACTACAGTATTATAAGATACTTGCATTCTGCTGATACTGAGGATTTCATTAATTAGTTATTCAATCACATTTATTACGGTGCCGCAAAATAGATTAAGCACTTATCAAATATTTACTACAAGTAAAAAACGTAGTATTATAAATATATAATAAAGCATTGACGCTTTGCTTCAATGCTGAAATTACCCATTGAAGCATCATAACTTTTATAAGTACTGTACTTCTTGAATACGAGCAATAGAAATCTGCGTTTCTGACCAAAAAGTAATTTTATTTTATTGCTCGACTTTAAAGACAAATCTCCACTAATTCCTTCTATGTCTCAGGATATATCGTATAAAATAACACATATACTCCCAAGGAAGTATATACGGATAAATCTGCACGTGGCAATATAAGAAAAAATACTGAACAATTTTTCATCACCCTGATTGCTTATGGTTCATTTCTGGGTAATATTACTTAAGTGTTACCTTTAGCTTTTAGGGATTCGGCTGCATCGACTAAAGTGTTGTGACTCGGATAAGCCTCCATGAGTTCTAGGTAGCGACAGACATCATGATTATTCATGATTAAAATATGCGCGGATATGTTTTTTTTACCGGAACATAATAATCCAAGAATGCGTCTGCGCTTTTTGAACAGTATATTTTATGAACGTGTTCTATATCCTCACACAGAGATCAAAGCAAGCTCTTTCGTAGAAGAGCGAAGATATCATCAACACAGCAGCAGTAATCGTTGCTTCATACGAAGCTGTTGATGTTGTTGAAAATTATAGTGACTGTTGTACATTTGTTGAATAAATTCAGCTCAATTTGATATGCTTGCTAGCTTTTACTGTTAGCAAGTAATACAACTGTCTCTATATGCTTCCACTTTTTTTGTTATTCCTAAAGAGAGATTGCAAAGATAATTAAAATAAAGCAAAAATTGCCGTAAAAATGTCAACTATATTGTGAGGATGGATAGAATGAGCGATAATGTGCCTTAATAGAAAAAATTTTTACAAACAATTTAAAGGAAAATGCATCCTTTTTTTACGCCTGTAAGCATTTAACTATCAAAAATTTTAGCTTTACTCCCCCATGAGTAAAGCTTTGATAACCAATCGAAGTATCGAACGGTTTTTGAATTTAATTGAAAGCCTTGATTTAAAGTAAATCCAATTCTATTAGTTGATGCCTAACAATGACATCTATATTATCGTGGTTGAGGCGTAAGCACCTCTTTTTTACAGTTTTTACACTCAGTATATTTACTTACGGAATTATCCCTAGTTCTGCCCAAACTGAAATACCAAATACTGCGCGTGTAGGCGCCGACAATATCCCCGAAACACCAAATGGTAGGGTTGTTGAATCAAACTCCGTTGTAGTTCGAGCATCTTCAGCAGCGTTAGAAATTATCAAGACTGGAGACCGCGCGGCTGCTGAACCAGGTGATACTATTATTTACCGACTCGCAATTAGAAACACGGGTACAGTTGCAGCAAGAAATATTACGGTTACAGATAGGCTGCCCCTAGGACTAATATTTGTTCCCAGGTCAATACGAGGTAGCATTGGCGACCGAACCGTGAGGGTAGATCCAAGTAGTGGTAATCGCGGTACAGTGACACTTAGTACATCTGAACAGCTTCAACCAAACCAATCATTGAATATTTCCTACGCAGTAGAAGTAACACCTGATGCGGTGCGTGGCACGGGAAGAAACCTTGCACAAGCGCGCGCGGGCAACTTAACGAGTAATCAAGCGAGTCATACATTGCGTGTGCGCGCTGGCATTGTATCAGACTGTGCTACTTTAATTGGGCGCGTGTTTGTCGATAAAAACTTTGATGGAGAACAACAACGGAACGAACCTGGAGTGCCAAATGCAGTAATTTACATGGATGATGGTAACCGAATTGTCACAGATGCTAACGGTTTGTACTCATTAGCAAATGTCGTTTCTGGGTATCGCTCGGCAACGCTTGATTTGACAAGCTTGCCCGGTTACGCTTTGGCGCCTAATAATTATTTTATTGAAAGAAACAGTCAGTCACGAATGGTAAGACTAGCGCCAGGTAGTATGGCACGAGTTAATTTTGCAGTTACGCCAGCGTTTTCAGAGGGTAAACGATGAAAACAAAATTAGAAAAACCAAATTCAGAAGCGAATATTCCTAATAAATTGCAGCTGAATCACTACGTATGTCAAGGGGTCAAGACCCCACACATGATAAGCTCCGCAGGCTCTTCAGCTTTACGTTACGCCCTACAAAAGGCAATATCCGTCAGAGGTAACGCAGTCGTCCCTTTCCTTGCTGCTATTTTTATACCTTCGTTGAGTATTTTTAGTACATTGGCACCAAAAGCACAAGCAGCAACTTTAACGGCGCCATCACAAACAACGACAGAAGATAATGTTAGCTCTACTCTAATAGCCGAAGCCGAAGAAGGAACAACACCAGCGAGCGGACAAGGAAGCAGTAATTTAACGAATCCTACATTTAACAATCCGATAATTCCTTCTTCCACCCCAACTGCACCAAACCCGGAAAGTTCTGTACAAAATTCTCAACCTAATTCTTCAGCACAACAAGTTAATCAACAACAAACGCAACCAACTGCTTTACCCCAAGGACTTACTGCCCAAAAAGTTAAGTTAGATATTGCACCAGCAGGAGACCCACGAGCGCAAGCAGATGGACGTTCGACAATTAGGTTACGTGGGACATTAACCGACGAAAAAGGTCAGCCCATTACAGGTGATGTACTTGTAACATTAACCAGTAGTGCTGGTAAATTTGTTGGCGCCGACCAAAGTCGTGATGCTTCTGGTTTCCAAGTTATCGCACGTGATGGGGAATTTACCGCCACACTACAAACGGATATAAAACCCCAACAAGTGCGGGTTCGGGCAGCAGTTGATAAAATTCGAGTCAGAGATAACGCGCGCATTTCTCCCAGAGTTGACCAACTTGACCCTCGAATAGTCGGCCCACGCTCGGATGATTTTTTCCCACAGCAAAACGACACCACAATATTAAATAGCACCATTGACTCACCGTTAGAGGCTTATACCCAAGTTGAGTTTGTGACGTTTTTACGTCCTTCACTCGCTACAGGTATTATCAACCTACGAATTGGTGCGGGTGGTACCGATTATTGGGGTAGTTTTAGTGATTTTCTTAGCCCTAGTAGAATTGACGATGGAACAACGGTAGATTTTAAAGCTTCGGTATTTGCCACGGGTAAAGTTGGCGAATGGTTATTCACTGGAGCATTTAATAGCTATCGTCCCATTAACCAAGATTGCGAAGGCAGAAACAGATTATTTGGCAGTATTCAGTTTTGCGAACAGCAATATCCTGTTTACGGTGATAGTTCGACGATGATTCCGACTACACCGTCTATTGATAGTGTTTACGCAAAATTTGAACGAACTCCATCAATACCAGGCGCCGAACCTGATTATTTGATGTGGGGTGACTATAATACAGAAGAATTTTCCCGCATTTCACAGTTATATACAGCGACAACACGACAATTGCACGGTTTGAAGTTGAACTACAACTTTGGACCATTGCAAGTCACGGGGATGTACGCGAATAACATTGAAGGATTCCAACGTGATACTTTTGTACCTAATGGTACGAGCGGAAATTACTTCTTGTCGCGGCGCTTACTTGTACCAGGAAGTGAAACTGTATATGTTGAAGCTGAAGAAATAAATCGTCCCGGTACAGTAGTTGAGCGTCAACCTTTATATAGAGATTTAGACTACGAAATCGATTACGACCGAGGTACATTACTATTCCGGCGCCCAATATTAGCCACTGATTTAAACCCGTTTGGTACAACTTTAGTACGAAGAGTAGTTGTTTCGTATCAAAACGAAGGTGGTCAAGACTCTAACCTTTACGCTGGAAGAATTCAATATAACTTCTCGAATGACTTAGAAAGGAAATCATTTTTAGCAGGAAGTTATTTGCGTGAAGACCAAGGAGATAATGACTTTGAACTTTACGGCGCCGACTTTTTAGTTTCACTTGGTAACGTTGGCAAAATTATCGGTGAAATAGCACGCTCGAATAGCGATTTAATAACCGGAGATAACGTTAGCGGGAATGCGTACAGACTCGAAGCTAACTTAAACTTTGGTGAAAGAGTTTTAGGTGAAGGTTATTACAGAGCAGTAGAACCTAACTTTGTCAACAATGCTACGACTAGTTTTTCACCTGGACAGACTCGTTACGGAGCATCGGTATTGGCTAGAGCGACTTCCACTACTAGCTTCCGGCTTTCTTATGACTTTGAAGAGAACTATGGTACTGCACCCGGTCGTGTTGTAGACTACTTCGACTTATTCAACCCGCAACCCCTGGCACGTCCTGGTGAAAGAATTAGTAACGAACTAAGAACTTTCCGCGCTGGTATTTTACAACGCTTTGGTACTAGTCGATTAAGTCCAGAAGGAAGTGTGGAATATGTGAATCGTTCTCGTGAAGACAGAGTAAATAATACTCTTAGCGGTGATGCAAATCAACTAGTATCACGTCTGAAAGTACCTTTAGGAGAATCATTACTATTCCAAGCACAGAACGAACTCAATATTGATGGCAATGACCCGCTATATCCAAACAGAACCACGCTGGGATTAGATTGGAGAGCATATCAAGGAGTGACATTCCGGTTAGCGCATCAATTCTATGACAGTAGCGAATTACTTCAAGGTAACTCGATAACTACTTTTGACACGATACTTGACCATAAGTTCTCTGAAAACACTGCAATTACAGGACGTTATTCAGTACTGAGTGCATATAACGGACTTCAAGGACAAGGCGCCGTTGGACTAAATAACAAGTGGGTACTGGCGCCTGGTTTGCGGATGAGTGTCGGTTACGAATACGTTTTCCGAAATCTTTTCAACGCTACTGCTGCTGGACCTCGTTACGAGCAATACTATACAGTTGGACAAACCGCATCCTCCCTAGGGTTATTTTCTGGTTCAGTTTATAGCCTTGGTCTTGAGTATACCGATAATCCAAATTTCCAAGCTAGTACTCGATTTGAATATCGTGATGGCGACGAAAGCAATAACCTTGTAATTTCTGCTTCTGCGGCAGGTAAAATTTCGCCAGCATTAACGGCTTTAGTTAGATATCAACAAGCAGGGGAAGCAAACGTATTTTTACCAACCTCTTCCAGCATTGGTGGTACTGATGGCGTTAGATTCCAAGACCTCGGTGATACCTCAAACCTAAGAATTGGTTTAGCATATCGCGACCCAACAAACGATAAATTTAACGCCTTATTCAAATACGAATGGCGCCAAAATTTTGACTCCATACCCGAAACACAACTAATTGGTTCCACAGTAACTGGTCATGTACTTTCAATGGAAGGTATTTATGCACCTGACTGGCGTTGGGAATTTTTTGGTAAGTTTGCACTACGTAACGGTGTAACTTTTGCTTCAGGCGATAGATTTGATGGTACAGCGAAATTAGCCCAACTACGCGCAACATATCGTTTAGGTTATCGTACCGATTTAGCTGTAGAAGGTCGCTGGATTGGTCAAGATTCAAACAGTAACAACAGCTACACCGAGTATGGTTTAGCAGTTGAAAGCGGTTATTATTTAACACCCGATTTACGATTAGCAGCAGGTTACAGTTTTGGTAGCGTCGATGTTAACGGTGATAGAGACTTTTCGGGTTATCGTTCCGAAGGTGGCTTTTATGTTAACGTCAGCTTGAAACTCAACGAACTGTTAGGTGGATTTGGGTTACAAAAACCCGTACCTAAACAGCAACAAGAATCAGTAGTTCAACCAGTTTCAGCGGTAAATCAAACACCTCCTAACCCGTTCCCAGTTAATCCAAATAACGAGGTTCAACCTCAAACAACACCTCAAACAACACTAGCACCTGGTAATCAGTCAAACACACCCAATATACAGTCGAATACTGAGCCAACATCAACTTCGACTCCTAGTACTTCCAGGATTGAACAGCAACCACAACAGCAAGAACAGGGAATTAACAAAACTGATTCATTATTAAACCCAAATCAGCAAAGTGAGTTGAAGCAGCCAACAGATGTTCAATCTTTCGTAAATCAACGCACAAATGATTTTGGCGAACCCCAAGAAATAGCTACAAATAATCAGTTGACGAGTGAAAACGCATGGTTCCAACCTCAAAAGGATATAAATAATCAAAATATCCATTTGGAGGAGCAAAATGTAGTTTCATATCCAGCACACTCGGAAAATCAACTAGGAATTAAAACCCTAGTACCAACTAATAAATCGGGGCAACAGCAGCTTCTAGACAAACTCAGAAAATTTACCAAAGCGCCAATTGACTTCAACCAGTCTTTAAACGCTGTTACTGTTCAAGGTGTAGAGGAGAGGAGTAAGGATTAATGGAAGAATTTAAACATTATTGGTCAAAACAGAGGAGTAAAAAAAAGGAAAAAGGGAAAAGGAAATTAACTTTATTACCCTTTACCGCTTACCCTTTACCCCTTACTTTGCTGGCTTTAAGTTTGTCTTTACTACCATCAAATGTTGCATTTAGTCAACAAAATGGTGGTAATAGTAATAAAAATAATATTGCCCAGCAATCAACTCCGGCGCCTGCGAATACACCAATCCCGACTCCGGCACTGCGAATAATAGTAAATAGCAACCAAGACGGCAATGTTCAGCAAGATAACCAATTAACATTACGCGAAGCAGTTGAACTAGTTAACGGGACGCTAAAAGTAGAGCAACTTAGTCCTGCGGAAAAAGCACTTGTTACACCTTCGACATCTGGGGGTTCCAGGATTGAGTTTAATTTGCCAGCAGGCGCCACTACAATTCAGCTGCAAAGAATATTACCTGACTTAGCATCTCCTAATTTAGTCATTGATGGTACAAGCCAACCAGGTTATGATGCGACAAAATCCGCGACAGCGGAAATTGCAATTCCTGTACCAGTTGTTGCCATAACTCCGGCGCCTAATATTGAAATTTTCCGTGGGTTTACAATAGTTGCCGACGCTATAACAGTGCGTGGGTTAAGTTTATATGGATTTAATGCAAGTCCTATTAAACAGCAATTGGGAAATTTACTTATATATGACGGTATTCCCAAACCTGTGACACTAACCACACCACCTGGAAATATCGTTATTGCCCATAGATTTCCACCACCCGACACAAGTAAGCAACAACCTACACCCAGTAATAATTTCCCATTCTCTAATAAAGATGTTCCACCCAAAAATGTTGTTATTGAAGATAACTGGTTAGGGTTGACAGTTAATGAACAAATACCCCAAGAAACCTCAGCGTTTGGGGTTTATGTGTTTAACTCACAGGGTACAACAATTCGCCGCAACCGTATTTATTACAGCGATGGTAGCGCAATTATTACTTCTGTACGTGGTGAAAATACTTTAGTAACGCAAAACATTATTGTGGGTAATGGTTTGGCTGGAATGCCAGACGCTTTACGATTTGAGGGAATTGTCACAAATTCCCAAATTACAGGCAACTTAATTTGTGCGAATGACGGTGCGGGTGTGTATCTATTTAAACCCGACGGGAATGTATTGCTGCAAAACAATAAAATTACCTACAACGGCAGGCGCCTGCGAAGGGCAGCAGTATATTTAATGGGTAGTAACCATCAAGTTATTGGTAACGAGATTGATAATCAAACCGGGCCAGGGGTAAGCGTCACATCATTTCCACGTAACGATATTGGTAGCAGTAGTCCTGCGGTTCGCAATATTATTCGTGGTAATAGATTTGCCTCGCTTGAAGGATTAAGTATCGACTTAATTACCCAGCAAAATCTTGAAGTTAGCGACTTTCAACGTGGAGACGGCGCCAACCCCAAACGTAACTCTGGCAACCGTCGTCTAGATACCGGAAACGGTGCAGTAAATGCGCCCGAATTTAGAACGCGCGCTTTTGCTCCCTCTGCAACATCTGTCACAGTTCAAGGTAAAGCTGACCCAGGTTCTGAGGTAACAATTTATAAGATAAGCGATTATCAACGTGGCAAACAAGCTATATACGACTATGGCTACGGCGCCTTAAATGTTCCATTAGCAACTGTCCAAGCCGATAAAGACGGTAACTTTAGTACCACTATTGCGAACGTTGCCGAGGGAGATGGAATTAGCGCCATTGCTACTGACCCCAAATATGGAACATCAGAACCATCAGTAGCAGCGGTGATTGGTCAAGCCGGAACTTTTCCAAATCTCAACCCGAATTCGCGTCCGCAACCAATAGTACCTCCGCAGTGTACATCACGACCGAAACCACCCGAACCACCACCACCACCACCCCCACCACCACCACCACCACCATTAAAGATTCGTGTACCGCGTAATATCCACTTCGCGCTAGACAAATCGTTTATTAGTCCAGCTTCTGCACAAGTTTTGGATAGGGTGGCAGAAGTGTTGCTGCAAAATCCAGTAATTGTAATTGATATTGTTGGGCACACTGACCCACGTGCAAGTGACGCATATAACTTGGCACTAGGTAGACGGCGGGCATTAGCAACACGTGCTTATTTATTGCGTAAAGGTGTGGCGCCTGAGCGTATGACCATACGTTCAGTGGGTGAATCACAACTTCTTAACCCAGGAAGTACAGATATTGTGGACTACGCAAGAGACAGACGCGCGGAAATTATCTTTAAAGATATTCGAGGAGTAGACATCATTATCGAACCACAAGAAGACGATTTACAAATCGAACAACGAAGACAAAATCAAACACAACCCGCGCGTCGTCCCCGTAGAAGGTGAAAATAAAAATAATGATGTAGAGACGCTCACATGTAACGTCTCTACATTGCAAACAAAATTGTGTGTTGTCTATAGGACTGAGGAACATGAAAGCTTTTCTTAAACGAACCTTATTAATGTTTAATAGCGGCTTGCATCGTTCAGCGGAGCAACCTCTCAAAGTCAATCGAAAATGGCAAAAAGTTCTTAAGTCTCTACGTTATTATTTTCTTGCTTTATTGCTAGCAGTAACGCAAATAGTTTTTTCTGGAGGTATGGTTAAACAAAAAGTAATAGCACAAACTCAAAATTTATGTCCTGCGGGGGATGTTCCTACACCTGTTAACTGGACACCAGCAGTTGGGGCGCCTGCTATTGCCGCTCAAACAATTCAGGTTGGTGAAGTGGGTGTAAGTTTCAGTTTTGAAGAAAGTCTGCAACAGCAAGTTATAGATAATGGGGAAACTCTTATCAGTAATGAAACCTATGGTGGTATACCCGGTCCTAACTTACGCTTTAATATTGGTCAAGATAAAACTCCGTCACCTGGAAACGCGACTCTAAGTATAAACTTTTCTAGACCCGTAATAATTGCATCTCCTTTAACTCTTCTTGATGTAGACCGCAATGGCGAACGCGATACGGTAGGCGGTACGGCATTTATTTACCAAGATAGAGTGACAGTTAGTGCATTTAATGGTGATGTTCCTGTAGGAGTCGCTTTAAGGTCACTTACTCCTAATACTCGTGTGACAGGAAACACCGTTGTAGGTACTATCGAAAATTCTGAACGAGAGCGACCAGACTCGAATGTTTCGGTGACACCTGTAGGTCAATTAAATCGCATAGACTTTCTTTACGAACCTGGTACGGAGTTTGGTCAACCTTTACAGGATGAAACTGTTGGTTTGGCTCAATTTAGTATTTGTCTTCCACCTCCTCCAGGCGCCACTATTGGCGATACTGTATTCAACGACCGTAACAGCAACGGTAGACAAGATGAGGGAGAACCGGGCATTGCGAACGTAACCTTGATATTACGGAACTCGCGCGGTCAAGAGGTTCGTCGAACAACGACAAATAACAACGGTATTTATAGTTTTATAAATTTACCGTTAGGCAATTATACAGTTCAAGCGAATCGACCTAATGATGATTTTAACCCGACGACGGAAACGACTTTGGCTGTACGTCTCACAGAGCCAAATCAAGAGTTACTGACTGTTGATTTTGGGTTTAATACAAATCGTCTGGGTAGTGCGGGGGCGCCAAATATTCGTCTAATTAAGCGAATTACCAACGCAATACGCAATAATCAGACAATTAGTGGTACTGATTTTACCACCTTTGTTGCAGACCCCAACAATAACAATGATGATGACTTACCATCACCAGAACGTTTTCGAGGTGTTTCGACGTTAGAGGCGCCTATACAGTCACGAGATGAAATTGAATATACGGTTTATTTTTTGACTGAAGGTGATGGAATCGTCAACAATGCTCGCTTCTGCGACTTAGTTCCAAACGGAACTACGTTTGTCAACAATACTATTAGCATCAATGGTGCAGGTAGCGGCGCCGATGCTGGTAGATATTTAACACCGCTTGCACCATTAGAAGCATTCACATCGATTTGTCCTGCCAGTAACAATAACGGAGCCGTGGTTGCAAATTTAGGAAACATACCTAGTGGTAATTTTGGTTCTGTACGCTTCCGCGTCGCAGTAAATTAGTTAATTTATAGGCGCGATTAGTCGCGTCTCCTTTTTCTAAATTATTCTATCGTTAATAAAAAATAAAGGAATTACGAATAAGTAATTAAAAAATATTAACTAAATATTAACTCTCTTTCTTTATATTTTTAATTGATTAACTAGGAAACAAAACAATGAAACCTGTTGTTAAATTATTGAAACTAATAAGAGCAATGTTTAATATAAAATTCCAAAGGTTACTTTTATATGCCACAACAAATAATCGAAGGGTACGAAAAATTATTAAACCTCTTCGATATTTTTTTCTAATATTAATGATGGCAGTAACACAAATAGCCATTTTTGGGACTGTGCCTAACCAAAAAGTGGCAGCTCAAAGTTCAGGTGTTTGTCCAGCAGGTACAGCACCAACAATTGTTAACTGGCAACCAGCAGTTGGTGTAGAAGCAATTGCTGCCCAAAATCTTAACGCTGGTGGGGTAAAAGTCAGGTTAAGTTTTACAGAAAGCGCTCCAGGACAAGTTATCGAATCAAATTTAGTCGATTTTAACAATGAAATTTACGGAACTCGAATCGATAACGCTGTCTATGGTGGTTTACCTGGACCAAACTTAAGATTTCATATTGGTATTGGTAAAGCACCTGCACCAGTTGGTAGTAATGCGACTTTAACTGTAAATTTCGATAGACCCGTTACGCTTGCATCTCCTTTAACTGTTCTTGACGTAGACCGAGATGGCGCCAGGGATTTTGGATTTACCTACCAAGATAGAGTGACAGTTAGTGCATTTAATGGTAATAACGCTGTTAGCGTTGCACTCCAGTCACTTGGTAGTACAACTCGCGTGACAGGAAGTACAGCAGTAGGTATCAATGAGAATTCTTTACCAAGTAGACCGGATGGTAATGTGTCTGTTACACCTGCTGGTCAAGTAACTAGCTTTCAACTTCTGTATGAACCTGGTACCGAATTTGGTCAACCTCGACAAGACGAAACAATAGGTCTTGCTAGGATAAATATTTGTGCCCCCTCGAATACTGGTTCGATAGGTGACACAGTATTTAATGACCGTAACGCTAACGGTGTTCAAGACCAAGGGGAAAGGGGTATACAAGGCGCCACCTTAATTTTACGAGGCGCCAACGGTGAAGAGATTTCTCGAACCACCACAAACAGCAATGGTATTTATGGGTTTACTGGTTTACCAATAGGTAATTACACAGTTGAGGCACTGCGACCCAACAATGATTTTAGACCAACAACAAATACTACTCTATCTGCCAACCTAACACAAGCAAACCCAACACTACTTAATATAGACTTTGGGTTCCGTTCGACAGCATTAGGCGCCGCAGGAACACCAAATATCCAGCTAATTAAACGAATAACCAACGCGACACGTAGCGGGCAACCAATTACAGGTACTAATTTTAATACCTTTATACCTGACCCTAACAACAATAACGATGATTCGCTCCCAGCACCAGAAAGATTTAGAGGAGTTCCCAACTTAGAAGCACCAGTACAATCAGGTGATGAAATAGAATACACAGTTTATTTTTTGACCGAGGGAGAAGAAAACATAAGTGGTGTACGCTTCTGTGACTTAGTACCCAACGGGACTACATTTACCAGCAACAGTATTGGTATAAACGGTGCAGGTAATGGCGCCGACGGTGGTAGATTTTTATCTCCACTCGCACCATTAGATACATTCACCAATATTTGTCCTGGCAGCAACAACAACGGCGCCGTAGTTGCGAACCTAGGTAGTGTTCCTGGTGGTCAATTTGGGTTTGTCCGTTTCCGCGTCAGCATTAACTAAATGTAGAGACCGGATATATCCGGTCTCTAACATCTGATATATGATGTGGATGGTTTTTACCCGTCGCCGATAGATTAATTATTGATATTTATGCGAAAAACTCAGAAAATTAACTTGATTGCTTCTTTAATTACTAGCGCACTTGTTTGTTCTTCGGTTTTGATAGGTGAAAGCATTGTCCAAGCGCAACGCTCACCGCGACCAGTAGATTTACTCAGATCAACATGTGTTGCTAGTGGTTCTGGTACAGCACGTGAAGAAAATACAAATGTTTCAATAGGAAGGGCTGTATATTCGAGCCGATTTTTTTTGGGTTCTGGATATCGTTCTGCATCACTAACTTGTAGAATCAAGCCAGATAATAGCCCAAAACCAATTTTTCAAACATTGAATTTAGGGTTTGGGATGCGTGATAGTGATAGCCGCAGTTCAAGTGTAGATGTCAGAGTCTATTTAGACGGCAAACCAGCAGATTCTCGTACTGTATCTCCTTCACAGCAAAATTCACTATCATTAGATGTTAGTAATGCCAGCAATGTCTCTATTGAGGCAGTTTGTAATAGCGGTTCCCAATATTGTGACCGTGTATACTTTTACGAAGCAAATCTATTTCGTCCCAATATTCAAAAGCAGTCTACATCATCTCCCCAACCCACTCAACAATTTAATGTTCCTGGGGCGCCTACACCCGTACCACCCCCACCAACAACGGCGCCTGCCCCTGTAACTCCACAAAAATATTAATATGCTGTAGAGACGTGATTAATCCCTAGCCTGCGGGAAAAGCTCCGCTTTAGGGGAAATACGAGCGGATTACACGTCTCTACGTAATGTGGTTAATTTTAAGGAGATTTTTTAGATTTGGGGGTAGGTGTTGGTTCTGGACTACCAAAGAAAAATTGTTGTAGATTTTCTTCAAGGGTGAGGTTGCCCTGTTTTGGAGCTGCAAGCTTTGTTTCGGTTTTAGCGGGTCTGCCAAGGTTGGGTACTTTCTGCTGCTTAGATAAATTTTCGGCGCCAGTAGCAATATTATCAGCAGCTTGTTGCAAAAGCGGATTGATTTTGTCACGCCAGTACTGAATATTAGGCAGTTTTTCAGGCTGCTTCTGATAAGAGGTAACTTTATCCCAGTTACCTTTAGCGACTGCCTCATCAATATCTTTAAATAATGATTCGGCTTTTGACCAGTCTTGCTGCCATTGAGAAATCATTTTACCTGTCTCCTCAATTCCCGCAGGTACCGATTTTAATAAATCAATAGCTCCTTGTAAATCACCAGATTCATATTTCTCGCGTGCTTGTTCAACTACTTTGCTGTCTTGCTTTTGAGTTTGTTCATCAATATTTGGTATAGTTACTTTATTGTCGTCTGTATTTTTATCTATATTACTTTCTGTATTGTTATCTTGATTTTTATTTGGCAACGGCAACCAATCAACTATTGTTTTTGGTTTTGGTTCAGGACGCGCAGCAATAGCACTACTATCATTAATAATTTTCGTAGCAATACCCTTATCGCGTAGACAATTCGCCCATTCAGAGCTATTACCAATAACATCTGAGTGAACCCATGCGACCTTACCCGTATCTAGTCGTATTTGTACCCATCCACGTTTTGTACGTGTTCCAGTAACTTCTAAAGCAGTACGTCCGGCAACGGTTTGCAAAATTGTATCAGAGGATATAGCCGCAGGTTCAGTACGAATATTAGCTGTTTCGCTGGTTATAGCCATACAAGTTTGTGATGCTAGAGTATCACCACCTTTTGTCCAATTTGCCGTAAGACTTTGGACATTTTTCACAACTCCTGGTGCCGCATAAGCTGCACCACCAGCAAGCAAAGCTAAAATGAATAACTGTAATATATCAGGACCTGTTGCTGCTTTACGTATAGCTTTAACATTTTCTGGTGCATATCCACCACTACCACCTCTATTTCCAGGCGCCACAGCAATTGTTTGCTGTCGAGAAGAGAGCGAGGAATGTTTTACAATTGGGTACTGTGTTTTGTGATACTCTTGATTCTCTGGAGCGGCAGGTACAAATGCACGCAATGCTTGTAGAGCTTCGGTAGCGTTTTGGAATCTGTCTTTAAAGTGATAGCGAATCATCTTATTTAAGATGACACCTAACTGCGGACTGATGGAAGCATTTTGCCAAAGAATTTCGCCAGTGTGGGGGTCTTCTTGTAAATCTACAGGCGCCACACCAGTTAGAGCTTGAATAGCAATAATACCTAGGGCATAAATATCACTGTTAGGACGAGGTTTGCCTTGACCTTGTTCGGTAGGCATGTACCCAGGTGTACCAATTGCTACCGTAGATGAATGTTGAACACCGACAGTGCGAGTGTAAGCAGTAGCGCGTAATTGTTTAACGGCGCCGAAATCAACTAATACTAGCTTATTGTCACCACGGCGCCGGATAATATTATCGGGCTTAATATCGCGGTGAATAACTCCCTGTTGATGGACAAATTCGAGAATGCTAAGGATTTCATCTAAAAGTTGAACAACCTGACCTTCGCTCCAGGTTTCTCCCGGAACAAGTTCTTCACTAAGAGTATGACCTTCAATAAATTCTTGTACTAAATAAAATTCTTGATTATCAACAAAATAAGCCAAAAGCCGAGGAATTTGGTTATGACTCCCCAATTTTTCCAGCGTTTCTGCCTCGCTTTGAAACAAGCGTTTAGCAGTATCAAATATTTTAGAATCGTTACTAGAAGCAGGTTTAAGATGCTTGACTACACAGATAGGGTTGCCAGGTCGCTTGGTGTCCTCAGCAATGTAAGTTTCACCAAAACCGCCCGTGGCAAGAACTCTGATAACTTTATAACGATAGTCTAGTAGCTTGCCAATCATATATCCTCCAAGCTTGTTGACACCTGAATAAACAGGTGGTAATAAATATCTCCAAATCCTCCGCAGCAAAATCCGCTATCTTAATAAAAGATTTTGCTAAAAACCCAACTTTTTCGTAAATATTTTTTTTAACATAGTTTTTGAATTTAGTTCGTAAATTTTTAAGGTAACAGTATAAAAAATCACTTATGCCACCCAAGATAACCGACTCTAACATCTGGCAGCAGGCGGAAACCCTGATGCAACCAGCATTTATCCGTCTCATCGACAATATCCGCAAACAGCTTGACGTATCAAACTGGAAAGGAACCTACCAAGACGTACTAGTATGGGCGCCGGGTACCAGCGACGAAACCAAGGCAATGGTAACTTCGTTAGTAGAGGAACTCGAAACTGCAACCCCGGAACGAACAGAAGATATCAAGCGCACCCTCGAAAAACTACCAATGCCCCATCCAGGATATCATCTGTGTCTACAGCGTCAAGAGCAGCGACTCAACATCGATATATGGGAATTATGCTACCAAGTATGTTTCCAAAATTATGCGTCAGGCGAAGCAGTATCTATAGATACTAGTTTAATCGATGAACAAGGAGAAGTGGATTGGAATACATTAGATATTAAAGCTAAACAAGTCATTGATACCGTGTTTCAAAATTTACCTTAATCCCCACGTAGGTTGCGTGTCAGCGAGTGCGTTTACGTAGTATGCCGTTATCCGTAAACGCAGTTTTCCCGCTTTCTTAGCATCTTAAAGATTTTGAAGTTTATTTAAAAGTAAAGTTTTAACCCGTTTTCAAGATAAACCAAGTAACAAGTAAGAGGAATAACCACGATAGAGGCGCCGCTCCTTGATAACGAGTGTTATTGAGCAGTATATTTTTCAAACGCTTCTCTAACATAATCTCTTAAATACCATAACGGATTATTAAATTCTTCAGCTTTTTCAGCCCCTAGCTCGACAAATAACGGCACCCGTTTATTTATTTCTTCTGCGACTTTGGAGGAAAATTCCTCATCATAGAAAGATTCAGGACTCACTTGTTGAAAACAGCAAGAATTTTCTTGATCTTCTTCAAACGTAGTATTTTCCTCATCACAAAGAAACTCATTATTCTCAGCATCTATCTCATACGTAAATGTAAAGCCTGCTGCATTACTAGTTTCAGGATAAGCATCATACCAAAGAAGATGAAGTGCAGAAGCTAACACTCTTCTCTGCCATATATGAGTACTGGGTGAATCTAAAAACTCTAAAATTAGCTCTAAATCATCTCTAGATGCAATAACCAAATCTTCATCCTGTTGCGAAAAAGAAAGTCTATCGTTAGTTGCCCAGACTTCTAATATAGAGCGTGAAAGCTTTGGCATTGAAGAGCTTCCCCCAAAATCTCTTGAACTGCATTTTAGGCATGGTTCTTCCCACACGCGCGTTTGTTCAAATGCTGCACTTAATTCGTCAAGAAACCTTGTTTCCTCGTAACCGCAGTTATCACAGGTTCGGTTTTGCTCGTATTGTTCTATTGACATTGTTATACGCCCATATCTCGACAACACTTAATAACTTCACGCTTTTTTGAACAAATTACGAAATTTCTTACTTTGTCAATACGGCGCCTAAACAAGCTTCTTTTAACCTACTCAGCAATCATCAATGCTAAAAGTATTAATTTACACTTATCTGTTATACTTTGTGTCCGTTATTAACGTACATTTTAACTAGTAATTTTATAAAAAGATAAATATTTAATCATCAGAGCAGAGTTATGGCAAACCTTCTTAGATGTGTCACTTTCGAGTGTCCACGAGTGGCACTTATTCACACAGAGAATACAGCTGGATAAAAATCGAGGCGCCATATATCACTTATTAACCACAAGACCAGATAAGATTAAAACATATCATTGCTATCAAAATGCCAATAACGCCTAATTTGATCTGTTTTTAGGGTTGATTAAAATAGCTTTTGGTTGGTTAGTATCAAAATTAGAAGCAGACAACAGAATAACAGAGCTGTTTGTTTGATTTTCTGCATAATGAACCATTCCACGAGGTTCTACTAAAGAATCTCCTACTGTCAACTGTATAGTTTTCCCTTTTGGAAGATTCAATTGTGTTCCGTTACCTTTGGTTACTTTAGCTTCTCCTTCTACAACAGTATAAGTTAAAGTTCCTGCCTCTACTCGTTCAATTTGCATTCCCGGATGATAATGAATAGGGAGTTTTGCTTTTGGCGCAATTGTATAACGCACAAGTTCAAGAATTTGCTTTTTATCTTGAGTAGGATAACCATTAGCTAAAACTTGACGAGTAACAAGTTGAGTATAACTATTCGGCGAGGATGTTGCTTGTCTATTAACAACTATGCTACTAAAAGTTAAAATAGTTACTGGTAAAATTATATACATCTTTTTCATATTGAAACTTTTATATGTACTTGGTTAGTTCTATGCGCGCATTGTACTGTATTTATGCAGAAATAATTTCATTACTGCCTATTTTATTAGATAACAAACTGGTTCTTCACCACCAGGTTTAGAATAGGCAGACCGACCGCCGCAACTACGCCCCCACCTATCTGTATCATACGGCCACTGGCAACTACCACTTATTGTCTTTTTATGTGCGTTTACAAAAAACATTGAGGATGTCGCGGCGCCACTCGTGTAAAAATGTGCCGCTCTCCGTAGGGAAACTGGCGAAGCCATAACGCTTATCACGGGCGCCCAATAAGAAGAAGTAAGTTATATATTCAGTCAAATACGGTGCATAGCGCTTAAACAAAAAAGTTTATTTTACGGTAGAATATGGTTGTTTTTCCGATATATAGCGGCTATAGCATCATGATAATGCTGGCTTGGCGGGTCTTTAATATTCAAGATTTTATCCTCTCCTTCTTGGTCAATACAGAAATTACCAGCTTCTAACTCGAATGCAACATAATTAAGGAAATCTGCCCAAGAGTTGGCGACAACGTATTTTATCTTTTCATCGCACCCAAAAATAATGACCTGTCCCACCACACCGTAACATAATTATAAATACTTAGTTAATAATCTATAAAAGATGCTAATCGACTATAGGCGCCTGTATTTGAATTTTGGAATGTGCAAGGAGCGGAATTACGCTTAGACGATAGCACGGCGCCTCAGAACACGCTTTTTAAGGGTTGAAATATTTTCAAGCAGAAGAAACATTTGTCTCAAACATTCGCTGATTTTGCGTCCTCCTCCCCGTTACAACCATCGGTACACCTTTTGATGGTCCTAATAAAGCGCCTTTACGTACTGGCTGTACTGGTTCACCATCAATAACAGCCATCTGAAAATTAGATACAATTTTTGCTAATACCAGTTTCATTTCAAACATAGCAAATGCCAAGCCAATACAGCGGCGATTTCCACCACCAAAAGGTAAAAATTCTGAAGTGCTAAATTGACGTTCTAAAAAGCGCTCTGGCTGAAATTCTTTGGAGTTAGGATATAAGTCTTCTCGATGGTGGGTGAGATATATACAGGGTATTATTAACGTTCCAGGTTCTAATTGATACCCCATGATTTCTATAGGCGATTTAACCAACCTGTTTAATGCCAGCATCGCAACTGGATACAGCCGCAATGTTTCCGAACAAACTGCGTTGAGGTAGGGCAATCGCAATATTGCATTTGGTTCGGGATTTTCCCCTAAACTATCAAGTTCTTGCAATAGTTTAGAGCGCACCTCTGGTAAACTGTGAATCCAATATAAAGACCATGCCAAAACTGTTGCAGTGGTTTCGTGACCTGCTACCAAAAGAGTCATCAATTCATCACGCAATTCTACATCTGTCATGGGTTGCCCAAATTCGTCACGAGCTGCCATCATTAAAGATAAAATATCACTGCAAGATGCATCTACTTTTTCTCTACGTTCCTGAATTTCGGTATAAATTACCTCGTCTATTTGCTGTTTTAAGCGTAGGAAATGTCCCCAAGGACTCCACGCACCAAAATCTCTTTGTAGTGCTGGAAAAACAAACATCAATATAAAAACTAAAGGTTGCTTAGGATTTAATATTTCCAGCAGCAGTGTTTTAAGTTTGTCATAACGCTGACCTGCATTTAGACCGAATACGGCTTTTAAAATTACTTGCAAGGAAATTTCTTGCATAGAAGGCAGAACTGAAAATGCTTTGTCAAAGAGCCATTTCTCTGTAACTGCTACAGTAATCTCATTGATTTCTTGAGCATAAGCTTGCATTCGTTCGCCATGAAAAGGAGGTGTTAGCAGTTTGCGCTGTCGTTGATGCGGCTTCCCCTCTAAGGCTAACATTGATTGCTGTCCTACCAAAGGAGATTTTATACCTGCTGCTGAACCTGAGTCTAAAACTTTGGGGTCGCTGCTAAAAATCTGTTGAATCGCTTGGGGATTACTAATAAATACTTGAGGAGTAAAAACAGGACCAATTCGCAGGGTGAAAATATCACCGTAGCGTTTAGTACAAGCTTCCATATACTCTAAGGGGTTAGTTAGCCATTGGAATGTTTGTACCCAAGGGTGAGTAATAGGTCCGTCAGGAAGCTTCACAGTCATTTTTCCCTCTCAATTATAGCGACTATGCCTTTGTATGTTTTTTGTACACTTAGTTTCAAGCCTAGTATGCTATTAGTAACTATACCCAAAAAATACAGAAGCCAAAAGCGTATGTATATATTTTGCATGATGAACGCAAAACAAGTGAAGGTAATTAGTAGATTTACGCTGTTTATGCAATAGACGCTATTGATTTATCTGTAGAGGCGCCCACCTCACTGCCAACTCTTGCACCAAAACGCTAAAATGTTGACCTGGTTTATAATTGGCTTTGACAAATGCGAGAGTATAGCCGTACTAGGAATGCTTTGTATCAACATGACTGTGCTGGGCGTGACGACTTGAGGGAACGCCAGGGGCACTATATCTGGGCACGTAACGAGGAAGAAGCTTGACAAAAAATGGCTATCAGATACCCGGACGAGGCATCTGCTGGGTTTACGGTACAGGAATGGGAAGGGTTTGATGTCAAGGTAGTGGAAATTCAACGCTCGGAGAACGGTTTTGTGATTCAGGAGTGATGGTGCCTGTTTGATGAGGCGCGTTCTTATTAATTGTTTATTCAATGAGGAAAAGTAACAGGTGCCTATTGCAATAATTCCAGCTACTACTAATCCTGATTAATTATTTCTATACTAAGCACGATTGTCTTTATCTTGGCTAGGCGCCTGAAAATCATATAAGATGAAGTTGTGTAAACAGTACACAACAGCGCCCTACCTAATCTTCGTATATTAGATTGTGAATTTATGTAATATTTTTTGGCACCGATAATTTACAACATATCAAAGATGTTGCATAAGTTGATGACCTAGAAGGAGATATAAGTACATAAGGCGCCAAAAACTTCTATATCTTATGTTTAACAAATCCTTGTTTGGCTTATTCTTGCTATCAATCGCAACTCTTACAACTTTTCCAGGCAATGCCAGTACACAAAAACTAAACAATCGAGAAGGAAGTAATAGTAGTCTAATTGTACAGGCGCCTAATAAAACCGTATATATCTTATTGTTTAAAACAGTCAATAATACTGAGGGCATTCATACAATACTTTATAAGAATCGTAACAAAGTACTTATGTTTGAAAAACGGGATGATGCTCTAGTTTATGCTCAAAAGCTTGAAAAACAAAATTTTCTTGGGTCGAAAGTAGAAGCAATTTCGCGATTACAAGTTCAAGAATCCTGTAAAATCTCTGATTATGATTGTGAATTAGTTCATGCAGGCGCCAATCTAACACCGCCTACGGAAAATGGCAGGTGGGAGGGAGTGGACAAGATAATCTGCGCTGACAATGAGTGTAATCCTGCCCCAAGATAATTCTTAAGCCAATAGCTTCGCCTTGTTCAATACTTTTTATTCAGGCGCCCTCATTTATTGGCGCCTGCACTATATTAAGTTTTGTAAATAATGCATAAAATAGGAACTTGTATAAGTTTATTGAAGCTAAGAAAAAATGTCTACTAATCGCAGAAGCTTTGAGTTCAGGCGCCGAATCGACAATTTTGTATATCGCTACAACCCTTGTGAAACATTTCAGGGACAATTGGCATGGAAACGCGAAGACATTGACATTTGGGTAACTATAGTTAATGGACGTGGTTGGGTTTGCGTGGATGAAAAGCTTGAAATTCTTGGCATTCCTTGGAAAGTTGCCATCGCAGAGCAAGACAGTTCCACTCCACCTGCTGGTATTTGGGTGAGCCGAAAAGGTGACAAGTCGTATGTTTATGAACTTGTTTATATATAGCAGGCGCCTATCTCTTACTACTTCATACTTGTACTATCATCAGTACTGTCTGAGAACAAAGTGTTCTCACTTTCAACAAACGGCGCCTACTCGGACGTTCGCATTAAAATCTTTTCCTAGGATTTAAAAATGTTTTAGCAGCGAGTGGCGCCAGTACAATTAATAAGAAGGCAAATAATAAAAAAGCAAACAAAACAAAACCTGTTTACAACACACTTTTCATCTCCCGCTTGGATAAACAATAAATGATGTAGCCAATGTAGAGAGATAGCAGTGCTGCCCAGAAACACCATACTGAAACAAAGGCATATTCAAAAACAATATAACTGAAGAGTAATGAACAAACTGACAACCCTCCAAAAACTTTAAGCTCTGCTGTCTTGGTAATCAAAAAAGGAATTAGAGTTATACATGCGTAGATAAGGCGAGACATATTCCTTGGCATGAAAGCGTCGAAAACAAGTATAGTTTGATAGTCAATCGAGCCATATCGTATTGCGGCAGAGAACCACTGCTCGTTAATCAAAAAAGGAATGTATAGTAGCGTGCCAAAAATTACTCCCATAACAGCAGCTAATCGACAAACATTTTTGATGCTCCTATCTTGCTCTATTAGTGAAACTGACAGCGGTATCCAAAATAGCCAGAAACAGTGGGAGAAAAATAAAAAGCCTAAAGAACTTAGTTGAACTAAATTTTTACTATCTGAGTTTATTCCAATCCATACAAGCCCTTCCAAAGCTTGCTGTATGCCAAACACTAACGGTATGCCGGCAAAAGGCAAATACATTCTTGTTGTTGTCGATGCAGTTTTGAGGCAGTAAAGACCAGTGGCAATCAACAATGCACTAGCTGTAAAAGAAGCTTCGGCAGAAAAACACATATTTATCCTATCCTAAGTAATAGTTTCATAGTGAGATATTTAATATTTTTACACTTTTTTAAGTATAAATAATTAAAGTTAAGTAACATTTATAGGTGCCTCTTAATTTACAGGAGTTCGGCGCCATATTTCATACTTAGATGAATCTCTCTAAAAAACGATTTAAATAATACTTATTACTGAGGAAATGATACCCGCGTTCTCACAAAGCTTTTATGTTATCAGTATAGATAAAGCTTTAGGCACCAGTGACAGCATATTTTTCAAATGCTTCCCTAACATAATTTCTTAAATACCATAATGGCTCGCCAAATTCTTCAGCTTTTTCAGCCCCTAATTCAATAAATAACGGTCTCCGTTTGTTTATTTCAGATGCAACTAAAGAAGCAAATTCCTCATCATAAAAATCTTCAGGACTTGCTTGTTGTATAGAGCAGAGATTACTTTCCTCGCTTGATAGCAAATCTACTTCATCCCTATATTGCTCTAAAGTAAAATTGGAATCACATGGATCTGCTTCTTTGAAAACAAATGTGAAGGCAAGTATCTGACTAGTTTTAGGATAATTATCGTACCAAAGTACATGAAGTGCGGAAGCTAACACTCTCCTTTGCCATATATGTGTACTAGCAGAATCTAAAAACTCTAGAATTATTTCTAAACTGTCTTTGGATGCTATAACCAAGTCTTGGTCTTGTTGCGAAAAATAAAGTCCATCGTTAGTTGACCAAAATTCCAATATCGAACGTGAAAGTACCGGACGCGAACAACTCTCATTAAAATCTGTTGAACCGCATTGAGGACATGGCTCTCGTAGAGCGCCTGTTTCCTCAAAAGATACGCTCAACTCGTCAAGTAACCTTGCCTCATAATAACCGCAGTTGTCGCAAGTGCGACTTTGTTCGTATTGTTCTGTTGACATTGGTAAAGCCTAGATTTATACTACATATACTACATTGTATGGCATTGAAAAATGTGGCGCCTGTAATTTGATTGAGCTAGCATTACATAAATTCATTGCCAGACCAATTTAACCTTACTTTACGCAAACGGCAATTTAAAGCATTTGGTAAGAGCGATAAAAAACGCTCCTATATAGTTTCTATTTCTATAGTTTTGTAAAAATTATTCACATCATTGGGGGACTTAAGATGATAAACCCTCTTAACCTCTTTTGCTTTATTTACATACTCTCGATACTTCGGAGTTAGTTTTTTATTACACAACCAAACATTGCGATAACTGTTCAGCGTACTCTTTAATAGCGGACTATCTTGTGGCCAACTTTCTGGTGGTACTATCCACATGAGCAAGAATCGCTTTGTTACCCACCAATAATGCAGGAGAACTGGCATATCTAAATATATGAGAGTATCTGCAATTTCTAATCGTTCCCATACCGTATCTAATGAACCGTATCCATCAATTATCCACTGGTCTTGCTGAAGAAGTAGATTGTGAGCAGCTTTATATTCCTCATGGGGAACTTCACCACCACCTGGTTTGTACATCAAAAGGTCTAAAGCAATTAAGGGTAGACCAGTTATTTCAGCTAAACGTTTGCTAAGTGTAGACTTACCACCTCCAGCATTCCCAAATACAGCAACTTTATTCATGTGAAACCTTCAAGTATTAGAGAGAAATTGCGACAAATGTGGTGGCATCGAACGTGTATGTACAAGCTGCTCTAGAGCAAAGTACTCAAGTTCTTCTTGGGTTGACTGGCGCCCTAAAACTTCGTTCCGATGAGGATGGCGCCCAAAGAAAGCAATTACGTCTCGATGTCCACGCGCTTGTGAAGCAGAAAACTCCAGCAATGCACGGTATTGTTGAGGTGCCTCCAAAACAAGTTGCTCCGCAAACTCAACCGCTAATTCTTGATTTTCAATGTCCTCAGAATGTCCTAGTGGCAGAAAGAAAAAGGTTTTCTCCCAAGGTGTTTTAAGTGCTGCGTAGTGACCAATATCAATTCCTTCAAGAGTAAGCGCGCAAGCTTTGGAGTCCTGTGCAAATGCTTGGGAAGTTCCTTTATATATAGTTCGTGAAAACTGGTCGAGAACCAGCAGGAGCGCTAACCGTGACTGTGGCGCCAACGACCAACTATCAAGTTCACCGCACGCAGCTTGTTCTAGTAAGAGTATAAAATGTTCGTTTATATAGGCGCCTGTTCCACCACGAAACCACCATTCCCAGGTGCGAACCATCGCCGCAATATCATTGGTTGGTAAACTAGGGAACCAGAAACTCATAACATCTTCAAATTGTTCTGTTTTCAAGTGAACTCCTTCTATATATTTAGTTTAAATTTAATCAGTAAAACAATTTAGTCGCGGCGCCTCCAACTAAAATCGTAAAGGTCAATCAAGCACCGCATTCAAAAATTGGTGCCTGTAAATATATAAAATACAGGCACATACAGACTTAAGTACCAGGAACGTACTGTACTCGGAACTTTTGATTTGCCCCACCAACGCACGTGTACTGGACAGCCGAAGCATACTCAGAAGAAGAAACATTATTTATACTCATGCAGCGTCCACTGTACTGCGACCAAGTGGTGAATGGCTTCCCAGCCCACATATCATACTTGTTCGATACTTTCCACTCTGGTTTGCTCCCACCGCTTTCACAATTGTCCTGTTTCAATACATCATTTTCGCCGTTACCATAAACCCAGATGCACAAATGTGAGTTTCGGTTCTCGAATTTGCGAACGCTCTGCCCGTTGCTATCGGTACTCATATGTCTAATCTTCCAATGCTGGGCGCCGAAGTTAGCTTTGTTCATTTGCACGATACGAGTACCCACATTCTTGGAATGGTTTTCAGGCATCAGTGCTTTACCACTATGTTCTGCAATAATCCAGTAAAAAGGGCCTGCTCTTCTAGCTGTGGGGTCTACTTCTGGTTCTCCGTCAGTCGGGTTAATTTTAGGTTCTGTTTGAGAATTGGTAGAATCTTCAGTTACTTGTTCCGTATCTGTTGGGTTGTCTTTTTGCATAGGTTCGGATGTTGTTTGAGCATAACTAGCGAAGTTACTCAATAACAAATATGCAATTGTAGAACCTAAAATTGCTAACTTTTTCATGATTAATTTAACAAACATTATGTGTTTAATGGAGTTGTAAGTTTTTACCCTCACTCGTCTAAAGCTTTACATGTTTGCCTTTTTATGCTTATGCAACAAGAGGATAATTTTATCGTTATTAATTTTTCAAGGCGCCTGCTCCACATTAAAATGTACAAACTTTTGTACTATTCATCACTACAATTCGAGAACTAATGGCTCTCCCACATCAAGAAACGGCGCCTAATGAATTTCCTTCGGACATGAACATAATTTTCGCGGTATAGGGACATGAATGTTCATGTGCGTAGCTTTCTTTGAGCGCAGCGAGTGACGCTCAAAGAAAGCAATTACGTCTCGATGTGCGGGCGCAAAGGAAGCAGCTTTGCACGGTATAGAGTCGGCGCCACTTACTTCAAGGAATATATTCATCAACAACCACAACACCCAGTTCTTCTCTTAATTGAACTAAAGGCTTATCCCAGTTTTCTTCCCATTTTTGCGCTAGAAAGGGTTTGGCTAATGCACCCATACGATAGCCAATTGCAATTTGTTCTAGAAGAAGCCCTAACTCCTCCGGTTGAGTAAATAAAGTGCGTAGTAAACCTCCGGCAATCAATAAAATTGGTAGAGGAATGCGAATCTGAGCAAGACAAAATGCCTGTAAACCAAGTTCAGCATTGACGCTACTACTCAGTCCTGTAACTAAATGCCAGATATCGTGAGTTTGACGCAAACGAGTCAGTACATAACTTGTATCATCAGTTATTGGTAATGCACGATAGTAATTTGGGTCAAAGCCTGTTTGCTCAATATATTCAGCAAAACATCGTCCCAGAGACCCTGAAGGCAGTTTTGCAAGGCTTACTAAATCTGGTGCAGGAGCTAGATATCGCTCTTGAACAATTTCTGCAACCCCAGGTATTGTTTTAACATAATCTATTGCTACCTGAGTAGCTTTTAATTTAATCATGCCATCTTCAATATCTGGCGTAGCATCTGCTCTACTTGGATCAAGTACCAAAGTAACTGTTCCTTTTAAAGTAGTCAAAAAGTCTAATCTTAGTTTGCTATTTTTTCCACGAAGCATAATATTTTGTGTAAAATTCTATTCTTATTTATTAATACGTATATAACTTTTTTTATACAGTGCGTCACCTGTCAAATTACTTAAACTAAAGGAAAATTATAGAATCGGAACGCGGTTATATGTCCCGAAGGGCAATTCTTAAGTGGCACCTAACACATATCCCTTACCACGGCGCCTAAATGTAATCTTTATTATTGGTGCCCTTATTCAGTTACAGACACCTCACGCTACTACAAGCAAACCGCGCTTCAATATAAAAAGGAATTAACAGCATTTGTCCATTCGGCACGCTATAAGTACTACCATCGTTACCATTTTTATAAACATTCTCAGTGTGAATACTGGCGTTATGTATAGATTCACTCGTATCACTATACACAATGACAAATGTTTAAAGAGTTGAAGTATAAATTTATGCAACATTTTCCGGTGCTTTTATGTATGATAAAAAAGTTAAAGATTTACAAATTTTATTAATTTATTGCTAACAACTTAACTTTAGTTTAGTGTATATATTAAGACAGATACTTAAAATAAACTTGTAACCTTGAAGGCGCCTTTTAACTATAATGTCAGGTGAAAGTGCCTTTATTTTAATTTTGAGAAAAAATGTTAGAGCAATCTTTATTAGAAAAACAGTTAGTCAAATACTATATTGATTTCGACGTGGCTATGGGCAAAGGAACTGGATATGCACGAGAAATTGAAAAATATAGTGGTCAAAATAAAGAATATTTTGATTTCTTTAAAAAATCATATGAAAAGAATCATTTTTTAAATATTCAACCTGAACAATATCCAAAAATTCCTAAAATCATTCATCAAATTTGGATTGGGAATAGACCTATACCGAAGGTCTTACAAAAATATCAAAGAACTTGGATAGAACAAAACCCAGACTGGGAATATAAATTATGGACAAATGAAGAAGTCAAGAAGTATACTTTTGCAAGCGTTGAACTTAAGTCTTTATTTGACCAGCCTTTAACAATAGGTGAACGGGTAGATGTTCTTCGCTACGATATTTTGTACCAATATGGCGGAATTTATGCTGACTTGGATTGTATTTGTCTAAAATCTTTTGATATTTTTGCCTATTCTTATGACTTTTTTGCAGGTATTATGCAACCTATGTTTGCCACGATGAACCCTGCCATTTTTCTTCAAAATTGTTTAATTGGAGCCAAACCAAAACATCCAATAATAGAAAAAATATCATCACTAATGCTAGAAAACTGGAACAATTTAGATTATCAAGGAGATGAATTCTATACTACAATTAAAAGAACTTTCCTTATATTAACAATAGCCAGCATTGCTGAGGCAAATCAAAATGAAAATGTTGATATATTTATGCCTCCCTCTTATTTTTTCCCAATAGTTCCTTATCCAGTCTTTGATATAATTATTCGAGGAATACCCAATACAATTTTAGGTATTTTTAAAGAAAATTTAGCTCCATATTCTTCATTTAAAGACTATAGCTTTTCTCATCATTACTCACACAAAGAGTGGTTAAAAGATATCATATCAACAATGACATTCAAGCATAAAGGCTGGACTTTGCTTAGTCCAACAGACTGGCTTTTATTAGTAAAATCTAAATTATTTGATAGTAAAGTTCAACGTCAAAATGCTCGTCAGACTTTTGAAGAATTTCTTACCCGTTAATTAGGTTACTCCTTACTAAGAGCGGGAAAACTCCGTTTACGCTGCTGTTTACGTCTGGAATAAGTGTAGTAAATGCAGCAATACAGAATTTACGAGGTTTCGGCGTAATTGAGGCGCCCAAGAGCGTTAAAAACGTTTTCTTAAAAAAGCTACTGATAAAGTAGAAATTGTAGCTAAACCCCAAAGTACGTTCTTATCTGGTACACGCTCTGGTACAGCAACTATACTTTAACTACAATAATTGGCGCCTGTTACCATTAAGTGCAATTTTCCATTACACGTTAGTACCAAAAGACTAATCGATTAAGAAGGAATTGAAAGTAGTAATAGATTAATGAATAGGCACCATCGACAATATAGTGGCGCCGTCTCTCAAAGAAACATTACTCCTGTGATTCAACATCTGAGTCTCTACGATACCTACTTCTGTTAAGAAAGTTATCCATACACCGTTCTGCCAAAGCAGCAATAGTTAATGAAGGATTAACACAAGCGGTTGAACCGGGAATAAAAGCACCCTTCGGGTTCGCCAGTTTGGCGGGACGGAAACCGACACCGCCAACTGGACTCACCATCAACAATAAACAAGTTAGCGTAACCTTTAACTTTCATGTACGAATTGCAAACACTACCAACTGTGGCACCTCCAAGTGGATGAACAAATGTACGAAATCTAATGTTTGTGGATTAGTTGTACCACTAGCTTGGTTAAGTTTTTGATATGTAGATAGATAAGCTTCTCGTATTTTTTGATTATTTTCTTAGTTTTTAGGCTAGAACAAGTCAGTGGAATTTGTTTTAGGGTTATAAGTTAACTTACCTTCTGGCAAAGTAATTCCTTGACCCAGAGTCGCGTAAACACCCTCTGGCAATGAAGAAAAAGGAATTTGTTCGATTACTACAGGGGCAATTGGGTTATCAAAGTCTTCTATTCCACCGACCGCTGGGCCACCTTGTGTAGGATTGGTTTGACCCGACTTTGTAGCCACAATGCCTATCGAATCACCATTAGTTCCCCAATTCATTCCTACGTTGTCATTCAAACGGCGTAGTTTACCCTTATACTTCGCGCGCAGTAATAACTCAGTAGTTCCGATTGAACCAGCAGCTAAAAACAGGTAGCGACAAGTAAAGGTCTTTTGAATAACTACTGTTCCTTGTTCATTAATTTGATTACAAACAACCTTAAAACGTCTTTGATTGAGTTCTTCGATTTCTGTTACCACATGTAATACTTTATACTTAGAAATTTATACGCCGAACTCACATACAAAGTTATAAATTCATCAGTAATATTGGCACCTAGGTTGTAGCAGGCGCCCTTCATATCTATTTTTCACAACCGATTCCATTTTTGTTGCGGTTAAAGTTGTGAGTATCTATTTGCTTAACCTTAAAGTTACGGTCTTTAATATCTGAACATCCTAGTAGTTCATTGACCAGTACGCCAGTCTAGTATCATTTGCTGCTGACTTTCTTCAGATGGTGAAGCATAACGATAATCGCGCGTATGTTCTCGTAATCGTGCAATCTCTTTGATAGCAGTCTTTCCCATCATTCCATGCCGTACCAGGTAACAGCCAACAACTATTCCTGTTCGACCAATTCCTCCCCAACAATGCACATAAACTTTCTGTCCAGTATTGAGTGCCCTATCAACCGTATTCAAAATGTCCACCATAACGTTATGGTGAGGAACTTGCATATCGGGTATGGGAAATCTTCGGCGTTCAATATGAATAGGAATATCCGCCGATGAAGATTGTAACAGAGGTAAATAATCCCCTAATTCGTTCTTCTCCTCCTCTTCTCCAATTAAATTAATGAAGACATTGATACCTGTATCGACAAAAGCTTGAATTCGTTGATGAAGAGGCATATCAATCATCAACATTGGATGCTCTCCTGCCAAAAATTGTTCTGGAAGTACCCAATATGAATTAGGAATTGGCACTTCCTGCTTGAAAGCATAAATTTTGCTCATGAATACTAATTTACCTTGATAAATAAGTCGGCGCCTACTATTGTGCGGTAGCACATGCCTCAGAGCAGGAATATTTACATCAAACAACCGCTATTGATTTATCTGTAGAGGCACCTCTCACTGCCAACTTATGCACAACCACCCTCTTCATGTGGAACTGTTTAATAAATCAGTAAATTTGATGAAGTTTAATTTATCAGTAATGTTGGCACCTGAGTTACGAGTTTTTAATATTGAACAATCAAAAACCCAGTCTTAAAGACCGGGTTGATTTGCGGTATGTCCGCACAAGTTAGTATAAAAAGTTAAGTATAGTCATTTGTATAATAGCTACTACAACGACAGGGCTAACGATTTCGGAAAATTCCAAACTAATTATCATAATTTTTGTACTAAAACTTAGTACGCATTAAAACAAAATGGTAGTCATTATTCGACTTCAAACAAAGCCCAAATTGTCACTATTGCATGGGGATTATCATGCCAACAAGAAGGAAGTAGAGACTGGGCCGTTTTGGCATCTTCTAAACTTAAAAGTCCATATTGATTAACTTTTTGAGCAATCGCTGCTAATTTTCCTTCCCAACGACCACAATTTAGCAGTGATGATGTCCAAGTCTCATCTGATAAATCGTATCCCAATAGTTTTAACCTAGGATGGTTTGATGCAATTTCCGAATTAAGGGCATCTGTAAATAGTAAGTAATATTGCTTACCCAGAATTGGAATTGGAAGCAAATCGTCTAAGAGAAATTCCCATACCCCATCGATTGATTCTAACTGCCAATCTCCTGAACCTTCAGCATGAGGATTACACCAAGAATCAATGGTACGAATTTCTTGGAGTTGAAATAGACCAATTGAGTTAATATAGCCGAACCATTCGGGTTCCCCAGCACGGCGAATTATCCTTGTACTTAACCACCATATTGTTTTGCTTCTGTCAATTTGTGTTGTCATTTACCATCAACGCATCTAAATTTACAATCTTACCCTGAAGAAGTTATTGAAGATTACTCTGCATTGGCTCCTGCTAATCTAGTAACTCAAACGAAAAGAACATCAGCAGCAAAAGGCGCCGCAGAAAAGAAACTTAATGAACTAGGCTATAGAAAAATTAAATTCGTCTCTCACAAACAAAAGTTTGAAAAGCTTGAAGATGATGAAAACCAGGTTGATACAGATGATGAAAACAAGCGCACCATGACACCGCACAGGCGCCGCGCGCATCTTCGTAAACAGCGATACGGGGAGCAGCGTAAACATTGGCGTTATGTTTGGATTCAAGAAATAACTGTACACAAGGATAAGTATAGTGAGGCGCCGAACCAGTACAGAATTTATGAGGTTTCGGAGTAGTTGGGGAAGGGCGCCTAAATAGTTCTCAGTTGTACTAATTAGCAATAGGCAGCAGCATATTTTTCAAATGCTTCTCTAAGATAATCTCCCAGATACCATAATCGATTGCCAAATTTCTCAGCTTTTTCAGCCCCTAATTTGACAAATAACGACGCCCGTTTATTTATTTCTTCTGCGACTTTTGAGGCAAATTCTTCATCATAGAAATATTCAGGGCTTACCTGTTGAAAACAGCAAAAGGTTATAGAAAAATTAAATTCGTCTCTCATAAACAAAATTTGAACAACTCGAATCAGGTATTGATAATGAAACTCAGGTAGATACCAACGATGAGAGCAAAGGCACTATGTTCCAGGCGCCTGCAATACTTAACAATATTATTTAATTATTTGCCTATTTTTCACATAATAATCAATTTTACATCGTTCAAGAATTTATTCACAAAACTGAAGTTATCAATTACTGTCGCTGGAGCTTGTCTTGCTTTAGAAACAGGTTCAGTGGGAGATGCTGAAGCAACTATCTTGCCCTTAACTGGGAACTTGGTAGAGAAAGTAGCTCAAAAGTCCACCTCTAACCAGGTGCCTCTCCAAAATAAACTTTATCTTCTTGGTGCTTTAGGATTGTCCTTGAATAATTTTAGCCAATTCACTACGACTTCGATTTGCTTCTGTCCAAAAAACTGCCCAGAAGATAACCAGCATCATTATAGGCATTCCTACAAATAACGCGATTATATTGATAGGTATAGCTCCTGCCAAACTGATGGGAATAACTGCACTATACCAGGATAAAAGCCAGAACCCTAAAAATCCCATAACAAAAGGGTGTAACTTCATTTGTATATGAACGGCTGTTTGATGAGATTGTACTTCAAAGCGTCCTTCAATCACTGGTAGTACGGAGTTGCGATGGTGAATTATACGACTGATTTTAAAACCTTGTTCAGAAATTGTTCCTTCATAGAGCGCATGTTCTCTTGAGAATCTTAACATTTTCTTATCTTCAATTTTTCCATTCAACCGTTGCAGAACTACAGCTAATATATCAGGGGTCAAAATCGTAAAGCTATCGTAAGGAAGTATTTTCATAATCAACATAAGTTTGATTTACGGCGGTATATCCGCGTAATTTAGTATAAAAACTTAACTATACTCGTTTGTTTATTACTTACTACAGCTAATGCTTCTATGATTTCAGAAAAATAACTTACAGGCTCTTATAGTGCGACGGAAGGGATATTTTGAGGAGTGGCGCCTCTAACATCAAATTTCATAGTACAAAAGCATTTGTGCATAAACAAGGGTTGCCCATCATATTCAGAAGTACACACCTAAAACAAGGAATTTAGATTATGCGTACTATTCAAAAATTAATGAACATGACACTTTTGGCGACTGTGATGTTTTCCCCTGCTGCAATGGCACAACAACAATCGCTAACCACACCAGTTGGTGGCGTAGCTCAACATGTACCATGCCATGATAATAAAGGTAAAATTATCCCCTGCCCTTGGGAAAAACCTATTAAAACCAGCCCTCGTGGTAATGGCACTAGCGCAGGTAAAAAACCAAACCCTTGCAATCCTAAAAAAGGACAACCTGTTGATACTAAAGCTTGCCGCGATTACATAAACGGTAATCCAAAACCCCCAACTCAACCCAAACCTTAATCTTAACCAACTACAAAACATTTGTATTATAAAGCGCCTGATACAGTTTAGGCGCTCTTCTTGGTGAACTTAACTACTTAAATATCTATTGGCTAAAAATTCATAGGGCATAAGTACTAACTTTATGCTTAGTAATAGATAAATAAGTTGTAACTGTTAATTTGCGATAATCTGGATATTAAACTCTTTTCTTATCTCGCCGATTGTTTTTTGTAAGTAAGGAAACTCATTGAAATAATCCCACTTTTTTGTCATTTTACTCGCCTGTAATTTGACTCGATTTGAAGTTTCTTTTAATTCAGATTGGTGAGTTAAGATAAATTTTATCAAACCAGTCGGAGTTAATAATTTTCTTGAATCTTTATCAATAAAATATTTTACTTTCTGCATAAAACTTAAATTGGTAACGCAGGCATATTTAAACCAAGTTTGAACTCTGTGTTCACCCAAAAACGAGGTATCGCAACCAAATATAACATGAATAATATCGTGTGCTTTAATTCCTGAGCGACCTTCGGGTGTTTCAAATTTATAATAAGGAGTGAATTGAGGATTTAGTTTGTAATGCAACTCAAAAGCTTCTTGTAAGGTGAGTTTGTTAATTTTTTCAGTGTAAAAATCTGAGTAAGTGATATCTTGCATAGTAAATTTATTTAGGATTTTTTATACTGTTAAACTGAATGAATTTAGTGAGTTCAAATATTTGCAAAAATTCTCAGCATCTTTTGAAGGAAAAAAAGTATTATTAGCTTCAACAAGTGCTTCTGCTGACTGTATTAAAATTTTGATTCCATTTTCAGTAACTTCTAAAGCTTTTGAACGTGAATCAGTACCTGTTTTTCTCTTAATAAGCCCTTTTTGTTGAGGGTTTTTATAATTTTAGAAACGTTCATCGCGGTTATACCCGTAAAATTAGCCAGTTCGACTTGGGTAACTTCTTGTTGCTCGCTCAGAAGAAGCGATAGAGAAATAAGTTGAAAAATTTCGGATTGAGTGATATTGAATGTTTTTAACTTTTGATTTACATGCTTTTCCCAAGTATTTGACTTTTGCCACAATAAAAAACCTGTGTATTTTCTAGGATCAGGAATATTTTCTGGAATTAATTTTTTCATAAAGTGATATTTGTAAGCGCTGATGTATCCTAGCTTAGTTTATTATAAACTACGCTACTATAATTGTCAAATTGCTCATGGTTGAAATGATTTACCAGTCGCAGATAGTGCTTTTTTACCTAGTTCCACAGTTTGTATCAGGCGCCCATAAGGGAAGATTGGTTTGAGGCGCCTCCGAAAGCATGTTGTTTTCAATATAGAAGTTTTTGGTGCATAAAAAATACAACCTAGACATAACAACGAATGAAAGGGCGCCAATTACAATGAACAATCAGTAATTCTGGCGCCCTAACTCCATCCCTCCAATAGCTAAGATGGTGGAATATTAAATTTGTTGTGCATCATGATTGAACCTCCCCACCCTACGTTTTAATTTTACTTGCGAGCAAAGTTAGATGGGTCTTGATCTCGTCGATGGTTAGTGGGAATCGGAGCTGGCTGACCATTACCTACAAGGGAGGCAGTTTTTTCTAGGGATTCCCTTAATCTTTTGGCTGCGTAGATCGACATGTCTCGCGGTACATTAATACGGTCGCGTAAATATCGCAGAGCGACATCAGAACCTGATGGAGGTACACAGTCAGAGCCTGTCATCATGTGTGTTAAAGCACAACGGAGGGCTTGATCGAACAATTGATTATCGGCGGGGTTAACTCGAATAATATTAATGCGGTGTACGATAGTTCTTTTAAGAGCTTCCATGCGGGAGTTTTCGGGTTCTGGATAAGTTACATCTGGTAGCCCAAACCAGGGGCCTTTATCCACACGCGCTTTATTGAGAAGCATCTGGGTTTCGCCGTTTTCCCAACAACCCCCCATTTGGGGTGGCAAATCATGTACGTGGGTATGAAAGTCGCTCTGGGTACCGCAGTAGGTAGGTCGGCTTTCCATTGCCGCAAACCATGCGCTTAATCGAGGGTTTTCTTCTCGCAGGGAATAACCTTTGTAGTAATAAAGACTCGCATTCATCCGTTCGACATAGGGTGTAAAGATAACATCAACTGTGCCAAAGTCCGATAGAAAGTAAGGGCCTGGAGTACGACCCAAAGCATCCTCTACTTTAGCCACCACTTCTATAAATTGTTCTCGGTTGCGTTGTTCTTGTTGAGAAGAAACTGCTCTTGTACACAGCCAACCGCACCAAGCTCTAAATAAAAGTCGTTCTAATTGACGTAGAGGAAGCACCACGCGGTCTTCCATTCCTTGGTTCAATGGTCCAAAAACCTTTTCCAAAGCAAGCAAAATGTCATCGCTTTCCTTAATAATGCGGCCATCTAGCTCGATTGCGGGTAACATTCCTGATGGTACTTTACGTTTGTACCAACTTTCTTTCTCCCCGTAGCAAAACATTGTTACTTTTTGGACGCGGTAGGGAATCTGTTTTTCTTCTAACCATAGCCAAACTTTTTGACAGTAAGGACACCAAGCGTGGTTGTCACGGTACAGGGTTACCCGCACATCAGATTCGGAGTGCCCAAATAAGCGCAACGTAGCTCTTGAGTTGGTGGGACCATTAACGGTATCTATTTGATAGTTCGTGAGGGTTTCTAGTTCTTGCCAGCTTAGGGGTGCGGTTGTCATAGAGTGAGTTGCGTAGGACTTTTCTTGACTCTACAATATTTTTAATTACACCAAGCCGCTATTAATAAATCACCGTGTTACTTACCAATACAGAACCGACTAAATATTTTATCTAATACAGATTCTGTAACCTCTTCTCCTGTAATTTCGCCTAGAGCATAAATGGCGCCACGTAAGTCAATACTCCAAAAGTCAAGGGGTAAGTCTTGCTCGATAGTTAATAATACTTGCTCTAAACATGAAGAAGCTTGTGTCAGTGCGGCGCCTTGACGTTGGTTAATGGCAAAATCTAATTCAGCAGCAGTAATTTTACCAGATTGGATTTTTTCTAAAATTGCTGTTTCTAAAGCGTCTATTCCTTGATTTTTTGCTGCTGCTGTTTTCACAACATTATTTATTTCCCCAGGATAATGTAGAGACGCAATTAATTGCGTCTCTACGGCAATATCAATTTTATTAATAACCAAAATTAACGGGCGCCCTTTCACGTTAATATAAATTTCTTCATCGTCAGGTGTCCATCCTTGGGAAGCATCGATAGTTAATAACACTAAATCTGCTGACTCGGCAGCTTTGCGCGAACGTTCTACACCAATCTTCTCTACAGTGTCTTCTGTCTCTCTTATTCCAGCAGTATCTAACACCTGTACAGGTATACCACCTACAACTAATTGTGATTCCACAACATCGCGCGTCGTGCCAGGTAAATCAGTGACAATTGCCCTATCGCTACGACTCCACGCATTTAGTAAGCTTGATTTTCCGACATTTGGGCGCCCAACTATGGCAACTTTTAACCCTGTTCGCAGCAATTCGCCTTTATCAGCAGTAGCAAGAATACGGTTTATTTCTAAGCTTATTTTTTGAATTTCCGCAGTGATAAAATCATAATCCAACGGTGGTAAATCGTCTTCAAAGTCGATACGTGCCTCAATTTCCGCTAAAACATCCAAACAATCTGCACGCAATTTTTTAATTGGTTGGGCAAGTTTACCTGTAATTCCAGCTAGTGCAGTTTGTGCAGCTTGCGGAGATTTGGCGCCAACTAAGTCAGCAATACCCTCAGCTTGCGTTAAATCTAGGCGCCCATTTAAAAACGCGCGTAGTGTAAACTCTCCTGGTTGTGCAAGACGGGCGCCTGCTTCTAAACACAGCTGTAACACTTGCTGTACTGCCATAATTCCCCCATGACAGTGAAACTCCACCACATCCTCGCGGGTATATGAACGTGGTGCTTGCATTATTAATAACAGCGCTTCGTCTACAAGTTCTTGGGTTTGAGGATGACGAATGTAACCATATAATATGTGATGACTTTCCCATGCTTGTTTACCTGGTGCATGAAAGAGCTTTTTGGCAATGTCTAGAGCTTCGGAACCTGACGCGCGTACTATTCCTACGCTACCTTGTTGCGGGACGATAGCGGTAGCAATGGCAGCGATGGTTCCAGTAGTGGCAAAAGGCATAGAGTTTGGATATGGGATATTTATATTTTGTACATCAAAACGTAGGGTGTGTGATGCCATGAAAAATTTCAACGTAATGAAAAGACTCGTGGCGCCACGCACCAACGGAAAATTGTGACAATATCTGTATTTAATGCGATGTGTATGATATCTAGGCTACGTTCATAATCGCCTATGGCTGCAAGCTATAGGCTAAATAGCTTAACTCACATCTTGCACCAGGTCTAGAAACCGGGCTTCTTGACAAAAACTTTGCTATAAAACGTTGATTTTT
>NZ_MRCD01000004.1 GCF_001904745.1 Calothrix sp. HK-06
TTTGTTTGGGCAACAAGATTAAAAAAGTTCTGGCAAGTAATTAAATCGTCAGGATGAACTAGAGGTGCAAAAGATTTACCTATAAAATCCTCAACTTTATATCCAAGCATATCGGTAAATTTAGGAGATAGATAAGTTAACAAACCATCGGGACAAAAAGAATAAATAATATCATTTGCATTTTCAACGATGCTGCGAAAATTAGCTTCACTTTCGGTTAAAGCGATTTCTACCGCTTTGCGTTCATAAATTTCTTGCTGTAAATGTGCTGTTCGTTCAGCAACTTTGCTTTCAAGTTCTGCCTGTGTTTGTTCAAGCGTTGATTTTATTTTTCGACGTTCACTTACATCAATTAGCAGTCCATCCCAAATAATAACTCCCGAATCTAATAATTCTGGACGCGAAATTCCACGTACCCATTTTAATTCCCCTGTACGTGCTTTCATCCGTCCTTCCCAATCCCAACGTTCTAAAGTTTGTGCGGAAACAGCTACCGACTTAAAAAAATCATCGCGGTCTTCTGGATATACAGCATCAACAAGCAAACTTGCATTTTGTAAAACTTCTTCTGCCTCAATTCCAAATAATTCTTGACAAGTATCAGAAATATAAGGAAAAGACATAGTACCGTCTGGTTCTAAGCTAAATTGATATATCACACCTGGTAGATTTGCTACTAGCTTTTTGAAACGCGCTTCGCTACGATTTAAAGCAATTTCCATCGCTTTACTTGCCGTAATATCTTCAACTGCCGCAATTACGCCAATTAGATTACCTTCTAAATCTTGAATAGGCAAGTTATACCATTTACAAGTAATGATTTTACCAGATTTTGTCAAATTTTCATTAATACTATGAATACCTTTTTCTTGCTTTACTAACGCTGCGATGATTTGATTAACCTGTTCACGAACTGTTTCAGGCACTAATAATTCTGCTGCATGACAACCAATAGCTTCTTGCTTGGTATAACCAAAAATATGAGAAGCAGTATCATCCCAATCAGTAATTTCAAAATCTGGATTCCAAGAAATTAAGCCTAATACATTGTGTTTGCTTAACAAAGATAATTTATATTGTTGTAATAAAATAAGTTGTTTTATTTGCTGCAAATCATCACGAATAGAGTTTTTTAAATCACTATTGGTATTCAGATTAGCAATTCGATTTTGAATTTTAGCAATAGATTGGTGTAAAAATACATCGGAATCCGAAAAAATCATTGACATATGTTTTGTAATAATATAAAAATGAACTTTTTTTTATAATGCCCATAAGTATCGAGGTAGTAACAAAGGCGCCAGTTCAAAATTTGATAGCATTAACTAATATATACTTAAGATTTGAATTTATTAATTATGGATGTAACAAAAGTATCTAGGGTGCCTGTTGCTTTGACTATTGCGGGTTCAGATAGTGGAGGTGGCGCCGGAATTCAAGCAGATTTACGGACTTTTGCGTTTCATTGTGTACATGGTACTAGCGCGGTGACTTGTATTACTGCTCAAAATACACTCGGTGTTACGCGAGTTGATGCAATGCCACCCGAAGCTGTGGTTGCCCAAATGCAAGCGGTTACCGAAGATATTGGTGTGCAAGCTGCGAAAACAGGAATGTTACTTAATAAGGAAATAATTGGCGCCGTTGCCAAGCAAGTAGAATTGTTACAAATCGAAAACTTAGTTGTTGACCCAGTTATGGTGTCGCGGGCTGGGGCACAATTAATTGATAATGAAGCTGTAAAAATACTTCGCGAAACTTTATTACCGTTGGCAGTTTTGGTGACACCTAACCGTTATGAAGCTCAAATTCTAACGGGGATAGAAATTAATTCACTATCGGAGATGAAATTAGCTGCTGAATATATCCACGAACATTTAGCTGTTAAAGCAGTATTAGTCAAAGGTGGTGGAATGACAGGGCAAGAATGTGGTACTGATGTATGGTTTGATGGGGAAACTTTGGAGATAATAACGACGCAGCAAGTTAATACAAAAAATACTCATGGTACAGGTTGCACATTGGCAGCAGCAATAACAGCGAACCTTGCCCGTGGCGAAAATCTATTTACCGCAGTCCAAAAAGCTAAAGATTACGTGACTGTAGCCTTAACATATGCGCTTGATATAGGTAAAGGGACAGGGCCAGTAGGACATTTCTATCCACTGTTACAAATATAGTGATAAAAAACCTTTGCTCATAGAGCAATTTTCTATTATCATGCCGGCATAGCTTTAATAACTGCCTACTGGGTAGAGGCAGTTATTGTTGTATCTATCTAATCTTGATTGTGGCAATTTACACTTTGACTCAAATTCCGAACAATATTTGAACGAACTAACGAACATGCGAACTACTGTAAACTCCGTCCCTAATACTCAATACTCAAATAATCAAGGTTACCCACCATCTGTACCCTTGTCAGTGTATCGTGACTTAGCAGCAGAACTCCAAGCTGCACAGTCTGTAGTTGATATGCTTTCAGCTAAAAACCAGCATTTAAGCCAAGAAAATCAGCTTTTGCGGCAAGAAATAGCGAAAGCGGTTAATTCAGTAATGCAGTTACAGCAACTAATATCTACTCAATCCACAAACAGTTATAACCCACAAGTTTATCCAACTGACAACGAAAGAAGCGTAAATCGGCAAGCATCACCACAACCGCAACAAACTTCTAAACCACAACCACGCAAACAACGTGTTGCGGCGCCAAAAAAGATTAAAATCAACAGGGCACCAAGTACCGAGCCAACTCCTGAATATTTTTCAATGTCAGAACCTGTGTACATTGAAGAACAGGAAGTTCGCTATTACCCTTATAGCAATACGCAAAAAGCGGAAACGAACGGATGGATGCTGTTAGTAGCTATATTATTAATCGTTCTTACAGCATTTGGCGCCGGATATTTAGTTGTACGCCCATTGTTAGCAAATCATAACAACTCTCAATAGAAGAGTTAAGAGTGTATTTTTCCTTACCAAATATTAAACATTATTTCTGTTACCAAAAATACAAAATAATGTTAAATTAATGATGGTTAAAATTAGAAATCTATATACTAAGGGATTAAAAGTGTCAGCTATTGATAGATGTTCTGATTAAATATATAAACGAAGCTATTACAAGCAAGGAGAAAACACATGAGAAAAGTCGAAGCAATTATCCGTCCTTTTAAACTTGATGAAGTCAAGATAGCGTTAGTAAACGCTGGTATTGTTGGTATGACAGTATCAGAAGTGCGAGGTTTTGGGCGCCAGAAAGGTCAAACCGAGCGTTATCGTGGTTCTGAGTACACCGTTGAGTTTCTACAAAAGCTCAAGGTAGAAATAGTCGTAGAAGACAATCAGGTTGATATGGTGGTGGATAAAATCATTGCTGCGGCTCGTACAGGCGAAATTGGCGATGGTAAAATTTTCATATCGCCAGTTGAGCAAGTGGTGCGAATACGAACTGGCGAAAAGAACACAGAAGCCGTGTAATGATGTAATTCATTACATCATATGTGGCAACTGTTGGAGTAAATTTGCAAAAGCTTTGCCGCGATGACTAACAGAGCGCTTCACTTCTGGTGTCATTTCAGCAAAAGTGGAATTTTGCTCCGGAACATAAAAAACGGGGTCATAACCAAAACCCCCATTCCCACGTGGTGCATTAAGTATTTCACCACGACAAACACCTTCAGCTTGCAGTGCAATCGTTCCATCAGGACGCGCGATTGCAGCTGCACAAATAAATTGCGCTCCCCTTTGATTATTATTTCCAAGTTCACGCAATAACCGAGCTATACGGTCAGCATCAGAATTAGCATAGCGTGCAGAGTATACACCTGGGACGCCGTTCAAAGCATCAACTTCCAAACCAGAATCATCGGCAATTGCCCAGTTCTTGGTAGCAATTGCGACTTGGGAAGCTTTTAAACAAGCATTTTCAGCAAAAGTTTCGCCAGTTTCTTCAACATCTAATTCGGGTGGTTTAAGTGTTAATTCCCAACCTGAGTCAGCGAGGTAAGCTTGCATTTCGCGTAACTTACCAGGATTACCTGTAGCAACAACTAATAAAGTCATTTATAAAACAGTCCTTACTCAAAGCGCAAATACTAATCATAAGGGAAATTGCTCGCCCTACTACAGAGCGCGTGTTGCTAATATAGCAGTTCTATTATCTAACGCCGTAAGAGCCTCTTGGATTAAATCAACCTCGCGCGCTTCAAATAGTGTCTCACCGCACTGGTCACAAACCCATGCAGGAATCGAATCCCAGGTTAAATGGTAGCCATTTCTGTCAATGTTAAAAGGAGCGGTTCCACGTCGCATTTTTGATTTGCAGTATAAGCATTCCATTCTACAAAAGTCTCCTTCTAAAAAGGCATGACCATTGGTTTGGGTCTGGGAGATAGACGTGACTGTCGAATCGTATCAGGCAGGAATAATAACCGCTTAGATGCTGCTTCTCTGACCTGCTCAAGGATATTATTAAAAGTCACCTATATTACTCGCATATACCTATTTATTAATTATTTGACTGCTAGCCATTCTATAGATAATATACAAAAATTTTATTAACTTACTCGTTATTTTAATTTTTACTTTGCTCTCCGAATGAAAAACAGCCACTCCGATTAGAAAGCAGCTGTTTTTTTATAAAAGCGGGCAAGGATGCCCGCTCCACAAGAATTAATATTTATCTCCCTTTCTCACAGGGTAAAATAATTACTCTTAAATATTTATGATGCCCATTGTTTTGCCCACGCCAAGGTTTCATGTACCTGTTCTAGGGTTGCAGCTTCGCAGTAAAGACGTAAGACTGGTTCAGTACCGCTAAAACGAATCATCAACCAGCGATTATCAGCAAGACGATATTTATAACCATCGATAGTTTGACAACCAGTTACCGCAAGTCCGGCAATTTCCTTTAAAGGTTCTTTTTGCAGTTGTTCAAGTAACTTCGCGCGCACTTCCATGCTTGCTAAAGGTAAGTCAATACGGTCGTATGCGGAGTTAAAGTCAGTTTTTTCTTGTAAGTCGCGGTAATAATCGCTTAAATCTAAACCTGACTCAACAATAGCTTCTAAAGTATACAAAGCCGATAAAAGCGCGTCACGTTCTGGTATATGAGTACCATAACCAATACCACCAGATTCTTCACCACCAAGTAAAACAGGCGCCGCGAGCATTCTATCAGCTATATATTTATAACCAACAGGAGTTTCAAAAATTGAAAGGTCGTGCAGTTTAGCAACTAGTGGTATTAAATCTGAACCGCTAACAGTTTTTACTATTTCACCAGTAAAACCGCGTCGCTTAGTTAAATGGTCAATTAAAATTGGAATTAGTATTTGTGAACTAAGGAAATTCACTTCCCCATCTACAGCAGCAATGCGGTCACAGTCACCATCAAATACCAAAGCCACAGTTAAGTTATTTGGGTTTTGTTCGCGGTGTGTTTTCATTACACCAAACAATTTTGACAGATATTTGGGTAAAGGTTCCGGCGCCCCACCTTCAAAAGTTGGGTCACTATCGCTATTAATTTCTTTAACATTATCACCCAACAGCATGGCCAAACCACCAGCAGCGGCGCCGTGCATAACATCAGCAAACAAAGTTAGTTTACCAGAAGCGATTGCATCGCGAAGCTTGGCAATATCAACTTTACTTTTCAAACCTTCGCAATAACTTAACCAAGGATTAAACTTCTCTATTTTCCCTGGTGTCGCAGCAGGGGGTAATGTTTCACCTAACAAAGCTTCTATTTCTTTCGTAACTTCTGGAGGTACAGAGCCACCAAAAGCACTCTTAACTTTTAAACCTAAGTATTTACCCGGATTATGACTTGCTGTAATAACTAAGGCGCCTAAAGCATTTTCTTGCTTTGCAGCCCAACTAAAAGCAGGTGTCGGGGCAAAACTTTCGCTCAACAATACATCAAAGCCAGACGCAGAAACAATATTCGCGACAAAAAGCGCAAAATCTTCCGCCATAAACCGACGGTCAAAACCAACAATAATTTTACGGTTCCCGACTTGCTGACCGTAAGTATCAAATAAAACTTTAGCTGCAACGGGGGCGACTAATGCGACACGCTCAAAAGTGAACTCATCGGCAATTATACCGCGCCAGCCATCCGTACCAAACTTGATTGACTTAGCTGCTACTGACATCGAGATATCCTAACTTTCCACCAGAGGATTCTAGCATTTACGTAAGTCACCCGGTAATAAATGACTTCGGTATAACAATCATTACATTAAGTCCATAATACTTGACACAAACATTACTGAAATTGTTTCTTAGTGGACTTGTTATCTTGTGGAATAGGCATCCCTGCCTGTTCCATATTCGAGGCGGGCAAGGATGCCCACCCCACAAAATTACACAACCAAGCACATTAAGTAACTTAACATTGCAGCTTATGTAACAGTTACGATACTTAGACTTTATTCTTTGTTTTTTGCGTTAAAAGCTTTATATTACTTATGCCATAATTGGGGAGTAAGACTAAAGTAAAATCATACTAAAACCGTAGGTTGATTTCCGGTGTTTCTAACCACAGATGATCGACTACTCAGGAAAGGAAAGCAATTTCAAAATCTCTTTAAAATAGAAACAGTATGACAACCAGCACATCATTCGGTGAAGACAAAGAAAGCCAAATTCCTCACAATATATCATTTAGCAAAACAGCAACTGCTGATGAATGGATAGTAGCATTTAAAGAGTGGGTAAATAGTCATCAGGAACTTAACCTTCCAACCCTTTCTAATGAAGATGTTAGCCGAGAAAGTATTTATGGAGAGCGAGGTTAAGTAACGGCACCTCAAGATAACTAGATAAACAAGGTTTGTGTCGGCGCCAATTCGTTAAAAAAGTTTCGACACTGAAAATTTTTTTACGGTGTTATTATTCGCCAGAAGTATATAGCAACTTTTCAACCTCGGAAGCTTTTTCCTGTAAATCAAGCGCGCGGTAAATTCGCAGACTCTCAGTTAAAAACTGTGTAGCAATTGCTTCTGCATTATCTTGATTACGCTCTCTACGCTTTAAATATATTTCGCCCATAAGCTTAAAAGCAGATGCTTCCAGCTTACGACGGTTGTATTCTTGGAATACATGAAGGGATTCTTGAGCTAATTGTTCGGCAAATTCAAGATTTTCTAAGGCGCCGACTTCAAGATATGCGTGCGCGATATCAAGCACTTCTTCTGCTTTATCTACAGTTTGCCCTAGCTCATCAAAATAAGACAAACCTATATTATAATTTTGCTCAAATTGGGCTATTTGTTCTTGTAGCGATGAATCGTTGTTAGGTAAAAGGCGTAGACGTTCCGAAATAAGTAAGCTAAGAGCTATATAATCGTAAGCGAGATTTTTTGTGTAGGCACCTGCGGTATTCATTTGCATGGCTTTATAGATGTTTTGCTCCGCTTGTGCTAGTAAGTTAAAAGCTTGTGTTGTATCTTCAAGATTTCTTGCTAACAAGCCTTGAGTATAAGCTAGGCGCCTGTAACGTATAGCAACACTTTTATTATCACCCAATGAAAAGTGTAAATCGCAACTTTGCTTATAATAGTCAATTGCTTTGTTATAATCCTTTAAATTTAGATAGTAATCGGCTAACTTATATAATTGATTGGCTACATCCAGTTCTCTACCTAATTGCTCATAAAGTTGACTACTTTGTTGATAATAAGAAATTGCTTGTTCGTATTTATCCCATTCTTGGTAAATGTGTCCTATAGCAGAATAGGCACGAGCTACACCTGGCTGATTATCCAAGCGTTGATTTATCTGTAAACAATTTTGCAGGCACTCAATTGCCTGCTCGTACTTGCCCCAATTACGGTAGCAGTTCGACATCCAACCCCATTGATTAGCTACACCCTGCTCTCTATTTAGTTGCTTATATATATCACGGCTTTGCTGATAGTAGGAAATTGCTTGTTCGTATTTACCCCATGCCTGGTAAACACACCCTAACTGCAAATGGGCAAAAGCGATATCCAGATGATTATCCAAACGTTGATTCATCTGTAAACAATTTTGCAGACACTCAATTGCCTGCTCGTACTTACCCCAATCCCGGTAACATTCGGATATCAAACCCCATAAATAAACTACATCCTGTTCTCGATTCAGTTGCTTATATATATCACGAGCTTGTTGATAGTAATAAATTGCTTGTTCATACTTACCCCATGCTTGATAAATCCGACCTAAATGAGAATAGGCATTAGCTACATTTAATTGATTATCCAAGCGTTGATAAATCTTCAAGTAATTTTGCCGACTCTCAATTGCTTGCTCGTACTTACCGCAATCCCGATAGCAGATGGATATCCAACCTGATAAATCAGCCACATCCGTCTCTAGTTGTAGTTGTTCGTAAAGGTCACGACTTTGCTGATAGTAGGAAATTGCTTGTTCGTACTTACACCATGCTTGATAAATATATCCTAACCTCGAATAGGCAAAAGCGATATTTGGCTGATTATCTAAGCGTTGGTAAATCTGTAAATAATTTTGCCGACTTTCAATTGCCTGCTCGTACTTACCCCAATCTCGGTAGCAATTGGATATCCAACCTAATAAATTAGCCACATCCGTCTCTAGTTCTAGTTGTTCGTAAAGGTGACGGCTTTGCTGATAGTGGAAAATTGCTTGTTCATACCTACCCCATGCTTGATAAATCCGTCCTAACTGCCAATAGGCACTAGCGACATTTGGCTGATTATCTAAGCGTTGATAAATCCGTAAATAATTTTGTTGACTCTCAATTGCTTGCTCGTACTTGCCCCAATCTTTGTAGCAGTCGGATATCCAACCCCATTGATTAGCTACATGTTTCTCTAGTTCTAGTTGTTCGTAAAGGCGACGACTTTGCTGATAATGAGAAAGTGCTTGTTCGTACTTACCCCATGCTTGATAAATTCGCCCTAACTGAGAATAGGCATTAGCTACATTTGATTGATTATCTAAGCGTTGATAAATCTGTAAATAATTTTGCCGGCTCTCAATTGCCTGCTCGTACTTACCCCAATCTTTGTAGCAGTCGGATATCCAACCCCATTGATTAGCTACATCCGTCTCTAGTTCTAGCTGTTCGTAAAGGTGACGACTTTGCTGATAGTGGGAAATTGCTTGTTCAAATTCACTCCACTCTTTATAAGCTTTACCAATATACCCAAGTATACTTGCTTCGTATTCTAAATTACCTAGTTCTTTCTCAATAGCTAAAGCCTGGTTCAAATATTCTATTGATTGCTTATATATACCGTATGAACCACAATAAATGCCTCTGTACAACCAGAGAGTTCTCAAGCCCGATGGTTGAGAAAATATAGCTAGCTTTGCAAAGCATTTTTGATAATAGTTGTCTGCTATATGAAATTCAGAGTTATTTATACAATAGCAAGCATTCAACGCCCAAAATATATAAGATTTAAAATGAATATCTACTTTCTCATTTAATTGTTCAAGAATAGCAATAGCTTGTTGATATTTATCTTTAGTAATAAAAGATATAGCTGTCAAAAATTTTAATTTTTCTTGGCTGTCTTGCTCATAACTATGATTTTGCAGACAATTTTCAAGGGCAGGTCTTATTTCGTTGCCCAATTCTGCAACAAAGGATAAAATGAATACAAATAACGTGGGTTCTATGTTGTTTATAATGTTAGTAACATAATTAACTAACTCTATATCTGCTTTCCCACAAGCAATATATAAACTAGCAAACTGCGCCATGTATCTCTTTTCTTCAGATAGTGTTAAATCATTAGCAATTTGTTGAAATAACAATTTGACTTCACCTTTCTGAGTAAATGATTCGATTCTACGTAATAATCTTAAAATTTTTTTGACTAGATCATTCTTAAAATCTGTATCTAAACAAATAAGAGTATTAACTAACTTTTGCATTATTTTTTTACGAATGCTACTATTAGTTACTTCGACCTGAGTTAGAACATCACCAGCAAATAGTAAATCTTTTAATTTTACTTCTAACTTACTTGTTTCTGATTTATATGGTAAATTAGACCAAACTAGAATAGCTTCCTGAGATGAAGCATTTTTAATTCTTATATCGCCACCTTGAAGTGTTGGCTCGTAAGTGTCAAGTTTACTAAACAGTTTCTTTAGTAATTTATCAACTTGGGCGTTAAAATGTATTCCGTAATAGCCTAAAGCTAACAATATTGGTTCATTCCAACGTGGCTCGTAGAAGTGTTCGTCAATTAGGCTTAAGATTTCACTTTGGTCGTTATCTGCTATGTAACGCGCGGCAAAATATTCTTCAAATGTTAGGTGCATAAAGCCGTAAACCCCAGGCGCCCTTTCAACAAACAGCCCAGTAGTTTCCCGCACTTTCCGGAGAAATTCTTCTACTGCTTGTCGCACGCTTTCTGTGTCTGGCTCAATATCGTTTAGTTCTGCTAGTTTTTCCGCTAGCTGTTCTTCTACTTCTGCTTGAGTTACTAACCCTGATGGTTTTTCTTCGTGCATCCAATAAGCTAGCGGCGCCAGTAGTCTCACTACTTCGGTTTCTTTAAGCACTACCGTTGGTGCATCGGGTAGTTTCTTACTTAACTGCCAATCTTCTATTAATGTCTTTACTGCTAAGGCATAAAGTTCTACTCTACGATTTGGCAAACGGGCGCCATTGCGGTGTATCAATGCCAATATTGTTACTAACAAAGGGTTTGCTGTCAGGCGTTTAACACCTTCGTTATCTTGTATTGCTTCTAAAATTTCCCTTGTTTGATCATCTCCTGCTGTTTGCCATTGCTCCTCAGTAGCTTCGGGTTGCTGTGCTTTTTCAACCGCGCGACACCAGCGATGCAGAAATTTTTCTACTTCTTCGCTGTCCATATCCTCTATGGTGAATTCAGCAAAGCGACTGCTTAGTTGCACGTCACGGTAGCCAGCAATACGGCTGGTAATGACAAATTTGTTACCTGCAAATTCATCAGCAAACTGGTTGATTCGCTCAACTATTTGCCTACGGCTCTCTTGGTCAAATACTTCGTCTAAGCCATCAAGTAGCATTAAGCATTGCCCTTGCTGCATTGTTTCTAATATTCGTGCTATTACCTCAGCTTCGGTGTGGTACTGACGTAAATAATCTAGCAAGGTCAAATTTGGTTGTTTGTCTAATCGTTCCGCATAATCAGCTATACGAAAGAAAACGGGCAACAGCGTTTTACCTAGTTCTTGCTGTTCGCTACCTATAACTATTTCCTGACTGTCACGTTTAGCAATGGCAAAATGCAATGCGAGATAACGCAGTAGTGTTGTTTTGCCTGCACCTGGCGCCCCCAAAATTACGCTGTACTGGTTTTGCCGTACTGCTTCAGATAAGTCAAGCTTTTGCGTAATAGTTTTTGTAGTGCTAGAAAAAGATGATTCGAGAATAACAGGTTCGTCGTAGTAGCAAGGTTCATCTAAGTCATGGGGGCTAGAGCTTCCAATTGTTAGCCTTTGCGTATAATTACTTAATTCGTGTCGCTCGATTTCTACTACTTCTTGGCGCCTAACTGCTTGTAGGGAAACATAAATTTGGTCGAGAAAAATATCGACTTGGCGCTGCACTTGCATTACACCACTAATTTTTAAATACGAGTTTTCAGCAATTAGCCGCTCTAGATAAGAATAAAGTAGCGGATTTAAAACAGGACGTGTACTAAAGGTTACTACTTTGTTTCGCCAATCCCAAAAATCAGGCGCCCGGTTGCTAAATTCTTCTAAAAATCCAGATTTATTCAGCCAAAAAATAATTACTATATCCCGGTTAAATATAGATTCTCTACCCAAATTTAACTGTTTCATCTCACGCACTAGGCGAGGTAACGGCAGTTGGTCTATTCCAAATGCCATAATCAACTTGCGACTAGCTTCTTGCTGTATATTTGCTTGATTATCTAAGCTGTAGAGAAAATTATATAGAGAATTATCGCTGTAGAAAAAGTTGTGAATTTGAAAATTTTCGTCACAGCCCGATAATAAAGTTTTGAACTGCTCCACCACTGGATGTTGAGGACTACTATCTGGGGCTATTGCAAAAATAATAGTGGCGCCATCAGATAGTTCTAAAGTGGTGACTAATTTATCTAGCTCTGTGTCGTCAGTTTCGCTTAGATAATTGTTTGACTCGTGGGGAGCAGTTGTCATAGGTAAATATAATTATTGTTTGGTTATAAGAATTTAGGCGCCCTGTTGATTTGGGTAGTAAGATTCCCGACTTCTTCAAGAAGTCGGGAATCTTAACTAGCTTTCCAACGTTTTAAATCTTCGGCAAGAATAGGGTTAACATCAAACCAGTGATTGCGACGCTCATCGTAGTAGCCTAGAACAAACTTGTTTTGTAATAATTCGTCACATATTACAAAATCTCCTCTACCTGGTAAGTTGTGGGTTTTGGTATTGAGTTTGCCTGTACGATGTATTTCTTCCATTGCAGGATAATGATAGTCGCTTAGAGTGTAGTCTTTACGGATTTCTTGTACTGCTTCAAATGCTGTGTCTAAATCTACTAATATTAGTTTTTTTCTTAAAGATACTTCACACGAAGCGCGCGCTAATCGTATCAAGTCACGGATAACACCACCGCTTTTTTCACATATTAATTCTAGTGCATCAGGATTAAACAAACCTTTGTAACTATTGCCTAGTCGTGCAAGTCGCTTATTAATGATGCTGATTAAAATATCTCTACCCGAAGAGTGAGCATTGAGAGTAGGGTGAGAGTTGGCATCGCATTCAAAAACTGGCGGGTTTGTTAAATCTAGGCATTTTTGAAAGCTTTCCATTGGTTGGCGGAAATTGGGTGAGTATCTGAGGGCAATGGGAATTGAATAAATAATATGACAGCTTAACTGAGTGAGTAGGGGACTGGAGAACATTTGCAAAGCTGTGACAAAATCGTGTCTATCTAACCCATCTACTATTACTACTAGCTTTTGCTCGCTTTTTTTCTCTGCGACTTCAACAATGGCGTTAACTCTTTCTATAATTTCGCTGAGAACTGGACGAATATTAACGGTTTTGGTAACTTTTTGATTTAAGCCTTGTTTTAAGATGAAACCAAGCTTTTCGATAAATTCTGGTAGTTTTAACCCTGCGTCAGTAGCTTCTTCGTCTTGTAATACTACTGTTTTGAGGCTTTCTCCAAGATTTTGTAACAGTTCGTCTTTTAAACCCCAGTTTGATTGCAGGACTGTTTCAAAAATTTTTACACCGATTAAAACTACTACTTCGGCGTAGCCAATGTTGTAACGGTCTAGTGCTGTTTCTGTATCAACCCAGATTACTGTGTAGTCTGGATTTAGTTGTTGTTGCAGCCAGCGTAATTCAGTAGTTTTACCACCTCCTCTATGACCTGCTAGTAAAAATTTTGCTGGGTCGTCTTCCATTTCTAGCGAGGTAATAAGGCTGTCTACTGGACTATTCGCGCGCTGTACGTAAAAGTCTCGTAGGTCTTCAGGTTTGTTTAATGGTTCTTCTGGCTTGAATAATTGGTAAGCAGGTTTCCAAAATTTTGTATTGCTCATTGCCAGATAACCTCAATTTTGTTTTATGTCAAAACAATTAGATTTAAGTATAACTAAGGTTGTTCCGGCGATGGATTATACAAATTTTAATAAATTATCAGCTAACTCTTGTGGGATGGGCATCCTTGCCCGTCCCTTAAAATGTATATTAATTAACAGGCAGGGATGCCTGTTCCACAAGAGAAAAAACAATACTCCTCAATACACATGTATTAAGGAGTGCGAAGAAAAGTATGAAATGATTCACCCTGTGTGGATATTTGCTTGAACTAGAAATCATCAACAAGTAGACTCAAGCGGCTAATAACAGGGTCAACTTCAACAGGCGCCGGAGGAGGAGTGTTACTAGGTTTATATACTTCTCCTCCTGTAGGTAGTGATTGGGTTGGGGCAACTTGAACGGTGACACCCTGTGTTACCATAATTGCCAGTTGTGCAACTTGTTGACTCAATTGTATTAGCTGAGTTTCGACGGCATCAAGTCGATTAGCTTCTCTGGAATAATAGCGTCCTTCAAGGTCAGTAATTTGACGATGTAGGTCGGCGATTTCTGGTTCACCACCACCAGTACTACTAGGTAATGGCGGTGGTGTTGGTATTTGTGATGGTGATGACGACGGTAGTGCTTGTGTGGGTTTTTGGTTTGGGCGTACCGATTCTGGTACGCACAAAGCTTGCCACAACGCTTCTTTACAAAGGTCGCTAAACGACTTATCAGGGTCTTTTTCCAAATGGCTTTCGACTAGCGCAAGCAAACTTTCGTCCGCAACCCCCGGATTAAATGTGACTGATTTAACTACTTTTTTTGACCATTGGAACATTTCTTTTAAGCCTTAGCGGGACGATTGGATAGCTGTGCCTCTCCATAAATATACTGTCCCAAAGCGTTAGCTTGCCGCGATGGTGCAGCTAAATGAGCGTTAATTTTTGCTTCTTTGAGTAAACGTTGCATGTCATCCCAGAAAAATTCGCCGCCACCACCAGTGAGAATTACGTCTGTAACCCGTTCTGGCAACCATGCTAATACACGATTACAAATTTCACGAGAGAACATCTCGGTCAGATTTGGTAGGAAATCATCTAAGTTTGCTGGTTTGCTGGCGCCACGTGGACGGTAGAAGCGGTCACCTTTTGGACGGTTTACAGCAGCGATTAAAGATAATGATTGTGCGTCAGAACCTTCGATTTCAGCGGCAACTAGTTCGTAGAATTTGTTCATACCAAATTCTTCGCTCTTGGAAGCTCCACGTGCGAAGCGGAAGTTATCAACCATTAAACAGTCGATTGTTTGGTGGCCAATGTCAACGATGGCAACTGAAACTTTTGTAAAGTCAGGAGTTCCGGGGCCTTTTTTAGGTTGTGCTTCACACCATAGCAAGCTGCCGTAACCTTCGGGCATTATCCAAACCTTGGTGACGTTGAGTTCTACTGTCTCACCACGGAAGTTCATTACGTGTGGTCCGCTGATTTGACTCATCAACTGACTTTTTTCACGTTCAAATTGCTCTTGGGAATGATAGGGCAAACTCAGTACTACAGAAATTTCGTCTCTTAGTTTGAAGTAACCTGCACAAGCTAATACTTTTGCAAGTGCGTCTTCTACTTTCGATTGACCGACACCTAAGTTAGCTCCAAAGTCAGCAGCTAATTGACCAATTGCGTAACCACTACCTTGAAACTCCATCCACAAGTCCATCAAAGGGTCGGTAGCACGTGCTTCAAATACTCCACCACGTACTTCTTCCATCGTCATTTTTTTGACGTTGGCAGGAATAAATAATACGCTGTTTGGCTCGCGACTGACGGAGGTTTTTGTGGAAGTTCTACCTAAGTCAACGCTAAGTATATTTTTGCCTGAGCTATTTCCAGTTGGTCTTGGCGCCACTCCTGGGTTTGCTGCCATTGGATTTGTACCAATGGGATTTGCAGTCACTGGGGTGCGATTCATTGGAATTGAGGCAGCGTTCATTGGAGTTGCTGCGCTAATTGGTGTTGTATTGTTGGGTTGGTCTGTCATAAAGCTCCTAGTAATTACTTAGCTCTAACAAGTTATCATGCTCTTATCGCAAAAAAACGAGTACTAGAAAACGCTGGTAACAAAAATTTTTACCTAAGTACAAATGTAGCTAGAGATACGTTAATAAACGTTTGCATACTCGTTCTTGAACTCGAAGAAGTTACAAAAGGCACGTAATGTTTGAAATTATCGTTTCTTATGCTTGCTTTTATTGACGCGCATCAACAATCGCTCTACTTTGCTGCTATCTTGGTCTTCGTTTTTGTTTGCGTTTAAACACCCACAAGCCAAATGCTAATACCAAAGCCACCAGCACAATTTTTGATACAGGGGCAAGGTACTTATCAAGTAACTCGTACTGTGTACAAGGACGCATATCCTGAGTATGTTAGCAAACATGTCCACAGTGCGCTACCCAATGTTGTATAAAATAAGAAAGATGGCAACGGCATGTTACCAATGCCCGCAGGAAATGAAATCAATGTTCGCACCCCTGGTACTAGGCACCCAATAAAGATAGCTTTACTACCTTGACGGTCAAACCATTCGATAGATTTGGTAATATCTTTACTTGACACGGTTATCCACTTGCCGTGTTCGTCTGCAAGTTTCTTCAGACGCTTTTCTCCAAGCATTTTACCTGGGTAGTACCAAACCAACCCACCCAATGTAGAACCAATTAAGCCAGCTAAAAAAACTCCTTCAATATTGAGTGGTTGTACGAATTGAGGTAACTTTCCTGAAGCTTGCGCTGCTGCAACTGCGACGGGGTTGGCTGTAGAACCTGCTAGGGGCATTATCAATTCCGATGGAATTGGTGGAAACAGGTTCTCTAAGAACATCATTAAAGCTATTCCATAACCCAAGGAATAGGCGATATTTATTACACTTGGTATTATCCAATCGAACATTGAGTTGATGGGTGTGAAACTTCTAGCCGTCTCGTTACATTATTACTTGAATAATTTTGCCCGATTATGGGGGCGCCTGCGCGTGTCGAATAGTTAAAATCTTAGCTTCCAATGTGATTAATAAAAATTAATACAATAGAAGCACGTAGTAAGTATAACAGCTAACTTAATTTATTAATCGTAGAAATTTGGTATAAATTTGAGGAGGGGGAATAGGCGCGCCAATCCCCCAAAAGCTTCCTAAACAATAGGCGTTAATGATTGCCGGATATTAGAATGTTCTGATTCCCAATCTAATGGATTCCAATCACGCTCTTCAAGCGCCATTTGCTCGATTAAACTAGCTAAACGTAAAGCTTTTAATGCTTGTTCTCCACCAACCGAAGGAGGATTGCCACCACGAACACAGTTGACGAAATGGTCTAATTCCGCGCGTAAAGGCTCAATATTGCTAGTGTAAACTTTTTCAATTAAGCCATCTTGCTTGTAAAGTCCTTGTCGAAAATCGGTGTTTGGGTTAGCTCCTGTGTGTCGATGAATCAATATTTCGTTTTTAAGAAAATCTGCTTCAGTTAGTGAGTTTTGACAGTGAGCTAAGATATTGCGAGTTTTTCGATGCGTAATTTTACTTGCAGTCAGTGTAGCGACAACCCCGTTCGCAAATCCTAATGTCGCTGTCACATAATCTAAATAAATAGAGTCTGGACTACGAGTCCCATTCGCAGTTAACTTAACCACAGGCGCCGCTGCTAAATCAAGCAATAAATCAATGTCATGAATCATTAAATCCAAGACAACCGATACATCGTTAGCTCGATTCGAGTAAGGACTCATTCTGTGCGCTTCGAGAGCTAAAACTTTTTCGGTTTTCAGAACTTTACTCAATTCTTGAAAAACAGGGTTAAAGCGCTCAATGTGACCCACTTGCAAAATACATCCCGACTCAGCAGCAGCATTAACAAGCGATTCTGCTTCAGAAAGACTTGCAGCAATAGGCTTTTCGATTAAAACATGGACACCTGCTAACAAACAACTAATACCGACGGCATAATGCATCCTTGTTGGCACTGCAATACAAACCGCATCGACAAGAGGTAGCAGGTCAGCATAATCTTCAAAAAAGCGAGCTTTGTACTTGCTTGCTGTTTCCAGTCCACGCTCAAAATTAATATCTGCCACTCCCACTAGTTCAACGTCTTTCATTGAACTAAAAACGCGGACGTGATGTTGCCCCATGTTACCTACACCAATCACACCGACGCGGATAGGGCGTAGTGGGCTACGTTGTGTATATGGATTTGGTTCTGCCACTGACATGCTATCTTGCACTATTATTCTCTCCTCAACCACCAAATATAGAGATGCTACGGACATTGGCATATGATACAAAATACCAATAACGAGCCGTTTTAAACCATCCAGATGGTAACATGGAGGTTATATTTATGAAGAATTTCAAAGTTTGTTGTGAGTTCCCGTTACATGAGGTCTTATGCGCGCATTCCCTACACTATGGGATTCTACTTAGTTATTTTTTGTATATTTTGCACAAAATTCAATAAGTCTTCTCGCAAACTTTATATATTTTACTCCAAATACCGATTAGCCGGATTCATCTTATTACAGCGCAATTGCACCTTATCAGCAACAAAATAAAAATTATTTTTAAATTTAGAAACCGGGTTTCTTTTAACTAGAAATAAAACTGTATTCGTCGATACGTTTACTATCAAAATTTTAACCCCATTACTTCCAACATTAAACTTCTAAGCTTCGCAATTGAATTTGGTGCAAGCGTGGACCAACGACTGAGATAACTGTGAACTCCAAGTTTTGGTAAATAAAAATTTCCCCCAAAGCTGGAATTTTCTGCAATTGATACAGCAAGAAGCCTCCTACTGTCTGATATTCTCTTGTCAGAGGTAAATTGATATGTAAATTTTCATTTAATTCTTCGACATTAATTTGTGCTTGCACCAAATATGTGTATTCATCCAGAACTTGAATAGATAGATTATTCGCATTCTCTGAGTCATTGGCATCACCGATAATGGTACCAATAACGTCTTCGATAGTAACTAGTCCAGCAGTTTGCCCAAACTCATCTACCACCATCACCATTGCTGGCTTTTGTCGCTGCATCACTGGCAGCAATTCATGGAGTAGTGTGTTTTCTGGGACAAACCTTGCTGGTCTTATCCAAGGTTGAATTTGTGTATCTAACGTGAGTTTGCCTAAAGCTAAGGGTTTTGTTAGGTCTTTAAAGTAAGCAATACCACGAATATCATCCAAATCTTCACCTATGACGGGGTAGCATGAATAACCAGTAGTTATCATCGTTTTGAGTAAAGTTTGTAATGAGGCGTTTACTGGTAGTGATACGATACTAGTACGGGGAATCATTACTGCTTGAACGGTAATTTCTCCAAATTCAAAAACCCTTTTAAGTAATTCTCGTTCTTTCGCAAGTAGCCCTGTTGATTCGCGTTCGGTCGATATAATTAGCTGCAATTCTTCAGATGTAACAGGCGGGCGCCAGCTTTTACCAGTATACTCAATACCAAAAAGTCCGAGTAAGCATCGATTAGATTGATTGAGTATCCAGATAAACGGTCGAAAGAATCTAACTATTGCTTTGAAAAGCGGACCCAAAAATCTTGCAAGCTGTTCCGAATAAAGAATTGCCAGCGATTTTGGGCAAAGTTCACCCAAAACAATTTGCAAGTAAGCAATTAAAAGAAAAGTAATGGGAATTGAAAGCGAATGCACAACAAAAAAATTCATCCCACTAGGCAGTGGTAATGATGTCAGCCATAGATCAATCAATTTAACCATCGTGCTTTCCCCTATCCATCCCAACGCCAAGCTGGATAGGGTTATGCCTAATTGAGTAGTAGATAGTAGTCTATCTATACTACGATGCAGCGATTCAACTGCAACGGCGCCTGCATCACCTGACTCAACCAATTGGTGGATGCGCGAACGTCGCACCGTCACCATCGAAAACTCAGCAATCACAAAAAAAGCATTGATTGCAATCAGCAACAACACCGACAACAACCTCAGCCCCACATCTCTGAAACTCACTTTATTGATAACCCGCCAATAGATAAGCGCCCACTAAAATTTATCTTTCCACTGGGATATTCGATACTTCAAGTCGCATTTTTTGTGCTGGGTAGTCAGTCAAAGCTAGTGATATTTTTTTGACATCATCAAGTAGTGGTGTAGGAATACTAACCGTTCCAGTAAATTCTGAGCTATTTCCTGGTAATTCGGCGGGTAATCCTTCAGTACTTTGGCTAAGAGTTCTGCCCTTATCGTCCGTAACGTCCAAAAAACTATACAAAAAACGTACAGTTTCTGAACCTTTGTTTTGCATTTTTACCCTAAGTACCAAATCGCCACCCGAAAAGCGTGCTGACTGTACCGAGAAGTTCACACCGCCATTTTCAGCATTGATAGGAAATCCAGCTTGAGGCTTTTCTTGTGTCTCTTTTGGTTTTTCTTCTGGCTTTTGCTTCTCCTTATCTTCGTCATCATCAGACTTCGACGCTTTAGCAGCCTTAGTCTTACCTTCAATACGTGCCTTTACAATTTTTAATATTTCTTCTTCCCTTAATAATGCCACTCCTGTGTGTGCCGTATTACCAGATTTAGCGCTAGCAAACTTACTAGTAGGACGTGCGTCGGGTGTAGTTACGCCTTTTAGGGCTTTACTACCGACATCAAAACCGATTATTGCACTTACAGAACCAGCTCCCAACATCAGGGTTAATAAAGTCAACGTCAGAAGCACAGTAGAATTAAGTTTCATCGCTCTTAATACTCAAGAGAATAAAGAATTGGGCTAATGTAACAACAATAGAGGGGTTTGTGAATTAAAACCATTAGTCAACTTTATCAATATTAGTTTGCACTATTTTATTCTCAAATTATGTATTATAATCCGATAAACTACCACTACTGACTTATACATTTACACATTTTTTTTGACAGAGCAGCTGGCAAAAGTATCTTTGTGTGTTATTATAGATTATTAGTTTAGTCAACCAGGGTTGGCCGATCGGTTTAGGCAACGAACTCATAATTCGTCCCAGACAGGTTCAACTCCTGTACCCTGGATTTTTATAACAGAATTATGTAGAGACGCGATTAATCGCGTCTCTACACACGTATATTATCTTTGTTCAAATCGGAACTCAGTGCCGCTTCTGAGCTTCTCTTGATTCATACGTGGGGACATCATTAAAGATGTATTGTAAGGGTTGGGTAAGTCTGGTGTACGAATGTACGGGTCATTCATTGCTTGCTGCATAATTACATCTCGGTAAAGCGCGTTTACCAAGTCAGCATCTCTCTCAATTTCTTTTTCAGGGAAAGAGCTACGGAAAGGTGTACCTGTACCTAATATCAAGTCAATATCTCGATTGATACCTTGGTTACGGTAATAGTTAGGACTATTCTTATAGAAAGCTCTTTCCATTGCATCAGCTGCGGTTTCATAGCCAGGTGCGCTTTCTTGTGCTGCTACAACTGATGGAACTGATGCAGCTAGTAGTATAAAAAGACTACTTAATAATTTAAACTTTAAACCCACAATTAAATTACTCCTACTTTATGAACTATTAAGCTATTGCTCGTGGGCGCCTCAAGAGCGCGCATCATAATTTATGCTTAGTTTGGGAACTCGGATGAGTTCAACTTTGGTGTAGCACAATTTTTTACCAGTTGTAATGAGTTATTCCGCTGAAATTAGTCAGAAGTCAGATGTTTGGGCTGTCAGTACTGATATATCTACCCTACGTGACAAGTTATTAGATTTACTTTGTCAAGATGCGTACAAAGAAGGAGATTTTGTTCTTTCCTCTGGGGCAAAAAGTACATATTATATAAACGGCAAATTAATAACGCTGCATCCAATAGGCGCCTTGGCTATTGGCAGGTTACTTTTAAATATGTTGCCACCTGATACACAAGCTGTAGCTGGGTTAACTTTGGGCGCCGACCCTATTGTCAGTGCTGTTAGCGTTGTATCGGCATATGAGAATAAACCTGTATGCGCGCTTATTATTCGTAAAGAAGCTAAAGGTCACGGTACACAAGCGTATATTGAGGGGCCTGTTTTACAAAGTGGTGCCAAAGTTGTTGTGTTAGAAGATGTTGTTACAACTGGACAGTCAGCAATGAAGGCAGTAACGAGATTGCGTGACGCTGGTTATGTAGTTGACGAAGTTATTTCGCTTGTGGACAGAAAACAAGGTGGCGCCGAGTTTTATGAGTTACAGAATTTAAAGTTTGAAGCTGTGTTTAATATTGAGGATATTCAAAAGAGATATAAGGAATTGCTTTAAACATCTGTAGCACAGGGTAAAATTGGCAACGGATGATAAACGGATGTAACGGATAAGTGATTTTAAATAATTAGACTTTGTTTGATTATCAATCACTTATCTCTTAGATTCAGCTACAATTTATGAATATCTGTACTAATGATTTTAATCATTAGTTTTTTGGAAGTCGGTACATATGGTTATAGCCACATCCAAACTTCAATCACCTATCATTACCTGGGAAAAGCTCCCAGATGATTTCATTCTGCCTGATGACCCTGTGGGGAATATTCAGCAACCCCCGCTCGCAGCTGCTGTTACCGATGCATTAATCGCTGCAAATTTGATTACATCAGATATGCTAATTGCATCAAATTTTGGTATCGTCGCTAATATCAGCCAAAAAACTGTTGTCAAGGCGCCTGATTGGTTATATGTACCACAGGTATTACCAGTTGCTGCTGGAGTAATTCGTCGTAGCTATACACCTAATTTAGAAGGTAGTCCTGTAGCTGTGGTGATGGAATTTCTCTCAGATAATGATTGTGGAGAGTATTCAATTCGGCCTACGGCGCCTTATGGGAAATTATATTTCTATGAGCAAGTGCTACAAGTCCTTACTTACGTAATTTTTGACCCATATGCAATAACTTTAGAAGTACGGCGCCTTGAAAACGGTCGATATGCTTTGCAGGAAGGAGTATCAGGACGTTTTTGGATTCCAGAATTAGAGTTATTTTTAGGAATTTGGCAAGGAACTCGTGCAGGTTCAGATATTACTAATTGGTTAAGATGGTGGGACGAAGCTGGTAATTTATTACTGTGGAGTTCCGAACAGGCAGAGTTAGAACGCCAACGCGCAGAAGCTGAACGCCAACGTGCAGAAGCGGAGCGCCAACGCGCGGATGATGCTACTGGGCAACTTGAAGCAGAACGACAGCGTGCAGAACTTTTGGCTGCGAAACTGCGAGAATTAGGTATAGACCCAGAGGCGCCGTGACCTCTGTGACTATTGCTTAAGCAAAATTTCCCTGCGTTACGGGGAAAACTTAACCTTATACTTAGGAGTGCAATATATTGAATTACACTCCTTTTCAAGTAAGGTATAATCAAAACTCTTGTAATATTGCTTCAATTTGATTGTTTAGCTGTTCAAGCTCTTGCTGTTTTTGGCATATCCATGTTTTGTCAGCCTCACGTTGTTCTAAAGTTTCTTGGTGTGCTTTTTCATGCTGCTGTAAGAGATTTTCGTAAAGTGAAATAGCTTGAGATATTACTCTACTTGCTGATTCGACTTTAGTGTTAAATACAGAAGTAGTAATTTCATTCAGCTTTTCAGAAAGTTTATCGATAGATTCATCAAATTTTTGGAATCCTATTTCAAAAACTTTTAATTTTATTTGGTCATGTAGCCCATCAATATCAAACATTCCCAAACCGAATGACCCTGCTATTGTAGCAGCTATACTGGCAACGATTACTGCAACAAATCCAAGCCCCGTAAATACTATTAACCCAGCAGCTAAAGCTCCACCTATCCCCAAACCACCACCAATTCCTCCTAAACCCATAAAATCATCGTTTATGCCGCTAATGGATAATTCAAGCTGTTTGCTAAAATCGGCTTTTACTTGTTGCTCAATGTTCCTGATAATTTTCAATCAACTCAAAGAACTGCAATAAATCTAGACACTGAGCCTTTAATTAGCAGTGATTTACAGGCAAGTATATTTCAAAAGCTTAAAACTGTAGTTGCTAACCAGTTATCAGTTGATGCTCATAAAATAACTCTGAGTGCGAACTTTACTCAAGATTTAGGCGCAGATTCTTTAGATGCGGTAGAGTTAATTATGGCTTTAGAAGAAGAATTTGATATCGAAATTCCTGATGAAGCAGCTGAAAGAATTACAACAGTTCAACAAGCTATCGATTACATTAGTAAAAAGCTCTTAGCTAGTATGTAAAGCAAATACAATTTTACAGAGAGTAGGATGCATAACTACAGTAAAATAAATAGCTGTACAGGTGCCCTCCTGTCTATCCAACTAAACTGGTGATTGCCGCAATGAGTATACTAGGTTTAATAGGTTTGGTAACATAAGTTTGAATCCGGCTTTTAGAGCTTGTTGTTGGTTAATTTCCCCAGCATAAGCAGTTAAGGCAATTGCTGGCAAAAGCTCTAGAGGCTCCACTGATAAAGCTTTTAATTCCCGCATTAGCATGTAGCCATCCATTTCTGGCATTCCAATCTCGCTTACTAACATATCTAGTCTATCTTGAGTAAAACTAAGAAGAGCTTCTGCACCACAATCAAGTCTAGCTGATTTACGTTATTATCATAAACCTTGGTAATAAAGCAACATAGAACACACCGTGTATGATATTTACTTCGCCTCTACCCAGCGAAGTAAAAATTTTAGCTATAGCGACTATTGTTTGTGGCAAATCAGTTATTAAGTTGCCAGGTTTGAGTCTGAAAACAAAACTAAATACTATTTGTCTGCCATTATAAGGCGTCGTAGGCGCCCATATCGGGATTTTCCCAGTCAGCAAAACATTGTAATCTTGCGCGTAAGTTTGCTGCTTGTTCTGGGTTTATTCCGCGAAAAGATAAATCTATAAAATTATCTTTTGGAACAAAAGTAACAATAACCTTTGCTCCTTCTAATAAATCAGGTGTTTCAAGTAATTCTATTTTTCCGTTCTGATAAATACCTTCTATTGATTTAAGCATTTACTTGGTTCGATTGATGCACAAATATACATATATTGTCTTCTCTATTTTATCGCAAAGAAACCTAACAGAGCTGTAATGTTGGGTTCCGCAAAGCCTCCACCCAACCTACGGCTTAAAATCTTGTTCCCCCCTTATTAAGGCTACCGTGTACACACAAGTCTAAAAATTCCACTCAATACTTGGTTTCGGCGTCCTAAACCCCAATTTCTGATGAGAAGGAGAATTCCAAGCCCCCTTAAATTTGGGTTTTAAAGGGGCTAAATAAGCTGAAACGTATGCGGGGACTACTTGTGTGTACACCGTAGCCTTATTAAGGAGGGGGTTAGGGGGGATTAAGATTTCGCTACAACTTCTTTATCCTTAGCTAAGAATTTCTCCAACTCGGTCAGCGCGTCTGCATCAACTTTGGTTTGCATTGGGCAGAATTTGGGGCCACACATTGAGCAGAATTCAGCAGTTTTGTAAATATCTGCTGGTAGGGTTTCGTCGTGATATTCTCGTGCGCGTTCTGGGTCGAGTGATAATTCAAACTGACGGTTCCAGTCGAAGTTGTAACGTGCGTGTGATAGTTCGTCGTCTCTATCACGGGCGCCGGGACGACGACGGGCGATATCAGCGGCGTGTGCCGCTATTTTGTAGGCTATTAAGCCGTTTCGCACGTCTTCGGCGTTGGGTAATCCTAAGTGTTCTTTAGGTGTTACATAGCACAACATCGCTGTACCGTACCAACCAGCCATAGCGGCACCAATTGCTGAGGTAATATGGTCGTAACCTGGAGCAATATCGGTGACGAGTGGACCGAGTACGTAGAAAGGCGCCTCGGAACATTCTTCCATTTGCTTTTTAACGTTAAATTCGATTTGGTCCATTGGTACGTGTCCAGGACCTTCGACCATAACTTGAACGTTGTGTTCCCAAGCTTTGCGGGTTAGTTGCCCTAAAGTTTTTAGTTCAGATAATTGGGCGTCGTCGGATGCATCGTGTGTACAACCAGGACGCAGTGAGTCACCTAAGCTGAAAGAGACATCATATCTTTTAAAGATTTCGATGATGTCGTTGAAATGGGTATATAAAGGATTTTGTTTGTGGTGTTGCAGCATCCAGCGGGCAATGATACCACCACCACGGGAAACTATACCTGTAATTCGCGATTTGACTAAAGGTAAGTACTCAATTAACAAACCCGCGTGGATAGTCATATAATCTACCCCTTGTTGAGCATGTTTTTCGATTACATGCAAAAAGTCATCGGGGGTAAGTTTGTCTAAGTTGCCGTGAACGCTTTCCAGAACTTGGTAAATAGGTACAGTACCAATTGGAACGGGTGAAGCATTAATAATAGTGGTACGAATTTCGTCTAAATTACCACCACCCGTTGACAAATCCATTACCGTATCGGCGCCATATTTTACAGCCAAATTTAATTTAGCTACTTCCTCAGCCATATCCGATGAGTTAGGAGAGGCGCCGATATTGGCATTAACCTTACACTTAGAGGCAATACCAATCGCCATTGGTTCCAAGTTAGTGTGATTAATATTAGCAGGAATAATCAACCGTCCCCGTGCTACTTCATCACGAATTAACTCAACAGGGAGGTTTTCCCGCTTGGCAACGTAGTGCATTTCCTCAGTAATTACACCGTTACGAGCATAATGCATCTGAGAAACATTATCTTGCCCACGTCGTTTGGCAACCCATTCAGTTCGCATAATTTAAATCATTTCCTTCATGAAAGAGCTTCCCTCCGCTGGTATTACCCAGACTCAGGTGTTAAGGGTGTAATCTCAGCCCGGTTTCACTCAGGCACCCCTAGCAAGGAAATTAATCCTATTGTTGTTATTGTGACAGTTTTTTACCTCGTCAAAAATTAATTAATGTATTGCAAAATTGTCCAAATTCATTACTTTTATGTGCTTTTGTAAAGAAACTTGTAGCATAGGCATCTTGCCTGTACAGTAAAATATTCTTAACAGCCAAATTTAATTCAAATATGGAAAATAACGCCAGAAATCAAGACAAAGCCAAAACTCGCCAAGAATCAGCAGCCTTAGAAAGAGCAGAAATTGAAATTTTGAATCAAGAATTTGCAAGTGCAGACTGGGAAACATTTAAATTAGGCAAATCTCATTATAATCAAAGTTAGATAGTAAGTATTTTGGGGAAAACTAAAGTAACCTTAAATACTTACGTTTTACTTAGTCATCATGACTGAACCGATAGATATACATTCAGCTTTAAAAACACTCAATTTAAAACCAGGTGTATCTCAAGAAGAAATAAAACAAGCTTACCGGAAGCTTGCTCTTGAGTGCCATCCCGACCGTTTTCTAGACCCAACACAAAAACGAGGCGCCGAAGAAAAGATTAAGATAATTAATCAAGCTTACGAGCAGCTTAAGAATTATCAATATATAGATACAAACACCGTAAACACAACTTCATCCAATAAAACAAGTGTCTCTTCTAGTGCATCCACTCCAGAAACAATTTACCAAAGAGGGATGAGCAAAGCTTCTACAGGTAAATACAGCGAAGCTATTGAAGATTTTACTATCGCGATTCGGTTAAAGCCTGATTACATTGAAGCATACAAATTTCGCGCGCTGGCTTGTGAAAAGCTAGGATACGTCAACCGTGCAAAATCAGATTACAAAAAAGCTTCAGAGTTAGAAGTTATTCAACGTAAATTTGAACTTCGCGAACGAATACGAAAAGAGCAAGAACAAAAGTATCAGCAAGAAACTGCTCCTCAAAAGCCAAAACGCGCATATCCATGTAAATTAGTCAAGTCTCTAAATCATGGTAGCTGTATGTGGAGATTAGCAGTTAGTGCCGATGGACAATTTATAGCCAGTGCTGGTAGTAATAAAATTATCAAACTTTGGAACTTATCAATATGTGAATCAACAGGAGACTTAATAAACACCATTACTCATGACCAATTAATACGATGTGTGGCATTTAGTAATGATAATCAAATGATTGCTAGCGGTAGCGATGATGGTAGTATTGCTGTTTGGCAAGTTGCAACGGGTAAATTAGTTAATAAATTCAAAGTACACTCGGCGCCTGTTTGCTCAGTTATTATTAGTCCAGATAATCAAACTATAATTAGTGCTAGCAATGACACGAGTATCAAAATATCTCATATCAGTATGGGAGAAATGTTGCATGTAGTTAAAGCACATACTCATACTGTCCATTCGTTAATACTTAGTACAGATAAACAAACATTAATTAGCTGTAGTAGCGATAAAACCATAAAACTATGGAATTTAAAGACTCTTAAGTCTATAAGTGTAATATCACATACGGCACCTGTCACTTGTATTGCCATTAGCCCAAATGTAAAATCTATAGCTAGTGGGAGCTTTGACCAAAGTATAATTTTATGGGATATCAATACAGGGAAAAAAATTAATACTTTTGCAGGACATCGCGCGCATATTTCGTCTGTGTCTTTTAGCTATAATTCTCAGATTATTGCCAGCACAAGTACAGATGGAGCTTTGAAATTGTGGCAAATTAGTAATGGAGAAGAACTTGATATAGAAGCAAGTAAAATTCATGTTGCTAAGTTTAGCGAAGTTTCAAAAAGTCTTATTTGTGCAACTAGTGAGGGAATTATTCAAATTTGGCAATGTGATTAATTCTGAGGAATAGGGCACGTCTACAATAATATATGTAGGACTGGCAAGGATGCCCGTTCCACAAGAAGTTTAATATGTGTTATATGAATCGGCAACTTTATCTAGAATTTTACCTAGTGCGGTGCCACTTGATTCACATGAAAAGTTTTCTTTAGCGTAGCGTTGTGCTGCTTGACCGAGACGGTTTCTTAGGTCTGCGTCATTCCATAGCATTTCTATTGCTTGGGTTAAGTCGTCAACGGAGTTTGGTTCTACTAGTAAGCCGGTTTCACCGTGTTGAATATAATCTTCTGCTCCGTGACAACGGGTGGCAATAACAGCACGACCCATTTGCATTGCTTCTACGATAGTGACTTGTCCTGCTGCGGTTACTTGCGAGTTGGGAAGTAAGGGGACTACATTTATTCGCGCTTCTTGGGATAGGCGCCAGCATTCTGCTTTACTAATACCAAAGGGTGTTTGAACATTAGGTGGAATGTCTATTCCTTCTAATGCGCGTTTGCCTGATGCCACAACTGTTGGTAAGTTGAGTTTAGAAACTGCTGTAAAAAACGAAGGAAAATCACGATGTGCAGAACCTAGGGCAGTTATAAATGGTTGTTCTATATTTTCTTGATGGGTTATAGGAATTTCTTTTTCGTGGAATGGAACGAATTCAAAGCGCTCTTTGGGAATACCTAACCATTCATGATAAATGTCGCGTTCACGTTTTGTATGCACGATAAAGCTATCTATATTATCTAAAGATGCTTTAGCAAACTGGCGCCTAATTCCAGTTGAACATGTACCAACGTTGAATAACCAAGCTATGATTGGGAAACGCTTACGAGTTAGGCGCCTTTGCATACCTACTACTGCTGGCAGTTGCGGGAAAACTGTTATAATACCTCCCTTGGTTGTTTTCACTGCGTCCATTCCATGCTGCCAATAAATGAGCCAATCTTTTAAACCAGTTACCTTTGACTTGCGGTCGTGCCAGTTTTGTAACGGTTGACTGCGCGGTACTATATCAAATTTATGTCTATCTCCAGGAACATGTTGAGTTAACCAGTACTCCTTAGTCATGTTCAATGTGTTAATAAATGGGGCAGCAACTGTCCAATGCATAAATTATTTTTGATATATTCTATCGGTTATATGTCTACAAACTTTCTGGAATTAACTAATCCATCAGGATTAGTAAAGTACACTATAAGCAGTGACTTCACTTACAGTTAAATAAATAAAGTCATTATTCTTACTAAGCTTTTAATATTATTTATAATGTATATCACTAGGCAAAGAAAATGATAGTGCTAAATTACACTATCAGAATAAATAGATAAATCTTCAGATAAGAACGCTGAAAAAATTACAAAAGCTTTAAGTTACAGTTTTACTATTTATGCTTGGTGCCTTTTTTGAAATTTAACCCATTTTTGTTGTAGTGCTTGTGGCGCCGGATTTTTGCCATCATATAGCAGTCCTACATGAATTGTAAAAGTGCCTAAATGTAGAGACGCGGATTTTACTCATCACTTTCATAACTTCAGCTAATTTGGGCAAAGTCAAATTCACATCGAAGTTGGCTAATATTAATTTTCTACCGTCAGCAGTAAAACCTATTGCTGTTCTGGCGCCACTACCTAGTACATTTGGGTCTCTAAATCCTTCCATACTAGGTTTCAGCTAAATTTGTCCTTGACGTGCCATCATACGACTAAATTCTTCGTCGCCATTGCTACGTTTATTTGTATTAGCTTGAGCAGCATTATTTACTAAACCCATTGTTATAAGGCTTTTGGGGTCAGTTAAATCTACAACTACTCTGTAAAAACCGATGCTACCTATTTTGCTTTTACTGACTTGTACAGGTTGAGCAACTGCGGGCAAGTCTAATAATGATAATCGTTTTGTGAGCGCGGCACCTCCTAAAAATAAAAATGAACGTCGATTAATTTTAGAACTAGAATTTGTCATGGTGCGATATTATTATTTTTCCCCTTTACTATTTGCCCCTCATGGCCGATATCGAACATAGGTATATTATTTTTTACAAGCCATACGGAGTACTGTGCCAATTTACACGCGATACCCCAGAACGTCAAACTCTCCAAGATTATATAGATGTCCCAGATGTTTATCCAGTTGGGCGCCTGGACTGGGATAGTGAAGGTTTAGTATTATTAACGAACCACGGACAACTACAACACCGTTTATCTGACCCAAAGTTTGGACACGAGCGAAGTTACTGGGTACAAGTAGAACGCATCCCCACTGAAGAAGCTTTGTCCCAATTACGCACTGGTGTAAAAATTCAAGATTACCGTTCTAAAAGTGCGAAAGTTCGGTTATTGCCACAAGAACCAACTTTGCCCGAACGTAACCCCCCGATAAGATTTAGAAAAAATGTCGATACTGCCTGGTTAGAGATGACCCTGACTGAGGGGAAAAATCGCCAAGTTCGTAGAATGACCGCAGCAGTGGGTTTTCCAACACTCCGGTTAGTACGTTTCCAAATCGCGCATCTAATGTTAAATACTTTACAGATGGGTGAATGGCGCCACCTCACATCTGTTGAAGTAGATTTGCTGCATAATATTGTTTTTACAAGGTGTAATTATAAACAGATGCGACAAAAACCTAGAAACCGGGTTTCTTAGCATCTAGAAAATTATTAAAGATTTGTGCATTAATTATTAGTACAATAATACTTTATTCTTTGTTATCGTTTATAAACATTCGCATACGGGTGCTTTCAAAGTAAATTATTATGAGCCGTAACCAAACATCTAGTCGGAATCGTATTTGTCAAGAAGAAGATAATATTTTACCTATTTCTTCGACGCGCTTGGAGCTTGTTCCAGATAAAGTTTTAACTAGCGATGTTAGTCAAACAACAGAGTTACATTCCTGTGATAGTACTTTGTCGTACCGTAAGCTTTACGATGAATTACCTTCGATTAACTTTACGCTTGATGCAAATGGTATTATTTTATCTGTGAATCGATTTGGCGCCTCGAAGCTTGGTTACACAAAAGAAGAGTTGCTATATCAACCAATTTTTCAATTATTCGCTCCAAACGAACGTGAGAAGTTCGCAAGTTTAATATTAAATCTATTTAAAATATCCGGAACGGGGGTTGTGAGTTCTGAGTATCGCTTAAATTGTCCGAATAGTAAAATTGTTTGGGTAAAAGCGACTGCACAAATATTTTCCTCATCAGCAAATCCTGTGGTTGTCGTAGTTTGCGAGGATATTACGCAGCTTCATGATTTGAAAGAAGCTTATAACGAGTGCGAACAGCGGTTTAAGATGATAGCGAATAACGCTCCTGTAATGCTGTGGACATCAAACAGCAATGGGATGTATAACTTTTTTAATGAGTTTTGGCTTGAATTTACAGGGTGTGCTTTAGAACAAGCGCATGGGATAGGATGGCTTGAGTATGTACATATAGATGATAAAATCAACTGTTTGCAAACCTATTACTCAGCTTTGAATGCGAAAACAAAGTTTTATATGGAGTATCGGTTACAGCGTGCTTCGGGTCAGTATTGTTGGGTTTCAGATACAGGTATTCCAAGATTTACAGCGAGTGGAGAGTTTAGTGGGTATATTGGTTGCTGTGTAGATATTAGCCAATATAAAACGATTGAACTGGTACGAGAACAAAGCGAAAGCGAGAAAAAACTCCAAGTTTCCGAGATGGAAAAACTTAATCGTCTCAAGGATGAATTTCTCAGCACTGTTTCGCACGAGCTACGTACACCACTAACAAATATGAAGATGGCAATTCAGATGCTTGGGATTGCGCTGAATATAAATGTCGATGGAAACCAAGCTCTAGAAAGTAAAATACAGCAGAAGGAAACGAAAACCGCGCGTTACTTTCAAATTTTAAATAATGAGTGTGAGCGTGAGATAAATTTAATTAGTAATTTTTTAGATTTACAGAAGCTTGATATTAATAGCAAACCTTTAGTTTTGGAAACTGTACATATTAAGGAATGGATAGTCAAAGTAGTGGGGTTATTCAAAGCGAGGAATCGGAAGTCTTTGAGTAACTTATATGTGGATATTGCTCCAGACCTTCCTCACTTGGTGTCAGACCCTTTTAGTTTGGAGCGAATTTTAATTGAACTCTTGACTAATGCGTGTAAGTTTAGTCCAGCAGACGAAGAAATCGTTATTAGTGCGCGTTTAAAATCTCAAGATATTGAGCTTAGGGTGACAAATACAGGTGTGGAGATTCCTGCATCTGAGTTACCACGTATTTTTGATAAGTTCTACCGTATTCCTAGTAATGACCCTTGGAAACAAGGTGGTACAGGTTTAGGATTAGCGCTGGTGCAAAAGCTTACTAAGTGTTTAGGGGGAAGTATAGAGGTTGAAAGTGCCTCGAATCGTACTTGTTTTACTTTGCTGATACCTATCAATAGTAACGGATGTAACGGATGATTTGGTCGTTGTGGGATAACCGGGCTGATAGATGGCAAATCATGGGTTAAAATAGTTGCCTATGCGATGCTGCCCGTAATAATGACTTCAGTCCTTACAACGGGCGCCTTAAAAAGGGATTAAGGAATTTCCACAATGCTGATTTGCCCTGAATGTAAATTTGAGAACCCCGATAAGAATAAGTTTTGTCAAAATTGTGGCACTTCCCTGACTGAACGCGCTTGTCCTGCTTGTGGCGCCGATGTGCCGAATAATGTTGAACAGTGTCAGCATTGTGGTAAGGATTCTGGGACGATTTGGTGGGGAATTATTAAGTTTAATGAAGATACTGTTACGAATGATTCTAATTCTAATGTAGAGGCGCCTCCAGTTGAAGAAAGTACTTTTATTCAACTAGATGTACCTACACCCGTTTTGGAATTAGAACAGAAAAAAGTTATTTCTAAATTTGACATTGGTTGTTACTTAGATAAACAACAACGATATAAAGTACTCGAATGTAGCGACCAAGCAGGTCAGCAAGAATTATTAGTCAGAGTTATAGATTGTAAGCCGTATCAAATTACACCTGTTACTGCTCAATTAGAACAAGGAGTATTATCTGTAATTGAGGCGCCTGGTATTCCCGATGTTGCAAAACCATATTTAGCTTTACACAAGCTGTGTAATTATGGAATACCTCCAATACACGATGCTTGGGTTTTGGAAAATATGGAGGTAGTGCTGCTTGTTGACCGTTCAAATTACTCATATTTACTTGAGTTATGGCTTGAAGACGAAATGTCATCGCTACAAGTAGTGCATTACTTCCACCGCATGACTCAACTTTGGCAAATGCTCGAACCGTTTAACTGTCGTCAAAGTTTATTAGAGTTAGGAAATTTACGTTTAGATGAAGACCAAGAGTTAGTGCTACAAAGACTTTATATTGAATCGAGTCCAGGTGCCAACGTTGATTTTGAAGCTTTTGAACCATCTGAAATATTAAGCATAAAAGCACTAGCGAATATTTGGCACACTTTATTCAAACAGTCGCAACGTACACAGTTCGGTCCGTTGATGCAGTTATTGGGAGACTTGGATGTTGGGACTGTGGAGACGTTAGAGCAGTTGCAAGCAAGGTTACGCAAAATTGCCTCAGAACTTGAGCCAACTCCAACTATAGAAGAAAATAATTATGATACTAAGGATAGTCATGATAATTACGAGTCGGAAGATGTGACGGTTACGATGGCAGCGGCGCCAAATACTGCGGCACCTACTGTTCTACAATTGGTCGAAGCAGGGGAGAATGAAACAAAAAGCGATGATATGCCTACAGTCGTTCTTCCAATGCAATTAAACAGTCTCGATAACGCAGGACTTACCGATGTTGGTCGTCAACGCGACCATAACGAAGACTATTTTGGTATTGAGACAAGAATTAATAGAGTTGAATTTCCGAAAGCGCAAGCAATTGCAGCACGCGGACTATATATATTATGTGATGGTATGGGTGGACATGCTAGTGGCGAAGTTGCTAGCGAGTTAGCTGTCACCACACTCCAGAAGTATTTTAACTCGCATTGGAATTTTAATCATTTACCAAGTTTAGACATTATCAAGGAAGGAGTACGTCAGGCAAATAAAGCTATATATGACCTCAACCAAAAAGATGCTCGTTCGGGTGTTGGCAGGATGGGGACTACATTAGTCATGCTTTTGATACAAGATACACATGTTGCTGTTGCCCATGTTGGTGACAGTCGTATGTACTGTTTAACTCGCAGGGGACTTGAACAGGTAACAATTGACCATGAAGTTGGACAAAGGGAAATAATGCGTGGTGTAGAACCGAGTATCGCATATGGGCGCCCGGATGCGTATCAACTTACACAAGCATTGGGACCACGAGATGAAAATTTAATAGACCCAGACGTGCATTTTTTCCAAATAAATGAAGATAGTTTATTTATTCTTGCCTCAGACGGGTTAACAGATAATAATTTACTCGAAACAAATTGGCAAACGCATCTCAAACCTCTACTGAGTTCTAATGCTAACTTAGATAAAGGCACGCGCGAGCTAATTGACTTAGCCAATAAGTGCAACGGTCATGATAACATCACTGCTGTGCTTGTACGAGCCAAAGTACGTCCAAATCCAGGGGCTGGTTAATACATATTAGCTGTCCACTACTACTAAATTTTATAATTTCAACAATGTGGTTACGCTCACCTTACTAGAACCGCGACAAAAAAAACCACTTCACCAGTGGAATTTTAGCGATGAACCCTTGATACGGATTGGTCGCGCGGCAGATAATCATATAGTTATTTCAGATGATTTGGTATCTCGCTATCATTTGGAACTTCGACGAGTCGATACAGGTGGGTTAGATGGTTCTTGGCATCTAGTCAATAAGGGAATAAATGGCACTTTTGTGGATGGTGTTTTAGTAGCTCAGGCGCCGATACCCAACAACTGCCTATTACAATTAGCAAACGGTGGTCCTTTATTAAGGTTTCAAACCGAGCAAAAAGTCGAACAACCAGCAGCAAAGCCTAAAATTACTCTAACTACCTGTAACCACGAAGGCAACAACCCCAATAATTTATTTTGTATACATTGTGGGCAACCCATCAAAGTTCTACAAACAGTACGTAATTACCAAGTACTGCGAACATTAGGACAAGGAGGTATGGGGACTACCTTCTTGGCATGGGACGCTGTGGGTCAAACAGGGCGCCCACAACTGTTAGTATTAAAACAAATGAATGCCGATATGGCACGGATAGCGAAAGCGCAGGAATTATTCGAGCGTGAAGCAAACACGTTGAAATCGCTATCGCATCCAGGAATACCGAAATATTATGACTTTTTTGTCGAGGAAGGAAAGAAATATCTAGCAATGGAGCTAGTCCACGGGGAAGATTTGGAAAAATTGGTTTTTTTAAAGGGACCAGTGACACCAAACCAAGCGATATTTTGGATGATTCAAACCTGTGATGTACTAGACTACTTACATTCCCAGGAGCCACAATTAATACATCGCGATATTAAACCAGCGAATTTAATGATGCGCTCGTCGAATAATAATATAGTAGTGCTGGATTTTGGCGCCGTCAAAGAAAGTTCAACGGCGCCGGGAACCCGTATAGGTGCAGAAGGATATTGTGCCCCAGAACAGGAGAGGGGGCAACCGTTAACGCAATCAGATTTATACGCAATAGGACCAACCCTGATATTCTTGCTATCAGGAGAAAGCCCATTCAAATATTACCGCCAGCGTGGGCGCCAGTTTCGGTTTGAAATAGGAAATATTCCAACAATTACCCCTAAATTGCGAGAAGTCATCGACCGTTTGACGGAACCATTGCCACGCGATAGATATCAAACCGCTCTAGAGGTAATTGCTGCGCTGAAAGAGTTATAAGTTATGAGTTAAATTCCGCATTCTTAACTCTTAACTCTTAGCTCTTAATTTTTTACATTATTCTTCTTCGTCCCATGTTTCCACGCACAATAATTCGCCAATTTGGTCTTGCATAGTAAATCCAAAATCTAGCAGTTCCTGCTTCCAGTGCTGCCAGTCATTGCCAAAAAGTAGAGCAATCTTCCAAATGCTGTCTGTTGGTTTGACAATATTAGAATCTACAAGTGATTGCACATTACGCTGCAATTTCACCATTGGGTGAAGTACTTGTTGAGCCATAACCTCAATTTAATTTTGATTTGATTGGAATAAAAACTTGGTCAAAACTGCTTTCCATTTATTTTGGAAACCTTGCCTATACGTAGAGTGATATTACCTTTGGCAAATTCAGTCTTATCTACTTAACTATATCACAACAAACCCAATGTTGTGAGCATCGGATTCTAGTTTTGTACGGTAATTACCACAAAGTGCATATAGTACTGAGTTACGACGTTAAATTTGGGCAGAATAAATCATCCTACAAGTACTTGCAGATATTACACGGTTTATAAAATCCGGATAATTGAGCAAAGATTACAATATTACTATTTATTGCTTCTTTTTCAACTATCAAGCGAATAAACGCTTACTTGTTCAATCTGTCAAAGCTGGCAAGATGCATTTAGCAGTTGGCGCCATCTACAGAGGGGTAATGGCGCGAAAAAGTCAAGTAACTGCGACTCTTTAAATATGACATTGGAAAAGAAATAGCAGTTAATCGTCTTATAGCTTATCGCAAACATCTGTATATGGATACAAAAGGCGCCAATCTTTAGAATAATTTAATGTTTTTGCCCAAGAAACTTTATCCGGATTTGAGTTTTGAGAATATAATTGTGTTTTTAAATACTTTGTAGTTAGTGTAAATACTAAGAGTGCATTAAGTGTAGATGCTTGCAGTATAGAGAATCCCCCCTACCCCCCTTAATAAGGGGGGGACAAGAGTGTAAAATATATTCTCTTCATCAGATTGTGGAATGGGCATCCTTGCCCGTTGCAAAAGAGAGTTTTAGGTATTTTTTGATTTAAAAGCTCTTAAACCAATTTAATCTGCACAATTTAAAATAACTCAACAATAAACAGCGTAGGCATTGCAACACAGTTTCCATTAAATATTCGTAGGTTGGGTTCCGTGCAAAGCGCTCCACCCAACAAAATTCCAACTATATAAGTAAAGAGAGGCACCTGTATACCAACTTTCCATTACCACTCAGTTTCTCATAACTACTGCGACCCAACACAAAAGTAAAAGGCGCCATCAGTAAAAGGATGTTTGAAAAGTATCAATATTAACTAAAATTTAGCCCCTAACCCCTTAAGAGCGATGATACAAAAGAGCGCCAAACGGGGTAACACCCATTATTTCACACAAATTGGTAGGTAGAGGCAAGGGTTTAATCGCGTCTCTACATGGTCTGGAATGACGAAAAATCGTGAAACTAAAGGGTCAGACCAACCATTCGCTCTTCTGTATCTGTTTAAACTTGTCAAACAACCTCTAAAGTTATTCTCACTTTTCCCCAACTTCTCTGTTATGTATAAAAGTTAGTCGCGCTTGATGGATAGAAACAATTAAGGAATTTTGAACCCTATTTGTGAATAAGCTTTCATGGTAGATAATTAAAATATTTTGTTACGGTGTGGGTTAATGATTCCTGAGTTTGACGAGAATGGTAATCTACCTCCAGGTGTGCATTTTTGTGAGTGGGAGTTTGAAAAAACCATAGCAGCAATGGAGCAAGACGAAGAAAGAAAAAGGCACAACTACCAAAAATGGGAAATGGGACGAGGAGCAGCACAGTGTCACCTTGATAAATTAAGAGCAGAAATAGCTGAGTACGAAAATGTTAATAGCTCATGACAGTCAGGCGCCTATTATATTAGAGCTTGATCATATTGATTATCTACCGGATATTTTAATAAAAGCACGTATTGCTGCAAAACTGAGCGAGAAAGAACTTGGCGCCTTATGCGGACTGACAGAAGAACAAATTAAACGTTACGAAAAAGATGATTATCAAAGTGCTAGTTACCTTAACGTTAGGGGTGTGATTTTCGCCCTCAACATAAAAATACAGAGTGGCAAGTTTTTGGTAGCACTAGATACTTTAGAAAAAACACCTATTACGATAGATGATTTACGTTCATCTAAAAGTCGTGCGAATCGTCAGAAGGCAAAAATAACTCTTACGCACAAGCATGATAATCAATGCCACCACGCAAACAATAGCTGTGATGAAACTTCAATATCGTCACATTCTCTGGTAAATTTGACAAACTCACCAACAAAGTCTAAATCTTGAACGCCTACAACAGTTATGGTATCCATACGAGTATCACCATCTTCACCAATAAAAGCAACACCGTCAAATGTGGCAACTGCTCCAATATCAGTACAACGTTTACCAAACTCAATAAACTGAGCAGTTGTTGGCGCCGCGTTGAAATATGATGTCGCAGTGGTAAAACCTTCTGCTAGCAATTGTTCTAGCTGATGTAATGAGATGGCTGTAAACTTGATGGCGTTGGGTGTGTATTCGGTAATAGAGGCGCCTAAAATTTCTTGTAAGCGTTGGTTGTTCTTAGTCATGATAGCTCAAAGGTAGTTTTGGAAGGGATTGTAAAAATTTTATAAAGCGAATGTTAGTTTTTGATTTGCAAGTGGGTATCCTGACTACAGGACATTGATCGTAGCTGGGTAATAACTATAACAAACGCTTAAACAATGACTAGCTCTGAAAAAGAATACTTTGAAACGCGCGCCAAGAAAATAAAGAGGTTGCAGCGTATTTTCACATGGGTATCTATCATATCTTTCGGTGGTTCAACAGTAATGGCGGTAGTTCCAACACTTTATAACGCAATAAGTGAAACACCAAAACAGCAAAAAGCTGCGTCTGATGCTTCTACTGTACTTCAGCAACAAGCTCAGGGTTTTGAGATGGTTTTACAGCGTGAACCTGAGAACCGAATTGCTTTGGAAGGATTGGTAAACGTGCGACTTCAGATGAAGGATGTGAAGGGAGCAGTGGCGCCTTTGGAGAAGTTAGTAAAGCTATATCCAGAACAAAATTACAAAGCTCAGTTGGAGCAACTAAAGAAGCAGCAAACCAATTAAAAGCGAATATCGGAATTTTTACTAAGTAATTTCATTTATATATAACAATCTAACAAAAATTGAGTATGTCAATATTTCTACCCAGTTTGAAGAAGAGTGGTCATTTAAGTAGAATTCATATCAAAGTATGTATAGTTGGCTCACGTAAAATTAATAATCAAGACGATTATGGTAGTCAAGGTTGGGAGATTTTTGCACCTAATCTAACAATATATGGTTTTGATGCAGATGAAAATACATGCGACAGTGCAAATTCTAACCTGGATACAAGACAAGTTGTTTGGACTGAAAAACATATACCGTTGGCTTTGTCAGATAGTATCGGTAAATCTACGCTTTATATTACCAAGTACCCTGGCTGTAGTTCTTTATATCCACCAAGCGAGTCTTATATTAAGCGATTTGCTGGCAACTCAGGACTAATCGAGCTTGTTGATACTGTGGAACTTGAGACAACAACTTTAGATACATATTGTAGCACTGAGTGTATTGAGGAAATTGATTTTATTCAGCTTGATGTTCAAGGTGCAGAACTTTCTGTTCTAAAAGGTGCAAGTTCAATTATGGAGCGCAGTACCTTGGGTATTATTACAGAAGTAGAATTTACGGAACTATATACAGGGCAACCTTTGTTTGGTGATATTGATGTTTATCTTAGACAGCAAGGATTTACTTTATTTGATTTAAGTAGTCAACATCGTGATATTCGTCGTTCCTTATTAGCATCAGAAAAACATCAAGGAGTCTTAGTTTGGTCTGATGCTTTTTATTTCCGTGATTTAATTGGTGCCAACTCAAGCAATACAGTACTACAAACACCCGAAAAAATCTTTAAACTGGCTTGTATTGCTGACGTACTTAGTTTTCCTGATTATACTCTTGAACTCCTTATATATTTAACTTTACAATATGGAAAAGATGAGAAATATAACTTTGCAGATAATATTATTGAAAGTTTAGCTCAAATTCCAGGTATCGTTAAACCAGGAGAAAAATTAAGTTATTCACCAGTAATTCAACAGATTCTTAATTATAGCAGTAGCTCTATTGTTAAAGATATTGATATAAAGCTAGATTTATGCGAACAGAATCCTTCTTTATTATCAAAAGCTGCATATCAATGTTTACTACTTGGAGATTACAGCCAAGCTGCAAATCTTTATGAAAAAGCCATTGAGCTTGAGCCAGCAACAAAAACAAACTACTGGTATTTAGGATTACTTCTTTTACTTCAAGGTGAAGATGCGGAAGCACAATCAGTTTGGTTTTTTGGGGTTAATCAAGGTGAACCTGAAGAAATTGATTTTTGTGTTTCAGAACTTGTAGAAGTTTTACAAAGCGAAGCTGTACGACGCGAAGCTATTGGAGATAATCTTACAGCATTAGCTATTCAAGAAAGTATTAAAGTTATTGCACCTGAAGACTTAGTGAAAAAAACTAATCGAGTAAAATACTGCCATCTAGACGAAGAAAGTGTAATAGAAAAATATTTAGATTTAGTCGATGTAAAAAATCAATACTGTGTTGACATAGCTGCTAGTGATGGAGTTACCATGTCAAACACGTGTTTTTTATTCCAGCAAGGATGGTCAGGATTAGCAGTCGAATGTGATGGCGCCAACTTTGCTGCACTGGCTTCTAATTACAGAAATTTCCCTAACGTTACTTTGAGTAAGTCATTTGTAACCCCAGAAAATATAGTTTCCATATTAGAAGCACATGGGGCGCCTAAAAACTTTGATTTATTAAACCTTGATATTGATGGGTATGATTACTATGTTCTCGACAAAATGCTGTCTTCGTTTCGTCCATCTTTAATTTGTACTGAAATAAATGAAAAAATTCCACCACCACTAAAATTTACAGTTAAATGGGACTCCGGCTATAGATGGGAAAACAACCACTTCTATGGTCAAAGTATCTGTCAACTATATCTTTTATGCGAAAAGTACGAATACTCTTTAGTAGAGTTACATTACAATAATGCTTTTTTAATTCCTAAAGAAATTAATCCGCACTCAATAACACCAGAAGAAGCTTACCGTCAAGGCTATCTGGAACGTCTAGACCGTAAACAAAAGTTTCCTTGGAATGCTGACTTCGAGTCAATTCATAATCTAACTTCAGAACAAGCCTTAGATTATATCAATAAATTTTTTGCCAAGTATCAAGGCAAATATATTTGTTCTTTATAAGGCTAATACACATTTGACTACTGATTTATTTACTCATACTTATGACAACCCAAATAGCGAACTATTACGATATTAAAAGTGCTGTCGAATCAGTAGAAGGATTTATGATTCCTGGACAAGAAGAATACTTGTTCAACAAAGTTAAATCACTTCCAGAAGATGCTGTTATTGTTGAAATTGGCTCTTTTAAAGGTCGTTCAACAGTAGCAATGAGTTATGCGTGTGTAGGTACCAAGCGAAAAATTTATTGTATAGATACATGGGATGGTAACGATTCCGATTTTTCGGAACGTAATTTCTTTGAAATTTGGCAAGAAAACATTCAAAAAAATAATTTAGAAGAGTATGTTGTTCCAATACCAGGCTATTCTCACGATGTATTAAAGCGTTGGCATGAGTTAGGAGATAACAACGCAATCGATTTTATATTTATTGACGGTTCACATCAATATTTAGATGTATTAAAAGATTTTGAGTTATCTTTTCCACTAGTAAAAGATCGTGGTTGGATTGCATTCCATGATGTTATATATACTTGGCCCGGGTGCGAACGTGTATGGCACCAGATTGCAAAACTACGTCTTACCAATCATGAATATTCCTCAACACTTGCATGTGGACAAAAAGATTTAGATACTATCCAAGCAAACGTAAATCCAACTTTACCAATACATTTCTTTACTATTGTTCTAAATGGTCAACCGTTTATCCGTTACCATATCGATATACTAAGGCAGCTACCTTGTAAATGGCACTGGCATATTGTTGAAGGAGTTGCCGAATTAAATCATGATACAGCTTGGAGCGTTCAGTTAGGTGGAAGTGTTAACGATGAAATTCATCATAATGGACGTAGTAATGATGGTACGACAGAATATTTAGATGAACTCGCGCGCCAATATCCCGATAATATTACTATTTATCGTAAGCCAGAAGGAATGTTCTGGGATGGTAAGCGCGAAATGGTGAACGCACCACTTACGAATATTCAAGAAGAATGCTTGCTATGGCAAATCGATGTAGATGAATTATGGACTGACGAGCAAATTTGTAATGCAAGACAAATGTTTATCAGCAACCCTGATAAAACAGCAGCTTTCTACTGGTGCTGGTATTTTGTTGGTGAAAAACTAGTAATCAGTACTCGTAACTGTTACGCACAAAATCCTCAGCAGGAGTGGTTACGGACTTGGAAATTTAAACCAGGAGCATTTTGGGCAGCACATGAACCACCTGTACTAGTTGAAGCGCTACCTGACGGTCAATTAAAAAATGTAGCTGCTGAGAATCCTTTTTTACACGATGAGACAGAAGAGTTAGGTCTAGTTTTCCAGCATTTTGCTTATTTAACGCCAGAGCAACTAAAATTTAAAGAGCAGTACTACGGGTACAAAAATGCTGTTTCACAGTGGAAAGCTTTGCAAGAACAAACTAAATTCCCTGTATTTTTACTAGAATACTTCTCTTGGGTTGGAGATGGAACCCAAGTAGATACAGCAAGTTCATGTGGCGTAGTACCAATTGCACAAAAAGAACCGAATACTAATAATTGGCAATTTTTGCAACCAGATGAAGTACAACAACAGCTTGCACAAGTAGAAAAACCAAAACCAATAATTATTGTTGATGGGGTATTTTTCCAGATTTATGAAACAGGAATTGCGCGCGTTTGGAAATCTCTACTTGAAGAATGGTCAAAAGATAGTTTCAGAAAACACGTTATTGTTCTTGACCGTGCTGGTACTGCTCCTAAAATTCATGGCATAAAGTATAGAGTAATACCAGCTTATAGTTATAACAATATAGAAGCAGACAGAGAAATGCTTCAGCAAGTTTGTGATGAGGAAGGCGCCGATGTATTTATCTCTACTTACTATACAACACCACTCACAACACCTTCTGTATTCATGGCACATGACATGATTCCAGAACTATTTAGATGGGATTTAAGACATCCTATGTGGAGAGAAAAACATTATGGTATACAAAATGCCTCAGCATATATCGCTGTGTCTGAAAATACAGCGCGAGATTTAGTTAAGGTTTTTCCAGATATATCTTTGGAATCTATCAATGTAGCCCATTGTGGGGTAAGTAATATATTTTTACCAACAAAATCTGAGGTAAATAATGCTTTCAGGACAAAGTATGGAATTACAAAGCCTTACTTTCTTCTAGTAGGTGCCAGTGGTGGTTATAAAAATAGTATTTTGTTCTTCCAAGCTTTTGCCCAAGTCGTTAGCCGACAAGGATTTGATATCCTTTGTACAGGAAGTGGAGGTGTACTAGCGCCTGAATTAAGAAAGTATACATCAGGCAGTACTGTGCATATGCTGCAACTTAGCGATGAAGAATTGGCAATAGCTTATTCTGGTGCAGTGGCTTTAGTTTATCCTTCTAAATATGAAGGTTTTGGCTTGCCGATAGTTGAAGCAATGGCTTGTGGTTGTCCCGTTATAACTTGTGCAAATGGCTCAATTCCAGAAGTTGCAGGTGAAGCTGCAATATATGTTGATGATAACAATATAGAAGAACTGGCAAATGCTTTATGCGAAGTGCAAAAGCCTAGTAGCCGTAACTATTTGACTACTGCTGGTTTAGAGCAAGTAAAACAGTTCTCTTGGTCAAATATGGCACAATCTGTTATAAATGTATTAATTAATACTACGCTTCAGTCTTTGAATTTGAAAGATATTAACTTAATTATCTTTCCAGATTGGTTACAGAGTGAAGAACAATTGGTATCTGAATTAGAGCAAGTTATTGGAACACTAGCAACGCATTCCGAAAGCCAGTACATGACTTTAATTATCGACACAACTAATAGCGCTGATAACTATGCTGAATTTTTACTTTCTGCAGTAAGTATGAATTTACTAATGCAGTCAGATTTAGATATTAGTGAAGGGATGGAAATATCTTTTGCTAGTAAATTACATGGTTTGCAATGGCAAGCTTTGCTACCTCGTATTCAAGGAAGAATTGCTTTAGAGTATGAGGATAAAGATGCTTTAATAGGAGCTGGCGCCGAAATTCCAATTTTAGATTTAGAAGGCAATAGTTTTTTTTTGACTTAACTGATAAATTCTTCCAAGCAGGACAATGGCAAGATGCGATAGCGCAATACCAAAAGCTACTAGAGTTTCAAACTGGAGAACCTGAAATTTACTGGCGCCTAAGTGAGTGTTATAGACAGTTAAACCTTCTTGATGAATGCTTTGCAACTCTTCAAGAAGGCATTAAATGCTATCCAAGTGATGGGAATTTACACTTTACCTTAATTATAAATTTACGCCGTGTTGGACGTATTCAAGAAGCAATAGATAGCGCGAATATTGCTTCTGACTGCTTGCCTAATGATTATACGTTTACATTGCTTAAGTACTTAATTGTTCCAAGCGTCTACAATAACCCTGAAGAAATCAGTTACTATCGTCAACGCTATACTAAAGGCTTACAAAAGTTAATTCAAGAAACTTCACTTGCGACACCTGAAGCTAGGCAGAGTGCTTTGGCTGGTATCGGTAGATTAACCAATTTTTATTTGTCATTCCAAGCACAAAATGATAAGGAATTGCAGTGTCAATACGGCAACTTATTGCATGACATAATGGCTGCAAATTATCCTAATTGGGTTGCACCTCTATCAATGCCACCGCTAAAGACTGGTGACAAAATTCGTATCGGATATGTTTCTAATTACCTACATAGTTATAGTGGTACCCTGTGGTTAACAGGCTGGTTACGCTATCATAATCACGAAAACTTTGAAATTTACTGTTATTACACAGGAAATCAACCAGATGGAATTACAGAAGAATTTAAAAATAACAGTGATATTTTTTACCATATTCCTTATAATTTAGAAGCAACTTGCCAACAGATAGCGGAGGACAAATTACATATTCTCGTCTTTCCTGAAATTGGTATGGATGCTCCAACGATGCAAATGGCAGCTTTGCGACTGGCGCCTTTACAGTGTACAGCGTGGGGACATCCTGTAACAACTGGCTTACCAACAATTGATTATTTCCTCTCAAGCGAGTTAATGGAAGCAGAAAATGCTCAAGAACATTATTCAGAGAAACTAGTTCGCTTACCTAACATCGGTGTTTCTTATCCAAAACCATACATTCCCCCTGTCAGTAAAACTCGCTCAGATTATCAACTACCCGAAGAGGGTGTAATTTACTTAAGTTGTCAAGCACCCTCTAAATACTTACCACAGTACGATTTTGTGTTTGCCGAAATTGCTTGTCGTGTTCCAAAAGCTAAATTTATTTTTTTACGCGGGGCATTACTGCAAGAGCGTTTACAGCGCGCGTTTAAAACAGTTAATCTAAATTTTGAGGATTACTGTATATTCTTGTCTATCCCCGAAAGACTTGATTATCTTATGATAAACTTGCTTTCTGATGTTTATCTTGATACATTTACATGGTCAGGTGGAAATACAAGTTTGGAAGCAATCGCTTGTGACTTACCTATAGTTACATGTCCAGGTGAATTTATGCGTGGGCGCCATACAGACAGTTTCCTGAAAATGTTGGGAGTAACAGACACAATTGTAAGCAATGAAGCAGAATATATAGATATTGCGGTTAAATTAGGACTCAACCCAACTTGGCGAAACGATATTGCTGAACGAATGAAACAGCGTCACAATAATCTTTATGATGATAAAGGTTGTGTAATAGGTTTAGAAAAATTCTATAAACAAGTTATTGAGGAAGGTTTGCGCCATAGTCATTAATATTACCTTCTTATAAAAAAACCCGACTTATTAAAAGTCGGGTTTATTCATATAATTACTTTCTTTCAAGATACCTTTGCCACATTTGCTCGTAAGCATTCTCCATATCACGGGTAAATTGCTTTGCATTCCATAGAGGCGCCGTATGCTTAGATTGCCGAAGTTTCCAAACAACCTGCTGTCGTAAATCAACATCTTTACCCAAGCGAATACCCCATTCTATGTATTCCTCATCATTCCAAGCAATTCCTTCTGTAATACCAGCGTTTACCATCATCGTGTAGCTATTACGCGCGGCAAACTGTTCGCCAACTTTTGTTACCAATGGAATACTCATCCATAACGTTTCTAAAGTTGTTGTGGCGCCGTTATAAGGATAGGTATCTAGTACTACATCAGCAATGCCCAAATTAGCACGATGAACTAATTCTGAATCAACAAGTGGTAAAAATCGTAGTTTAGAGCTATCAACTCCTTCTTCCTCTGCGATTTGCTCAAAAAATGTTTTTATTGTATCTTGATTACTTTGTCCTTTAATTAATAAATAACTTTCAGGTACTTCTTTAATAATTTTCATTTGCAAGCGTACTGTATTTGGATGACGCTTGTAAGCTGTTTGCGAAGTTAGATAAATAACTGCATCATTAGGAATATTTAATTGCTCTCGACGTAGAGTTGGTACACCTATCTCAAATCCGTCTACTGCAACATAAGTACTTGGTAGGCGCCAAATCTTGGAAGCATAATAATTATCTGCGGATTCTGGTAAAACATAAGGGTCAGCAATAAAGTAATCGATTGCTGGTAATCCTGATGCATCAGAACCAAGCCAAGTAACTTGCACTGGTGCAGGTTTTAAAGCCATGACTCCACAAACTTTATTAGAAGTTACACTGTCAAGGTCTACAAGTAAATCAATTTCATCTTGATAAATATGTTCGGCAATTTCAATAAGTTCCTTACTCTCTGATAAATCGTAAAAAAATGAAGAGTTCTGAGAGAAAAACTCTTGTAAACTATCCTGACTATTTTGTAAAGAATAAGTGTATATCTCAAAATTTTCTTTGTTATGGTGTTGAAAAAGCCATCGCGAGAGCCAGCCAACAGAATGCCTTCGCATACAAGTTGAAACATAACCAATTTTTAATTTTCTGAGACAATTCAAAGATTTTTTAAATGATTCTTTTGATTGGTACAGTGCTAATCCTTGATTAGAGTATTTTTGAATTCTCTGCTGGCAAAATTGGCTAACTCTATTCCGGAATTGATGTATTAAAAGAGGTTCATCTTGAAAATAAGAAGCAAAAGAAACAGTAGTAATTAAGCTTGTAACATGAGTTTCGCTAATGTTGTGGTCTAATGTGATTAATTGATTTAAAGAAGTTTCATAATTTCTATATGCCGTCTCGGCTTTATCCCAGTATCCTCCCGTTTGCATCCAAGCTCTAATCATTAAATAATTTGTTGCTACCTCATCCACCAATGAGGGAGAACTCTTTAAAACTTCTTCTAGAAAAATTAAACTTTCTAAGTTTTTATTAGAATTTTGAAATAAATTAGCAATATTGATTAAAATACTAATGTCTTTATTTGCCGCATTTAAAACTATGCAACTTAAATTTTTCAATTGTTCGTGTGTAAGAGAACGAACAAACAATACTCCCTGAGTGTATAAAATATCTATTATAGCTACAATATCATGACAATTTAATATGCAAGATACAACAAATTCAAAACTACATATTGGTAAAGGGTATATTTCTAATACTATTTGTAATACCTGTAATAATAATTCTGTGTTAACTTGTATATTTTCATCACAATTAATTAATAATGCTGCCTGCGACAAAGCTAAATCATTATCGCTATATATATCCAACTTTGATGATAATTGAATAATATTTAGTATATTTTTTAAATTATTTGGGTTAATTTGATGAATGTGTTGTCGTATAACCCAAGCTAATTTATATTCTTGTATTTGTTCTAATCGCTCTGCTTCTGTTTCTAAAACCTCTACTAACTCTACTGCTCGCTGATCTATTTCTTCGGCATCTCCATCACTTAAAGGTAGCATCCAAGTTATTTGTGCTTCTACTTCTTGCTCTCCTAACAAGAAAGCTAGACCTAAGTACCAGTAGTATGAAATGTTGACAGTCTCAGAACCTTCTATAGCGTATTTATATAAGTCAGCTGCTTTTTGATAATCTCCTTCTATCAAATATTTATAGCCTTGTTCTTTTAAACCCATTGTTTTACTCCGAGTTATCTTAGTTATAGCAACATAATTTATTTCAAACAAACGTAAAAGGTGGATATATTAATTATATCCACCTTGAATTATTTTGCTGGCAATATATGCCTGCGTAAACTGATAATTTTATCTTACTTCTGTTTGATTCGCTCCGCAATTAATATCTGTAAAGCTTGGTGCTGTACCTACAGGCACGCCATCAGCGATAGTACCAGTATTAGTAATAGGAGCAGTGGTTTCGCACAAAACACTAAGAGTAGTTGATTGTCCACTTGTTTGTTGTGCAGTAGCTACTGTTCCTGCATAGCCTTTTAAAATAGCGGGGTTAGTAGCAGCAGTTGTTGGTTTAGCTTTGTTTGCAACACCATTTGTACCAACTGCTGACACGTTATACACGTAGTTTTCTGTTTGTGTTCTAACACCTAATTCCAAATTGTTGAAGTCTGCTTGAGTGGTAACAAAAAATTGCTTCTCCAAAATAAAAGCTTGTTGGGCACGATTGAGAGAACCAACTATAGTTTTTGCTTCAGAAGCCCGTGCTTTGTTAGCTTGGTTTAAAAAAGCAGGTAGTGCAATTGCAGAAAGAATACCAATAATGATAATTACAACTAATAGTTCAATAAGAGTGAAACCTTCGTCTTCTTTCTTTTTACGAAGAATGTGTTGAATAAACTTTGCTTTCAATTCGGTTTTCATAAATGTTTACCTTGCCGTTTTCAGTTCAAATGTTTGTTTATTGCTTTCTAGAAATAACTTACCCACTTCGATTCTGTTTTATATCATCTCTAGTAAAAAAAATTTGAGATAGTGCTTCTATCGCTCTTTGATTAGGCGCTTTGCTTTAACTTCTCTAGAATTTGCATAAAGCTATAAATTTAGCTTGGGAGGGTGCCTATTGCTCAAAAATTAGTATTCCAGCATCACATAACCAAGTGCCTCAAGCCTCAGTAATAGCTGCTTCACCATATATAAAGCTTGCTTCTCATCAGTAGGCTTAAAGGTGATAAGGTCTAAGGGTCTAACTTGCATCCAGCGCTCTACTAGAGTCATTATTGGCTGGGGTTGTTCTAATAACGGGAAAAGACAAAGCCCTACTGAGCTATCTGTACTTATAAACTCATCTATAAGTGACAAATGCTGACTGATGACAAATGGTTTCATCTCTGTAACACAAGCTACAAGGTCTTCCCGGAATTCAGAAGTTCTCAATTGAGGGTGGAGAAAAGCTTTCGCGCTTTGCCACCCTGAGTCTGACCACTCAGAGACTGGTACAAAAGATTCACCTTGATTTGGAGAACCACACCAAAGGTCAAGTAATCGATGTACAGGATGCAATAATTCAAATAAACGATTTCCAGCCACTACCGCACCCAGCATCTAAAATGACTTTTCCATGCGTATCTATAACTCTTTGATGCCTTAAATAGTAAGCAGTTACGAAACTATGTATATATAAAAGATTAGGATTATTCTTGGGTGATTCATCTAAAGGTATTCTAGGATAAGGAGCGCTATCAAACTGCTGACGAATTTTCTCAAGTAACTCTTCTTTGTGTCCTGGCGCCTGTGCGGTCATGATATTTTCTCCTACTTTTCCCTGATACCGCTTACAAATTGTGGAACAATGCTATTACTAGCGCCATATATCGTTAAATATTACAAACCACACTTAAACGCACGCGCATTCCACAACTTGTAATCAATAGCTGTATACGCTATTCAGTATTCCCACTTTTTCCCGTGCGCTAACACCAGCAACAGAATGAATCAATGTCAGGTTCTGGGTGGGAAGAGAGAGTGCTAGCTCATACAGGCGCCTTGACCCAGACGGTTGGCAAATAATTCAAGACTCTAACCAAGGCGTCGAAATTTTAGCCATACCCTGCTCGATTTGCCACGCGATTACCCGCTTGATAGCAATTGTATTGATTTCGTCAAGCATCCCTTCCTCCTCTAAAAAATCATCGAAAGAAGAACCTATACGAGGATTTTTTTTCATGCCATTGCCTCCACTTCTTGTTTTCGCTCAAGAGCTAAATTTAGGTCTTTCTTTGGTGTTTTTTGAGTTTTTTTAACAAACCCATACAGTCATGTTTCTCTTCCTTTACCTGGTACTGTAGAATTAAGCTGACATTAAACGGCACCTAGGTTCAGGAATGATACGTCCTAGTTTTTGAGCAGTTTCGATCCATTCAAGCATAATAATTTCTACATTTTCCATAAACGTGAAGAACAAACCGCTTCGTTCTCCCGCAAGTCCTTTTCTGTCTGTGTTAGCGTTACTGAGGTCTTGACATGGCCATCCGGCACACCAAAGTTCAGAGGCAGGGATAGCTGTTGGTACGAGGGTCGTGATGTCGTCATGAAGAGGTACGTGGTGCCAATGCCGCTTTAATATTTGTTGACAAAAGAGGTCTATTTCACATTGAAACACAACATGCATTCCTGCTCTCTCAAATCCCAGGTCAAAACCTCCTGTCCCCAGCAAAGAACGAGGAAACACGCATACAGGATGTTGGTTACACACTTAGATAATAAAGCTAATCATAAATGATTAATTTATTAAAAGCTAAGGTTAAATAGTTTATGACTCAAGCCCTAACCCAGACCTTACCTCAATTACTAACCCATGAAGAATTCATGCATTGGTATCCTAACGACGGTAAGCGGTACGAATTACATAAAGGAGTTATTGTTTGGCGCTACCTACTGGAGACCACGAAAACGTTGTTGGATTTTTAACAGTACAATTAGGCTTCCAGCTTTTACAAATGGGACTCCCATATCGCATTCCCAAAACCGCATTTGTCAAACCAAATGAATCTATTTATATACCAGATATTATTTTAATAAATCCGAATAATCTTGTTAATGAACCTCTTTGGAGGAAGCAATCAACTGTAACCAAGGCAGTTTCGGTTCCCTTAGTCGTCGAGGTTGTCAGCACCGCAGTTGCTTCAAGCCGGGAAACCCGTCCAACGCACTGCCTCACAAATTGGCGGGATGATTACCACGATAAGTTTGAGGATTATGAAGAAATGGGTCGTAACATACCCCACAATAATGTGTTATATTAAATTAAACGTAGTCGTTATGAGTTTATATAACCTGTTATGACAAATCCCACAGTTGAAAACGTAGTAATTATTGGTTCTGGCCCTGCTGGTTATACCGCTGCTATATACGCAGGTCGTGCGAACCTTAAACCTGTTGTGTTTGAAGGTTTCCAAGCGGGGGGTTTACCTGGTGGGCAGTTAATGACGACGACTGAGGTTGAGAATTTTCCTGGTTTTCCTGCTGGTATTACTGGCCCTGAGTTGATGGATAAAATGAAGGCTCAGGCAGAAAGATGGGGCGCCGAGTTATATACTGAGGATGTGATATCGGTTGATTTAAGTCAGCGTCCTTTTACTGTGCGTTCGGAAGAAAGGGAATTTAAAACCCACAGTATTATCATAGCTACTGGTGCCACTGCGAAGCGTTTAGGTTTACCTAGCGAGCATACTTTTTGGAGTCGAGGTATAAGTGCGTGTGCGATTTGTGACGGTGCAACACCGATATTTCACGGTGCTGAACTCGCTGTAATAGGCGCCGGAGATTCAGCGGCAGAGGAGGCTATTTACTTAACTAAATATGGTTCCAAGGTTAATTTGCTTGTGCGTTCTGAGAAAATGCGTGCGTCGAAGGCAATGCAAGACCGTGTATTAACTAACCCCAAAATCACCGTACATTGGAACACCGAAGCTGTAGATATTTACGGTAACGGGCACATGGAAGGTGTAAAAGTCCGTAACACTAAGACGGGTGAAGAAAGTTTATTACATGCCAAGGGGTTATTCTACGCCATTGGTCATAAACCCAACACTTCATTATTTGAAGGACAAATTCAACTTGACGAAGTAGGTTACATTGTTACTAAACCCGGTTCACCAGAAACGAGTGTAGAAGGTGTATACGCTGCGGGTGACGTACAAGACCATGAATATCGCCAAGCTATTACAGCCGCAGGTTCGGGATGTGCCGCTGCAATGTTGGCAGAACGCTGGTTGTCTGTAAATGGCTTAGTTGAAGAATACAAACAGGCGCCGCACATTCCAGACAACGAACTCGAACATGAACCCGAAGCCAAAACAGTGGCACCTGTCGAATTTAGTCTCAACGCAACACGTCACGAAGGTGGTTTAGCACTGCGGAAACTATTCCACGACAGCGATAGATTAATCGTTGTTAAATATGTATCACCAGGTTGCGGCCCATGCCATACCCTAAAACCCATATTAAACAAAGTAGTAGATGAATTCGACGGCAAAATACACTTCGTCGAAATAGACATCGACAAAGACCGCGACATCGCCGAAAACGCTGGTGTAACAGGCACACCAACAGTTCAGTTCTTCAAAGACAAAGAATTACTTCAAGAAGTCAAAGGTGTCAAGCAAAAAAGCCAATACCGTCAATTAATCGAAACCAACATTTAAACAACTCCCAAACATCAAACCAACCATCTTGTGTTAAACATCTTGTGGGATGGGCATCCTTGCCCGTCCCATAAAATTTAGGGGCGGGTTTAGAGGGATTTTGCGTTATGTTGATGGTTATGGGTTAACCCGCCCCTACAGAAACATTTTGTTGCTGTATACGTTCAATTGGTTGTATGTTCCATTGACAAAACTATTGTTATATATTAAAACTCTTAACTCATAACTTATAACTCATAAATATATATGGCTGTTACAAAAAGTTCTCTACCTAAGTTTCTACAGCTTCCCCAAAATCCTAGTCTTTCGCAGAAGTTGATGTATGTGGGGTTGGTATTCACTTTATTTTTTATCTTTTTGGCGTTTTTTGCACCTGTTTTACAAGCTGTTGGAATACTACAAAATCCTACTGAGTTTCTTAGTAACCCTATGCATGAGGCGCCTTCCCCTAAGTACTGGTTTGGTACTAGTCGTCTGGGGTATGATGTGTTTTCTCGGACTATGTTCGGCGCCCAAGCAGCGTTACAAGTTGTAATAGTGGCAACGGCATTAAGTATGGTGATAGGTGTTCCACTGGGAATGTTGAGTGGTTATATGGGCGGTAAGTTAGACAAGATTTTACTATTTATTATGGATAGTATTTATACTTTGCCAGGATTGTTACTTTCGGTAACGCTAGCGTTTGTTGTGGGACGTGGAATATTAAACGCTGCTATCGCTATTAGTATTGCTTATATACCTCAGTATTATAGAGTTGTACGAAATCATACAGTTAGTGTAAAAACAGAAGTATTTATCGAAGCTGCTCAGGCAATGGGCGCCAATACTTGGCAGGTACTTAGCAAATATTTATTTTTCAATGTTATCCAAAGTGTACCTGTACTCTTTACCCTTAATGCTGCGGATGCCATTCTAGTGTTGGGTGGATTAGGATTTTTAGGTCTAGGGCTGCCTGATGAAGTTCCCGAATGGGGGCATGATTTAAAGCAAGCTTTAGAGGCTTTACCTACAGGAATTTGGTGGACTACTTTATTTCCGGGTTTGGCACTAACTTTGATGGTAGTAGGTTTATCACTATTTGGTGAGGGGTTGAACGATTTAGTTAACCCACGCTTACGAAAACAAATTAGGAATTAGATAAACGTTACATGTAGAAACGTTATATGTGATGTAGAGACGTTACATGTAACGTCTCTACAACAATCCAATTCATTTGTTAATCTATATATTTTGTTCTATTTATAACAGAGAGTCTGAACGTGAAAGATAAGATGTCCTTGATTGCTGCTACGACTGGCGGTTTTATGCTTTCGGTTGCTTTAACCGGGATATTACATGGTAAGCCTGTAACTAATATTGCCAGTGAAGCTAGTTTTAATACTTCTCCTGTCACTTATGTGAGTGTCAAAAAATCTGAAGTACACGAAGTAAAGAAATTAGGCTAGGCAAAAAACTACCAATGACAAATAATAATATTCAAGTTATTGGGATTGACCTAGGTGGGACAGCGATAAAGTTGGGGAGGTTTACTGTTGACGGCGCCCTTTTACAGTCGATGACGGTTGCAACTCCTCAACCTCCTGCTCCTGAAATGGTATTGAATGTAATAGTTAACGCACTACAAGAACTTGATGCAAATAATCAAGCTTTTGCTATTGGTGTCGGAATGCCTGGACCTTCTGACCCAGAGGGACGAATTGCGCTTGTATCTATTAATTTACCAGGTTGGCGTGATGTTCCGTTAGCTCAATGGTTAGAAGAAAAAACAGGCAAACCTACTATTTTGGCTAATGATGCTAACTGTGCTGGTTTAGGTGAAGCTTGGTTAGGCGCCGGTCGTCGGTTCAAAAATTTTATTATGCTTACCTTGGGCACTGGTGTTGGTGGCGCCGTCTTTATCGATGGTAAATTATTTATTGGCCATCATGGCGCCGCAGGTGAACTTGGTTTAATTACCTTACACTCAGATGGCCCAGAATGTAACAGTGGCAACCAAGGCTCATTAGAACAATTTACCGCAATTCGGGCAATTAGGCGCCGTACTGGTAAAGAACCTTCAGAGTTAGGGGAATTAGCAGAAAATGGCAACGTAGAAGCTTTAAATTTTTGGCAAGAATACGGTAGAGATTTAGGTATTGGTTTAACTTCTATTATTTACGTACTTACACCACAAGCTATATTAATTGGTGGTGGAGTAGGCGCCAGTGCAAATTTTTTTATACCTAGTGCCAAAGCAGAAATTGAAAAACGAGTCTTTATTACATCGCGCATTGGTTTAGAAATTTTACCAGCAGAGTTGGGTAATTCAGCAGGTATGTTGGGCGCCGCAAAATTAGCATTAACAAAAATAAATAGGGGTGGCAATTGAATTCCTTCAGTAGCTATAAATCAACAGTCTACGGTGACGACATGCTTTAATTTGGCTGGTTGAGTTTTTAGTATATATTCTGCTGGTATTTTGCCTTCGTAATTTAATTGAAAGGATATATTTGTATTTATCGAGTTACTGATATTAGCTTTTTTACCTGGTATCCCTGTTACCATGTAAAGTGTTTAGTTTTATTGGTACATTTGTTTATATTACCTGATAAATAAACCAAGGTGAAGTATTTACGTGGTCATGCTTCAAATGCTTGCAAAATATCATCAGGCAAAGGTTCATCAAAATCAGGCGCCATTTTTATCATTCCTACCGCAGTACCTGGAACTCTTGAGGGCAAGGTCGGTAATGCAGGAAGAAGGCGCCTACAAATTGTGCTAATCAAATATACTTTGCGATGCGAGGTGGTTTTGAATTATGATGTTGGGTTGCGCTCTTAGCTCCGCCCAACCTACATACTATATCCTGTGGCTTTTTCTATGTAGTCGATGACTTTTTGGTATGATTCGGGGTTACTGACGGGGTTGATGATGATGGGGATAGTACTATCGGGTAGCCAAAAGGTGATTCTACCATTGGGTTCGCGGCAAAATGAACTGATACATTTTAGGTTGATTATGTACTCGTTTCTTTCGTATATTATTTTTACCCAATATGTATTTTCAGGCAATTGTGTAACTTTTTCGGTATAGTTAAGAATTTTTTGGTAGTCTTTTGGGTTACTTTGTGGGTTTATCACAATTGGAATGGCGTTATCTGGTAGCCAAAATGTTACTCTACTATTCGGTTCGCGGCAAAAGGCACTTACACACTCGAAGTTTACTATGTACTCGTTGCGGTCAAAAAGTACTTTTTCCCAGTGCGCCACGATTTTCTCCCATTAATAGTAAAAAGTGCTGAGTGCTGAGTGCTGAGAAAATAATTAATAACTCCTGTACAGACGTGACATGTCGCGTCTGTACAATAACTCCGCTCCTCATAACTCTTAATTCAGCACTCAATACTTTATAACACTTCTGCTGGTGCCGGGAAGTTGATTGTGGGGTGGGAGTGTCTAATTGCTGCTTCGAGGAATCCTTCAAATAATGGATGTGGTTTACTTGGGCTTGATTGAAATTCTGGGTGGAACTGAGATGCTACAAAGTACGGATGTTCAGGATATTCAATCATTTCAACCAGGCGCCCATCGGGAGATGTGCCACTAATTACATAGCCGGAGTCTATAAATAAACTGCGGTAAGCGTTGTTAAATTCGTAGCGGTGGCGATGACGCTCGTACACTACTTCTTCTTGATACTGTTTGAAGGCACGTGTGTTTGGTAGAACGCGACAAGGATATAAACCTAAACGCATTGTTCCCCCTAAGTCCACTACATCTAGTTGTTCAGGAAGCAAGTTAATTACCGGATGTTCGGCATGTGGTGCAAATTCGGCGCTGTTGGCATCTATTAAACCTGCTACATTTCTTGCCCACTCAATGACGGCACATTGCATTCCCAAACATAATCCTAAGAAGGGGATTTCATGTTCACGCGCGTATTTAATTGCGGCTATTTTTCCATCTACGCCTCTAGTGCCAAATCCGCCTGGTACGATTATACCATCTACTCCTTCGAGGTAGTTTTCAACTGATTCGGTTTCGAGTTTTTCGGAGTTTACCCAGCGCAGTCGTAATTCTCCATGAGTTGCTATTGCCGCATGACGAACGGCTTCTACAACTGATAGATATGCATCACTTAAGCGTACATATTTACCAACTATGGCAATTTCTACTTGGTATTTGGGGCTGTACAATCTTTCTACTAAGGTTTGCCATTGACGCAAATCTGGTTTGCGTTGCTCCATTTGTAGAAGCTCTAATGTTTGATTTGCTAATCCTTCGCGCTCTAGCATGAGTGGTACTTCGTAAATGCTGTTGGCATCTTGGGAAGTAACGACGCACTCGACGGGCACATCACAAAATTCTGAAAGCTTTTCTTTAATGCCTGGGGGTATTGGTCGATCGCTTCGACACACTAATATATCTGGTTGAATGCCTATCGAACGCAGTTCTTTGACTGAGTGTTGGGTTGGCTTCGTTTTCATTTCGCCTGCTGATGCTATCCACGGTACCAATGTTACGTGCATGTAAATCACGTTTTGGCGCCCAACTTCTTTACGAAACTGACGGATGGCCTCCAAAAATGGCAGCGACTCTATATCACCAACTGTGCCGCCTATTTCTGTAATTACAACATCAGGATTTGTATCTTGGGCGACACGCTTAATTCTGTCTTTAATTTCGTTGGTGATGTGGGGTATAACTTGGACGGTACCTCCGTTATAGTCTCCGCGACGTTCGCGGTTGATGACCGATTGGTATACCGCACCGGTTGTCACGCTGTTAAGTCGAGACATTGGCGTATCAGTAAAGCGTTCATAGTGCCCCAGGTCTAAATCGGTTTCCGCTCCATCTTTGGTGACGAATACTTCACCATGCTGAAACGGACTCATGGTACCTGGGTCTACATTTATATAAGGGTCGAGTTTTAGAATCGAAACCGAATATTCGCGGGATTTGAGCAGGCGCCCCAAACTTGCTGCTACAATTCCTTTACCGATACTAGATACAACCCCACCAGTCACAAATACAAACTTAGTCATACATCAATTATCAAATTTTAGCAACTTCTGTAAAAGACACCCCGTCATTGTGCCACAGTAAATGTTATGTTCTTATTTATTTACTGGCGTGAAACCCCTTTTAGGATTATTCTTAATCAGTTCAATACTCACCCCCTATAGCGTTTTGGCTTTGGGACAATCCCTTAAGGTTGTTTACCCGCAAACCAATTACAAAACAAGTGCCGATAGAATCTTCTTCATTGGCACGGCGCCGTCAACCGGACAAGTTTTCATTAATGGTAAGCTAATCAAAAGAAGTCATAGTGGTCATTTTGCACCAAGCTTACCGCTCTCGATTGGGGAAAATAATTTTACAATTCGTTACCAAAATCAAGAATTGTTGATAAAAGTAACGCGGTTGAGTTTACAACCCGAAATCCCCAGTAGAACTGCTTTTGCTCTAAATTCTCTCACACCAGCAGTTGATATTGCCCGATTACCAGGAGAAACTGTATGTTTTAGTGCCGTTGCACCTCCTGCAACAAAAGTCTCTGTCAAACTTGGTTTACAAACAATTTCTCTTTTACCTCAACCACAAATTGCACAACTTCCAGATAATAAAGCAGCTTTAACAGGAAGGAACCAACCAATTGCGAGTTCGAGCGTTAGTAAGTATGAAGGTTGTACCACTGTTGGGCTTAATCAAATACGAGACAATAACACCATTAAAAGTACAGTTATTCCAGATACTCCCACTTTGATTGAGTTAGGTAAACCGGAATTCCAACTAACTATTAACGGTAAGACTGTTACCCAAACTGGTACTGGTAATATTACCGTACTTCCTCAAGCGCAATTACAAGTAGCTGAAGTTACATCCGACGCGGGTGTCGCAAGAACTGGGCCAAGTACCGACTTTTCTCGGCTTACACCTCTACCAAAAGGTACAAGAGTTTCTATTACCGGAAGAGACGGTGATTGGTTACGCTTAGATTACGGTGCCTGGATTAATAGTAAAGAGACTCGTATTATACCAGGTAGTGTAGCACCACGCACAATTATTCGCAGTGTTGGCTATCGGAATTTACAGGGCAAAACTGAGATAGTTTTTCCTCTACAGGTGCCTGTTCCTGTCAGCATCCAGCAAGGTGACAAGTCTCTAACTTTGACTATTTATAACACCACTGCACAAACCGATACGTTCCGCACTGACAATAACCCAATTATTTCACGTCTCGATTGGCAACAAGTCAACCCAAATCAAGTTCAATACACTTTCAACCTCAAGACAAATCAACAGTGGGGTTACAAACTTCGCTATGAAGGCACTAGCTTAGTTTTAACAATGCGTCACCCCCCCACTAAAACTGGACGCAAACCATTATCTGGTGTCAAAGTACTACTCGACCCAGGACATGGTGGGACTGAATCTGGCGCCAGTGGTCCAGAAGGTACTTTGGAAAAAGATGTTAATTTAGTTATTTCTAGGTTAATACGCGACGACTTAATCAAACGTGGTGCCACTGTAGTCATGACGCGCAACTCAGATATAGAACTCTCACTAGTTGACCGTCAAAAAATTATTGACGCAGAAGAACCAACAATCGCTTTATCTATTCACCATAACTCGCTACCCGATGATGGTGATGCCGAAAACATTAAGGGATTTGGTACGTTTTGGTACAATACGCAAGCACACGACTTAGCTTTATTTCTGCATAACTATGTAGTAGAAAAAATTAGGCGCCCTTCGTATGGAGTATTTTGGAATAACTTAGCGCTAACACGTCCCGCTAGCTCTCCATCTGTACTACTAGAGCTAGGGTTTATGAGTAATCCTAATGAAATAGAACTAATTACGAACCCTGATGACCAAAGGAAGATGGCACGTACTATCTCTAATGGTATTGTCGAGTGGTTTAAGAAAAATCAGAAATAAATAAACCGGGTTTCGATGCAAAAGAAACCCGATTTTTTAGGTATAAAAACAGAAAAAGTTCATAAAGATAACTATAAGTAATTTAAAAGTTTGATAAAGCGTATATTAAGATAGCTTTATATAAAAATATACGAAAAATATGTAAAGAAAGTATTAAGAAGTTGCAAATAGAAGTTCAGTGAGGTAAGTGCTTGAAATAGCTTGACCTTAGCCATTTATACAGAATCATCTGAGTACAAAAAATTAAGATTAACTTCATAAAGCCAGCTTTATATTATCGTTATTTTTAAGTGAATGCCCTAATTGACAAGGGTTAGAGGCTATGCACACACAATTAATTGCTGATACGTTTGTGTATTTTTATTAATTAAACAAAGTTGGTATATAAAAATATGGCAATCATGAGATACCTATCTATCAGCAGATGTTGTCTTTATATCGGCGGAGATTGCGTAAGTATCTGACTGTAAAGTTTGTAAGTTTTTATCCGTAACGGATGATACATTTTCATAAAGTTGTGATTAAATGTTATTACAAAAATATTTTTGGGCATGATAAAACATTTGACTATTTAGTAGTTTTTGCTACATAATTATTTGTAATGAAATATACAAGCTTAGGTACATTTACCTTAGTGAATGTACTAGATTTCGATGACTCGATAGCATGTGCAATTATTTGTCTACATATTCAACGTTTGTACGCACTAAAGCGAAAGTTATTTAATAATCTAGTAAGAGGAAAACCCAGTGTCTAATTCATTAAAGCACCAACTCATAGACTACTACCAAAGTCTGTCGCTATCACCAGAATTACCAACTACCCAGTCTAACCCGCCGATATCATCTTCTCCAACTCCGTTAAGTGCTTCTTCTAGTTCAAGTTCTGCTGTTGCTGCGGATGTTAGTGGGGGGTTGGGAAATATTTCTGGCAACATTAATTACAGAGGTACTACTCCACAAGTTGTTGACTCAGATTTAACTATTACAAATGTTGGTACACTCAATGGCGCACGGGTGTTAATTGGTAACTTTGATGCCAGTAAAGACCGTTTAGGTATTGATGGAGCTACAAATGGTAGTAGCCCAGATGGAGTTAACTGGAACTACGACCAGTCAAGAGGTGTGCTGACCTTAGATTCAGCGACTGCCCTTAGTTCTGATGTTTACCAAGGTTTATTGCGTCGAGTTACGTATGCGAATACAGATGCAGCCAACCCAGGAGCAGCGCGCAATATTCAGTTCTCTTTAGGTAATTTACTCGCAAATCCAGAAAATGGGCATTTTTATCAGTTTGTAACTAATGAAGGCATTTCTTGGAATGATGCTAGAACTGCTACTAATGGTCTTAACTATTTAGGCAAACAAGGATATTTAGCTACAATTACCACTCAAGCTGAACAAGACTTTATTCAAAGTCGAGTTAGTGGTAATGGTTGGATAGGCGCCAGTGATGCAGCAGTCGAAGGAGACTGGAGATGGGTAACGGGGCCTGAAGGTTTAGCAACAAACGACAACGGTGGTACTGGACAACTATATTGGCGAGGAAATAGTACAGGTGCTGCAATTGATGGGCGCTATAATAACTGGGATTTACAAAGGGGTGAGCCGAACAACTCTACTGATGGTGGTAAACCTGACGGTGAAGATTATGCCCACATCGTTGGAAATGCGAATGCTGGAAATATAGGTAAGTGGAATGACCTTCCTAACCAGCAAGATTACACTAATTTTATTGGTTACAGACCCCAAGGTTACGTCGTTGAGTATGGTGGTTTAGCAACAGATTCTTCGCCAACTGTTAGTGCTAGCGTCACACTTAATTTTACTGGTACCGTTGGTAATGCTGGTACTCCTGCTGTTGGTACCTCATCAAGGGTTCCTAATTTTGGTGGTAATCCCGACGTCAATGGCTTTAATACACCAGAAATACTATGGCGCAATTATGGTAATGGAAGCGTCAGTGGTGAAAATGCTGTTTGGGGTATTAATTACGACGCTGCAAACCCAACTAACCCCTTTAGCTTGAATACAGACTCAAGACTAACTAAGGCCATTCGAGAAGTCAAAGACACTAATTGGGAAATTGAAGGTTTGTATGACGTAGATAACAACGGTATTAGTGATATCTTCTGGCGCAACTACAATACAGGTGAAAATGCTGTCTGGTTTATGATATTTGATGCCAACACTGGCATTGATGTTGATGTATCTAGTACAACTAGAACTCAGACTCTTCGTCCTGTGGAAGATACAAGCTGGGAAATGGAAGGGGTGACAAACTTTGGTGGCAGCAGTGGACCTCAGATTCTTTGGCGCAATTACAGAACTGGTGATATAGCTATATGGGCATATAACTATGACCCCAACGTTGCTGGAACTGGCGCCCTTACTCTTGACCTCAACAGAAGTAAAACTCTTACTCCAAAGGTACCTACTGACTGGACTATCGAAGGCTGGGCTGACTTTAATAATGACGCTATTCCCGATATTCTCTGGCGTAATTATAGAACTGGCGAAAATGCTATCTGGAAATTAAATAATACTACCACTGGTGACAATCCTTACTTTAATGTCCCTGATGGGTACGTCATTACTCCCATCGCTGACACTCAGTGGGAAGTTGCGGATGTAATTGACTTCGATGCAGATGGTGTTGCTGATATTCTCTGGCGTAATTATAGAACTGGCGAAAATGCTATCTGGGGAATGCAAAGTGGCGGTGACTATAACTTAGCCAAGACAAACCCCATTAATACTCCTCCAGTCACAGATACCCAGTGGCGCCTTGAAGGAACTGCCGACTTTACAGGAGATGGTGTACCTGACTGGGTATGGCGTAACTACCGTACTGGTGAAGATGCAATTTGGCGCATGAAGCGTGATGCAAACGACGGCAACCGATATGCCTTTGATGGAGGTTCCTTTATTTATCAGGGTATCGATATAACTTGGGAAATTGAAGGCCCTAGCCCATCACGTGATATAATATAAAAGTACTATACGCGCTGTGTAGTAATTTAATGATTATGCAGAGGCGCCTGACTGAGGTGTCTCTGCATACTCTATGTCTTCATATTTAAATGTCTCCTGTAACACTTTATAAATTCTTTTTAATTTTGCTTCATAATTATTGATTTTTATTTGTGTATTAAGACAATTTTTTCCTAGAAATTCAGGGAAAAAACGCTTGCTTTACAATTTCTTTATAAAAACTTATTTCTTTCTACACATTAGCTTTACACTAACTATTTAAATTTGAGCAAAATAAAAGATATATTAAAGCTTGACAATTCGCAGATCTAGGTAGTCACTGTGTCTGATAAATGAGATCGCAGGTCAAGTTGAATACTTTCGCTTTTTCACTCTGAAGTCCTCTGTCATGGAGTGTGTTTACTTTGGAGGGATAATGCAATAACTGTGCGTTCCTTTCACCATAGCAGATATCAATGCTGCCTTCCTTGAGATACGTGTAAGCTTTATATGTTTATCTTAGGATGAAATCTATTTTGTTTAATTTAAGATTGCTGAGTAGGGATGAATTTTATTTACAAATTCTGCTAGTTGAGGCACCGCTAGAATAAGTATGTAATATTTCAGTCAAGATAGTTAAAAAATTCTACCTAATGATTGAAGCGCGAATAAAGTTAAACAAAGTTAAATAGGATGTTAAGAGTAAATAGTTAATACTTCAATCGCCATGAAGCTATGCACTCTGTTTAATTTGATTAACATTAGGAGGACATCAAGTTGATTTAAAATTAACCATTGATTTAAATAGGTATTGATAAATCGACACTTATCGTAAATCACGGTGTAACTACAATTGACTAATTTGTAAAAGTATGTGTAGTTTGAGGGATGTCACTATGAATATATAGTTTTGGCTCAATTTTAATTAATATAAGTTTCGTGTTCCGATTCGACAAGTGGCTAGGCAGGATGATGAGCAAATACGTAAACATTAAATATCACTTGTTTTGAGAGCGGTGATGAGGCAAATAAACTTACTAAATGTCAAAATTCATAACATCACAATGGTGGAGCTTTTAGAAAAGCTTTCTCACGGTGGGGTTGTATTTACTCCCAACGTTGACCATATTATGAAATTGCAGGAAAATTACGAGTTTTATGATGTGTATCAGGAGGCTGACTACCGAGTTTGCGATAGTAAAGTTTTGATGTATGTGTCAAATTTTCTCGGAACCCCAATCCAAGAAAAAATCTCTGGTTCAGATTTGTTTCCAGCATTTTACGATTACTATCGTGACGACAAGAATATTAAAATTTTTTTGCTAGGGTCTGAACCAGCGGTTGTTGAAAAAGCTCAAATGAGCATAAATTCTAAAGTTGGAAGAAACATTATTGTTGCCGCTCATTCTCCATCATATGGGTTTGAAACTAACGAGCAAGAGTGTCAAAAAATTGTTGATTTGATTAATATTTCTGGAGCAACTGTGTTGGCAATTGGTGTTGGCGCCCCAAAGCAAGAAATGTGGATTGCAAAATATCGACACGCATTAAAAAATGTCAAGATATTCTTGGCAATAGGAGCAACAATTAACTTTGAGGCTGGAGATATTCAACGTTCACCAAAATGGATGAGCGAAGTCGGTTTGGAATGGTTATATCGTTTAACTTCAGAACCAAAAAGACTTTGGAAACGTTATGTATTAAGCGCACTTCCATTCTTTTGGCTAATTTTAAAACAGCGGATTCATCTGTATGAAAATCCTTGGTCAGAATGTGAAACGCCATCAGAAAAACCACCAGAAAAAATAACACAAAAAGCATTAGCATCGGCAGTTAGGAGTAATAGCATCTAATAAATTACTACCAAAACAAATAATGCATGTGCATCTAAGTTAACCAATCTTTACGACATAAATAACCTGTATGGAGCAGCAACACAACCGTTCCGAAGACATTGATATTCGCAGCTACTGGCTAGTTTTAAAACGACGCTGGCTAGTTGCATCAGGGATTTTGTTTACATCAATAGCATTATCAGGGTTTGCGATTTCGTTGCAACGTCCTACTTATCAAGCTTCTGGAAAACTACTGTTTCAGGCAAACCGTGCTTCGCTGCTAACAGGAGTAGGAGAGAAAGTTGGAGATTTAGAAAGTGTAAGACGCGAAGCAAATCCTCTTTCGACTCAAGCTGAAATTTTGCAATCACGTCCAATCTTAGAAGAGGTGATTAAAAAGCTTGACTTGCGAGATAAAAATGGTGAACTTTTAGAACCTGAGTCTATCAATATTAAAATCGAACCAATTCCTGGTACTGATGTTCTGAACGTGGCGCATATATCTGGCGAATCGAAGAAAGCTGCGGACGTTGTAAATCAAATCATGCGGTCATATGTAAATAGCAATATTCAAAATAATCGCCAGGAGACAATTGCCGCACGCAAGTTTATTGAGGGTCAACTGCCACGCGCAGAAGGTCAATTAAATAGAGCAACTGAAGATTTACGCTCGTTTAAGGCAGCAAATCAAGTTATTAATTTAGAGAAAGAAACAGAGGAAACCGTCAAAAATATTGGTGAGCTTGATAAGCAACTCAACGAAGTCAAAGGACAACTAGCAGAAGTTACATCACAGCAGGCAGAGCTTCGTTCTCAAATTAAAATACCCAGTTCAGAAGCAGTAGATAGAACATCGCTGTCGCTAATACCTGGTGTGCAAGAAGCATTGGGTGAACTACAAAAAGTGCAAACTCAAATAGCTACACAACGAGCGCTTTATACCAGTGACAACCCGATAATGATTACTTTAAGGGAAAAAGAAGCATCCTTAAATAAATTATTGCAACAGCGAGCTAGTCAGTCTTTAGGTACGAACGTTAAAGTTTCACCAGACAAGTTACAGTTAGGTCAACTCAAAGAACAGTTAGTTGGAGAGTCAGTAAGACTGCAAGCGCAGCGCTTAGGTTTAGAGAGTAAAGTCCAAACTCTGTCAGGTATCTACGAGCAGTTCAAACAACGCGCGCAGGTTTTGCCAAATTTAGAGAAGAAACAAGGTGACTTAGAACGGCGCCTAATAGTGGCTCAAAAGACCTACGAAACCTTACTTGGTCGTCTTCAAGAAATTCGCGTTGCTGAGAACCAAACTATTGGTAGTGCGCGCATCGTCCAAAATGCGGTTGTCTCGCCAAACCCAGCGCGAATGAGAATGATGTTGCTTTTAGGGGCAGGTGGAATTTTTATCGGCGCCTTATTAGGAGTTGCTGCTGCGTTTGTAGTTGATGTCATCGATAAATCAATCAAGACTGTTAAAGAAGCTCAAGATGTTTTTGGTTATACATTGCTTGGCTTAATTCCTAAATTTGATACCAACAGTGCTTCTATACAGCAAACAATGGAAGGCGCCTCACCAAGGGTAATTGTAGGAACTTTGCCACGCTCAGTAATTCATGAAGCATATCAAATGCTACAAGCGAACTTAAAATTTATTAGTCATAAAACAGTTCGCACTATTGTAGTTACTAGTTCAGTTCCAGGTGAAGGTAAATCTGAGGTAAGCGCGAATTTAGCGGCTGTAATTGCACAAGCAGGAAAACGTGTCTTACTTGTAGATTCCGACATGCGTAATCCTTCGCAACATCATTTATGGGGAGTGATGAATTTGACGGGGTTGAGCAATGTGATAGTCGGACAAGACCGAATTCGCAATTGTATTCAAACGGTAACACGAAATCTATCAGTATTAACGGCTGGGGTAATACCACCAAATCCTCAAGCTCTATTAGACTCTGAAGGCATGAGCGCTTTAATTCAAGCTTTATCACAACACTATGACTATATAATCTTTGATACTCCACCTTTAGCGGGAACTGCGGATGCAGCAGTTTTGGGTAAAATGGCGGATGGTGTTTTGGTTGTAGTTCGTCCTGGTGTCGCTGACTCTGCTAGCGCACTTGCAGCTAAAACTTTGCTCATGCGTTCAGAAGCTAACGTTTTAGGTTTGGTAGCTAATGGCGTCAATATCAAACATGAGCCTGATAGATATTTCTATTACAACAGTACCCGCGATACAGATAATAGTTCGCTTGTAGTTCAGTCATCTGATAATAAGTAGTACCAAAATATAGGCGCCTATATGGATAATACGGTTAATACAGAATTAAGTTTTTGGGAGCAAATAAAAGAAGATTGGAAGTCACACGGGTGCGACTGGACACTTCCTGGGTTTCGTGCAGTGGCAGTACATCGATTTGGTGTATGGCGTATGACAGTACAACCAAAGCTTTTACGCGCTCCTTTAAGTCTTCTCTACCGAATGTTATTCCGTAAAATCCGCAACGGTTATGGTATTGAACTACCTTACACTGTTAACCTTGGGCGCCGTGTAGTTATTGAACACCAAGGAGGTATTGTAATTCACGGTTACAGCACAATTGGTGACGACTGCATTATTCGTCAAGGTGTAACTTTAGGAAATCGTTATCTCAACCGTCCGTTAGATGCACCTTGTTTAGGCAGGCGCGTTAATGTTGGTGCAGGCGCCAAAATTTTCGGTGATGTCACCATTGGTGATGATGTGAATATTGGCGCCAATGCAGTCGTATTAAGCAATATTCCTTCAGGGTCAACTGCTGTGGGTATTCCCGCAAAAGTTATTCAGAAATCACTCGTTAATTAGAAACCGGGTTCCTTGTGACAAGTTAAATTTTTTTACCATCGTTTTTGACAGGAACCCGGTTTCTTGATTAATAAATATTAGGAAATTCGGAAATTCTCCAATATGTATATTAACCAGTTAGTGCATCTATCAATAGAAATAATTCTGCTGATAAGTGCCTTTTTTTTGCTTGTTCTGTGTTCTGTTTTATTAATTGAATGCGTCGCTGCTCTGTTTCCACTCACTCCTACTACTTCAAAAATTCAGGCTAATAAGGTAGCAGTCTTAATTCCTGCTCATAATGAAGAAGCTGTAATTCCAAACACATTAAAAAGCTTAAAATCTACGTTATTACCACATCATAAAATTGTAGTAGTTGCCGATAACTGTACAGACGCAACTGCTGAAATCGCGTCATGTGCAGGAGTTACAGTTATAGAAAGGCAAGATGAGAATAAGAAAGGTAAAGGATACGCTCTAGACTACGGATTAAAATTTCTAGAGAATGACCCACCTGAAGTTGTTGTATTTATTGACGCTGATTGTGTAGTTCAAAGAAACACAATAACGCTGTTGACCGAGAAAGCTAATAGTACAGGTAGACCAGCACAAGCAGTCTACTTGATGTCAAAACCTAACGATCCGACTCCTAAAGATTCAATATCAGTCTTTGCATTCAAAGTCAAAAATCTTGTGCGTTCAAGCGGTTTAGTACGCATGGGTTTACCCTGTTTGCTGGCAGGTACTGGAATGGCATTTCCCTGGTCAGTTATTCGTTCGGTTGACCTGGCAAATTCTGAGATTGTCGAAGATATGAAACTCGGAATAGATTTGACAATTGCTGGATATCCACCAATTTTTTGTCCACAAGCGAGTGTGAATAGTTGTCTACCCAAAAACACGAAAGCAGCTAAAAGTCAACGTACTCGTTGGGAACATGGTCATATTCAAACTTTGCTTACTTATGTACCTAAGTTAATTACTAATGGAGTACATCAAAAAAGATTAGACTTGTTTTTCAGCGCACTTGATTTGTGTATTCCACCCCTATCATTATTTGTCGCAATGTGGTTTGCGGTGATGTGTACTTCACTTCTATTCGCATTTTCGATGTCAATATGGATACCTGTTTGGATTACAGCTTTTGCAGGAACATTTATTTTGACGGCAATATTAATAGCTTGGGCAAACTTCGCGCGTTCTGACTTACCGTTGTTAGAACTGTTTGCTATACCGTTTTACATCCTCTGGAAAATTCCTTTGTACTTCAAATTCTTAGTTCAACCCCAAAAAATATGGGTTCGTACTGAACGCGATTAACACCTATAGAAATCCTTGTAGAGACGTTACATGTTTAGTCTCTACAGTATTATCTAAATACCGTGGAGATTTTATACAAAGGTTCTATCTAGATGCAAATGAAAGTTAATAAACGCTTATTAATAGTTCAGTATGCTGGTGACTACCGTGAAACCTTTAAGCAAGTTCGAGGAAATGGTATAGAAACATATCATGCTCAAAAGTATGTGGTCGATTCGATCACTGATATCAGTCAAGAAATTGAAGAAGCTATTTTAATGTGTTGCCAAACTACAGAAAAATATAACACGCTTTTGCAACCTGGAATGCGCGTGGTAGGCGCCGCAGTTGACCCATACAAGCAAAGTAAAGAAATTTGTCAAATTATCGCTGAATTAAACCCCACGCACTTAGTCGTTCACTCACCAATTCCAGCTATATTTAGTTGGGCGATTAAAAATCGCGTTAAAACTATGGCATTACTTGCTGATTCATTTTTACAGCGAGGATTGCCCAATCGTATCAAAAACTCTCTTCTTGCTGCAAAATTAAATAACCCTTATATTGAGTGGGTAGCAAATCATGGTGTAAATTCTTGCCTTTCGCTTCAAAATATCGGTGTTAACCCAAATAAAATTATTCCTTGGGACTGGCCGCACTTCAAAACCCCTAACGAGTTTACACCAAAAACATTACCATCTACTGATGTCTGGAATCTAGTTTATGTTGGTGCTGTGGCGCCTAGTAAAGGTATTGGAGAAATTTTTGAAGCTTTGGCTATTTTACGTGATCAAAATATCACAACCAAGTTACATATAGCAGGTAAAGGCGATATTGATTATTTTATTAATAAATCTAAACAATTAGGCATAGAGGGTAATATTAATTTTTTAGGTTTGGTTCCTCACAACGAAATAATAGATTTAATGCGACAAGCGCACTTAGTAATAGTGCCTAGTTGGCATGAATATCCAGAAGGACTACCATTAACAATATACGAAGCTTTGTGCGCGCGCACTCCTATCGTCGCATCTGACCATCCCATGTTCAGAAGAAATTTAGAAGATGGCATTAGTGCAGTTATATTTCCAGCGCGCGATTCCAAGATATTAGCAAATTCTATACTTAAACTACTAACAAATCCAGAACTTTATCATAATCTTAGCTGTGCTTCGCTCTTATCATGGAAACAATTACAGTTACCAGTTAAATGGGCTACATTAATTTATACATGGCTTAACAATTCGCAACATGATAGAAACTGGCTGTATGAACATAATTTAACTTCTGGACGGTATAAATACTGACTAAGACATAGCAATAAAATGCACTATTAATTCCGAAATAAGCGTTTTATTATAATCGAATATAGTAAAATTTATTGGAAAAATAAGTATTTTCTAAGTATTAACGCTAGGTTAAATAAAGCTAAAATAATATCATTTCGCATTCAGCATTTTTATGCTTACTGTGAACATGTGTCCAGTATGTGAGTATTATTACGATTAAATTTACCATCAAAAGCGTGTAATTAGTCACATACAAATATTATGGTGTTCAAGAATGAAAAAAACATCAAAACAGCTTCGAGTGTTGTATGCAGTTGGACCAGAAGATGTGATTGCAGCATATAAACATTGGAAACACGGAACAGAATCACCTTTACAAGTATCAATTCCTTATTCAAGTCAGTTTTACGAAGTCTGTCAAAGTTTAAACATTCAAGCTTATGTAATTGCACAGTCTGCAATTAAACAAGTTGCCAAAGATGACAGGTTCGTAATCGAACGTCTACCAATTCTAGTCAATCGTGCGTCAGGTATTTTTTACCACATTCATCAGATTTGGAATGCACTGTATTTACTTGCTTGTGCGGTCAAGTTTAGAGCGTCGGTATGTATTGCATCTAGTGGAACTACGCACTGGTTTATGTGGCGCCTATTTTCTTTGTTTGGAATCAAGGTAATTCCATCGGTACATTGTGTATTATGGCGCCATTTTGGACATCAAACTCTAGGTGAAAAACTAACTCTCAAATTAGGTGCCAGCTTATTTAGTTCAGATTGTACGGCAACTTTAGCGGTATCAAATCAAATCGCAATGCAAATCGCACAACTAACTCAAAATCATCACCAACCAGTTCACGAGTTTACACCTACCTACTGTCGTCAAGATTTTGCTCATATTAAAAACCCAAATTTAAATGCATCTCTATTCCGTGTCTTGTATGCAGGACGAATAGAACATGACAAGGGTGTATTTGATTTACTTCAAATTGTCAAACGATTTCAAAGTGAAGGTTTACAAAATATTGTTTTCGATATTTGTGGTGAAGGTTCGGCATTTGATGAACTGTGTCAAGAAGTTACAGACTCTCGCTTAGAAGCAAATTATCAATGTCACGGTCACTGTACAAAACCCAAAATGCAGTCTATATTCAGTGACTCACACGTCGTAATAGTACCAACACAAACAAAATTTGTTGAAGGTTTTAATCGAGTTGTAGCAGAAAGCATTTTAGCTGGTCGTCCAGTCGTTACATCCGCAGTATGTCCTGCTATATCCTACGTGCGTTCTGCTGTAATTGAAGTACCTCCAAACGACATCACAGCATACGGTGATGCTTTGATTGATTTATACAAAAATCGTGTACTATACGAACAAAAGCGTCTTGCTTGTCTGAAACTACAAGAACAGTTCTATGATGTAAATAAAAGTTGGGGCGCCAAGCTAAAATCTATACTTATAGATATCCAAGCTTAAAATGCAGGAACTTGATTTTTGCTTAATTACTCCTAGTTATGCACCAGACTATCGTCGATGTCAGCTGCTGGCTTGGAGTATAGAAGCATTCGCACCTGAAAAGGCAAAGCATTATATAATTGTGCCAAAGCGCGATTTACCTCTTTTTCGTCAAATTAAATATAGAAACACTCAAATAATTACCGTTGAATCAATCTTACCTACTTGGATTCAATTACCCTTTATCAATAATTGTTGGTTTAATATCAAGCACTTAGTCGTGCGAGGATGGATAATTCAACAAGTCATCAAACTTGCAGCAGCGGAATTTTTTAGCGAACAGGTATTTGTATTTGTAGATTCTGATGTTGCTTTTATTCGTCCTTTTGATTGGAACTTTTTTATTCGTGATGGTTTAGTGCGCTTGTACCGTATTCCTGGAAATCTTTCTCCACAGGCGCCGATTGGTGAAAAATGGAATTGTAATGCTCGTCGTTTACTCAATTTACCGAGTGGTGATATTCCTGTCACTGGTTATATAAGTCAAATCATGACATGGAGAAGCAATAATTTAAAACAACTGTATAAACATATCGAAAAGGTATCAGGACGTAAATGGATTGATACTGTATGCAGCAATTGGAATATATCAGAGTATGTAATATATGGTCTTTTTGTCGAGGAAGTACTCAAAGCATCAGGACATTATTTTGATTCTGAGTGTATTTGTCACGAATACTGGTTTGATGAGCAAATGTCTGATGTTGAGTTGCAGGAGTTTTTTCAGCGTACCCCAAAAGAATATATTGCTGTTATGATATCAGCCAAGTCAGGTATGAGAGTGCAGCAATATGAAAATTTCATAAAATCCTAGAAACCCGGTTTCTTTCCATTTATAATGCGAATTGGCTATTTAATCCCTGAATTTCCGGGACAAACACACATTTGGATATGGCGAGAAATTACCCATTTACGTGAGTGGGGAACTCAAATTGAGATTTTTTCTACTAAACATCCTTCCCCCCATATTAAAGCTAAACACGATTTTGTTGATACTGCACAAACTTACTATCTGTGGAAGCAAAATATTTTCAATAATATAATTGACATTTTTGTTAGTCTATGTTGGGCACTAACTCGTCCGTTTAGTTTATATAAAGCAATAAAACTAGCTTTAACTATAGATGTAGAGGCGCCACGTTGGCATGTTATTGCTTTAGTGCCAATTGCTTGTATATTAGCTCGTTGTTGTGTCGCACGCGCAATAAAACATATGCACTGTCATAGCTGTGGAAATTCCGCAATATTAGCAATAATGCTCAAACAGCTAACTGGTATTTCATACTCACTAACGCTAAACGCGAACTTGGAATGGTGGGGAGGTGGAATGAAGGAAAAGTTTATGAATGCTGCTTTTATTATTGCTATAACCAAAAAGCTAGAACAAGAAGTACGACTTAATTACCCACTCAAACAAAACCAAGTACTGTTAGGACGTATTGGTGTAGACACAGAAAAATGGAACCCACAGCTTTATGAATCAAATCATAAAACTAATCATAAAACCTTTTACATTCTTACCGTTGGTCGCTTACATACCAGCAAAGGTCACGATACTCTAATTCAAGCTATTAAATGCCTTGTAGATGATGGTAAATTTGTTCATCTTACAATAGTTGGCGCCGGTTCCGAATTAGAGAATTTGAAAACATTGGCAGCACAGCTAGAAATATCTCATCTAATCGAGTTTACAGGAACTTTATCAGAAAACCAAATTATCGAAAAAATGTGTCAAGCAGACGCATTTGTACTTGCTAGTCATGCAGAACCATTAGGTGTAGTTTACATGGAAGCGATGGCAATGTCAGTTGCAACAATTGGCACCAATTCGGGTGGTGTTCCTGAAATAATCACTGATTCTCAAGATGGGTTACTAGTGGCGCCAAGGGATGTTACAGCTTTAACACGCGCGCTAAAACTACTGATTGAAAATCCGACACTCAAAATACAACTAGCACGTAACGGACGCGCTTCTATTATTGAGCGTTTCGACAGCAGAATTGGCGCCGCAACACTTCGAGACAAAATTATCAATCAAATTAATACGGCTGCTTAAGTTATATTTTATATACAGTTATTAGCTTGATTACTGCTGCACTATGTCATAAAAATTATAAAGTTTCAGTAAATATACGAGAAATGAATATAATCATAATCATCAACTCTTATATTTAAAACCGAAGTTATAAAATGTCCAAGCAACTGCGGATTGTATACGCAATTGGTACGGAAGATGTAATTGAGGCGTATAGATGTTGGACTAAAGGTTCCGATGTTGGGTCACAGGTTTCGATGACCTTTTCAAGTTATTTCTATTCGGTTTGTACAGCATTAGATGCTTTTGGTTACGTTATTGGACTAGCTAGAAAAACTGAAGTACTTAAAGACGGTCGCTTTATAATCGAACGGCGCCGAGTTTTGTTATATGGTGCCAGAGGTGTATTTTATCATGTCAAGCAAATTCTACAAGGAATACAGTTGCTTATTTCAGCCCTTCGTTTTGGCGCCGATGTTGTAATTGCTGATAGTGGTACGACCTACTGGTTTCTATTGTTACCATTATCTTGGTTCGGCGTGAAAGTAATTCCATCACTGCACTGCACGTTGTGGCGTAAGTATTCCAAACAAACCCTAGGAGAAAAAATAATTCTTTATTTGAGTCGTAGTTTGTTTACAAGATGTCATAGTATACACGCGGTTTCTCATGATATTACTGAACAAATTGCTGTATTAACTCAGGGAATACATCCACCAGTTTATGAATTTTTACCTGTATATAACAGAAGTGACTTTGCTGATATTCCCCCTCCACCTAAAGAACGTATACCATTACGAATTTTATTCGCGGGTCGCGTCGAGTATGATAAAGGCGCCTTTGACTTACTACAAATAGCCAAGCGTATAGCTTCTATGGGTATCAAAGATATTGTTTTTGATATTTGTGGAGATGGTGCAGCACTACAACCTTTACAAACATCAGTGAAAACAGAAAGTGTAGAAGACTTGTTCGTATTCCACGGTTATTGTAATAAACAACAAATGCATTTCATGTTCGGCAGGTCACACGCAGTAATTGTTCCAACACGTACAGATTTTATTGAAGGTTTTAACCGAGTTGTTGCCGAAAGCGTGTTATCGGGTCGTTTGGTAATAACGAGTGCAGTTTGTCCAGCTACATCTTACGTGCGTGAAGCTGTCATCGAAGTACCACCAAATGATATAGAAGCATACGTAGCAGCTATACTTCAAATATATAATGACCCAACAGTTTGTGAACAAAAGCGACTTGCTTGTTTTAATTTACAGGAGCAGTTCTATGATGTCAGCAAAAGTTGGGGTACTGTATTAGAGTTTAGCTTAAATTAGTATTCATACCATATATTACTGTGTATAATATTACATTTTTTGAAAAAATATTTGTTGTTCTTGGGGTGCTATTTTTCTCTGGAGCTTTTTCAGAACTATTTAAAGGGGCACCGATCGCACTGCTGCGGTATATTGTTTGGGGTGGTGCAACTGTTTTAATTTGCATACGTTGGCAAGATTCGTTACGAGTAATTAAATCAGATATATTTTTAGTGCTTTTAAGTGTAATCGCATTCGCATCATTTCTGTGGTCAGATTTCTTTGTTAGCACCTTGAAAGACAGTCGTGAAATTTTGCAGATGACTTCATTTGGGTTGTATGTTGCTGCGCGTTTTACTATTAAAGAACAAATAGAAACTATTAGTGCTGCTTTTTTCATTGGTGAATTAATGAGTCTGCTTGCAGGTGTGGCAATGCCAACACTTGCTATTCATGGTAGCGAACACCCAGGCGCCTGGAAAGGAGTATACGGGTATAAAAACTTGTTAGGGGCTATTATGGTAATTAGTTCATTTACATTTTTCTTATTACCAAATAGTAATAATAAATTAAAAAAAATCTATAAATGGACTGGTTTGATGCTTGGGATAATACTAATGTTGCTCTCAACATCAAAAACCTCATTAGTTGTATCAGTGGTATTATTTTCGGCATTATATTTCTACCGTTATTTTCGGTTTGCGGGTAAAACAACGGTAATATTTCTAGATTTATTGATATTAATCGTTAGTGCAGCAATAACTCTCGTTTTAAGTAACTGGACAGAGTTATTAACAGGTATTGGTCGAGACCCTACATTAACAGGAAGGACACCGATGTGGGGTATAGCACTCACCCGACTTATGGATAGACCTTTGTTAGGTTTTGGACGTGGTGCTTTTTGGGCACCAGGTAGTCCATATGCATTAGAAGCGGGTAAAGCAGTGGCGGTTGGTTTTGTACCTCCACATGGACATAATGGATTTATAGACTTAGCTCTTGATGTCGGACTAATAGGTATATCACTATTCGCGATTAGTTTTGTAATTGCTTACTTCAGAGCTTTGAAATTAGCATATGCGACTTTGGCGCCGGAGAGAATGTGGTATTTAGCGTTTCTAATGTTTTTCTTCATGAATAACATGACCGAAAGCTTTATGTTCTTCAAAACCAATATCTATTGGACACTATATCTAACAACTGCACTATCCCTAGGAAAAAAGAATCCTTAGCACAGGCGAAGAAGGGCTATGCTACGCTACGTGTATCTACCGGAGATTGGACGATATCCATGCGCGCGATGATAGTCAGCGTCTCGTATTGCTAGTTTTTGATTAACTGCTCGCATAGCAAAATTGGCAACTTTACTTATAGAACTGCGCTTACACCAGTTTGAATATAATGAAGCAACTTGTGTAGATAAAACATTATGCCAACGTAATGCAATTTGTTCTGTAGAAAATTCAAGAGCGCGTTTTTGACCGTTCATAACCATTTGTTCGTATAAACCAGGGTCATTAATCAGGCGCCGAATTGCTGTAAGAGCTTCTTTATGTGTTTTGACTTCGATATAATCTAAATGCGATTGCCGTAAATGTTGAAAAGCAGGTTCTGGACCTAAAAGTGCTGGAACTCCTGCTGTCCAAGCGTTGATTAATTTACTCGCAGGTTTTACAAAAGCATCTCTTTCAGTTAAGTCTCGCACAGCTAAAACTAAATCAGCTTCACTATAATCATGCCATTGTACTGGTTTATCTTTATGTAAACCATTTATTTCTAACTTAACACCAAGATTTTCTAGCTCTTGAATGAACTCTGGTGAACGAAATGGTTCATATAAATTTATCTCAGAACCTTTAAAAACTATATTACTAATACGATTTTTACGTGTGCTATCTCGTTTTATTAAGCCAGGTTGTGGCCAATGAGGTATAAATATATCTGTATCCGACTTAATATTTGCTTGATTTTGAACAATTGCAATATCACACAAAGCAGGTCTTGGACCATCCGAACGACAACCAACAACAAATGATGAGAAAGTTTTTTGTTTAATTCCAAAATCTAACGCACTAGCAACACATATATTACCTTCAACAAATTTGTTAGACAAATATACATTCAGGTTCCTTCGTTTTAAATGTAAATAAGTCATAATAATCCAGCATTCCTCGTTTGTAACAATACGTCCAGGAATTGTATTCGGGTCAGGAAGCTGGTTATCATTGGATAATAAATCAGCCCATTTTTCTAAATAGTGGCAAACGAATGTAACTGGGTAGGGTAACACAGTAAATTTTGTTTCTAGTTGTTGGGATTGCATTGCTGTATTTTGTTTTAAAAAACGCCTGATTGGTTTTCTAATAGCTTCGACAGAGTTTAGAGTAAGCTAACTCTTTTCGCTTTCTGTAGAATTCTAGCATTTTTTTCATCACCCGCGATTGAATCGGCGCCTCTATTTGTATTGGTCCTATTTGTGCTAACCATTCTCCAACCGAAGGATGACTCGCATTAACTGCAAAATAAAAAGTATCCCAAAACCAAGGCCACATTGCATCATGATGATGAATGATTTTCGCAGTTTGAAGATACTGTTGAGTATACCAAGTTTGTGGAACGCATGTACCGATGGCAAAATTATGTGAATACGAAAGAGTGTCCCAAGGAATTTCCATTTTTGCAACAGTTAATCCTAAAGCTACTTGGTCATTGAAAAAAAATCCTAAGTGATTAGATATAATTTGAGCATCACACAATCGTGTAAAAATTTCTAAATAATATTGAGCAAAATTTGTGCTGCGACGATAAACAAAAACACCACTATTAAAGCAAAAGCGCATTGGTGAATGCTGTGGTTCGCTTTTTACCCAAGGTAGTGCTTCTATATCTATATCAACACATTTACATATTTGGCGCCAGTAAGGGTCATTTGGGTCGTCTGCTCCAGAAGTTTCGTTACTCAATTTATCAGCAGGACAAGCAACAAAGCTAAAATCCTCCTTCATCATAAATTCACTTGGCTCATCTACCACAAGTAAATCGCTGTCTAACCAACTAATAAATTCAGTTGCAGCAATTTCTTCCACTGCTTTCAATGCCATTAGTTTGTTCAAAAACTTATTCCAAGAATATTTATGTTGATTACTAAAACTAATGTACTGAGCTTGAAGTTGTTCTAATTGAATACGTGTATTTTTAGAGATGGGTGGCCCAAAGCGGGGTGTAACGGCGTATACTGGACAAGAAGCATAGGCGCCTCCCCATCGACGTAAACTTTGAATCATGCGTATTGTTTGAACTTCGAGCCATCCAGATTCTATACAGCAAACAAAAGTAATAGGCGCCATATTAGCTATTTTTTGGGATGAGAAACCGGGTTTATATTGATTATTTTGCAGAAAAATATTATTTTTTAAAAATAACCTAAAAATCTATCTGAAGTGTGATGTTTTATTCAGAAGGTGGAAAGTGAAAAAATATGAAAAAATGTTGAGGGAAAGGGCTGTTATCCTTATTCCATGATGCTTGAGTGTATTGAATAATTGTTTTGTGGTTTTGTTTTGCAGGGGGTTTGGATATGCAATCGATAGGGGTAGTAGTCATAGGCAGAAACGAAGGGAAACGTCTCGAACGGTGTTTACTTTCGATATTATCAGAAGGGGTGATTGTTACGTATGTTGATTCTGGTTCTACCGATGGAAGTGTTGCAATGGCTAGTGCGTTGGGTGTATATGTTGTAGAACTTGATTTAACAATTCCATTTACAGCAGCACGCGCTCGTAATGCGGGTTTTGATAAGCTTTTAAAATTGGCACCAAATTTAGAATACGTCCAATTTGTCGATGGAGACTGTCAAATAGCACAAAATTGGCTAAATGTAGCGGCAAAATATCTTGATGAGCATCAAGAAGTAGCTGTCGTTTGCGGTCGGCGCCGAGAAAAGTTCCCGTCAGAATCGAGATATAATCGGTTGTGCGATATCGAATGGGATACACCAATAGGAGAAACCAAAGCTTGCGGTGGAGACTCAATGATGCGTGTTAGTGCATTTAAAGCAGTAGGTGGTTTTGACCAAGCTTTAATTGCCGGAGAAGAACCAGAATTATGTTTACGACTTCGTACTAATGGAGGTGTAATCATGCGTATTGATGAAGAAATGACGCAGCATGATGCACAAATGACTAATATTGGTCAATGGTGGAAACGTTCTTTACGTGCAGGTCATGCTTATGCACAAGTAGCTCAGATGCATGGTAACAAGTCTGAACGATACTGGGTAAAAGAATCTCGTAGCATTTGGCTATGGGGATTTATATTACCATTAATTGCCATTACTACCAGTTGGCTTACATACGGGTTTAGTTTATTAATACTTACATCATTATATAGCTATTTATTTTATCGGATCTATGAATGTGGAAGAACAACTGGTTTAACGGCAAAGGATGCTAGACTATATGCTCTATATTGCGTTTTAAGTAAATTTCCTCAAGCACAAGGTCAAATCAAATTTCACTTATCACGTTTACTCAAACGTCAACCGACGTTGGTTGAATACAAAAATGCTACGTCTTAAGGTATAGATGGGATTTAATAGAAGTCATATATGTACCTCAGATATCTGCATTCAGATAGAGGTTGTATGCATAAATTTATTAAATCCCCCCAACTTCACTTATCTTTACAAGAATTTCACAAAAAAACAAGGAATTTAAAGATTAACTTCACATAAGTAATTGATTTTGCATAAAAAAAATATTAATTTTACAAGTAATAAAGTGATAACTCCGTACAGTAAAGCGCTCCTTAGCGTTGTTTGAAGCTTCCCCAAGTATACAAACGCACACAATATTAAAGATGCTTGGTTTAATTTTATTAGCTAGCCAATTGTTTTGAAAAAATTTGGTGCATTATAAGCAACAATGAAAGTAGCATACTTAGTCAATAAATACCCGAAGGTAAGCCATAGCTTTATTAGGCGTGAAATAGCGGCTCTTGAAGCTTCGGGTATATCGGTGACTCGATTTTCGATTCGTTCTTGTGTCTCGGAATTGGTTGACCCAGAAGATAAACTAGAATTTGAGAAAACGCGGGTAATACTAGATATCGGAGTATTAAATCTGCTATTATCATTGATTAGTTTTGCGATTTTCAAACCAACAGCATTGCTTAGGGGTTTATTTTTAGCTCTTAAGGTTGGCATAAAATCTGATACGGGAATTTTGCACCATATTATATATCTAGCGGAAGCTTGCACTTTGCGACGCTGGCTTGTAGAGTGTGAAGCAACTCATCTTCATGTCCATTTCGGAACTAATTCGACGACTGTAGCAATGTTATGTCATGCATTGGGTGGTCCCGAATACAGCTTTACAGTTCATGGACCAGAAGAGTTTGACCGTGCAGTTAATATAGCTTTAACAGAGAAAATCAATCGTGCAAAGTTTGTTGTGGCAATTTGCTCTTTTGGTTTGAGTCAGTTGTATCGTTGGTGTAGTTACGAGCAATGGCAAAAAATCCATGTTATTCACTGTGGAGTTGATGACGAGTATTTCAACCAACCACAAACAGATATTCGTGATGTCAGTAATTTAGTTTGCGTAGGAAGGTTATGCGAACAGAAAGGTCAAATCTTGCTATTAAATGCAATTAAACAACTTTGTGATGAAGGTTGGGATTTGCAGTTGACGTTAGTAGGTGATGGTGAAATGCGGGGTCATCTTGAAGCACTTATCCACGAATATAATTTGCACAACTTCGTAAAAATTACGGGGTGGGCAAGTGGTTCACAGGTACAACAGTATATAAGTAATGCTCGTGCTTTAGTCTTGCCGAGTTTTGCTGAAGGTTTGCCAGTAGTGCTGATGGAAGCATTTGCGCTGTCTAGACCTGTAATTAGTACTTATGTTGCGGGTATTCCCGAATTAGTTCAATCAAATATTAATGGTTGGTTAGTACCAGCAGGTTCAGTTGAAGCTTTGACTACTGCTATGCGTGAATGTTTACGAATGCCTCCTGAAATCTTAACTCAAATGGCGGACTCAGGCGCCCAATCGGTGATAGAACAACATTCGGTTGCGGTAGAAGCGAAAAAGCTAGCAGTTTTATTTAGTCAGTCCAACGACCAGAATAATAACCAGGTGTGTGAACCGAAGTTATTGTTGACAACGCAATAGATACAAGTAGATATAAATAGAATATTTTTACCCAACCCATGACAACCTTAAAAAAACCGACTCTAAAAAAGCTTGCTATTCGTGGTGCAATGTGGACGATTATTGGTTACGGCGCCAGTCAATTTGCGCGATTAGTGAGTAATATTATATTAACTCGGTTATTAGTGCCAGAGTTTTTTGGGTTGATGGCAGTAGTGAATACGCTGCTGATGGGTATAGAGTTATTTTCAGACCTTGGTATCGGTCAAAGCATTATTCAAAACAAACGTGGTGAAGAACGAGAATTTTTCAACACTGCATGGACACTACAAGCAACACGGGGGTTCTGGGTATGGTTGATTTGTTTAGCAATTACATATCCCGCAGCAAAATTTTATAATGAACCGCGACTATTATGGTTAGTCCCAATTATGGGGTTAACATCCATTATCCTTGGATTCGCCTCACCGGCGCCTCATATACTTAACCGTCGTATGGAAGTTGGTAAAGTCATAATGTTCGACTTTATCGTGCAAATACTATCACTAATAGTATTGATAACTTTAGCTTGGTGGTTACGCAGTTTGTGGGCATTCGCAATTAGTGGACTAATTGGAGGTACAATTCGTGCGATTGGTAGTTTCCTCTTAATTCCAGAACAAAGACCAAAATTTTCTTGGGACAAAGCAGCACTCAAAGAACTTCTATCTTTTGGTAGATGGATGTTCATAGCCACAGCAATTATGTTCTTAGCAGAGCAATCTGACCGATTAATATTAGGTAAGTTACTATCATTTCAAACGGTAGGTGTGTATACTATCGCAGCGACACTAGCAAATATGCCGCGTGAAGTAATAAAAACCTTAAGCTATCGAGTCATATTCCCAACAATATCGAATCAAACCGACTTACCAAGAGAAACCTTACGAGCAAAAATAGTTCGTCAACGTCGGTTGATAGTATTTGGATGTGCAGTATTGTTAGCAATACTAGTAAACATTGGAGACTTTGTTATTGCTCGACTTTATGACCAAAGGTATGCAGAAGCAGTATGGATGATGCCAATACTTAGCTGCGGTGTATGGTTCTCAATCTTGTATTACACAACAAGTCCAGCTTTACTAGCGCTTGGGAAACCATTATACTCTGCTCAAAGTAATTTACTAAGATTTTTATTGGTAAGTATTGGTATGCCATTAGCGTTTACTACACAAGGAATATTGGGAGTAATTGTTGTGATAGCATTTTCAGACTTTCCATTGTATCTTGGAAACCTTTATGGTTTATGGTGCGAAAAACTTTTTTGTTTCATTCAAGATGTCCAAGCAACAATATTGTTTGTGGGAATGTTAGCTTTGTTCGTTTTGATTCGTAGTTCTCTCGGTTTCGGAACTCCATTTCAAATTTTTATGTAAGAAACCGGGTTTCTGGTTAAATCTTTATTTTAATTACAATATCGATATAAGAAACCCGGTTTCTAGTTTTAATAGCGTTGTATTGAGTTGTGACTTACAGCAACTTATAAAAAAGCGCTGTTTGTTCTTTATCGCTTTTAATATCATGTTAAAGACAGCATCTCTTTGGAAGTGGCAATATTCACATTGGAATAAACCAATCGACGAGCGAATTCTTGGCTATACAATTTTACTACCCGTTCCAGGTGATTTACCAGTTTTTCTCAAGATTGCTTTAGAAACTTGTTCAAATCAAAAACCAGATGGTTTATTTGAAACCCTTGTCATACCAGACCAACTTGTACCAGGTTTTTCTGAACTAGTCGAAGAAACGCGCCACAAGTATCATACTCCAATTCGTTTAATTAATCCCAACCCTTTAGAGCAAATAATTTCCCGTTACCAAAATAATCCGCACAACAACCATTGGTTACAACTTATTCGTGGAGTCAGTGCAACTCAAACGACACACGCACTTCTACATGATGCTGATTTGTTTATTACCGAAGATAAATTCATGAAGATTCATTACGAAACTTGTGAATCAGAAAATTTAGCATGTCTTGGTGTAAGTCCGGTATGGGATGCTTGGTATAAAGAAAATGGATTGAATCATCTCACCGCAACGTGGGAAATGATGTTCAACGTAGACTGGGTCAGAAATTTTCGTCCGTGGGAACATCGTGGACATGACGGAGAAATATTAGGTCAACTTCATACATTTGATACAACTCTATATCCGCAATGCCAGACTAAACCAGAGTTGATAAGGTATCACCAACAAGAATGGGGATTTATTCACTTCAATTACGTCATTTGTACTTATCGTTGGTTTCAAAGAAGTAAAACACCATTTGAAGACGAATGCTTCCGAATTCTTTTAATTCGATTACTCATCGAAGCATTCGACAAATCAGGGTGGAAATATCAAGTTCCTTCTCTGGATGAATTAATCAAAGGTATAACAGACGAAACAAAAAGAGTCACCTACATCCAAGATAAAACAAGGCAAAATTACTCCTATTTTCGCAGCAAACTACAAACCCTTATCGACAGTAATCTTTTAGACGAAGAAAAAACCTATATACTCAGTGAAGGCGCCACCAAATTTGATAAAGTATTTGGGTATAGCATGTAACATTGATTGTCGGTTGGGTGAAGGAATGTAACCCAACATACATCTACATGTGAATCTAAATTTATAGCTATAAAAGAAGGTAATGTGAAGTACCACATCGTCTTAAGTCGTGCATTTGACTTAGAGTCCATAGCTCAAAATGCACAAACAGGTAAATCTCCTTGTCACGTCATGTGGGAAGCAAGTCAAATTTTACAAGCTGAGATACATCGACCAGGCAAATCTCCACCTGTACAATCAGATACACTGCGTGCATTATTGATAGGTAACAAAGAACACTGGGCATTAGCGCGTACACTATCACAAGAATTAACTGAAAACTCAGTAGTATTTTGTACAGGTGAAGACATAGGTATACCATTAGCTAGTTTATGTGGCGCCAATAAAAAGCGTCCAAAAACAGCAGTATTTATTCATAATATTAATCGATTACGTGGACGCTTGGCATTGAAACTATTCCAGGTGCAGGACAAAATAGACTTGTTCATGACTTATACATCAGCAAGTGTAGAATTTTTGCGCGACTATTTAAAATTACCAGAAAGTAAAATCAAACTATTTTTAGAACAACCGACAGATATTACATTCTTCACACCAGGTAAAATTTCTGCGACTAAAACACGTCCAATAATAGCGAGTGCGGGGTTAGAAAAACGAGACTATCGTACCCTTGCTGCTGCGACTCAAGACTTATTAGATATAGAAGTCAAAATTTGTGTAGCATCACCAAATGCCAAAGCAACAAAACGTGCATTCCCAGAAGTGGCGCCAAAAAATATGTCGTGTCGCTATTACGATTGGCAAGAGCTAGTACAATTATATAGAGATGCCGACATTGTAGTAATACCCTTATTTGAAAACAACTACCAAGCTGGACTAAGTACCATGTACGAAGCACTAGCATGTCGGCGCCCGGTTATAATTACAAAATCCCCAGGAATAATAACAGAGCTAGAACTTGCAGAGGCAATTAAAACTGTACCTCAAGGTGATGTACACGAATTACATCAAGCCATAACCGAATTACTAAACAACCCCCAAAAAGCAGACAACCTAGCACAACGAGGATACGACTTAGTGCTAAAACACTACAACCACAAAATATATATAGATAAATTTGTAGAACAAATAAGTTCCCTGTAAAAACTATATATCCCCAAAATGTGAACCAATGGTTCACATTTTAGTTACAGCACCAGAGCCAATCTAAGTATATGCTAGTTAAATATAGTTTACGCCTGGGGATATTACCAAGCAGCAGAAAAACGGACGCTTGGTTTTGGTATAAGCTCTCTTTCAGGTATGGTTTTACTTATTGGCACCATCATTGGTATAGTTACAAAACTTGTTTCTGGTGGAGTATAGGCATAGTAAATAAACCCCATGCTAACCCAGTAATGAAACCAAACGGTGTGACAATAAAATTATTAAAGTCCCACCATCCCAACACCTGCACAGCTAGCTCAAAAGGATAAGCCATCATTAAAATTGCAGCAATCGCGGCGCCGTTCCAACCGTACTGACTCAACCAGTAAAAACCTTTACCACCTGTAAGCGCAAATAAAACGCGCGAAATGAATAAACCTGTAACAGTACCATAACACCGCATACACACAGCCATAATAAATGGTGGCACCAGCATGACCCCCATATCAGGCTGTGGACACACATAATGTCCCATAAAATAAATAATATCGGCAATTATCGGCAACATTGGTAAACCAGACGCAGCAAGGAAAGGAGCAACCAAAGGACCAACTACCATCCCTGAAAGCAAAAAGTCTCCAATAAAACTTACCCAGTTGATACGTGACTGTTTTTCTAAAATGGCGCCTTGCATAGCCTGTTTGTAATAATTAGAGTTTATTGTAAAGATATTGTAATATTTAATGAATGAAAAATCCAATTGTAGAATGTGAACCAATGGTTCACATTTTAATAATGGCGCCAGGACAATATAATTAAGTTTAGTTAAATTAATGACTTTTGACAATAATAAAATGGTGTATTTAGCTCAATATAAACACGTAAATTGTGATATTGATGTCATTAAAAATACTAGACTGTAGGTTGGGTGGAGGAACGGAACCCAACCTACATAAATTAGCGTGTGGTTACGTAAGGACTGGTTAGCTTATCGAGTTGCTGTATTAGCAAACTTAGGAATAACCCAACGTCTGTGACTACACCAACAGACTCTACAGAACCTCTATCACTTAATTTGGTTACGACTGCGGGGTTAATATCGACGCAAACCATTTTGACTCCCGCAGGTGTCATGTTACCCACACCTATGGAGTGCAACATTGAAGAAAGCATCAAAATCATTTCGGCGCCGCGAATATGTTCTGTATACTCAACTTGTGCTTTAATCAAATCCATTTGAGTATCAGGAAGAGGGCCATCATCACGAATCGAACCAGCAAGTACGAAAGGTACGTTATTTTTAACGCACTCGTACATGATTCCACCTTTAATAATTCCTGCTTCTACGGCTTTAGCAATGCTACCATGACGGCGAATTGTATTTATTGCTTTGAGGTGGTGGCGATGTCCTCCACGTACAGAAACACCTCGTTTCATATCAACACCTAATGATGTTCCCATCATTGACTGTTCAATATCATGAACAGCGATAGCATTACCACCTAGCAATGCTTGTACATAACCTTCACGAATTAAACGTGATAAATGTTCACCACCACCAGTATGAATTACCACGGGTCCTGCGGTGACAACTACTTTACCACCTGCATCGCGAATTTTACGTAATTCCCAAGCTACCTGTTCTACAACTAATTCTACACGACGTTCGCTAGAAACACCTGACGACATAAAGCTAAATTCTTCAGCATTACGTTTCTCACGCGATTCAGTTTTACGAATAGTGCGGATACCTAAAACATCAACAACAACTTCTTCACCAACTTCTAAATCGCGTAATAATTTACACTTGGCAACAGTACCTTGAGGTGTTCGTGTAATTGCAATGGCGCCATCCATACGTTGATTTTGCACCTGTACCCACTCACCACTAATACGCACTTCAGTTGGGTATATAGTAGTGACATAGAAATCATCAGGCGCCACACCGTTTTGCTCAACAGGCTCAAGTTTAGCATCGCGTTCATCTTCGGGTAAATCTACAGCACCCAAATCAATTAAGTGCGAAAGAATACTTTCCATGACTTCGTGGGAAGGTGCAGAAACTCTGACTTCTGCTGCCGAAGTACTTTGACGCTGTTCGCCCAAGTTAAAGTTTAATACTTGGAAGCTACCACCGTTATCAATAATTAAATCGAGTGCGCGGTTAATTAAACCTGAATCAAGTAAATGTCCTTCAAGTTTGAGTATACGACTTTCAACATACACACTTGCATGAACTTCATCGCGTACAGGTTCAGTGGTGCGTAATGTCAAACATTTTGCGGCGCCACCTGCCTTAAGAAATTCAGTTAATGGAGTTTCGAGTATTTGAAAACCAACTTCTTGTAGTCGTGCTTTTAAAGCATCAGAAGCTTTATTCATTACGACAATATGGTCGATGTTAACTGCATTACAAGCAAAGTTAACTGCGTCAGCTTCTTCAAGAATAATGCGTTTTTCTGCTGCTACACGCATTTCAATTAGGCGGTTTGAGTATGAGTCAAAGGCGCCGGGATAGTAAAGTAAATACCCGTTAGCCAAAGGACAAAAACAGGTATCAAGATGATAAAATCTATCATCAATAAGACGTAAAGACAACACCTCAATATCAAGCCACTTTGCTAAATAAGGGTGTGAGTCTAATTCTGAACGAAAACCGTATGCTGCCCAAAGCCAGCGTCCTTCTCGGTCTAGAAGCGCATCGCCGGCACCTTCAAAAGGTAAATCTTTGGGAAGTTCGTAGACAGTATAACCATTTTGTTCAAACCAAGCTTTAAAAAATGGTTCCTCTCCCTGCCGTTCTTTGTGTAAAAAGCGACTTAAAACAACATTTTTACCTAGCACTAATCCAGCATTGGCGGTAAAAACCATATCAGGCACACCTTTTACAGGCGCCACCAAATCTACAATTGCGTGTTCTTTGAGTATATGGTGTAAACCCTGCCACTGTTCAACAGCCTTATCGCGCGAAGACTTATGGATATTTCCCTCCATCCAAGGGTTAATCACATAGTCCACATCATAGTGGTCAGGAGCGCACATCAAAAACTTAATCCGAGGAGTCATAAAAATTACCAGCGTTTAGATGCCTAGAGCCTGTATTATATAGACCTGCAAACGCTATCGTACCTGAAATAGCAAAAAACGTCTGCTTTTTAATTTTGATTAAATAGCTTGGCGATGCGGTTAATACAAACTGGCAACGGATGCAACGGATGTAACGGATAGTTCTCCAGTTGCATCCGTTACATTCGTTACGTAATCCCTTGCCAAGGGCGCCCAATTGGAAACCACTACATCTAGTTGGGTAAAATCCGGTATGCTCAGTAATTAGGGCAAGTATTATTATAAGAAGTATAGAGATATAGCAACGCTTCTGCTACAAGCTTGAACACAACTCAATATAAGAATAATTATGATGCTCGCCGATAAAGTTAGTACTTCTAGCACCGAACTGCGTCCAGCGCGCGTTTGGATGCCAGAACGAGTAGTGTTTACACCCGCAGCACTTGACGAACCTTGGGGACAGAAGATTAAGCAGCGTATCGAAGCGCTCAATTTACCTATTGAAGAGTTGCCACGTAACCGTCTTACTGGTTTACGCGGAGAAACTGAGCGCGAGACTTATGATATTTCTAAGCGTACCCTTGCTGTAGTAACGGCGCCACCAAGTCAGTTTAAGCTTAGTCCTATTCCACCTTCTGCTGACTGGCAGTTTCATTTAGCTGAGGGTTGTCCAGCACATTGTCAATATTGTTATTTAGCTGGCAGTTTAAGTGGCCCACCAGTAATTAGAGCATATGCGAACTTACCACAAATCTTAGAGAACTTAGCTAAATATGAACGACCTGGAAAGGCTACTAGTTATGAGGTTAGTTGTTATACTGACCCGCTTGGTATTGAGCATTTAACGGGTAGTTTAGCTGAGTGCATTCGTTATTTTGGTACTCGTGAAGATGGTTATTTGCGTTGGGTATCGAAGTTTGATGCTGTAGAACCACTTCTAGATTTACCGCATAATGGACATACTCGCTGTCGAGTCAGTGTAAATGCGGCGCCTATTTCTGGTAGGTTTGAAGGTGGTACTGCATCAGTTACATCTCGGTTGATGGGACTGCGAAAGTTAGCATTGGCGAAGTATCCAATTGGGTTAGTAGTGGCGCCAATTATGCCAATGGAAGATTGGGAAATGCACTACAGTAATTTGTTTGACCAAATTAGCAATACATTAGATTTTGAATGTGATTTAACTTTCGAGTTAATATCGCACCGCTTTACACCTGGTTCCAAAGAAGTATTACAAACCTGGTATCCCCACTCAAAATTAGATATGGACGAAGAAAAGCGCAGCGTTAAGCGTAATAAGTTTGGTGGTACTAAGTACGTGTACGATAACGATATTATGAAGAAACTACGCCGCTTCTTTGAAGGTGAAATTGGGCGCCGTTTCCCCAACGCCAAAATCCTATACTGGACTTAGGAACTCAAAAAATAAATTAATTATCTTGTGGAATGGGCATCCTTGCCCGTTCACAAATCAATTTTACCTTTACACGCAGGATATTTGAACCCAGAAATAATACCTTCATGCTCCGTCTCTGTTTTCAAATCCCATTTACCAGAAGTTTCAGCACGGATTGTAATTTCTCCTGCACATTGCTGCGCTTTCTCTAATCCTGATTTACCCATTGCAGTACGTTTACTGGCTGAATGAACACATGTTCTAGTCACTTCTGTACAAACAAATTTTTCCAACTTTTTCGATTTATCATCTTTTTGATCCAACAAAAGTTTAAATAGCTCTGGGACAACATGCCCGTATGTATTAGTACTACCTACAGATAGAACAGCCATTTCCGCATCAATTGTTTCAAGCAAATCCTTAAGGTCATCTCCATTCTTTGGGTATGCTCCATGATGCGGAATTTTTACGATGTTCGCGTTTAATTCATCTGGTTGGCAAATTTCAATACATTCTTTTAGTCCGGCGCCTTCTATATCTGCCAGTAGCAATGCAGCAAAGGCGCCATATGTAACGCGCAGCACTAGAGAAATTTCATTGAGTTTGGCGCTAGTTTGTGCTAAATGTTTTTCAATAAATAATTGTCTTGGATGTAAAACATTAATTTGTAAATTTCCATGTGAGAATTGATTAGAATAGCGAGTAGCAGGTAGAAAGCGGATAATATTTTTTCTATCCCAGTTATCAAGACGATTTAATGCGAGTTCTAATCGTTTATACTCAGCACTACTTCCTCGGTGGCTTAATAGTTTTTCAACTGCATATTTATAAAAACAGTAAGGGAGACAAAATGTTTCTACCTTTCCATGTTTTAGCCAAATATTAAGAAATTCTACAAGCTTTACAAGTGGTGGAACATGGTCGTGATGTGCGTGAGTAATATATATTCGGTTGATATTTTTTATATTTTTAGTTTGCAACCATTTATCCAGAAGTCGGGGTTTACCAAGGTCAACAACAACTGTTGAATTATCTTCGGTAGATATAACTATACTATCAGCATTTCCTACAGGTAGAAACACAACCTCGCATGTCATAGAAAATTCTCCATACTGTCTACCCTCAATTTCTGCTTCAGTTCGTCATTAGTTAAGTATGGATATGGTGTATGGCGAAAATGTCGAAGTGCCCAAGGACGTTGAGCAAGTTCTTCAAAGGTTTCAATATCTTCGCTTAATTCAGCTTCAAACACAGTACTATCAAGTGCCCAAGCAGGAATTTCTGGAAGAATTGGTAACCATTCTTCTTCGTTATCGTCTAATAAACCACTTAAATATAACTGTATTTGAGTTTTATCTATTGAGATGTCTAAAATTTGACCAATCACAGTTAATGTAGGCTTGATTTGTTCCGATTTCCAATCCTTTAATTCTGGAGGTTCTCCTGTACGAGCTATCTCAATCAAGCGCGGATTTCCATATGATTCCTCTACAATTTCATCTAATTGCTTGCGAAGTTCATCTGGTTCAAGAATAGGAAGATGATTTTTATCTAGTGTGATAATTTGATGTGTAATATCAATAATGCGAGAGTCAACTTTTAATGGTAGAGGTAGTTGGCAAAGTGCGCCTTTAGTTAACCCACGGGTATTACGTCCAATTAATGAAAGTTGACCAGCAAGCTTTGATGACAAAATTCCTAGTAGCCATAACCTTTGCTCCTCGTAATTTAAAGTTTCCCATCCTTCTATTCTTCTAGCGCCTTTTTAAAAAAACCATTTACGCGAGGGACTGTACGATTTAGTAAAGCACGAGGGTCGTTAGTTGGAATCTGTAAATTTGAACCAAAAAAACCTTTGTCCTCTAAAATTCGTGCTGCCATAAATGCTATTGCAACACGAATTCCATGTCCTGCTATTTCTGCACGAGAGGATATATAAGTAGGTGGGCGTGTTTGTTGCTTAGGAAGACCAACATCTTCAAGAACCCCCTGAATCGCTGTTTGAAATGCTCGATCCAGTTCCGCCCTTTGTCGAAGTAGAAAAGATAAACTACGCTCGGTAATTGATTCTTCTAAATCAGCGAGCGTTAGTTGACCAGTACGAAATTCTGCTAAAGCTTTTGGTGTAAATAGTTTGCTTCTTGGTTCTGCAAGCTCAACTGCTAGAGACTCAGGCTCAATTTCTCGTTCTTCCAACCTACCAGATGGGTCAAGATATTGAAGTAGGATGTAGGATGATTCTGAAATTAACAGTCCTGCACGAATAGGATAATGATTTAGCCTTTGTTTCCATTGTTCGATATTTGACTGCGAAACCAATTGCACCATAAATGCCAAGTTCGTTACGCTTGGACGAAGTGCATAATCCGTCCATAAGGCATCAATAGGTATTGGTTCGCTGTCACTATTTATAACTGGGGGAATACGCACATCTCGGTGCGGCGCCATGTTCCACACCCGACAAGCTGTTTCAATTACATAATCAAGTCCCCGTCCAGCCATGTTTCTATCAAATGTACTACATCAGAAGTAATTATTGACGTGCCATAATATTATCACTTTATTGTACAAAATAAGCTTTTTGTATAACAAAAGTTTAGTTAAAGAAGTTTAAGCATACTAAATTGTACATATTTAGAGCTTTGGTATAATGCAAGGCAAGGTCTAGTTAAAAGAATTGTTAAAAAGCTAAGTAGAGCAAGCAAGTAGACAGGTAACGAGTATGAACCAGGTGTCAGGTTTTACAAGACAAGAGACAATACATCTGGCTGGCTGCACATCAAGCAGACTTGCCTATCTAGAAAAAGTAGGTCTCATCATTCCCTATCGGTTTGGTAATAATGCAAGACCAACTGTGATTTTCAGTTGGGAGCAACTTCTAGAAATAAGGGCGATCAAAAATCTGAGAAAGGATGTCTCTCTACAAACGGTTAGAAAGTTAATTAAATTTTTAGACGATAGCGGCTATGACAACAGTTTACGGGATAAGCAGCTAGTTGTTGTTGGCGAAGAAATCTTTTGGGTTAAGCAAGACTGGTCAGACTTTGGGGAAAATCTGCCCACTGCCGTGAAAGTTGCAGGAAAAAGCGGTCAACAAGTGGGTCAGTATGTTTTGATTGTGATACCACCATTAATAGATATTGTGAACGAGATTTGGGAAGCCGCAAGAAAATCGAAAGTTGTAGATTTTAAAAGCTTTGAGAGAAGGGCTAAAGCTTTACCAGGCTAGTCTTTCACCCTCTGTTCTCCCAAACCTGTTTAATTACTCTTTTAGTAAATATCGAAAAATTTGCTTCCATCATCCAGTGGTAGTATCCAGGGTTTTTCAAAAGCACATCTACGATAGGTTGCCCTTTATACTGACCAAAATTGAATATAAGATTACCTTGCTCGTCGGTAATTATTTTATTAGTAGGGTCAACCAAATTAAACGGCGTAAAATCAGCTAAACTATCTATATTATTAGTTACAGGGTAAGATATATTTCCATCTTTGTCTTCATATGCTACATTCTCATACCGCAAAAGTTGAGCTTTGAGAACTTCGTATGTAGCAACAATATCATTTTCTGCATCATGGGCGCCCACTAATTCTTTTCCGCAGTATAATTTATATGCGGCTTTTAGTGTACGAGGTTCCATTTTATGAAATATTGTCATGACATCGATAAATTTTTTGTCTTCAATATTTAATTGTATACCCACACGTGAAAATTCTATTACTAGCAAAGGGATATCAAACTTATTAGAATTAAACCCCGCAAAATCACCATCTTTAATATATTCTGCTAATTTTACAGCTATTTGGGCAAAAGTCGGCGCCTCTTTTACATCTTCATCATGTATATTATGTATCTTTGAGGCTCCTTCAGGAATAGAAATAGTTGGATTGAGTAGAAATTTTTTTATTTCCTGAGTTCCGTTAGAATATACTTTTAAAATTGCGATTTGTACAATTCTATCTTGATTTATATCTACACCTGTTGTCTCTAAATCAATAAACACTAACGGACGTGTTAAATTTAACTTCACTCGGTATCTACTCCTAATAATTAATGCTACTGTCGGCGCCTATTTTATTGTAATTTTTATAAGTACAAAGGAATATATTATTTGTAACAAATATGACTAATATTACTTTAGTAAAGTTATACGAAACGTTGCGTTATTAAGATTTGTTGAATAGCACGGGTGTGCAAGTTGATTAAGGGTTATTAAAGAGATATCTTATTTAAGGTTTAATGCAAAAGTACATGTGGGACTACCGCTATGATTCAAATTGGTTCACTAGTACGTTCGCTTGATAATGAACTAGGTACGGGAAAGGTAGTTCAACATAGTAATCAAGACGTAGTAGTTGAGTATTTCTGCTCAGTAGGACAATGTATTGAGGAAACAGTACCTTTAGATGAGTTGCGTCGGGTAACACTTCAGCGTCAAACTCGGTGCTATGTAAAGTCAGAGAGTGATAGATGGCTGATAGGAAGAGTTTTTGGTTGGGATGATTCGCACGGCGCCTATCAAATTGATTTGCCTGACAGTAAAACTTTGTTTGCTAGGGAGCGGGATGTATATGTTCGCTGCAATTTGCCTATCGAAGACCCTATCGATATATTGACCTATAAGGGTCAAGAAACGCCTTATTTCCACCAAAGACGTTTTGCGCTGGTGAAAAACCTAACTTCGCAACGCGCGGTTAGTCGGGGAATGACGGGGTTAATTTCTGCGAATATTGAGTTGCTGCGTCACCAGGTTGAAGTTGTACGTCGGGTACTTGAAGACCCTATTCAACGGTATTTGTTAGCTGATGAGGTTGGACTAGGAAAAACGGTTGAAGCAGGCGCCATTTTGCGTCAATATTTACTTGATGACCCAGAGAGACGCGCGATAGTATTGGCGCCGCAGTATTTACTCGAACAGTGGCGTACTGAGTTAAAGAATAAGTTTTATCTGTCGCATTTTCCCGATAGGGTAGTATTAGCAGCGGTTGAGGATGTTCACAAAGTTAATGCAAAAGCTGATATTGGGCTAATAATTATAGATGAAGCTCATCACGTAGCAGCAATGGCAAGGTCAACGGATGCAACAAAGCGCAGCAGCTTTGGAGCTTTTAAGAAGCTTGCTCACCAGTCAGAGCGGTTGTTACTACTTTCTGCGACTCCTGTCGTCAACAACGAGGAAGATTTTTTGTCAATGTTGCATTTGCTCGACCCGACAAACTATAAATTAGATGATTTGGAAGGTTTCCGTGACCGAGTGGCAAAGCGTCAAGATATTGGTCGAGTATTATTGTCGTTTCAAGAGGGTGCAAATCCTTTCGTTCTCAAAAATCAGGTTACACAACTTTGCAGTTTATTTCCCGAAGATAAATATTTATCAGATTTGGCAGAAAAGCTACAAAATTCTTTACAAGAAAAAACTGGTAACGAAAATAAAATAGTTAGAGCGATTCGCACTCATATTAGCGATACTTATAGACTTTACCGTCGAATGCTGCGTAATCGTCGCGCTTCTGTAGAGGATGTAATTTTTGACAGGAATGTAGCGCCGAAAGCTGAGTATGATTTAGATGAGCGTGTTTACGACATTCATGAGTTAATGGAAGAATGGCGTGGACTGGCGCCTGATAACTCAAACTATCACCGCATCTTTTTACTATTGTTCCGTGCCAGTGGTACTTGGTTAGGAATGTTACAGCAAGTTCTCGAAGCGCGTTTGAAGGGTAGTTTTCCTCAAGCGTTGACGAAAGAGTTTGACACAGATAGTTTGAATATTCTGGCTGAAACTCCCAAATTCGACAAGGAAGAGGAAATTTTACAAGGTTTGCTAAAAATTCTTGAAAAACCCTCAGAAGATGGCGACCGTTTGGTGTTATTGAGAATAGTAATACTTTACAAGCTCTCAGAAAACTTTAAACTCCAATCGTTCCGTAGTAATTTACCTAAGTTACTCGAACAAGTGCAATTACGGTTAAGAAGACCAATACCTGGAGATAAGCTACCAAAAATAGTGATATTTACCAGTTACGTGCAAGTTTGCGCTCAAATCATCAAGTTTTTGCGAGATAGCTTTGGAGAATCATGTATTGCGAGTCATTTACTTGGAGAACCACGAGCGCAAGTAGAAAAGAGTCTTGATAGATTTAAAAATGACCCTAACTGCTTTATTCTCGTTTGCGACTATTCGGGTGAAGAAGGTCGTAATTTGCAATATGCTGACTCGATGATACATTTTGACTTGCCTTGGTCTCCAAATCGTTTAGAGCAACGAATTGGTAGAATTGACCGTATTGGGCGCCAGTTGAATGTAGAATTTACAGTATTTGCAGGCGCCGAGATAGATGACAGTCCCCACGATGCATGGTATCAATTGTTGAAAGATGGATTTAATATCTTTGAGCAGTCGATAGCAAGCTTCCAGTTTTATGTTGATGGGAAATTGCCAGAGCTAGAAGCAACTTTGTTTAAATCTGGGGCAAATGGGTTGTTAGAGAGTGTAGAGCAAGTTAAACAAGAAATAGGCGCCGAGCTTGTTAAAATAGACGAGCAAAACACCTTAGATGAAATTAACGCTCTTGATGAAATAGCTAGTGAGTACTTTGAAAGCTTAGATAACTTTGACGCTCAACATCAAGAAATCGAGCGAGTCACCGAAGACTGGTTGTGTAACGCTTTACGGTTAAAGCAGCTAAATGACCCAAATGTCTCAGCAGCACAGCGTTATGAACCAACGCAGAAAACCCTAATACCCATTGACGATTTGAGAACTTACTTCGTGGGATTAACAAACGATGTAGGTACATATAACCGAAGAGTTGCCAATCAAAAACCCAACATCAACCTGTATCGAATTGGTGAAGGTTTAATCGACTCATTATCATCTTATATACATTGGGATGACCGAGGTCAAGCATTTGCCATGTGGCGAGTTGACGATACTTGGGACAAGGGCGAAGGTGCTGAATGGTTTGGTTTTAGATTTGACTACATTATTGAAACCGACCTAAGTAGTTATAAAATAGACCCAATCAAGTACAAAACACTACAACGTCGTGCAGATAGCTTATTTCCACCAATAATCCAAAGTATCTTCATCGACGCACGCAACGAGCCAATGAGCATTGTTGAAGACGAAGCACTGTTAGAAATATTACAACGCCAGTACAAAGGCAAAGGTAAACCGCCAATTAAACCGCCAATTAAAGCTGCCGATAAAGCTGCCGCCAAAACCGCGAGCAAAACACCTCCACCTGGCGCCAACAACCAAGATTACAACCTAGCAAAAAGTCGTTTGCCAATACTAGATAACTTTATACACCCAGACGATTGGCAAGATTTTTGTCGCGACGCGCGTAACGCATCTGTAGAGTTACTAATTAGCCAAGATAACTTTATAGAAATGTGTGACAAAACAGCAGCAAGCGCAGAACAAAAACTAGGAAGACGACTCGAACAACTGCGTTTACGTCTCAACCGCATCAAGCAACAAGAAAAAATGATCGACAAATCACTAACCCAAGAAGTAATAGAAGAAGCCAAACTCAACCAAGCAATAATAGAAGGTATCCGTCACCCAAATATTCGCCTTGACTCCGTAGGCTTCATTATCGTTTCTGGGCGCCCTCCCGCTCAAGGAGGAGAAGTAGAAGACTGGTAAATAACAAGTGGAACGGGCATCCCTGCCCGTTTTTAACATTCAAATGTGGGGTGGAATGGCGCTTACTTAACGTATTAATGGTGCATGAAAGCACTGTATTTTACGTTACATTGATTGAAAGGGCTGCTTTCACGCACCCTACCGAATGCGCGTTGGCACCTTAAAATGCTCTTTGTAAATGATATTCCAATGTAGGGTGCGTGATGCCACGAAAAAATTTCAACGTAGTTATAGACTGATAGCGTCACGCACCAACTATTATTTTTTACCACAAAGACACTCTCAACACAGAGAAAAAAGCAAAGTACGGCACCTTGAGTATGGGCAAAAGCCATGTACAGCAATACGTTTATAAAAATTATAAGCAATTATCTACTTACATGACCCTTGTGGCAAAATTACAACAGTACATGTTAGACTCATGGGAATACGATAATTTTTCTTAGCTGCTAGTGCATTTAAATTTTACTTATTGTTGATAAGCCCGGATTAGTACGTTTGCCTTATCAAAATAACTGGCGCACGTAATCAGTTCATATAAAATTTTGTATTCCCTATTTTATCTTGTTATCTTATTTATCTTGTTCTCTTGTGGAACGGGCATCCTTGCCCGTTTGTAATATTGAAATTTATAGGACGGGCAGGGATGCCCATCCCACAAGATGCATCATAAGATGTATAATTACTCCCCAAGATTACTATTTTATTTTCACAAATATTAAACTGCTGGCGCCGTTATCATTGTCAAACCATTCAGTATAAGTAGTATTACGAGTACGAAAAATTACAGTTGGCAAGTTGAAAAATAAAATGTTACAAAAAATTGACTGGACTTAATCCGGATTTAATATTTTTTTGATGAATAGACTTGGCTAATATTAATCGTATTAGTTAAATTACTTAATATAAATAGATAAATATTATACATAAATGAAGCAGTGATAATTTATGACAGATTCGTTTGCGGAACTGCAAGAAATTCTCGAAACAGGTAACATTCCTGAAGATACAAGACATATTACAGAACCTTGTCATCGGCGCCTTCTCGATGCATTACTTAATAATGCTGCTGCGGGAGATATTGCGAGTTTAGTACGTCATGTACTGCGACGAGAAGATGAAAAACAGGGTGGAAGTTCTTCGACTTTTATAAAAGTATCTCGTAAACCTCTTTTTCCAAAGCGTGAAGTTTGGGAAAAAAGTAGTATAACAATTTTCAATGGTGACGATGATAAATATTACATGATTAGCGCGCGTCCTTGGAAACCAGAATGGCTAGATATTGTAAATGAATCTCCAGATAAAGCTGTTTTTAAAGAGGAACTTCGGCGAAATTATGATTATGTCGCAGGAGACCCGTTTTTAAAGCTTATGGGTTTAGATAATTATCGCAGTGTTGGTCAACGAAGTGCGATTCATAATATTTTGACGGCGCCTGTTGACGCTACTTTAATAATTAATCTACCTACTGGTTCAGGAAAAAGCCTTTGCGCGCAGTTACCAGCTTTGTTAAATTCGGAACATAGAGGTGTAAGTATAGTAGTAGTGCCAACAACAGCACTAGCGATAGACCAAGAAAAAGGATTGAAGTCTATTATTAAGCATGATACGGCTTATTACAGTGATGATAGCTTAGAGGGGAAAGAACGACGTGAGGCAATACGCACACGAATTCGTGAAGGTACTCAAAGGATTATTTTTACCTCTCCTGAAAGTTTAATGGATTCACTGGCGCCTGCGTTATATGAAGCGGCAAAACAAGGAATTTTAAAGTACTTTATCATCGACGAAGCGCACATAGTTGAGCAGTGGGGAGATGATTTTCGTCCTGCTTTCCAAGAAATTCCAGGTTTGCGAAAAGATTTATTACGTCTTGGTTCTTTTACAACACTACTACTAACTGCGACTTTAACCGAATCTTGTTTAGAAACCTTAGAATCATTATTTGGGAAAGACCTAAAAGTAATTTCTGCCGTACAGTTACGTCCAGAACCTTCGTACTGGTTTAAGCAGTGTAGAAACGAAGAAATTAGACAAGAAAGATTAATTGAAGCAGTATATAATCTTCCCCGTCCATTAATTATTTATGGAACTAAAGTTGAAGATGTTCAAAAATGGAAAAAGGAACTTGCATGTGCAGGGTTTACAAGATGCGACTTGATGACAAGTAAATCTAGTCCTAAAGAGAGATTACAGCTAATTGAAAAATGGCGAAATAGAAAAATAGATATAGTAGTAGCAACTTCTGCATTTGGGTTAGGTATCGACCAAGCAGATGTACGTGCGGTTATTCATGTTTGTGTGCCTGAAACTATTGATAGATTTTATCAAGAAGTAGGTAGAGGTGGAAGAGACGGTAAAGCTTCAATCTCATTGATGCTGTATACAGAGAACGACATAAAAATTGCTCGTGGTATTAATGATAATTCAGCCATCACTGTTGAAAGAGGTTTACAACGTTGGCAAACAATGTTTAATAATAAGCAAAGGGTTGATGATGGAAGTGGCAGGTATCGTGTTCCTGTCGATACACCCCCTACTTGGACAGAAAAAGATATTGATATGAGGGGTGGTGATAAAAATACTGCTTGGAATATTAGAACTTTAACTTTAATGAGTCGAGCAAATTTGATTGAAATCGATTTTGAAGAACCACCGTTAAAAAAAGACTTTGAGTTTGAGTCAGAAGAAGCATATCAAAAAGCATGGCAAGATTACCGTAATCATAGAATCATTCGTATTTGTAATGATTCACATTTAGATAAATCTATCTGGGATTATGAAATTGAACCAATCCGTAAGCAGCGTCAAAGCAGTAGCTTTAAAAATATTAAGCTAATGGAAGAAGCTCTAAATGCAGAACGATGTATTTCAGAAATATTTGAAGAAGCATATGCAATTCCTAAACGTGGCATAGAAAAAGTTACAAATAGTGTGACTGTCTCTCGCGCTTGTGGGGGTTGTCATGTTTGTAGGAAAATTGGAAATCAACCGTTTCCAGGGATTATGCCTGAACCAGGTTTGATATGGGAAAAACCCAATACATCATTAGGTGAAGAACTTGAACGCTTGTTATGGGATGAAAAATTATTGCTGATTTTTTATGACTCGTTGAAAAATAAAGGCACTAAGAAGCGTCAAATAATTCGACTTTTTAAATGGTTTATTGAGCAGGGTATTAAGAATATTATTATTTCTGATGATAACTTACAAGAAAGTTTCATTCAAGAATTAGACCAAGTATCAAGTAATTTTGTATTCACATGGCAAAAATATCAACCGATTAAAATGCCACGTGTACCAACATTAATTTTTTATCCTCAAAAGGGAAAAATACAGTCTATTAATTTTTTAAAAAATAGTATGTCTGAAACATTCAAAGTAATTTTATTATCTATAGATACACCTGATCCCGCTAGGCAAGATAGAAAGTTAATTGACATGTCTAATGAGCGCTATTTTAAATTTGATGCATTCTGCACGGAGATTGGCATATGAGCGTTTTAAAAACTAAACTAGCGCATCCCAGCCGAATGCGAGGAATATTTAGATATTTACTAACCATAAAGGGACAGAGAGAAAATATAGAAGTACTAAAGAAAATTATTTCTCCAGATAAATTAGTAGAAGGTAAAAAGACACCTCGTCCAATGTTTAATAGTTCACTTAGGGAAGGTATTAAGTGTGGTCTCTTTATTGAAGACGATCAAGATATTGCGATTAATCCAGACTTGCCAGAAGATGCAAAAAATCCTCAACTTGGTGACAAGTTACTGCCAGATACTCTAACTCGTCTATTGTTTGCTAATGATAACGAAGATGAAGAAGATTTTGGTCGAGTATGTGCCTGGTACTTAGCACAAGACATATATGATGCACCCGGAACTGAGCAAGAAGTTCAATCATGCGTTAGTGAGCAAAAGGTTGGTGATTTTTTGAAAATGACTAGCGATGTTCTGTTTGACCAGATGGATGATTGGATGTTTTACTTGGGTTTAACGTGGCGCCATGCATTGGATAAGAAAACAGTATCTGTTCCTGACCCAACAAATTATTTAAAACGAAACATTAAAACTTTATTTAATGGTGGCAAAGAAGTTTTAATCAAGGATTTTATTGCAAGATTATCACATCAATGTCCTTTATTTGAAACAGGTAAATTCCGCAATGAAGTAGAAAATATAATCGGTGCGCGTCTGCCTAGTTATCTATCTAGTAGCACAGCTTTTGCTTTATTTCGTCTCAGGGACGAAGGTTACATAAAACTTGCTCGAAAATCTGACGCTGACTTAATGATTCTGCCTAAGATAAATAATCAAGTGGATGACGACGGGCGAGTTTCTCATCTTATTTTACAGGAGGAAAATGTATGACATTTAAAAACTTTGTTTGTTGGGACTTGAAAAGAGTGCGTCAAGTAATGGATATTGAGGCAACCCAACCCGCAAATCATTTGTTCTTAGCAACTCATTATCCAATTACAATGTATCGGCAGGACTTGATACAAAACAGTAATGCATCACAAATGCAATATGATGAAGAACAGTTTCTAAGAGATTTTATTGCAGAAAAAGATTTTGCCTTCGTTCCTGTACTAGGAAACTCTGGAACAGGAAAGTCCCATTTGATACGTTGGTTAGCGGCTAATATTAAATCAACAGATAAGCGTAAAGTATTGCTAATTCCTAAAATTGGAACCAATTTAAAAGACATTATCACCCTAATCTTAGAAGGAATGGAGGGAGAAAAATTTAATGAATATCGTCAAAGGGTAAATGAAGCAACGAATATAGAAACAGAAACTGAAGCAAGAGTACAACTACTAAATCAACTAGCGGCAGAGGTTGGAGATAACGGTAAAAAAGATAAAAATAAACTTACTGACGAGCAAATTTATCTTGTTGAAGAACTGGATTCATTTTTATATGACTCGCTTTTTCGCGAGTACTGGTTAAGAGATTCCGGTATTATTCACCGTCTAATTATTCATATTTTAGGTTATACAGAAAAAATAGAAATTATTGAAGAGAGGCGCCAATTTTCACTAGAAGACTTGCCTGTTGATATTCCCAACTTACAAGACGCTGGAAAAAAAGCTCGAGACTTTTATGGTTTTCTTATTGGTAACAGTAGTATTCAGAAAGCTACGGTTGATTGGTTAAACCAGCACTTAGATGAAGCGGTTACAAAAGTACTAAATTTAGGACGAGAAGACTTACTTAGGTTGATGCGCGAAGTTCGGGAAACTCTAGCAGAGCAAGGTATCGAATTAATTTTGCTAATTGAAGATTTTGCTAAATTGCAAGGAATTGATAGAGAAGTACTAGAAGCAGTATTAGCGCGTCCTCAACAACCAGGAAGTACACCATTATGTGCAATACGAACAGCCTTAGCTTGTACAACAGGTTATTTTGAAGGATTAACAAATACATTCGATACTGTTAAACAGCGCGTTACTTTTAGCGTCAATCTTGATGTTGGTACAGTTAGTGAGCAGTCTATAATTACCCAAGCTAGCCTTCAAAAATTTGTTTCTAAGTATCTTAATACTGTTCGCTTAGAGGATGAGGTTATACTTAGTTGGGCAAATTTAAATAATCAGGAAGTAAATTCTCAAAGCAAGCCCTTGATGAGCGCTTGTGATGAATGTGAACACCGTGAAGCTTGCCATAATGGATTTGGAAGTATCTCTGGAATCGGCTTATATCCTTTTACTCCAAAAGCTATAGAACAAATGTCAAAGAGAGTTAACGCAGGTAACTTTAACCCTAGAATTTTAATTAAGGACGTACTTAAATATGTACTGGAAAATGGATTAGAAGATATTAAAAAAGGAACTTTTCCATCAAGTAGTTTGCAAGAACACTTTGGCAAACAAAGACTAGACCCTTTTACTCAAGAAGATACTAGAGCTAAAGATCCTTATAATTTTAAGCGTCGTGAGACACTTATAGATTTATGGGATGATAGTAATCAGCTTATAGATTTATCACCTGAGTTACATACTGCTTTTAACTTACCTTTGTTAGGAATTAAAAATCATTATACAGAAGTTACAAAGGTTACACAGCAACGTTATCTTAGTGATATTAAAAATACAACACCAGTAACAAAAAATGATGGTGCAAAATATAAAGTAGAAGTACGAGAAGTTGTAGAAATTCAAGAAAAAGTTATTCCAGATAAATTAGCAGAACAACTTCAGCAACTTAAGGATTGGAATAATAAAGGAGACTTATCTCAAGAAATAGCTAAAATATTGCGCGAATTTATTTATCCTGCTATTTTTGATAGAATTGATTGGGATGCAGAAATGCTGCTAAAAAGAAGTTTTGCACGCGCGCCAAAACGTGCGAATAAACAAGACGAAGATGAACAAGAAGATAATTTAAACGATGAGAAAAGCAAGAAAATTTTTAAACAGAAAAACGTTATTTTTTATAGTCGCAGAAAAACTAATGATACTTTCTATGGAGTTGTATTAAAACTTCCTCTTAATCCTGAAGATGAAAAAGATTTCCGCGAAACAACTATAGCCTTTCAAGGCATTTTACAATATCAGCAATATAAAAACTGGAAGTTTCCTAACGGAGACCGTTACTTCCGTGCGTACAGCAAGCTATTAGATAAATGGAGCCAATATGTGCTAGATGCAATTCGTCTTTACCCACGCGAATCTGGAGATATTTGGAACCCAGTCCCTACAGCAGTAGAATTATTAGCAATAACTACTACAATCACTGGGCATACAACTAATTCTTTAGAAAGCTTAATAAATGCTTTATTTCTTGAACCAGATAAAAATAATAACACAACGCGCACAACAAGCTGGAAAGAACTCTCTGATTCTCTTAAAAAATGCCGTCCGGACTTATTAGAAATTGTCCAAAGCAGAATTGCTTGTACTAAAGGCAGTTCAACTCAATTTCAAATTATTGATACTATTCAAATTATTGAACCTTTAGAAAAAATTAGAAAGTCCTGGCAAATTCAACATCATATTCCAGATGATATCTACAAAAAATTTCTGGAAAATCGTAATAGTTCATCTGAGTTTCATAAGCTTTGTAAGGCTTATCAGCAAGTCAATGAACTTTTGGAAGTAGCTATTCGAGAAGAATACAAGCGTCAGTTTGATATTTATGAATCATTAATACGAGATTTTGGCGAAAATATGAATAAAGATGGCGTAATTGATAGTTTAAAATTATCATTAGAAAATGCAGGGTATGCTGGAGTTGTACGTGGATGGAAAAAATTTGATGAAATGACGAAGATTATAGCCCAATTTCGACGTACTTCAATTAGTGAATACCAAAAAACAATGAAGCGTGTTCAAATAGAAATGGAAACAAACAAGAACCTAGGTAAAGTTTTTCAGTTACTAAGTGAAGATAATGAAAAGGTGATTATAGAATCATCAGATTTTATACGTTATACAAATAATTTTCTTGACGCTTCTATTTTAGAAGCGCAAAACCAAATTTCTAATTTAAGCCAATCAGGAGGAGGTTTGGTCGAATCTTGCCAACAAGAAATTAAAGAAGGTTTGATAAATTTACAAAAATTCCTTAACGAAATCAAAGAATAAATATAATGCTTATAGAAAAATCCAAGCAACTGATTCAATTATCTCAAGATAAGTTAAATCAAGAAAAAATCGCTAAGAATTTGCAAGTATTTCAATCAAGGCAAAAGCAAATCACAGAAGCTGTTGCTACAACTCAAACAATTGTTGAGGCATTGCAAGGCTTTCGGAATAGAGGCATTATGATTACAGGAGGTTTACAAAAAGTAAATGATTTGCTATCTATAGTTGTTAATGCTGAAGCCGAATTTCAGAAAAACCCCGAATGGATTATTGGGGATGACAAATTTAAAGGTAATGAACTAAAATCTAATGTAGCAGCCCTAAAAAGTATAATTGAGCAGCAATTAAGCCGAGCCTGGAAGAACTATCTTGAAGAAAAAAAAATTCCTAATGCTAATAGTGAGATGTTAACTGTTTTAGAAAAAGTTAAAGGTTTTAAATTTACTATTCAACAAATTAGGAGTTTAGACGAAGATATTAAAGAAATTAAATTTCCTAAAAATAACGTTGACTTTGAAAAGTACGAACGAAAAATAGAACAGTTAAAGCAATGTTGGGGCAACCTTAATTCGGATGACGTACCTTTGGGTGTATTAGAATTGCTTAAAGCTGCTGCAAACCAAGGCGCCTCTTTAGAACTTCTGACTGATGAAGTTAAAGACTGGATTAAGAAGTATAATATTTCTGATTCGCTAAAAATCCGCTTGGTTTAAACATGGATAGAACTATTGCACCAGCCGAAGTAAGAGCTAAACATCTTGAAAATCTTAGAAAAACTCGTGCTGAGGTAGCAGTTGCAAACGAGATGATGGATAAACTCATAGCACACCTTGATGCTCAGATTGCAGATCAACCTCAACGAACAAAACATTCGTCTTGTTAATTACAATGAGAGACGCGAAATTTCGCGTCTCTACAATGCGCGATTTTATAAATAATTCAGGAATTATTCCCTGTTATAGAGAGTTTTGCGTTATATGGTTACAGATGGGGATAAATTAATTAGGGAATTTCTCGATACTATAGAGCGCAAAGAGGTGCAACTTCTCTCGTGGGGTATTGTTGACGGTGGGTTTTCTGAAGACGAAATTGAGGAATTCGCTCAAGAATTTCTTGATAATAATGATATTGATGAGGATGCTTGGGATTTAGTCGAGTTAATGCTGGAACGGCGCCTTCTATTCGATTTTAACATCAGAGGTCGGCGCCTATACCGCAGTCGCATGGCTGAAGCGGTGAGACTATTTGCGCGTCTTCGTCAGCTTTTCCCTAGCAATAATTGGCAAACTGCCCCTACAATGGTTGCCGATTATCGTTTACAAATTACCCCTAGAGTTTATCCTAGAAGACACATTACGTTACAAACTGTAATTGAAAATTTACAAGACGACAAAGTATTAACCCCCATACGGCAACAAGCAATAACAGCTATTCTTGATTCCTCTACAGATAATAATCAAATTTTATTAGCTGATTTTCAATTACGCGCGACGAGTAGAATGTTGCGCGATTTGAATAGTACAAAAAGTCGGGGGATGATTGTTTGTGCTGGGACGGGAACAGGGAAGACTTTGGCTTTTTACTTGCCTACATTGGCACATATTGCTGGTTTGGTAAAAAAAGATGAGTATTGGAGTAAGGGTTTAGCTATTTATCCTCGTAATGAACTGCTCAAAGACCAATTTTCGGAGACTTATCAACAAGCACGGCGCCTTGATAGTGTTTTAGGTAATAACAAGCGTAAAATTATTATCGGCGCCTTTTTTGGTTTAACTCCCCGAAGCGCAACATTAGAAGACGTAGATGAAAAATGGGATTATGAAAGCGGTGGTTATACCTGTCCTTATTTACGATGTCCTGAATGTGATAGTGCTTTATCTTGGCAACGCACTGACTTAGAGGCAAAAAAAGAGAAGCTTACTTGTTTAAATTCAAGTTGCCGCAATATTATCCATGAGTCGGAAGTAATTCTCACGCGCGATAGAATGGCGAAAACTCCCCCTGACCTGGTTTTTACTACGACGGAAATGTTAAATCGGTCGATGGGTGATTCAAAATATGGTCATGTGTTTGGAATTAGGGCGCCTTTAACTCCTCAAATAATATTACTCGATGAGGTACATACTTATACGGGAATACATGGTGCCCAAGTTGCTTATTTATTGCGACGTTGGCAACACATCATTCAAAATAAAGTTCAATATACTGGACTTTCGGCAACGTTAGAAAGTGCAGCAGAATTTTTTAGCCAACTTACTGGTTTAAATTTAGGTCGGGTTGAAGAAATATATCCTGGTGATGACTTAATTGCTGAAGGGATGGAATATCAACTTGTTCTCAGGGGCGACCCGGTATCAGGTACTACTTTGTTATCAAGTAGTATATTAACAGCAGTATTATTAAGACGTGTACTAGACCCTAATGTTGAACCACTTAGCAAAGACTTTTATGGTTCGCGCATTTTTGCTTTTACTGATGACTTAGATGTTACAAATCGATTGTTTCATAATTTATTAGATACTGAAGCACAAAATAGTTGGGGGCGCCCAATTAGAGGAAGATTACCTTTGGCAGCTTTACGCGCGCATGGTGCATCTAATAGTAGAGAGCGTTTAGTTTATGGTCAATCTTGGTTTATGTGCCAAGAAATTGGTCATCGTTTAGAAGTTCCCTTGAGTATTGGACGCACAAGTTCCCAAGATACAGGAGTCGCTTTAGATGCAGATATAATCGTTGCTACCGCATCGTTAGAAGTCGGATTTAATGACCCAGATGTTGGAGGTGTTATTCAACATAAAGCACCGCGCGATATGGCTTCTTTTCTTCAGCGAAAAGGACGTGCAGGACGAAAAAGAACGATGCGACCTTGGACTGTAGTAGTACTTTCTGACTATGGACGCGACCGTATAGCTTATCAAAATTACGATATGCTATTTAGTCCAATCCTAGAAAAACGCTTTCTACCAATTGCCAACCGCTATGTAATTAGAATTCAAGCTGTTTATGCTTTTATGGATTGGGTTGCTATGAAGCTAGTTAATACAAATAGAGGCAGTGTTTGGAACGACTTTGCATCACCAGCATTATATGATAACAAACGTCAACAGTTAGAAATCAACTTAATAAAGAATATCCTTGAAAATGAAACAACGCAACGTGACTTAGAGTTATATCTACAAGCAACACTAAATTTAACTAAAGAAGAAGTCGAAACAATACTTTGGGAACCACCAAGGGCATTAATGATGGCAGCAATTCCTACTTTGCTGCGTCGTTTAGAATCTGGTTGGAAATGCTTTCCTGTTAACCCTAATGATACAGAAGAAGATTATCAAATTCCCTTTGCACCCCTACCAGATTTTGTTACTTCTAATTTATTCAGCGATTTACTATTGCCCGAAGTCATAATTACAACACCTCCCCAAACCAAAAACAGCACCCCAGATATTAACATAATGCCTATGGTTCAAGCGCTGAAAACCTTTGCACCAGGGAGAGCATCACGACGTTTTGGAGTACAACACATCCGTGCTAGTCACTGGATTGCTCCGCTAAATTTTGAAGATAGAGAACAAATATCACCAATAACACAATACTGTACAGAACTTGAAGCAGTTGGAAATTTTCAGATGTGGCAACATGGGAAAATTGTAGATATACCAACTTACCGACCTTGGGCAATAAATCCAACTCAAATACCAGGAAATATTTCTATAACCTCAAATGCAATATTAGAATGGCATAGCCAAATAATACCACCTTCTGGAATTCTTCTTGAAATACCCAAAGGTTCGTCTTGGAGCAAACTTATTACAGAAATTGCTTGTTTTACCCATACTCAACAATCTCCAATTGAGGTGCGAAGATTTGCAATAGCATCTCATGCCACTATATATTACCAAAAAGGTGAGGAATTTAATACTACTATTGACTTTGTTGGTAATGATAATAGTCCCGCAGCAGTGGGGTTCGCTCAATCTGTAGACGGTTTAGTATTTCGTTTTCGCATTCCTTCACCCCTTACCCACACATCTGGGTCATCTCGTACAGCATATTTTCGATATTGCGTTTTGGCCGACGTGAAACTATTTTATTTCACAAACTACTTTCAGCGCGAGTGGCTATATCAAATATATATATCAATGCTGACCGCACGTGCGCTTCAAGACCAAATTTCTTTACAACAAGCATGGGAGATTTTACAGGAAGAAGATATCGGTCTACAAATGGCAAACGTTTTAGAAAATATCTTCCAAACTTTAAATATTGAAGAAACTTTGCTTGAAGATGAGCAAACAGACGAAGATAGAGTAGAAGGGCGCCAGAAAATACATGATAAACTGTTAGTACTTTGCAACACTGATGAAATTAAAAGTATATTAAACAACCTGGCGCCAGTTTTATGGTTAGAATCTGATGAACAATGCCAACAATGGCTAGCACTACGTTTTAAGTCAACATTAGGAGGAGCATTACTCGATGCATGTAGACAATTATGTCCTCAATTTGACATCGACGATTTAATTTTAGATATAGATGCAGGCGCCCCTACTATTGATAAACTTGATAATACAGAAGAAATACACGAAATTTGGATTACCGAATCTACCATAGGTGGTGGTGGAGTTATTGAAGAAATACTAGCAAGGTATGCAATAGACCCAGCTAACTTTTTCCGTTTGGCAACAAGCGCATTAGAACCTTCAGACTTTGAAATAGTAGACTCAGAACTTACCCGGTTACTTGAATTAATAGAATCTAACGATGAAATTAATTATGCAGTTGCAGAAGCACGCGCAGCTTCGGGATATAGTGAATTAAAACAAGCAAGTGATAATCTACGTAAAACTTTATCTGAGCAAGGAATATTAGTTACACATCCTGTTATCACATCAATCAATGCTAGAATTTTACGTCCAGGAAGTACACCTCAGACCGATAAACTACTACTAGATTTAATACATTTGTGGCATCAAGAAGAAACACGCTTAGGTATTGAAATTGATGCACGAGTATTTGCTTATATAGCTAGTAATGATAACAACTTAGACCAAGCATTACAGCATCTTGGTTTAGTACAGCCTAATCCATATTGGCGTTTTCAAGTAATTTACGGGCTATTATGGGCAAGAGGAAACACCATTCGTTCGCGCGCTTTATCCTCATATAATCCCTTCATAGTACTCCCCGAACCCGATAGAGAAATTTTACTCAACGTACTACAAGCCTCAGAATGTATAATTATGCTTGACGAAACTGACTGGCGCCAACAAATAGAAACAGCGTTTAATTGCGGTATGTCAGTACTGTTAATGGGGCGCCCAGAAGCACTAGGAGAATTGAAACTAGCTATCTTACAATTAGTAGCAGAACCAATAGAACTAGGTTTTTTACAAGTGTACCCACTCGTAGAAGGAGTCATTAGATATTCACAAGGATTTGCAGTCAGATTAAGAGTACAAGAAATAATACAATGAACCGTAGGTTGGGTCTCCCTTCGGGAAAACTACGTTTACGTTCCTCGACCCAACGGTTGCTCAGTTTGATTTTGATAGTAATGATAAGTATGGCCAAATGAAAGCTTATATTAGAAATTTAGACTACCTGCGTTTAGTTATTCTTGAATTTTTACGTCCATAAATTTAAAAAATGAATATAAAATAAAATGCCTTCTCGATATATTCACTCTCGCTTAAGTTCTCGTCAAGTTCCTAACTTACTACAAGCAATCTTTGTTGCCGAACTTCTTACTCCTAGTAAATGTGTATGGCTTGTTTCACCGTGGATATCTGATATCCAAGTTATAGATAATACCAGTAATTCGTTTATGTGCTTGGAACCGTCTTGGAGCCGTTCACGTATTTTACTTTCTCAAATTCTTACCACCCTGACTCAACGCGGAACCATAGTACATGTTGCAACTCGTCCAGATACCCACAACCGCAGTTTTCTAGAAGCACTTCGCGTCAAAACTGATGGTGTTAACTGTTATGTCCATAGTACTGATGAGCTTCATTCTAAAGGTATTTTAGGAGATGGGTATTATCTAGCTGGTTCTATGAATTTTACTTATAACGGTATAACTGTAAACGAGGAAGCGTTAACTTATGATACATCCCCAGAAGTAATTGCCGAGCAAAAGTTAATTTTTGGCAGTCGTTGGGGAGTTGTGTAGGATAAAACAGTGATGAATAAAAGCAATGCGAGTACACGTAGCTTTCTAGAACAATTTTTCGGCGGCAGTAATCAGCTAGATTTAGGCAAGATTGAACGTGCTGAAGGAAGTCAAGCAAAAATTCGTCCTTGGGTAGAGTTGTTGACGCAAAATGAACCTCTGCCTACTATCCTTCCGTGTTGGCGCCCAAACAGTAAGCATGTAGATTGGTATGGCATTGCTTTTTCACCAAAACAGTTACGTCGTTTGAGCGAAGAATTAATGGCATTTGTTGGCCCAACGTACTCCACATATCGGGGACAAACTGCACAACTAAATTTACAAGATCCAATAGAAGCGGCAGTTAATGAATTTACACAAGGTCATGCAATCAAATTTAACGCAGAATCTTCTCAAATTTGGCAAGCGCTTGAACGAATGCGCCAAGTAAGTGCGCGCTCTGTCAAACATAATAGAGAAATACCCCGTCCAACAGGTCGAGTACTGCGGGATTTTTATATGGCGCTACAAGCAGGCGCCCGCAATATAGCAGAAAAAGAACTACAGTACCTCGCCAACCAACGCCGCTTAGATGCGCTCAATCTTTTATTTTTACATGTACAGCTATTAGCAGAGTTAGAACAATGGAATGAATTACTGCGACTTCCAGAACTTAGCAACCTTTTACAGGTAAAAAGACCGTTTGGCGTTACAATCGCATTATTAAAAGCAGTATACCAAGTTGAACTTCTGCACTTTGAAGAAAAAAACACTCCTAGTAGCGCAATAGCTTATTTTAAAGAATTTGTTTTTCCCCGTTATCAAAATCTTTTTGCTGCCCGTGCTGGTAGTAAAGTTCCAGAAGTATTAAAGTTATTTATGCTGCTAGCTGTAAGCGTAGAACCAAAAAAACCAGCTTTACGTGATGAGCTACTAGCAATTGAGACAGAAGAGGACCGTAAATACTTAGAAAAATTAGCTGAATCTTTACCAGATATTACACCTTATAATGAAGAAAACCCTTTACAACAAGCCGAAAAATTAGCGTCTGAAGCAGATTTTGACTCCTGTTTTTTAGTTTTACGCGATATTCCACCATCACAGCGTAAAGTTAGCTTACTGTTTCAAGGCGCCTACGAGTTACAAACATTAGAAGCAGAAAAAACCGCATTACAAGCTTTTGATGAGCTTACGATTGAAGAACAAACAGCCTTTTTGAAGTTACGTTGGAACCAAGATTGCTTAAACCGTTTGCGAGGAAGCACCAAAGAGGTAACAAATACACAATTAGCTGAAACAGTTCCAGCAAGCTGGTTAGAATGGTTATCACAACTAGATAAACAGCCAACTTGGGAGCGCGCGCTATTTACTGCACGTCAGGGTTATAGCGAATGGGATGTTGCTAGTTTACTCGCACAACCAAATGCTGTATACGAATTTGAGGAATTACTAAGTACAGTTGGCTCAAAAGCTGAATCTGTTCTACACAATGCAATTCCTTATTTATTGGGATTTTTCCAAAAGGATGAGTTATTCCCTCGGAGTGAATTTTTTAACCTTTACCAATTGTTGTTAGAAATATTAGTTATAAGTACCGAAGGTGGAGATGCCGATTTAGTATTGTTTAACGATTTAGTAATTGCACTGTTAACTCTTGGTTTAGATGCTACAAAGTATACAGATATAATCAGCTGTGCTTTAGATCTTTGGAAGCGCTATGAATCTCCAAAAAAAGTTGATTGGGCATTAGATTTACTCGATATACTAGTATTAAATTACAGTTCAAATATGAGCGTGCGCGAGCAAACTTTATTTACTGTAGCCGAAAGCTTACGAAATTTTGCAGGGCGCATCGACAAAGAACAATGGGGAATTTTGCGCTCTTTAGTTAAAGACTTAAAGTTAGAAGAAGCATTTTCATGGTTATTTGATAAACAAATTGTAGAACAAGAAAGTGAAGTAGATGTTTTTCAAAAACTCAATGGCAAATCAATACTTATTTATACTCTTACTGAAACCGCAGCGTTAAGGGTTAAAAGCATTTTAGAAGCTGCTTCTAAAGTAAAAGTTAATATCAGTCATGATAAAGGTGGTACTGATAGACTAGGACAGTGGGTTAAAAACTCTGACATTGTTTTAATGGTGACAGCTAGCGCAAAACATGCAGCAACTAATTTTATTGAAGCACATCGTCCATCACATTTGGCGCCGATTCTTTTAGTCAATAGTAAAGGTAGCGCAAGTATGCTGCGGATAATTAAAGAGTACTTAACAAAAACAAATTAATTAGATTTATACAGTGTCATTCTGAGCGTAGCGTAAACGAAATTTTCCCGCAGGGTAGAATCTAGATGCTTCACTGCGTTCAGCATGACATTTTAAAATATAGAATCTAGATACTTCACTGCGTTCAGCATGACATTTCAAAATATAGAATCTACATGCTTCACTGCGTTCAGCATGACATTTTAACATCAGCATGGCATTGAGAAATCCTTTAAGATTTTTCTGAGCGCCGCATGAATGGTAACAAGTCTTGTAAAATGGTTTCGTGATAGTGTTCTTGTGGGTAGTGACCGACGTTATTAAGTTTTACTAACTCACCATTGGATGTTGCTTTAGTAAATGTTTCTGCCATATCTACAGATAACCAAGGGTCTATTGCTCCCCATTGTACTAATACTGGTTGCTTCCATTCTTTAAACCCAGTTTCGATTTCTTGCATGGCTTTGTCTAGTTGCAAGTTACGAATAGTTGCTAAAAGCGCGCGTCCTGATGATGAACTTTTTAAATATGGTTTGCGATAAATATCTAAGTGTTGGTCATCGATACGATAACGGGCGCCTCCTTCTAAGGTTCTATCAACTAATAATGGGTCTTGGGTCATCATTTCACCTGCCAATGGTAAACCCAGTTGCTGAATTTTCCAAGGTACTTTGGCAGTTGGAGAAATTGGTGCATTCAAAATTGCTATATTAGCGATTTGCTCAGGATGACGTAAAGCGTATTGTAAGCCAACTGAACCTAGAAAACCCTGAACGACTAAAGAAAATCTTTCCAGCTTTAGTTCTGTGATAAATTTTTCTAATGCAGTAACAAATACATCGGGTGTATACGCAAAGTCACGTTTTTCTGGTTTAGATGAAAAGCCGTATCCAATCCAATCTGGTGCTATTGCGTGGGTTCCCTGTTGTGCTAATGCTGGAATAATATTTCGCCAACTGTAACTTTGTGATACTAACCCATGCAGTAATATTACAGGTAATAAATCACTGCGACCAATGGGTTCAGATTCGCGGTAAAACCATTCTAATGAGTCGATTTTTATCTTTTTTTCTGCTATTGACACGATTTTTTATGTGCTGCTTGTATTTTAGTTTTATTAAATAATCATCTCACGAATTGTTACCGCAGTTGCAGGCGCCAGTAAAACACCGTTACGATAATGTCCTGTAGCAACAAGAATATTACTATACCCAGGTAGTTTTTCAATAATTGGAGCAGGGCGCCCTTCGGGACGGGGACGTAAACCTGACCATGTGCGGGTAATAGTCGCGTTTTTAAGTTCGGGACAAAAAGAAATAGCTTGCTGTTTGACTGACTCTAATAATTCAACGTCGGGAGGTAAGCTATATCCTTCTGTGTTGGGAAACTCTACAGTGGCGCCTACCCAATAATCTGTTGCGGGTACAATGCCGGCACCGCATGGAACAATATGGACATCATCCCCTGTAATAGCTGGCTGAAAGTCTGGGTTGCCAAGTGCGTGTCCAACATGAAAGTGTATAGCTTGCCCTAATACAGGACGAATATCTATTTTTTGATTTAACTGCGCTGTTAATCCAGTTGAACCTAGCCCAGCAGATATAATCACTTTGTCTACAGATATTTTACCTGCGCTTGTCTCGACATATTGACACACTTCTTCTGAGTTCATACTTAGAGGACTAAACCCATTAACTTCTACGCCAAATTTGAAACTGACACCATTTGACATTGCTGCATCTACCAAAGCTAATGTCAATGTCGTTGGGTCGAGTTGACGGTCACATGGTGAATATACGGCGCCAGTAATTTGTTCAGTATTTAGCTGCGGACATGCTTGCTTGAGTTTCGCTGTGTCCCATACTTCTAATTGCCAACCTTGTTTAGCACGAATTGCTGCTAAATTTTCCCATTGTGATTCCCCTTTAGAAATTTCTTCAGGAGTGAGTAACATCAAGATTCCCTGACGATTAAAAGGTATTTTACGCCCAGAAACAGCCTCTAGCTTGGGAACCCACTCAGAGTAAGTAGCAATACTCTGTTCTCGCATTCGCCACGCTTTACCCTTAGTCTTGTGGCTAATAATGCCCATTAATACACCTAATGCCGCCCCTGTTGAAGCTTGTGCTGGCGGTTTTTGGTCGAAAACTGTAATTTTTAATCCCGGAACTTGACTCAGTTCGTATGCTATTGCGGCGCCGACAACGCCACATCCAATAATTGCTATGTACATGATTTGAGAGTAAGAGACCAGGGACTAATCCCTAGCCCCTTTATTCCAGATTAACCTTCTTCACTAGAATTAAGCTTAGACGGCATTAAATTCAGGAATTTGTCAATATCCGAATATACCGCTTCAAAGTTGCTGGCAGCAACAAGCTGATTACCAGAAGAAGCTGCTTGGTCAACTTTGACTAAGTGGTCGAACACATCGCGTGCAACTTTACGCGCAGGCGCCTGTTCAGATGACAGCAAGTTAGGAACAATATATGTCATGTCCAAACGCGCTTCCGCCATTGGTCCATGTATAAAATTACCCACCTTAATCCATTGTTTAGAGTCAATTAACTCTCCAAGTTCTGATTTACGCTCACGTACTGCTTTGATATCAGTTAAATATCCCTGAATCTTTACCAGTTGCGCTTGCGTATAGGTCGGAGGTGGAGTGGCAACGGTGGGTCCACCACAACTCATTAAGAAAGTTGCCAAAAATACCAGTATTAGAGAAATTATGCTCCGTTGACGCGCCATAAGCTGCATACGATTTGATAGCCATATAACAGTTGTCATTTTAGATCGGAGCGGCCTTGTTTACGAGTGCTTATTGGTAATTCTTGTTTTATGAACATACCTGATTTTACTAGCTCATAACTTACATACTACAAAACTGGCAACTTTTATCACTTACAAGTAAAATTGAGTATAATTGCTCAATAAGCCTCTATAACTCAAAAATTTTTGTATCAAAAGTTTCAAAAAATACAATTAAGGACACAAATATTATAAAATGCTAATTTTTAAGTTGATTTCTTTGTGTAGTATTGTTAAGCTGTAACACCAATAAAGCAAGTTTAGTGTCGTCATAAATTCGGGAATCATCGATGCAGTAAGAATGGAGGACAATTCGTGAACGCAGCTGAAATGGCAACCAGTCTTGAATTCACTAGTAAAATAGCCACGGTAGTTAATTTATTCAAGCGCGAATTTCCAGATGCTAAGTCTGACCTTAAGCCTTGGCACAATGACCCCGATACTCGCGAGTTAATTGACCCTGACTCGATTGATATTGGTTTTCATTTTCCCGGTATTAGTCGGTCGTGGCGTGTTCGCAGTTTACTGTTTCAAATTCGTTTGCACTTAGACCCAGAAACTAATTCGCGTTTTTGCGTTGGTGTTGAAGTCGCTGGTTTCGACCATCGTGGTGAAGCTTGGCGCCTTTCTACAGTAGAAAACTGGAAATTTGTAGGCGCCACCATGCCATCTGAACAAGTCGGAGAACGACTCAAACAAATTTGTCGCCAAATACTAGAAATTTTTAATAGTTAGGAGTTAAAAGTTAGGAGTTAGGAGTTATTGCGGTGCCGAACTTTCACAACGTAGCAATTTATCCAAAGTCGCAATTTCTAAACGCGAACCAGATTTACGAATATGACTTTCCATGCTGATATCTATAAGTTCCATACCCAAACGTTTTAAATAAGCTTGTTTCTCTTCGGTATCATACTCCGAAGCGCTTAAGTGGTCGTAATTATCAGCATAAGACTTGGTAGAATTCCAATTAAACATTTTGACTATCGAATTAACTACATACTTTTGCTCTGGACGCGCAGTTCTAATAATTTCGCTTATCGGTTGCTGCATTATTCTTTCTATATCAAGAGAGCTAGCTTTTTCTTGTAACCAAGATTCTGAAGTCGAAATAGGTAAATCCATTGTTTGCTCGTCAACTTTAGCAAAAGCATGAGCCTCAGCATAAGAAACTTTATTATCTTTGTTATAATCTGCTGAAGCTACAGGTTGTCCAATTCTATTTTTACCGCTCAACCCAGCAAAAAAGCTTGAACTATAATCTTTGTAATCAGCTTCGTTAACAAGTGGTGTACATCCTACCGAAGGTCGTGTTTTAACAGTCGCAAAGAAACCACACCGTGTTTGTAGTGCAACTGGACGCTGCGGATTACCCCCAGTATAGATAAAATTGGTAAAAGAACCAGAAAAACACTGCGCCATTACTACCGCTACAGGTGTTTCTTGCGGCATTTTATCAAGCATCGTCGAAAATTCTTTAACGCTCATTGATTTACGGTTCCAAAGCGTCAACGCATTATTGTTTAAATCTTGTTTGTTAAGAATTCCATGTCCTGTAAAATACATTAATATTGGTTTTTTCGGAGTTTGGCTAGCTTGTTGTACCCAGCTACTTAAATTATCTAAAGTTGAGGCGCCTTTAAGTTCAGGAATAGCTGGCACTTTAAATTTCTCGTTACCCGCATCATCTATATACCGAATAGTCGCTTCACCATCATTACCATTGGCGAAGTATACCGATGCGTCCTTTTGGTCGTATCCCAATAAACTAAGCGTTCGTTGAAAATAAAGAACGTTCTTTTCTAAAGCTATTTCATTATGGTCTGGGGCGCCACCACCTGCCAAAACCAAAAAATTTAACTTATTCTTCTTATCCCAGTTTGCTTTTAACTGCTTTACATCATGCTGCATCGAACAACTACTCTTAGTCACTGCAAAATTGGGAGCCATTTCGAGTAGTGATGTAGTAACTATTACAGCAAAAGCAGTACCCGAAAAAAGCTGGCGGTGCATAAAATACCTCATGATAGACTCTTAAGCCTGATTTGTCGTCTAACTTACTTAATTTTAGTGATTTTTATTTCATATTTCGTAAGTACTTTTTTAAACTTGTATAAAAAAGTATACTGTTATGGACAGCACCTTACACCTAAAACCTTGACAATTTATTAGTACTATAGTATTATATAATTATTCACGGCGCCGCTACGACTGTAAATATAGGGCGCATAAGTGTAGAGTAAACATTTTGTAATATCTGCATTGCAACGGATACAACACATGTAACGGATGGTTTATTCGTTTATTCGTTCATAAAATATATCCAGGGAAGCTAGAAATATGGAAATTAAAACAGGCGCCAAAATATCCCTGCTCGAATTGGTTAAAATCTTAGAAGAGCATCGCAACAGTATAATTATCAACTTTAAGCATTTACACGAAAACTACCAACATCAAGGAATTAAGCGTATAAAAGGTGTACGTAATACTAAGGGAGACTTGATAGAACCTTGGTTGAAAACTCAATATATTGATGCAGGTGAGTATGTTGATATGGGGACATTTGAACTTAACCGCAATACTGCCACTATTAACATGTTGATAAAACGTCGAGTTAAATTGGTGACAGCAGAAGATAAAACACCAATTATTGAAGTAGCAGGTTTACTAGCAAATGACCTTTACACGTTTAATAATTATACGGTTGTAAGTGATGGTGAAGTTAATATCAGGTCGTTACGAGTGAAAATAAGTGCCAAGAATACTTTTGATATACTTAAAGCTAAGGGTGTAATTCTAGCAGAAAAATTTGATTTTCGCTCTGAGTATGAAATTTTATTCGATAATTTACCATTGGTAACATTTGATGCACATTTCAATAATGTAGATGGGTTATTTTATGAACTTGCTCAGATGAAAGTGCTATTAAGTATTATCAGGGCACATCTCAAGCAGAAATCAGATGTATATATCCCTGACCAATTAGATGAATTGCAAAAACATTATTTGTCAAAAAATGTGTATCTTAATTTCCCAACGACAAATGAGTATACTGATATTAACACAGCGCTAGCCACGGGTGTAATTGATACACGTGTTAGCTATAAAATTGATATCGGTAATCGAGATATTCTCAACTTTAGTAAATTAATGAGCGCGAATCAATTCCTTGATAGAATGTATTGTGCTTACAATATTCAAACGGGTGAAGCGTTCCAAAAGGCAAAATTTGAAATGACGTGGGAAGAAAACATTAGCTTCCGACGTAAGTCACCATCCGCGCGTATGAAAATTACAGCAGTAGATGATTTGATGGCGCCTATTTTTGATGACTTTCTTGGCTTTGAGAATAACGGTATCGTTAGTGCAATACTTAATAAAGTTGGTGCAGGCGCCGACTATAAGATATTAGAAGCCAAGCGAAACGGTATTTCGGTAAATAAAGAAGAAACGGTAGCAGCTTTTACAGCGGCAAATACCAAGTTGAGTCATCATATAGATAGGGTTTACCGCGAAAATATTTCACCGCTTATTTTTTACATCGGTTCCACAGGAAGTTTACCCGACCAAATTGATGGCAAAGCGCTTTCAGCTATTGAGCTTGCAGCAAAATATCCAAATTTACAGTTTAGTGAGGATGAAAAAAATGGCACATTTTTTGAAGTAGGCGACAGCATTATTGGAGTATATGCTAAGACCGAGTATTACAGCACGCGAATTCCCACAAATGTAGAGACGTGATTTATCACGTCTCCTGTTTATCACGTTTGTAGAATAAATGCAGACGCGATATATCGCGTCTTTACAATTTTGGTGCCCAAATTTTTACGCGATGGAAGAAAATAAATAAAAGTTTGAGAATTTTCCGTAATTCAGATTTTAAGAGTGTATTAGTACAAAACACCTGAATTGAGTTCTGTAAACCTTGCGATTTAACTTCTAATTAAACTCTAGCGAAGGGTAATTATACTTACTAGTTTCAAACCAAAACCCTGTTCCGAAATTGATACGAAAGATACAAATATTACTAGTGGCAAATAAAATGTAAGCTCTTTGTTACCTAGAAAAAATCCAGGATGCAGAACCATGACAATTGCAGCTTCTTTCTAGCGTTTCATAGTCATGAAAAATCTTGTGAAGCAATCGCTTATGGTTATTAAAAAATGGCAACTTAAATCATGGGGTTGTTCGGATGCTGTTAAGACAACTTTACCGCCAATGGAACAAGATAAACAGACCGTTTCTGAGTTGATTACTTTATTAAAACATGACAACGTGACGGTTCGCATCAACGCGATTGAGTCACTTTGCAAAATTGGTGACTGCAAAGCGATTCCAGCACTAATTAATGCTTTACAAGATACAGACTCGCAGGTGCGCGCGACTGCTGCGTTTGCACTTGGTTGTTTTCGTTCTCAAGCTATAATTGCTGTTGAACCACTAATTATGAGTTTGGAAGATTCTGATGAATGGGTACGTGCGAAAGCTGTAGAAGCTTTAAGTCATATTCGTCATCCTAAAGCTACTGTACATCTAGCTGCTGCTCTACACGATAACTATCCAGGAGTACGTGCAAAAGCGGCTTTAGCTTTACCTAATATCGCTGAAGCTAGTTTTGCTGTACCACTATTAATTGCAGCATTAACAGATACAGATACGCGAGTGCGTGCTGCTGTTGCTGACGGTTTAGGTATGTTTGGTACATTAGCGAATTCAGCGGCGCCATATTTAGTAAACGCTTTGCAAGACGAGGACTTACACGTTCAAATCAATGCAGCTAAAGCATTAATCAAAATCGGCTCGCATACCACTCATAGTATGAATATTTTGATGCAGATGCTTGAAAAAGAAGACACCAATACTCGCATCACTACGGCTTTAAATTTGGGTATTATTGCTCTACACTTCCAAGATAAAGCAAATTTTTTATCTGTGTTGGAACTAGAACAGGTGATATACGACTTAGAAACAGTAAGCCAGTTGTTAAAAACAAACTCTGACTTTGACGCTGCACAATTTGCACTTGTTTCTGTCAACAATGCATTATGTTCTTTGAAAAAAGAACGAAAAAGTCGTAATAATTAAAATGAATCACTAAATCAGGGCGACGATTTATTTTGTTAGACGCTTGAGCTAAAAATAACGTTAAAATTTGGGCAGTTAGTTACAAAGTACAATACATATCGGCATATAAGAACCATACTTACGCTCTGGTACTAAATTTTTTAGGAATTAGCAGCTATTGGCTGAGATTGCATCATATACATCAAATCTTGAATGCCTTTTTGCAGATATCGCGTTACAGTCATTGGACTTGTGCCAATTTTTTTAGCTGCGTCTTTACGCGAAAGCTCTTTTAAGAACACTAGTTCTACTGCCATCCGAGGTTTATCTTCAAGCTGTGTAATGGCGCCTTGTAACTGCTGACGTTCTTCTTCTTCTTGCTGTACAGAAGTGGAACGTGGACAGGGTAATGCTTCACCCAAGGTAATTTGGCAGTCTACATAGTGAACAACGGTAGCATCTAAACTCAATGGCATCCGATTTTGGGCAGCGAGTTTTGTTTCTTGCCATTCGTGTAATGGTACATCAAGTAGGTCAGCAATTTCTGAATCTTTAGGTGGGCGCCCTAAAGACTCCGCCAAATCTTTGCGAACTTTCTGTCCTTCGTTATATAATTCTTGCCAACGACGAGGAATTTTTAGTAAAGTGCTGCGGTCACGTAAGAAGTGCAACATTTCACCGCGAATGTAAGGTACAGCGAACGAGCTAAAAGCATAACCTTGACTAGGGTCAAAGCGTTCAATTGCGCGAATTAAACCAAAGTAACCAATTTGTTCCAAATCCTCATAAGGTTCATTACATTGATGGCTAAACTTATGCGCCATTTTACGAACCAAACCAGTGTGTAGCTGGACTAATTCATTACGAAGTTTTATAGAGGGATTTTGATGATAAGTGAGCAATAGCTCCATGCTATCAGAAGGCATTGTAGAGCGATTTCCGCTTTCACAATTGCCGTACCGCATATACGACTGATTGGCGACCATATAATATATCCTTTTAATTAACCCCGATACTGATTTATCGAAGTCGCGTAATTTTTCATCTAAGCTGTAATTATTTTCCTTACTGACGCTTTTAGACACCATTCGTTGTTCTACTGAACTTGCTGGAGGGGTCAAACCCACGGTCAGTATTTATACGGTTATCTTTTCCGGGATATTCTGTTCTAAGCAAATTTTAGTTTGAGCGTTGTGGATGAATAATTTGAAGTGCAATTCGCCTCAATCGCTTATCATTCCAATCTTCTAGCGTTTTATTATAAGTCCCACAAGCATCATTCAACTCTGCTTATTCTTGTTGTACCCAAAATGGAGCAACAATTTTACAATGTGGGAAAAATTTATGTCTTTTTCAAAAAACTCTGCCTATAACTCGAAATTTCAGTAATTTATCACAAAAATTAAGGGGCGGTAGAATTTTACACTATAGAGCTACATTATTCAATAACGTAATATTATGTAACACTCAGTCAAAAAATTTTACTCGAACAGCAAAATTTTGCCAAAACATTACCTATAGTATTATACACTACAAAATCATCAGTTTTCATAATAATTTCTGCGATTGAAACAACACAACCGCAGCAATGGGTAAAAGATTTATGGCGAATGTATGATTACTGGAATCCACCGATGTAAGCGAATCAACTCAAATATCAGTACGATAGTACAGATTACGCACTTTGCAGCAGTCGAAGTTATCCCTGTTATGTCAAATGATTTATTAATTCAAAAACAGGATTTAGATATAAGTGGTTGGTCATGGCGCCATGTGAAGAGCAAGTATGATAGGTTTGATACGGGTGTACAGGTCATTCACAAGCGAACAAAGTTAGAGGCATTCTGTAACGGCGCCTTTGAACTTAAAATGAATCAAGAAAACGCTTTGAGAATTCTTAAAAGTAAGCTAAATATAATTATGCACCTTAAAGGTGTGAAATTAGATGAGATTATACCAACAGATGTGGCGCCGAAGCTTAAAACTGTTCGAGAATATCTTTTTTACTCCAAAGAGGTGGTAAAAGATTGGCGTACAAAAAGAAAGACTAATGCGATTAGAGATGTTTTAAATGGTAATATTGATTTCTTTACATAATTTGAAATTTGTCATTCATCGCGTAGCGTAAATGGAGTTTTCCCGCAGGGTAGAATCTCTTTTAACTTTGAGATTTATTAGATACTTCACTACGTTCAGTATGACAATTTTAAGATTCGTTTAGTATGACAATTTTAAGATTTTAAGTAAAGAAAACAATTTGTAATTAAAACCGTAACGATTGAATAAACAAATTGTTGACTTAAGAGATTTGGATATTGAATCTCGGTTATAAGCAAGTTTGCCATATGTAGTATTGAGGGGTCGGTAATTTTGGTTTGATGAATATAAGATTGATTTAAGCAAGTTATTATTTGGTCAGTCATTTGCTCAAATCGAAATCGACTCAAAGTAAAGAGCAGATATTCTTTCATGTGGTTAATACAGGCGCCGTGAATCCCATCAAATTGTTCTAAGGTATTATCAAGTATCACAACACCCACAATTAAACTATCACCGTCCATTAGAGGAATTCCTGCGTTTAGATATTTTATATCAAGTCCATCCCATGAAGCGTTAAGGATAAAAGTTTTAGAGTGCATAATCAAATTAATCAACCGGGACGAGTACCTTGTTCCCAAGTCCATGTCATTTTCATTTCTGTAACTTTCCAGCTTCCATTAATACGGGCAAGGGTATGATTATAATATCCGCCAAGTGTCCAACTACCTTTGGCGCCATCTAAATAAACATGGTGTGCTTGAAAATGCGAAGTACATGTAGCTGTATTTGCGTTTACCTTGACAGCATGGTTGGTAATCATATGCTGTGTAGTTTTAAAGGTTTTACTAAAAAAGTATTGCCATCCAGCAATTAATGTATCTGCTTGGGTTGTATTAGGTGTACCACCATTAAGAGAAGTGTAATCTGTTAATACTTTATCGGCAAAAGCTGCACGGCATAATTTCCAGTCGCGTAAATCGCCACCTAAACCAATAATATTAACAGCATCGATTATTTCTGCACGGTCTATTACCATTTTTGCATTATCTACTTGCTTGGCTTGGGTTTTGCTAAGGGTTAAAAGTCCTGATAGTCCAGCGATGGCGCCAAATATAGCTGTTCTTCGTAATTTATCCATATGGGATTTATTTGTGTAGAGACGTTACATGTAACGTCTCTACATTTAATTGTTTAATTACGAGACACCTGCACCAGCAGATTCAATTAGTACATTTGGCTGATATCCCGCAGGTTTATCGCCAACTTTTACACCACCATGAATCATTCCTTGAATTTCGGCGCCAAAGAAACTGTAAGGAAACTGTGGTTCTGGACGACTAACAGTTTCTAAGCGGTTTGCTAATTCTATGGGAATTTCAAAATCTAATGCTTGGATATTGTCTTCTAATTGGGATAATTTTGAGGCGCCGACTATAACCGTTGCGACACCAGGACGGTTAGCAGTCCAGTTTACAGCTACTTGTGCCATGCTGCGTCCAAGTTCTTTAGATACGCTTTCAAGTTCTGTGACAATTTTCCAGTTGCGTTCACTAATTTTTTGAAATGCTGGGTTACTAATACCGCGTGTAGTATCAAGGCGCCCTTCTCCAGTAAATCCAGATTCGCTTGGTTTATATTTACCACTAAGTAAACCACTTGCCAATGGACTCCATACCATTGTTCCCATTCCTAGCTGTTGACCAAGAGGGATAAGTTCGCGCTCAATATTGCGTTCAACTAAGGAATATTCTAGTTGCAGTGCAGAAATTGGTTCATAGTTACGGTATTCAGCTATAGTTTGCGCGCGTGCTGCATACCAAGCAGGAGTATCGCTCAACCCAATATGTCGCACTTTGCCAGCAGAAACTAAATCATCGAACGTCCGCATTACTTCTTCAGCAGGTGTAATTGTATCCCATGTGTGAAGAATATATAAATCTATATAGTCAGTACCGAGTCTTTTCAATGAACCTTCTACCGCGCGTAGAATGTTTTTACGTCCGTTACCACCTGCGTTAGGGTTTCCCAATTGAGCATTGTAAGTAAATTTAGTGGCAATTACGACCTTATCACGGAGATTATGCTCAGTAATAAATTTGCCAACCCAAGTTTCGCTGGTACCATTGGTGTACAAATCAGCGGTATCAACAAAATTACCACCTGCATCTATATATGTATTAAACAACTGACGTGCGCTATCTTCGTCGGCGCCCCATCCCAATTCGGTACCAAAAGTCATGGCGCCTAATGCTAGAGGACTTACGCGCAGTCCAGAACGTCCAAGTGTGTAATAGGTGTTAAGAGGCATTTCTTTAATTCCCTGTTTGTGTGTTACTTACACTTTAGGGAATTTTGGTTTGTAAAGCATACTCAATTTTTGCGCGGTTATATCAAAATCTTGCTTTACTGTTTTGTGAGATGGGCGCCTATATTGCCCGTTTCATCTTCATTCTCGACATTTTTGCTTCTTATGGTCTATATCATTAATTTTGGGGAGTTGGCGCAAATTCAAACCCCACCCCCAGCCGCTCCCCTTTCCAGGGGAGGTGAGCAAAATTCTATAAACTTTTTTCCCTTTGCTCATTGCGGGGAGGGAGCAAAATTCTATAAACTTTTCCCCCTTCCCCGTTGCGGGGAGGGGTAGGGGGTGGGTTTAATTCTGCAATAACTACCCAAAACTAATGACATAGACTACTAGTACAGCATTTTTATTTGCTTTTAACCAGCTAATCTAAGCTCTACTGGACTTAAATTTTTCCATAGCTTCTTGCGTAGATTTAGCAGCAGAGTATATACCCCATTCTTGCGCGGTTATATAAAAATCTTGCTTAGATGTGCAACTGCCGTGATAAGCTGAATTAAGTTCATTTGTTCCAGCGTGAGATGGTAATTCCACATCCAGTACAATATCAAGGAAGTAAAAAAAATCTGGCGCCTGACATTTTAAAATTTCTACCTGCTACAGTGGAAAGGCACAGAGAAATAGAGATGCTTCACGCGGCGTGACTGATGACAATTAGGGGCAATTTGTTATATTTGTAAAACTATCTTTACCTGGTAGAAAAGTCGCAGCGCCTATATTATCGCGGTCAACTACCAAAAAGTCGCCACTATTACGTTGAAGCACAAAACCTGTAGTAGTTTTATTATTCCTTAATGCTAAACACATTGGTTTATCGCTGTTATTCGCAGCACTCAATGAATTTATTACTTGATTTTCTAAGTTATTTAATTCAGTAAGTGCGGTCATTTGAGAGCTTCCGTTAGCTTGTAGGAAGATATCATTATTACCACTGTTAGTGATTGTATTACTATTTATGCTCACTTTTGCAGTAGCGGTGCCGTTAGTTTGCACAAATATTCCTTGCCCTGCACTATTACTAATTTGCGTATTGTTAATATTAATATTTTGCTGTGTACCATTAGCTTGGACAAATATTCCTTGACCCCCTTCACCGTTATTATCTAGTTTTGTGTCGTTAATTTTACCGTTGGTGAGTATAAATTCTTGTTTAGCGTTGTCGTTTAGCTGAACAAATACTCCTTGACCGCGACTACCGTTAATATTCGGTAAGGTTAGTGTAACTGTTTGCTGAGTTTGCGGTGTGTCTAATTTACCACTGGCGCCAATAAATATACCTTGCCCAGCACTATTAGTTACAGTAGGATTATCTAACTTTAAGCTTTGTTGGGCGCCACCATTTGCTGCAATAAATATACCTTGTCCACCATCACCGTTACTATCTCTTGTAGTATTATTAACTACAGCTTGTTTGATTTCTAATTCTTGGGTTGAGCTATTAGCTTGGATAAATATTCCTTGACCGCTATTATTATTCACTGTTGGTTGATTTACTGTAACGGTTTGTTTGGCGCCATCGTTTGCAGAAATAAACAAACCTTGCGATAAGTTATCTGTAACTACTGGGCTATTTAAAGTAAACTTTTGCTGTCCACCGTTTGCTGCAATAAATATACCTTGACCACCATCACCGTTACTATCTTTAGCCGTATTACTAGCAGTTATTTGATTGATGGTAAATTCTTGCTGTGAGCTACCGTTTGCTTGGACAAACACACCTTGTCCTGCGTTACGGTTTGCCGTTGAGTTGTCGATGGTGAAGGTTTGCTTGGCGCCAGTATTTGCTGATACAAATATACCTTGGGCAGCATTATCGCTAGCTGTGCTGTTTTCTATTTTCAAATTTTGCTGTACGGCGCCGTTTGCTGTTACAAATATACCTTGTCCACCATCACCAACACTATCTTTAACAGTTCCGCGTGCTTCAATACCTGTAATATTGATAGTTTGAGTCGCGTTATTATTCGCTTGAACAAAAACGCCTGTACCAGTACTATTTGTAATTAAATTATCTTTAAGATTAACTTGCTGCTGTGAAGTATCTGACGCTTGGGCAAAAATACCTTGTGAGCGACTGTTATTAATGATGTTATTCTCAACGTTAAATGACTGCTGATTATTTCCAAACCCTTGGAGGAAGATGCTTTGACTACCTGTGTTTTGAATTGTGTTATTGCTAATAATATTACGTCCACCTACACCGTTGAGACTAATACCTTGCCCTGATGGGTTAGTAATTTGGTTATTAGTAATAGTTAGATTGCTAACACTCGAAGCTTGAATAGCGTTACCTGTCGCGTTAATAATTGCGAACCCTTCAAGTGTAGTATTATTGCCCATCGTTACAGTACCGTTAACAATGGGTAGTTGCCCAGTTCCCGAATTGGGTATTTGTACTTTTCCAAGTTCACGTGTTTCTACAAAGCGTGGCAGTGCGTTGGATAGTACCTGAACACCATCAGGAATACTGAATCCTTCATTCGGAGAGTTGCTAAATTCCACATAAACAATATCTTCAGGTTTCGCAACACTCAAAGCAGTTTGAATATTACCCGTAGGATTTTCAATCGTTCCATCACCTGTTCCTGTACCTGGAGTAACGTAACGAAACTCTAAAGGTTTACCAGTTTGGGCATTACTTGCAGGTTCTTGAGTATTTTCGGTTTTACCAATAACCCCTATAGTTGGAATTCGCTGCACAGATTCAGCTAATCGCGTTCTAACATCATCTTTGAAAACACGACGTGAACTACCAGCAAAATCAACACTGGCATTAAATACTAATCTCGTATCAAAAATGGAGTCATGCTGTAACATCAAACCTAAACTAACATTATTAGTAGGGTTTGCTACTAACCTTCCTCGCACTCCTAATGCACTCCCAACACTTTCCCCTGTGTAATAATACATTCCTCCATACGCGCGTAAGTCTCCTGTACCGAAACGCGCGACTGGCACTCCTGCTTCAACGTCAAACCCAGCAAGAGCTACTTCAAACTGTCTATTTACATCTAGTAGAAAACTATTGCCTGTAAATCCTAAACCGCGAAAAGACTCAGAAATAACTTGTTTGCTATTACCTACAGGAATATAACCATTTGCGCGTATATCCCAGTTTTTTCCTAATCGTTCTATCCCTAAACCAATTTGGTTAAATATTTTATTACCTGTATCGCGAATATCATAAGCAACATAACCACCCCATACGGCATCATTAGAAGCACTAAATCTATGCCCTAGTAATACATTACCTCCCATTGTTGCATCGGTGGATACTAACAGGCGCCCTTCTAAAAAAGTTAAGTTATCATTCGTAGCGTTTTGAAATGGAATAAACCCTTCAATACCAAAATAAGGCTCTTGATATCCAGCGCCTGTACTAGTGAAACTGCCACTAAATCGAGGAATTACTGAATCATTTGTTGTCTGTGCTACTACAGGGACAGCAGAGAATAGATAAGAAAATAGCCCAATAATGCTATATTTAAAAGTTTTTTTCATTACGTATGATTATTGCCTTACATGTATCATTTTCATATACCAGCGACGATAACGCGACAAAATACATCAGCAAACCGTGAAATCACGATAAATTTTTGATAAAGACTCATAATCGTAATGTAGAGACGCGAGGAACATCGCGTCTCTACAACCGTGTAATAATCGTAAATACAATCCAATTCAACAAGTCCTATGGACGTATTAGAACTCAAACGCGAAATTGAAACGTTGTCTCGCCGCCTGGGTAAAACCCAGGACTATCTTTGACCTACCCGCACTTACAGCCAAAATTCAAGATTTAGAACAAGTCTCAGCGCAACCTGAGTTTTGGAACGACCAAGCCAAAGCGCAGCAAACAATGCAAGAACTTGATGAAGTAAAAGCACACCTATCACAGTATCAACAGTGGCGAAGTAACTTAGAAGATACTAAAGCTGTCGTCGAACTGTTGGAGTTAGAAACTGACGAAGGGTTACTCAAAGAAGCAGAGTTAACCGTCAATAAACTCAACCGTGAACTCGATAATTGGGAATTAGAACAGTTACTTTCCGGCACTTACGATAAAGAAGGCGCCGTAATATCAATCAACGCAGGTGCAGGTGGTACAGACGCTCAAGATTGGGCGGAGATGTTACTAAGAATGTACACTCGCTGGGGTGAAGACCACGGTTACAAAGTTAACCTCGTTGAAGAATCCGAAGGCGATGAAGCAGGAATAAAATCTGCGACAATCGAAATTACTGGGCGTTATGCCTATGGTTACTTACGTTCAGAAATGGGAACGCACCGCTTAGTGCGAATATCACCCTTTAATGCCAACGGCAAACGACAAACCAGCTTTGCTGGTGTTGAGGTGATGCCACAAATTGATAGTAGTGTCCAGCTAGACATACCAGAAAAAGACTTAGAAATCACCACATCTCGCTCAGGTGGTAAAGGTGGACAAAACGTCAACAAAGTAGAAACTGCCGTGCGTATCGTTCACCTTCCTACTGGTATAGCTGTACGCTGTACTGAAGAACGCAGTCAGCTACAAAACAAAGATAAAGCTCTCGCACGCTTGAAAGGCAAACTATTAGTTATAGCCCAACAACAGCGTGCCAAAGAAATTGCCGAAATTCGCGGTGATATCGCAGAGGCATCTTGGGGCAACCAAATTCGTAACTACGTATTTCACCCTTACCAACTGGTTAAAGATTTACGTACCAACTTGGAAACCACAGCCATCAACGATGTCATGAACGGTGAAATCGACCCGTTTATTCAGTCCTACCTCAGACAAGAAAATCAATTGGTCGAAACGTAACCTGTTGTGGAGACGTGACATGTCACGTCTCTACATTGGCAAACTGGCACGCCATATTATCAACAAACTGTTACATTAATAATGAGGATTTGTGAGCAAATCATTATGAGTAATTCTTCTACCGAACCAAAACCCAGTTACGTCAAGCTCGCCATGCGAAACATGGTGCAAAAGCGTCTTACCTCTCTCAAGCATTTTGCTTTAACAACCGTGGGGTTATTAGCTGTATTGATTGGGCTAGCTTACCTAACCCGTTAATTAAAGCTTCTGTGTTTTCAAAAATGTTTGTTATGTGGGATTGATAAATTAACCGTGTTGGTTGAACTGTGTGTACAAAATTGTTTTGATGAACTTCGCGACAGCGAAGAAACGCGCGTTATTTATAACGATGCTCAAGTTCCCTTAGAAACTTGGGAAAATTGGTTTAGCGCTTGGTTAGAATTAAACCAATTTGAGGCGCCATCTGAACATTCAGGTTATGAGATAGCATTGCGTTTGACAAACGACGCGGAAATTCGTTCTTTAAACTCTCAGTATCGTCACCAAGATAAACCAACAGATGTACTAGCTTTTGCAGCATTGGAGGTTGACTCTCCTGATTTCGAGCAAGATGATTCACCTTTATACTTGGGCGATATCATTATTTCCGTAGAAACGGCATTCTTACAAGCGCAACAACAAGGTCATACGCTATTAACTGAGCTTGCTTGGTTAAGCGCACATGGATTGCTACATTTACTGGGATGGGACCATCCGGATGACGAATCACTAGAAAGAATGTTAAAACAGCAGTTGACAATGCTGAATCAGGTAGGTATTTCTATTGATATAAATTAGTGTTAAGATTTGCTTGCATTAGTTTAGGTGGTGCTAGGTACAGCTTGGCACAGGCGGCAAAGCGCTTCTTAAAGTAAGTGTATAAAATTTATGTTAATTGGAGATAAATTTTTGATTAACTTGTCACCTATGTCTAAAATTTTTGTATAGTTAGCCCAAAATATCGATGAAAGCGACCTGTACTAGTGCCATACTTTACTTGGCTGCTGTCATCTTAAGCGTATATTAGATTAAAACCAATTTTGCTATCTTAATTACCTATTTGTATGTCTATGTCGCAGAAATTAACACCACTAACTAAACCTAACCCGATAGAGCCTGTTGTGTCCGAAGAACGGCAACTATCCTGGAAGGTTGCCTCAAATTTATTTGTTAGCTTTAAATATGCTTGGGCTGGTGTCAGTTACGCATTTAGAACACAGCGTAATTTTCGCATCCATGTTTGTGTTGGGACATTAGCCATTGGACTCTCACTTCTATTACATTTACAAGGTGTGGAAATCGCTGTAATTGCCATAACTAGCGGTTTAGTTTTAGCTCTAGAGCTAGTGAACACAGCCATTGAATCACTTGTTGATTTAACAGTAAAACAAACGTATCACGAACTAGCTAAAATCGCAAAAGATTGTGCAGCTGCTGCCGTACTAATTTCAGCTTTAGTTGCAGTACTTGTTGCAGCGACACTTTTATTACCTCCATTAGTCAAGCTTGTACTGGCACAACTGTAATTAAAACTCAATCAGTACAATTATATTATAAAAATTCAGGTTTATAGTTAATAAAATTTGATTATCGTATTGAGATGGCTTTAAAATCCTGCAAGAATCATAGACAATGCTTTGATTGATAAAATACAGGAGCTATTGTCACGGTGCTAATAGTCATCGATAACTACGATAGTTTTACATATAACTTAGTTCAATATTTAGGAGAGCTTGCAGCAGATTTTCCTGTTGCAGCAGATATCCAAGTTTTTCGCAATGATAAAATATCAATCGAAGAACTGCGTGCCCTCTCTCCTGATGGAATTGTCATATCTCCAGGACCTGGGCGCCCAGAAGATGCAGGTATCTCACAATTAATAATTGAGCAACTTGGGGAAACGATGCCCATTTTAGGCGTGTGCTTAGGGCATCAAAGTATTGGTCAAGTATTTGGCGGTAATATAACGAGAGCCAAAGAACTTATGCACGGCAAAACTTCCCAAGTGTCGCATACTGGGGTTGGTGTTTTTAAAGGTATCGAAAACCCAATGACCGCGACTCGTTATCACAGCTTAATTATTGACCGTGATACCTGCCCCGAAGTGTTAGAAATTACAGCTTGGATTGATGATGGCACGATAATGGGCGTGCGTCATCGGAACTATCCACATATTGAAGGCGTCCAATTTCATCCAGAGAGTGTTCTTACTACTTCTGGTAAGCAGTTGCTACGTAATTTTCTGGAACAATTACAGGCGAGAAAAAATTAATGAAACGAAGAGAGTTGATAGGCTATGCTGGCGCTGGGCTAGCTACAGGATTAATTGCGACTTTGGCTAACTCGACTAAGTCTTTGGCACAAGCTGGTGGGTTATCAGTACAGTGGTTGGGTCACACCTGCTTTTTGTTTACTGGTGGTGGTCTCAGAATTTTAGTCAATCCGTTTCGGACGCTTGGCTGTACTGCTGGGTATCGCGCTCCTAAAGTAGCAGCTGATTTGGTTATGATTAGCAGTCAACTTTTTGATGAAGGTGCAGTTGAGGGTTTACCCGGTAATCCTAAGTTGATTTACGAACCAGGTGTTTACGACTTTAAGAGTATCAAATTTCAAGGAGTCGGAATTGACCATGATCGTAAAGGTGGGAAACAATTTGGAATTAATGCTGCCTGGAGTTGGAGCCAAGCTGGTATTAAAATCACCCATTTAGGTGCCCCAGCAGCACCGTTATCGTTCGAGCAAAAAGTTCTGTTTGGGCGCCCAGATATATTATTCGTACCCGTAGGTGGTGGTCCAAAAGCATACAATGCAACTGAAGCCAAACAAGCAATTCAGGCATTAAATCCGAAACTGGTAGTTCCCACCCACTTCCGTACCCAAGCCGCCGACCCCAACAAATGCGATATTTCACCAGTTGATGAATTTCTTACTGTTATGCAAGGTACACCCGTAAGACGTAGCAACAGCGACACAATTTCAGTTGGCGCCCGCAGCTTGCCAGAAGCAACTACAATTCAACTTATGAGTTATAGGTTTTAGGCAACGGATGATGAACGGTGAGTCCAGTTGCCGCGTCTCGGCTTCCGTGTGCGGCAAACTGGCGAACCCGAAGGGATGTAACGGATAAATGGTTTCAAATAACTAAACAAAGTTTTATACCTATAACTCATCCGTTATATCCGTTGTATCCGTTGCCTGTTATTCTGGGCGCAATCGTGTTATTTTCAACGTAAAGGCACCTTCAACTGGTTCCGAGCCAAAATTACGTACACGAACAATATAATTACCAGCCTTGGTGATGCGAGTAAACAACATTGAATTGGTTGTTCCTTCTGCTGCATCGTCGTTTTCGCCAATAACTACACCTTTGGCGCCGATTAAGGTGACAATGGTATCAAAGCCATCAGATTTCAAGTCGATAACAATTTGGTCGCCCGCACGTAAATTGACAATATAATCGCGCGCGAAACCACCTTCTCCAGTGGGAAAATCGGACTTTGTTAAGTTATCTTTAACTTCCTTACCAATTGGTAGAATTATTGGATTATATGCTTGGACTGGTTTTGCGGCAATAACAGCAGCTGTATGATTAATAAATATTACGGATGAAGCTATTACGATTTTCTTTACCAAAAAATTCATATTTAATTATTAATAAATAATGGCATCTAAGACTAAATAAATAAATACTCTTATGTCAAGTCATACACTCCCCAAACGCCAAAATCGACTACGTAATGTAATTGGTTCTGTATTTGCTGCCGTATGTATATACAGCGTTGGAACCTACGTAATTTTACCAGCATTGTGGCGGCACTACGAACATAATCCTAAATTAGAACATTCGCCAAAAGTTACTCAAACATCTGAAGGTATCTCAGGAGACCCGCTTAACGTGGGTTTAGTGGGCACACAAAAAGAAGTAGTAGGTGCGCTACTTGCTGCTGGTTGGTATCCTGCTGACCCGATTACACTTCGTTCAGGTATCGGTATTGCTAGAAGTGTTCTTTTGAAACGTTCTTATCCAACTGCTCCTGTTAGTAGTTTATATTTGTGGGGACGTAAACAAGATTTAGCTTTTGAGCTACCTGTAGGCAAAACCGCTAAAAAACGTCATCACGTTCGTTTATGGCAGTCAAATGAAGTAAGTGATAATGGCAGACCAGTTTGGCTTGGTTCTGCGACATTCGACACCAGCGTCGAACTTAGTCATTATACAGGGCAAATAACGCACCGTATCGACGCGGATATAGATGAAGAACGAGATACATTCATGAGCTATCTCGAAAAAGCACATCAAATAAACAGCGAGTATCAGGTAACAGGTGTTGGAGCGACTTTACAGGGTCGTAACGGTGGTGGTGACTACTATTATACGGATGGCGAACAAACTATCGGTGTACTTACAGCCAATAGCCAGATACAAACGGCGCCTATAGCCAAATTACCAAACCCCGTACCCGTAGAAGTGAAGAATAAAGTATGGTCTTCGTTGCGGCACATGTTTAATTAAGCAACCTGTTTAACTTTTATAAAATTCTGGGAATACTAAATGTAAATCACTATATTTAGTAACTATTGCTCCCGAAAATGTTTGCACTGTCTCGTCAACTTGTAGGAACATCACTTGCAACTTTATTATGTGTCATTGGAGTTATATCACTTCAATATCCACGCATGAATAAAGTGCTTACGACAAAGCAGGGGTTGTCAAAAGAAGCTTTAGAACGTGACGTACTAGTCGAAAAAGCACGTTTAAACTTGCTGGAAAAAATACCTGCGTTTGGCTACGATAACCTACTAGCAAACTGGGTTTATCTAAGCTTTCTACAATACTTTGGTGACGATGAAGTTCGTGCAAAAACAGGTTACGCGCTCAGTCCTGAATATTTTGAAATCATTCTCAAACAAGACCCACGTTTTCGCTTGGCATATTTAGGACTTTCTACAAGCACATCTATATACGCCGCAATGCCCGAACGTTCCGTTAAAATTACAGAAAAAGGTTTAAAACATCTTACTCCTTGGGCGCCTTCTGACTCATATTATGTATGGCGATACAAAGGAACAGACGAACTATTATTTTTAGGTAATTCCCAAGCAGCTAGAAAATCATTTCAGTCAGCAGCAGACTGGGCAAGCAAACATACAGACGAAGACAGCAAACTATCAGCCAGCATCTCCCAAAGAACAGCAAACTTCCTCGCGCGCAACCCCAACAGCAAACGCGCACAAATTTCAGCTTGGGGAATGGTACTACAAAATCAAATCGATAAAGAAACAGAGAAACGCGCGATTCGTGCTATAGAAGCTTTAGGCGGTCAAGTTTTCAGCACACCTCAAGGTAATCAAATCAAATTTCCTCAAAACGACTAACATCAACTTGTGCATGAGATTACATAGGTTTAGGAAAGCGCACTTTTGACTCCAAGTACCGACTATATAATTACCGGGGATGCGCCGCGCCGTAGGCACATACCCCTTAACGGTTACGCCAAAATATATGTAAATAATTAATAACACTTTTTAAATTTGACAGAAGTAGAACTTAGCATTAATTGGGGAACTATAAGTTTAGTGCCTAAGTAACTTTCGCAAATAGAAACCAAATATGAATATTACTATTGCAGGTTACAGCTTCATCGAACTCCTTTATGAAGGTACTACTACCTATGTGTATCGGGCTTTACGAGAATCAGAGCAAGCATCGGTGATTATTAAAACTTTTAAATCTGAGTATCCGACCATAGAACAAGTATCGAGATTACGACACGAGTATAAAATACTTCAAAGTTTAGAGATAGAAGGGATTGTGAAACCCCTATCTTTGGATAATTATCAAAATGGTCTGGCGCTAATTTTGTCAGATTTTGAAGGAGAAACTCTAAAAAACTTTTTCATTAACAAAAATTTACAATTAAACATTTTTTTACATATTGCTATTCAATTAGCTTCTACCCTTGCTCAGTTACACCAAGCTAATATTATTCACAAAGATATTAAACCTCATAATATTTTAATTAACCCGAAAACAGGCAAAGTAAAAATTATTGATTTTAGCATTTCATCATGCTTATCTCAAGAAAACCTAAATCCCAATAATTCTAATATACTAGAAGGTACCCTCGCTTATATGTCTCCAGAACAGACAGGGAGGATGAACCGCTCAATTGATTACCGAAGTGATTTTTATTCTTTAGGCGTTACTTTTTATGAAATGTTAACGAGGCAACTGCCTTTTCAAGCTAATGATTCTTTAGAATTAGTTCATTGCCACATTGCCAAAATACCAATACCACCTCAAGAAATTAACTCAGAAATTCCTTCAGTAGTTTCCGATATTGTCATGAAATTATTAGCCAAAACCGCTGAAGATAGATATCAAAATTCCTTGGGTTTAAAAGCAGACTTAGAACAATGCCTGCAACAACTGCAAGCAACCGGAAAAATTGAAAATTTTATTGTCGGTCAGCTTGATTTATATAGCCAATTTCTCATCCCCCAAAAACTGTATGGTCGTGAGAAAGAAGTTGCTATTCTCATGAATGCCTTTGAGCGAGTTAGTCTTGGGGCAACTGAGATGATCTTAGTAAGTGGGTACTCTGGGATAGGAAAATCCTGCTTGGTCAATGAAATTCATAAATCTATAGTGCGTCAACGTGGCTATTTTATTTCAGGTAAGTTTGACCAATTTAAACGCAATATTCCTTATGCTTCTTTAATTCAAGCTTTTCAAGAATTAATCCGACAACTGTTAACAGAAAGTAGCAAGCAAATAGCAAATTGGCAATTAAAAATCTTAGCAGCTTTGGGTGACAATGGTCAAGTTATTATTGATGTTATTCCTGAAGTCGAACAAATTATTGGGTCTCAACCAGAAGTTCCGCAATTAGGCCCTACTGAATCGCAAAACCGATTTAATCGGTTGTTTCAGCGATTTATTCATGTATTTTGTAAACCCGAACATCCGTTAGTGCTATTTTTGGATGACTTACAATGGGCAGATTCAGCTTCATTAAAATTGATTCAATTGCTTGCAAGTGACTCAGATAGTCAATACTTATTACTGATTGGTGCATATCGAGATAACGAAGTTAATGCTACTCATCCATTGATTTTGGTTTTAGAAAAAATTCAAAAATATGGCGCCGTTGTCAACAATATTGTACTTCAGCCGTTGCGGAACTGTCATGTTAACCAATTAGTGAGTGATACCCTCCACACTTACTTAGAAAAGTCAGAACCGTTAGCTAATTTAGTATACATCAAAACTCAAGGTAATCCTTTTTTCTTAACGCAGCTACTTAAATCTCTTTATCAAGAAAACTTATTGTTGTTTAATTTCAGTGAATGTTGCTGGCAGTGGGACATTCATCGTCTACAAAATATTGATATTACTGATAATGTGATTGAATTAATGGTCAGCCAGATTCAAAAGCTGTTGCCGATTACACAGAATGTTTTAAAGTTAGCTGCTTGTATAGGTGACAAATTTACTTTAGAAGTTTTGGCAACTGTTAATAAAAAAAGTCAGTTAGAAACAGCCACAGATTTATGGGAAGCGCTGCAAGCAGGTTTGATATTACCCTTAAACAATTCCTATAAAATACCCTTAATATTTGGTCAAGAAGAAATAAACAATGAGGATTATCAAGCAGAAACAAGATTAAATAATGCCGAGCAAACAATCACATATAAATTCTTGCACGACCGAGTGCAGCAAGCAGCTTATTCTCTAATTCTTGACGAGCAGAAGAAAGGAACACACCTAAAAATTGGTCAATTACTGCTGCAAAATGCAACGCCAGAAGAACGCAAAGAAAATATATTTGCAATAGTTAATCAACTCAATTACGGTACTGAACTACTCACATCTGAGTCCGAAAAATATGAACTAGCTCATCTCAATCTTATAGCAGGACAAAAAGCGAAAGCAGCAACAGCCTATGAGTCTGCTATTCGTTATCTCAAGTTGGGTTTAGAGTTATTGACAGCAAATAGCTGGCAGAATCAGTACTCCCTAACACTCACACTTTATGAGTCAGCAATAGAAACAGCCTACCTAAACGGAGATTTTGAGCAGATAGAGAAATGGGGAACAGTTGTTCTGCAACAGGCAAAAACACCCATCGATAAAATGAAAGTCTATGAAGTCAAAATCGAAGCTTATATGGCGCAACTTAGACCACTGGAAGCAATCAAGATTGGTTTAGAAGCGCTGGAACTGCTGGGGGTGGGTTTACCAGAATCACCTAGCCTTTCTGATATTGAGCAAACATTGGCTAAAACAGCCGCAAGTTTGGCTGGAAAAAATATAGAAGACTTAATTAATCTACCGTTAATGACAGACGTAGATAAGTTAGTAGCCATGAGAATGCTGAGGAGTATGGGTTCTTCTACTTATCAATCTTCACCTACATTGTTTCCGTTGGTTGCGTGCGAACAAGTTAATTTATCTATTAAATATGGAAATGCATCCTTCTCAGCTTATGGTTATGCTTGTTACGGTGTCATCTTAAAAGAGATAGTACAAGACATTGAGTCCGCTTATAAATTTGGCCAATTAGCTTTAAGTTTAGTGGAACGTTTTAACGCCTTAGAACTTAAGCCCAGTGTATTCTTTGGGGCAGTGGCCTGTACAATTTATGGAAAAGTTCATGCCAGAGAAACTTTACCACTTTTACAGGATGCATACTCTAGTGGGGTAGAAAACGGTCATTTTGAATATAGTGGATATGCCGCTATGCAAAAATGCCAATATTCATATTTTATTGGTGAAGAATTGACAAAACTTGAACGAGAAATGGCAATAACTAGTGATGCCCTTGCTCAACTCAAGCAAGAAAATTCTTTAAGCTGGAATCAAATCTTTCAACAGTCAGTGCTTATCTTACTGCAACCCTCTAAAAATCCTTGCCATTTAGTGGGTGAGGTATACAACGAGGATAAATCATTGCCATTTTTAAAAGAGGCTAATTCCAGAACTGCACTCCACTACTTTTATATTAATAAACTTATTCTCTGTTATCTATTTGAACACTATAATCAAGCATTAGAAAATGCATATAAAGCCGAAGAATATTTAGATGGTGTGAAAGGATTTTTGGTTGTACCAGTATTCCATTTCTACGATTCTTTAGCACAACTGGCGGTATATTCATCGCTACCACAGTCACAACAACAAGACTTATTAAGTAGAGTAATTAATAGCCAGAAAAAAATGCGTAAATGGGCAGATCATGCGCCGATGAATTTTCAGCATAAGTATGAACTGGTAGAAGCAGAACGGCATCGTGTCTTAGATGAAAAAATAGAGGCAGCTGAAATGTACGATCGCGCGATCTCACTTGCCAAAGACAACGATTATATCAACGAAGAAGCCCTTGCTCACGAACTCGCTGCTAAATTTTATCTGTCATGGGGTAGACAAACGATTGCCCGCACTTACATGACTAATGCTTACCATGCTTATAACCATTGGGGAGCTGTTGCTAAAGTCAAAGATTTAGAAGCACGCTATCCCCAATTGATTATGCCCTCGCAGAACTTCGCCAACATCGATACAGAAAATACTTTTACAAAAATATCTACGACTATAAGTAATTCTCAAGTTCTCGATTTGACTACAGTTATGAAAGCTGCTCAAGCTCTTACTGGCGAAATTGTTTTAAGCAAGTTGCTGGCTAATTTGATGCGAATTTTAATTGAAAATGCGGGTGCAGAAAAGGGATTTCTAATTTTAGAAACATCAGGAAAGTTACAGATAGAAGCTTCAGGAAGTGTAGATAAAGATGAAATCAATGTTGAGCAATCGCTTCCTGTGGAAAGCAGTCAGCAGCTACCAATATCTATTATTAACTACGTGCAGAGAACACAGAAAAACGTGGTTCTAAAGGATGCTGCCAGTGAAACTGTATTTAATCTTGATAATTACATTCTCAGACAAAAACCAAAATCTATTTTATGTGCCCCAATTGTAAATCAAGGAAAACTCATTGGCATCCTTTACTTAGAAAATAATTTAACTATTGGGGCGTTTACACCACAGCGCTTGGAAGTTTTACAACTTTTATCCTCGCAAGCAGCAATCTCAATTGAAAATGCGCGTCTTTATCATGATTTAGAAGAATATAATCGCACACTGGAAGTCAGAGTAAAAGAGCGAACACTGGAATTACAAGCTAAAAATTTGCAACTGCAACAGCAAATTAGCGAGCGTCAAAGAGCAGAAGAAGCCGCAGCCACAGCCAACCGTGCCAAAAGCGAGTTTCTAGCTAGTATGAGCCATGAACTCCGCACGCCGCTCAATGGAATTTTAGGCTATACTCAAATTTTTAAGAAAAATCAAAGTTTAACAAGTCAGCAAATGAATGGTATAAACATCATTCATCAATGCGGAGAACATCTACTAACGTTAATTAACGATATTTTAGATATCTCTAAAATTGAAGCTCGGAAACTGGAACTTTATCCCACAGAATTTAATTTTGCGGATTTTATTGAAGGTATTGTGCAAATCTGCCGTATCCGTAGTGAACAAAAAGGAATTTTGTTAACTTATCAGCCACTTTATCCTCTGCCTAAAGTTGTTAAAGCTGATCAAAAACGTTTGCGCCAGGTTTTAATTAATCTACTTAGTAACGCTGTCAAATTTACGGAAAAAGGTAGTGTAACTTTTCAGGCGGGATATCATGAGGGAAAATTAAGGTTTCAAGTCGAGGATACAGGAATTGGTATTGCACAAGAGCAATTAGAAGAAATATTTTTGCCGTTTAAGCAAGTAGGGGAAGATAGCCGCAAAACTGAAGGTACAGGATTAGGATTGGCAATTAGCCGTCAATTAGTTGAGATAATGGGCGGTGAAATTAAGGTAAAAAGTGTCTTAGGTAAAGGTAGCGTTTTTTGGGTAGATTTGGATTTATCTGAAGTTTTATCACCAATTAGTGTTAATAAATTTAATAAACGTAACATTATTGGTTTTGTTGGTGATAAAAAGAAAGTTTTAGTGGTAGATGATAAATGGGAAAATCGTTCTGTTTTAGTAAATTTACTAGAGCCTTTAGGTTTTGAAGTTTTAGAAGCAACAGATGGCTTAGACTGTCTTAACAAAGCACCCGAGTTTAAGCCGGATGTGATTTTGATGGACTTAGTTATGAGTATGATGGATGGTTTTGAAGCCACTCGGCGCCTGAGAATGTTACCAGACCTCAAGCAAGCAGTAGTAATTGCCATATCAGCCAGCGTTTTTGATTTTGATAAAACACAGAGTCGAGAAGTAGGTTGTGATGATTTTCTTCCCAAACCATTGCAAGTTGCGGAACTTTTAGAAAAATTAAAAGTTTATTTGGGATTGGAATGGGTTTATGAAGAAATAAAAAACGATATAAAAGAGCCAGAAGATGTTAAATTAAGATCACAAATTACAAATCAAGATTTGATAGCTCCACCAGCAGAGGAAATGGCAATTTTACTCGATTTGGCAATCAGGGGTAACGTAAGGAGTATTGCACAAAGAGCAGCTTTATTAGAGGAGTTGGATGAAAAATGGGCGCCGTTTGCTAATCATTTACGCCAATTGGCTAAAGAATTTAAATGTAAACAAATCGTAAATTTTATTAAAAAATACCACAGCTAACATAAAGTTAATGAAGAATGTCGGTACAAATAAAGCTAACTAGTTAAAATCTTCATTTTTTCTTTGTCATTGGTAAGATTTGTAGATATAGCAGTCCTAGATGAATTGTAAAAAATTCCGCGCATGTAGAGACGCGAATGTCGCGTCTCTACAACGTGCAGGTTTCACAAATGATTTAGGACTGCTATATATTAACTTTTAGCAACCTAGTTCGGTTTATTCTCACCGACTGACTTGGGAGTCAAAGGTATAAATAATTATCGTTTCTGCTGTCAGTGTGATTTAAAATGGGTTTTATGAGTATTGATGTTAATGATAAAGGCGCCATCTTAATTGTTGATGACAACCCGGCAAATTTAGAAATGTTGCTTGAGTTTTTAGCTGGTGCAGGATTTACTGTTTTGGTTGCGGAAGATGGCGAAAGTGCGATCACGGGAGCCGAATATGCCCCACCTGACATGATTCTGTTGGACATACTGATGCCAGTAATGGACGGTTTTGAAACTTGTCAGCGTTTGAAAGCGAACCCACTAACGCAAGATATTCCGATTATTTTTATGACCGCACTTACGGAAACCGTGGATAAGGTCAAAGGCTTAAGTTTAGGAGCAGTCGATTATGTTACTAAACCGTTACAGCACGAAGAGGTTTTAGCCCGGATTGAACTTCATCTGAAACTGCGAAACTTAACCAAGACACTGCAAGAGCAAAATCAGCGTTTAGAGAGGGAAATTTGTGAGCGCACGCAAGCAGAACAAAAAATCCGCGAACAAGCTGCTTTACTAGATATTACTACAGATGCAATTCTCGTTAGAAATTTCGACAATCAAATCCGCTTTTGGAACCAGGGGGCTGAACATTTATACGGATGGCAGGCAACAGAAGTAATTGGTAAAAATATTAATCAACTTTTGTATCGACCGAATCTCTTACCACAACTACAAAATATCCAGAAAAGTCTTACCGAACATGGCTACTGGCAAGGTGAGTTAGAGCAAGTTACCAAACAAGACAAAAAAATTATTGTTGCTAGTCGCTGGACTTTAATGCGTGATCAAGATGGACAAGCTAAATCTATTTTGACAGTCAATACTGATATTACAGAAAAAAAACAACTTGAAAACCAATTTCTCCGCGCTCAACGTTTGGAAAGTTTGGGTACACTTGCTGGCGGCATTGCCCATGACTTAAACAATATACTAACACCAATTTTATCGGCAGCACAATTGCTACAGCTAAAACAACCTAAGTCTGATGAATTGAGTCAGCAAATGCTTAGGACGATAGAAACCAGCGCTAAACGTGGAGCTGCTGTAGTTAAGCAAGTGCTACAGTTTGCGCGCGGGGTCGATGGCAAGCGTGCTATTGTACTACTTAGCAATCTGTTCTTGGAAATTCAGCAGATTGTTCATGGCACATTTCCCAAATCTATAGAATTTTCTCTAAATATTCAGTCAGACCTTTGGGCTGTAATTGGAGATGGCACACACTTGCATCAGGTACTGATGAATCTTATAGTCAATGCTCGTGATGCTATGCCCAATGGTGGTACTCTCAGCATTTCTGCCAAAAATCTCTTAATTGATGAACAATATGCCCGGATGAATTTGGATGCTAATGTCGGCCCCTACATTGTAATTGCTGTTGCGGATACAGGAATTGGGATGCGCCCAGAAATCTTAGATAGAATATTTGAACCTTTTTTCACTACTAAAGAGGTTGGTAAAGGTACAGGTTTGGGTCTTTCTACTGTGAGAGGAATCATCAAAAGCCACGGTGGTTTCATTAATGTGCATAGCGAAATCGGAAAAGGAACTGAATTTAAATTGTTCTTGCCAGCGGTAAAGGCGATGGCAACGTCGCTAACCGAAAATCTCGATTTGCCATCTGGAAACGGAGAATTAATTTTAGTAGTAGATGATGAAGCTAAAATTCTTGAAACTACTCAAACTTCATTAGAAAGTTATAACTACAAAGTAGTGACTGCTAGTGATGGTATTGAAGCGCTCGCACTGTATGCTAGCTACCAAGATAAAATCAGTGTAGTTTTGGTAGATATGATGATGCCGTTGATGGATGGTGCAATTACCATTCGCATATTGCAAAAAATGAATCCGTTAGTCAAGATTGTTGCTGTTAGTGGTATAGTAGGCAGCAATAAAATTACCAAAGATGCGACTGTCAGCAAATTTATTTCTAAGCCCTATACAACTCAAGAATTATTGCAAACTTTACATGAGCTTCTTTGCTAAGAAATTTCCAAAAAATAAATTGTATAACATTTGTAACTGCTGTTTATTTAAGTACAGTGGAGACTGAAGCTTTCTAAGGAAATGAAACATTAATGAAATAAAAATCACAGTCAGCTGGTACTAGTAGGTTGGGTGCAACCCAACACAACCAACGTTGATATGATGAATGTAAATGTTGGGTTACGCAAAGCCTCCACCCAACCTACATATTACATACTAACGGAGGTTAAATCTATGTTTTGGTATAATAGTAAACTTGTCGATTCACAAACTATAGAGTTAGACATTAATAATCCTGGGTTATTGTACGGCGCCACTGTTTTTACAACGCTACGAGTATATAACTCTTTAGATAATCCTTTGACGCAATGGCAAGCACATCTCGCGCGCATTAAAACTTCCTTAAATTATTTTGGTTGGCAGCAACCTAATTGGGACTGGGTACGCGAAGGCGCCGAATTGATGAAACAGCATTTTCCCGTATTGCGAATAACAGTATTTCCTGATGGTAAAGAATGGATAACAGGGAGAAAGCTGGCGCCAGACTTATTAGAAAAGCATAAACATGGAATTACAGCGAGTATCCTTCAAGCAGATTATTACCGTTCGCTACCCGGTCACAAAACAGGAAATTATCTGGCGCCAATTTTAGCAAAAGCAGATGCTCAAAATCAGAATTCCCAAGAAGCTATATTTATAGATGAAAAAGGAAACTGGTTAGAAACAAGCACAGGTAATCTTTGGGGGTGGAAAGATAACTGTTGGTGGACTCCTGCCTTATCTGCGGGTATTTTACCAGGAATTGCGCGCGAGTATATAAAAACTAGCTTAATTAAGCAAAATCAGGTAGTGCGCGAAGACCCCTGGAATATAAAGTTAGTTAAAAGCTTTGAAACGCTTGCTTACAGTAATTGTATAGTAGAACTTATACCTATCCATACTGTTATTCAAGATACAGGTATGTTGATATATGGTGCCCAACATTCAAGCTTGAAGGAATTACAAGCATTGTTTCAAAGGGATTAATATCATGATAAGATTTGAAAAAATATTTCTTATACATTAATTAAAAACAATGTTGATATTACTTTTATACTAAAAAGCACTTATGTGCAAGACAAAAAATTTGAACAGCTAAAATATAGTAATTTGATTCAAGAAGCTTCAAATGGCAATACTAAACAAATACAGCGTTTTGCATTTATATGAAGTACACCCCTCCCCCGCTACGCGACCCCTCCCCGCAACGGGGAGGGGTAGGGGAGAGGTTTATTCTGTACTTCATTTAATTTAAATCTGCTGTAAATGTGTATCAAGACCGTCCCGTAGCGCTTGTGACACTTAGAAATGACGCGAAGATAAAAATTGTTTATCTACCTCAATATCCAAGCGTTGTCAGTACATTAGTTCTAAATAAAGTAGATATTAGTACTATCCCGTCTGATTGGATAACAGTTTTTTGGAGTAATTTGGAGCCAATAGCTATAAATAGAAGTTGATTGTTAATAACCAAAATTTCACGTTTTTTTGCAAAGTCGGAAGCGAGTCCCGCCCTATATATTAGATGTTGACGGGGCTTGCGATGCCCGTTCCACAAGATTATATTTCTACAAGATTATATTTTTACAAGATTGTGGTTTTGTAGTGTAATCCGTCTATACATACTCAGGCGCCTACAAGGGTTGTCTCGCTAGAATGTATCTTCAAGGGTTTGGTGTCCACAACGGCGCCAAGCTTATGTAACGAAATTGACTAAGGATTCTAGAATTTTTTTTGCTTCTACATGAATATGAGAGCATTTTGCGATACCTTAAGATAAGTTAACATAATTCTTAACTACACCCAGTTGATTTCGGAACGCTCTGCGGTTCTCTAATAAACAAGAGGCGCTAAGGCGACAGCACAAAATGTACAGGAGGACTCACTTCGGTGAATAGTAACAACAACAATAATAATAAAAAGTGGAGAAGCGCAGGGCTGTACGCACTGCTGTTTATTGTAGTCATTGCGTTGGGAACAGCGTTTTTTGACAAACAGCCTCAAAATAGGGAAACATGGCGCTATAGCCAGTTTATTCAGGAAGTAGAAAAAGGCAACGTCGCACAAGTAAGACTGAGTGCTGACCGTACACAAGCTATCGTAAAGTCACAAAGTGGCAACCAAGTATTGGTTACTTTGGTAGACGACCCACAATTAATTAATACGCTTACTGAGAAAAACGTAGATATCAGCGTTTTACCTCAAACCGATGAAGGTTTCTGGTTTAAGGCACTTAGCAGTTTATTCTTCCCAGTATTACTACTAGTAGGATTATTCTTTTTACTGCGTCGGGCGCAAAATGGTCCAGGTAGTCAAGCGATGAACTTTGGTAAGTCGCGCGCTAGGGTACAAATGGAACCGCAAACCCAAGTTACATTTGGTGATGTTGCGGGTATTGACCAAGCGAAACTGGAATTAAACGAAGTTGTAGATTTCCTTAAAAACGCCGACCGCTTTACTGCTATTGGCGCCAAAATTCCTAAAGGTGTATTGTTAGTTGGACCTCCAGGAACAGGTAAAACCTTGTTAGCACGTGCGGTTGCGGGTGAAGCTGGTGTACCTTTCTTCTCTATCTCTGGTTCAGAGTTTGTAGAGATGTTTGTTGGTGTAGGTGCTTCTCGTGTACGTGACTTATTCGAGCAAGCAAAAGCAAATGCACCTTGTATTGTATTTATAGATGAAATTGACGCAGTAGGTCGTCAACGTGGCGCCGGTTTAGGTGGTGGTAACGACGAACGTGAACAAACCCTTAACCAGTTGCTCACCGAAATGGATGGTTTTGAGGGTAACACAGGTATTATCATCATCGCTGCTACCAACCGTCCCGACGTATTAGATGCAGCATTATTGCGTCCTGGTCGCTTCGACCGTCAGGTTGTAGTAGACCGTCCTGACTACGCTGGACGTGTAGAAATTCTCAAAGTACACGCGCGTGGCAAAACTCTAGGTAAAGACGTAGACATCGAACGTATTGCACGTCGTTCACCAGGGTTTACAGGTGCTGACTTGTCGAACTTGCTCAACGAAGCAGCAATTTTGGCAGCACGTCGTAACCTGACTGAAATTTCGATGGACGAAATTAACGACGCTATCGACCGTGTATTAGCAGGTCCAGAGAAGAAAGACCGCGTAATGAGCGAACGTCGCAAGCAGTTAGTAGCGTACCACGAAGCAGGTCATGCTTTAGTTGGTGCATTAATGCCCGACTATGACCCAGTACAAAAAATCAGCATTATCCCTCGTGGTCGTGCAGGTGGTTTAACTTGGTTTACCCCTTCCGAAGACCGCATGGACAGTGGACTTTACAGTCGCTCCTATTTGGAAAACCAAATGGCTGTTGCTTTGGGTGGACGTATCGCTGAAGAATTAATTTTTGGTGACGAAGAAGTAACCACAGGTGCTTCAGGTGACTTACAACAAGTTGCACGAGTTGCCCGTCAAATGGTGACACGCTTCGGTATGAGCGACAAACTTGGACCTGTAGCATTAGGGCGCCAGCAAGGTAACATGTTCTTAGGACGTGACATCATGTCCGAGCGCGACTTCTCCGAAGAAACCGCTGCTTCCATCGACGAAGAAGTACGTAAGTTAGTAGACGTAGCTTACATCCGTGCAAAAGAAGTATTAGTCAAGAACAAGCACATCCTCGACAAACTAGCAGATATGTTAGTTGAAAAAGAAACCGTAGACGCAGAAGAACTGCAAGACCTACTCGCTAACAACGACGTACAAACCGCAGCATTCGCGTAATTAGGCGCGGAGTTAGGAGTTAGGAGTTAATAAGTAATTTCTAGCTTTTAATCAATAAAAATACATTTGTAGGGTGGGCATTGCCCACCTTATTTTTTGTTAAAATTTTAGTGCTGTAATTAAATTCAAATCCCCCCAACCCCCCTTAATAAGGGGGGGCTAAGAAATATTCTTTTTCGACCTTTAATAATAAAAGCTAAAAAACTCTTTTCCCTTTTAATAAAATTAAGCGATTTTTATGTTTCAAATTCAAGTCAGGTGAAATAATTGGATAATTTCCTCAAATGTTCTCTTCAAGATAAAGCGACCATTAGCACTAGCCCACGGAGGTATAATCAGCAAACTTTGCATCACTAACCACAAAGCTTGAAAATATTGTTTTTGATGAAAATAAATATTTGCTAAACATGCTAGTCCTCGACCTTTTGCTTCGTGGTGTTTAAGTTTATAAGCAATAGCCAGTGCTTGCTCGCAGTAGTTTATAGCGATCTGAGGTTGTTTTAGGCACCCGTAGCAATAGGAGAGATTAAATAGCACTCCTGCTTCTGTTGTTTGGTTGCCAATCTCACGACTTATAGCTAAGGCTTGCTGATAGTATTCAATGGCGCCAGTATATTCTTTTAAGTCACTATAAACAGAACCCAGTGCGCTCAAAGTTGATGCTTCTGTTGCTTTAGAAGCTGTTTTACGAGCAAAGTCAAGAGTTGCGCTTAGGTATTCAATGGCAGGTTGAGTATGTCCTATAAGTGTATAGGCATTGCCGAGATAGTATGAAGCTAAGTATTTTTGACATTGATTGTCGATTTGAATAGTGATAGTTAATTGCTGTTGTAGGTATTTGATAGCGCGCTTATATTTTCCTCTGGATAAGTAAGTCCCTCCCATCGACCCCAAAACCAGCGCTGATAGTTCTTGATCGCCCAATTCTTGAGCAATTACTAATGCTTGCTGACAATATTTTATACCTTGTCTATAATTTCCTCTGAAGATACAAATGGCGCCTAATCCACCTAGCGCGTGCCCTTCCTCTTTTCGAGCATTGATTTCACGAGCAACGGTTAGCTGTTGCTTAAGACAACTAATTGCAGTCTGATGCTGTTGCAACGAGGAATAAACACCAACTAGTCCACCTAATGCTTCTGCTTGTGCTTTTCGATTCCCAATTTGGCCTGCGAGTTCTAATTGTTGCTTGTAGTAACTCATTGCCTGTGATGTTTGGTCTAAATAAGCATAAGCACGACCCAGACCTTGCAGGCAAAAACAATCTATTTCTGAGTTGATTTTACCGAGAAGCCGACTATAAAGTTCTATTTGTTCGGCGTAATAGCCCCAACTCCTTAGTTGCTGGTACAATTGTTTACCATGAGAAGTCTTTGTCGGGATAAAGAGTAGCTGGCTAGCTGACTGCCACGCCGAAATTTCACACAGATGATGAAATGCTTCTAAATAACCGCGTACTTGTTCTAAGTTAGCAGCATTATACTCTGGCTCATAAACGTTTAACCAGTAGAAAGCTGCTTTCAGGTGAGTTAACTCTAGCGCAGTTAATTTTCTCAGTGCTGGCACCGATAACTCATGCCTTACTTGAGACAATTCCCTCTGGTCAATTTTGCTGTTTGCTTGCACAAGCAGTAATTGACCTGCTTGATCGCAACGGATATGCACAAGCTGCGATGCAGAAAGTTTTTGTAATTCTATTGGTTCTGCATAATCGTAACTCAAAGCGGTAAAACCTCCACTTCCAGCTTCGGTAAATGATCTAACGCTACCCGACGAATGAGGCTGTGCAGGCGATAAAAAACTTTATGCTGAGTGTATTCCTCTTCTAAAAGAAACCGACGCTGTAACGATTGGAACGCCGAGGCTTGAGCTTCAAGGGGGTACTCCCCAATCATCAACAGCCAAGCAGGACGCTCAACAGCACGTCTGTATACGGCGCCTTGGCAAAGCATTAAACAAGCCAATGGTTCTGTTTGGTACAACCGAGAAAATGTCCGGTCTACCCGTTTTTTAACCAAATCAGTTAAGGCAATACTATAGCGATCAAGCCTGGGTTTATCGTGTTGGGATTTATCTTCGGAGGCATTTTTCAAGCTTTCTACAGTAATAATTTCATTACCGTAATCATGCCAATAAGCTTGAACATCTCCATTATAGGGTGGCATACGGATTTCACCAGCAATAACTCGTAATGCCAACGGATGCCCTTCGTAGACATGAATAATCCGTTTGAGGTTTTGCAAATCTATATCTAAGTGTATCTGTACATCCCAGCTAACAAATAATTCGACGGCTTCTGATTCCTCTAAACCTTTAAGCCTTTCTATGTGTACTCGCGACGGGTATCGTCCCTCTGCAATAACTGGCGGTTGGTCTTGAGAAGTCAATACAATTCTACTAGACATTTGTTCAGCTTTAGCGACCTGCTCTAATAATTGTCCAATAGTTGGCTCGATAAACCGATGCCCACCTTCTCCATCTGGTTCTAAAATCTCCTCAACCATATCCAACACGAGCAAACAAGGATGCGCTCGCAATTTATTTACTATTGTTTTTACTAATAAAACTGGGTCTTTTTGCAGCTTTTCTTCTAGAGCGATTTGCTCCCCTAAAAGCCGACGTGCTATCACCAAAACGTTGGATGTCTCTCGATCAATGCTGACACTATAAATCTCTCGATTGATAGTAGCTGAAGAATTTAATGCCAGACGCATTGCCAAAGATGTTTTGCCAATGCCCGTGATGCCGACTATTGATAAAACTCGGCAGTCTTCTTGCAACCTATGTTCCAACTCAGCAGTTAGCCTTGTGCGCCCTACCCACCGAATTGTACCGTCTTCAATAATTTGTAGAGAAGTTACTGGAGATTGAGAATTAGAGAAAGTTTTACTATTCCCTACTACCCATTCATCAAATGAACAATTGAGTAACAATTGACACAGCCCGTTGACTAACCAATGCTCACACGAGTTCCGATGCTCCGACGTTAAAAAACTTCTGATGGTTTGATACCGAGGTGGGTCTGAATCATTGAAATGCCTTACCCAAGCGACAGAAAATTCTCCCCAAGCAATCTGTCCCACCTTGAATTGTTCATTGAATTTGTCGAGAAGCTTTTGTTTTAAAGTGGAGGGTACTTGCTTTAGGCTGTTATCTCTATAAGGGCGGTCTAGTAATAGCTGACAAATTCCGTTAATTAGCCAATAGGCACAGGTGCTTTGTGTAACTGAGTACAAAATGTTTTGAATGTCTGTTTCTGTTGGAGTGCCAAGAACATCAGATTGCCGATGCCACATTTGCAGAAAATCTTCTGCTGACCGGAACCGCTCCCCAAATGCCGACTTGAGCTTGCGTCGCAGCGATGGAGTAACAGAAACGAGACGATTATTCATTGTGGCATCAGTGTTCATCGGCAGTAAGCAGCTACAAGGCGAATTCCAACCCCAGTTTAACGTTAATAATCGCTAATTTGTTTTCAAATTGCTTTCAAATTGATTTCAAACAAAGTACAGGCGCCATTCTGCTGGGGTTAGATAAAGAATAATGCCTGCACAAATATTTGATGTAGGAGTAAATCACCTTCAAAGGAGTAAGTGAATGAAAAGAGCATCATTATTAAGTTTAAGTTTTAGTGCCAGCCTAGCAGTTGTGGGTATCGGCTTGCTAACTAAGATGCAAAGTACACCAGCAGAACCCGCACCTATTTTTCAGCCAATTATTAGCGATATTCGCGCTCAACTTCCACAAGGAACAGAAATACGCTTGCCTTCTACTTTTCCAACTTTGGATCGCTCAGTGCTTTCAAAAGGATTATTTGTTGACTTTCCTATTGACGGCAAAATTTATCCCTATGTTGATTCTAAAAATGAAGCTATTACAGTTAATTTTGGCTTAACCCCAAACTGTGCTGCCTTTGCTAGACCTGACCAATGCACTCTTGGAGCTATTGGTGTATTTAAAAGTCGCGAACCAAAATTTTGGCCTCCGAAAGGGGACAATGTTACACCAATAGATTTGAGCAATGGAATTCGTGGTTATCACCTTACCAGAGGTAGTGGACACAATACTCTTAGATATGTCTATTGGCAACAAAATGGATGGCAATATATGTTAGGAACTGCGGCTTTTGCGATGACCAAAGAGCAAATTATAGACACAGCTAGCTCTGCAGCTAGTGAGCCTTCTATTACAAGTGCTAATTAAATAAATTAGGCAAAACTACAAGGGTTAAGTTTTACGTTAGCTTTTTCACGCCACGTTAAAAGTCAGCCTAACCCCCATTGTTGGCTAGGTGTACACACATCTTTTAATCCCCCCAACCCCCCTTGTTAAGGGGGGCTTTAAATCTTGTTTCTCCCGAATTTCAGTGGACTTTTATGAAATCTTGTTCCCCCTTATTAAGGGGGGTAGGGGGGATCAAAATCGTACAAAGCAACTTGACAATACATGTTTGTATATCCTAACCATTATTTAGAGGGCTTTATACTAAATAATTGTTACTTCTCCTGTATCTAAATCATAACGCCCCCCCACTATTTTAAGCTTACTTACATCTATTAATTGAGATAAAAGTTGAGAACTATCTCTCATTTTTTCAACTTGATATTTCACATTTTCAACTACAGCCTTCTCAACCGTCTGTTTTGAGAAGCCCTTGATATCCTTAATAGCTGGTTTAATACTATTAACAAAAGTGCCCATAAGACCAGGTAATGGTTCACCTTTTACAGCTGCAGTTACGGCGCCACATCTTTCATGACCTAGCACCATAATTAAGGGACAACTCAATTCCACTGCGGCATATTCAATACTACCTAGTGCTTCAGGTGTTACAATATTCCCTGCTATACGGATATCAAATAAATCGCCCATCCCTTGGTCAAAGAGAATTTCTCCAGATACGCGAGAATCGGCACAACTAAGTATAGTCGCAAAGGGATGCTGGGCTTGTGCTATTTCTTCCAAGCGAATTTTTGATTGGTGAGGATGTTGAGATTTTTGCTGTATAAACCGCTTGTTTCCATCCAATAGTCTTTCCAACGCTGCATCAGGACTTATTGCCTCATTTTCGGCAGCAGTTGCTTGGCGTATACCACTAACAGACATTAGAATACTACCGCCTGCAAGTTGTAAAAGCTGGCGCCGACCTAAAAATCCATTTATTCGGGTCATTTTATTAATTTCCTAAAGAGAAGCTACACACCTAGTAGAACGAATCTCCATTGCATCAGTGATATAACACGCACCTCCAAACTTGTTGAGAATAGGTCTAATTTTTTCTACCACTGATTTGAGTTGCTCTGGCGAACAGTAGACTATCACAAAAATATTGTCCAGTTCTGTTGCCGTTGCACCAGGACTTTTGCCCGCCACGTTGCGAATTATAGTGTACGCAGGCGCCCCTGCTTTCTCTAAGCCATCTAAAATTTTTCCCAGTTCTACCGCATTAGCGATAATCTCTACTCTTTTGACTGGGTGCATAATTCACCTCCAAAGGATACTGATGCCATAAAGGTATAAAGGAATTCCAACAATTATATTAAAGGGGAATGTTAGTGCTAAAGCGGCAGTAATATAAAGACTGGGGTTTGCTTCTGGCAGTGTCAATCTCATAGCAGCTGGAACAGCAATGTAAGAAGCACTGGCACACAAAACTGAAAATAAAAGGGCATTTCCTTGTGACATTCCAATTAGTTTTGCTAAAAGTATGCCAACTGTTGCATTAACGATTGGGGTCAAAATAGAAAAAGTAATCAAGAACGGGCCTGCTTTACCCAAGTCTTTAATTCTGCCAGCTGCTACTAATCCCATATCTAGCAAAAAGAAAGTGAGAACGCCATAAAATATACCTTGAGTAAATGGCTCCTCCATCTTCCAACCTTTTTCTCCAGAAAGAATCCCAATTACAAGGCTACCTACCAAGAGAAATACAGAACTGTTAAGAAAAGCATCTCGCAAAACTTCTGACCAAGAGAAGTCCCCATCCTCTTTGTCTTCTTGTGCAAATACTCTTACTAACAACAGTCCCACAATAATCGCTGGAGATTCCATTAAAGCTAAGGCTGCTACCATATAGCCGCTAAATTGAATTCCAACTTCATTCAAAAAAGACCCCGCTGTAATAAATGTCACAGCACTAATGGAACCATAAGTGGCTGCAATAGCGGCTGCATTATACAGGTCGAGTTGGAGTCTGAGAATAAAAAATGTGTACACTGGTACAGCACAAGCCATGAACATGGCAGCCAAGAGGGTAAATACCACCTCAGAATTGATGCCACTTTTAACAAGTTCTGCCCCTCCCTTAAATCCAATTGCAAACAGCAAATATAGGGAAAAAAGTTTAGGCAAAGGTTGAGGAATTTCTAAATCTGATTTGACAGTCACGGCCAGCATCCCCATAAAAAAGGAAAGAACTGCTGGACTCAAGATGTTGGACATCACCAGGCTTATATCCATCCCTAAATCTCCTTTCTATAATAGAACCAGCTGTAAAAACAAGCTTTTCTCATCACAGTATTTTGATGCCTGAGTAATGACCGAAGTATACAATTTAAAACGCAAGTAAGTCAGCAAGAAAATACAGAACTACATTAAGGAATGTGAATACGTCTGAAATCCTTACCAGTGACTAATTGCAAAGAACAAATGACGACTATAACGCACGAGCGGTTTATTTACAGCATTTGCTCCGACTTACGTGCGTAAGACCAAAGGCTAGCAATCGCATACATTAACCGTGATTGTTTGAAACAAACACAGTCAAATAGCGCGTTGTAAAACTTTTAATCATGCAACGCCATTATAATTTGAGCCGATCTTACACTATGGTTATCATATAACGCTGTAAGCATACCTGCTCAAGTCTCTCTTGAGAATAATTATAAAGTTATCGAGTTTACGAGGCGCCTGACTTTTTTTATTTTGGGGGGTTACGGGGGTCAGATTCCCTAGGTGCTTAAATTTAAATATCGAAGCGGTACGACAGGTTGTTAACAAGCAGAATAAAGAATCTCCAACTTAAAAGCGAATATTTTCTCGTATCCACTTTTTAAATGCTTTCAACGCAATGCTTCTCCTTCAAGTCTACTTTGTTCGACAATTCTAGGAATTATTTCTAATATTGGTAAGTTGGGAAAAGTCGGGCTGACATCAGATTTAACATACTCGCCATTTTGATAAATATCTATTTGAAGGTTGCCGTTATCGTAACGCCATAATTCTGGGACTCCAAGTTGCTTGTATACATCCAACTGAGTTTTAGAAGTTACATCAACTTCAATAGCCAGGTCGGGTGGTGGGTCAATTGTAAGGTCGATACGTTCTTTACCAACCATCAAACCATAATTTTGAATATAGAAAGAATCATCTGGTTCTACACCTTGAGCCATATCTTCTCGCTTAAACGTTGTTGACCCAAATGGCTCGCAGTCTATTTCTAGTGCATCAAGGAGAATTTTTACTAAGTCTCCAATGATAACTTTGGCTTTTTCGTGCTTCGGTAACGGCATTCTAATTTCTAATGTACCCTGGCTGTAAGCTAAACGCGCGGCTCTATGGGCGCCAAGCTCTTCTAAAATTGCTTCAAATTCTTGCCAACTGACATCATGGAATATGACTCGATGTCCTGGTGGCACACTTAATTGTCGTAATTGAGGCGTTACCATTTTAATAAAATTTTAAGTTGAATAGGTAAAGTTATTATAGCAATATTATACTTAAAACTATCTAGATAACTAAATTATTACGTACAAATAGATTTAAGCGCACGATTTTTGTCGTTTGTTTCATTAGCACAATCAAATATTTTTAGTTATTGGAACAATTTGCAAGCCATTTCTAAATTTTCAATCGCTTCTGGTATTTGCTTAAGGTCTTTTTCAATAGGTAGGCGTAAATATGTTGATGTTTCTTCTAATGTAAGAACATTAGGTATAGTGACTTTATCCATATACAATTAGGTTATATAATATATTATTTAATAAGTTTTATGAAAAATTAATATGGAATCAAACTATAACACGAAAGAAAACAGAGGAAAGCATTTCTTACAACATTACTCATCCTTATTGCTAGTATATCTTTTTGGATATTAATCGGGTTACAAATTATTGTTTTTCGGCGCGATTTTGTTGGCTTTTGGTTAAAGGCGCCATACTATTATCCTTACAGCTTTGCTTTTGCTGAGTTTGTTGCTTTATCTTGCGGAACTTGCATAATATGGTTTATGCAACCAAAACATTATAGGGGGTTCTAAATAAATTAATACATCGACATCGCTATCTGTGGTTGCTTCATCCTTAGCAACAGAACCAAACACAGCTAGGGAGTGAACACCTAAACTTTTCAAATTTGCTTTTATGCTGACTAATATATCGATTACTTGGTCGCGCGGCATAAAATTTATCGATAATATAATCGCGCTTCGTCAATGTTACCACAATCCATAAGGGAGAATGTGGCGCCACAAGTCGCTTATATTATAAACCTAACCCCAAGTGTAATTTTAACGCAGCATCAACTAAAACTATCAACTCTTCGCTTAAACTACCGACGACCTCGCTAGTTATACGTTCTTTAGAAATTGTTCGCACTTGTTGTGCTTGTACTTTAGAAGGTCTAGATAAATTGCTATCCTCTGGTGTAATCAAAACTTCAAATGGATAAACGCGCGTTACGTTAGAAGTAAGGGGCAAAATCGTTACTGTGGTAGAAGTACGATTATTTGCATTATTGCTTACTATCAAGACCGGACGGCGTTTGCCCATTTCTGAACCCACCACAGGACTAAGGTCGGCGTAAAAAATATCACCACGTTTCATCAGCCAATCCATCCGCGACTGTCACATCCCAAACGCTGTCAACCTCAGCAGACGCTAACCGATAAGCTTCTTCTAGTTCCCGGTTTCGCAGTAACTCCAATGCTTCCTCAATTACTTGAGAACGAGACTTACATCCTTTGCTCATTTTATAGTTTTCAATAAACTCCACTAAGGATGGTGGCAAGGAGATAGATAATTTCTCTACGTTCATATTCCTACTATTGGTAGTAAAACTCTTCCTACCAACTATAGTAGCTTAGTTTTTGACCATGAAGTCAAAATTGGTTAGCTGAAAAATGATTGCGAGACCGAAAGTACGCTTACATCAGCACTTAGAGTGAGTGTTAAAATTTGGCTTCTTCCTAAAATCAATAGATTTATTGTACTTAAAAATACATATAAAATCGGTAATATAACTTAAATTTTCTAAACAGTGTTACTAATGTCTTTAAATAGGGAATCTTGAAATTAGAACAATTTTTTCAAAATTAAGTTCTACTAATCATGACACAGCAAAATGTTTCAGAGCTTGCAAAGCAGGGCAATGCTGTAGTACAAAAATATATCCTGGCTATATATTTTTTCTTGGTTAGAATTGACACAATCATTTTGGGCATTTAAGTTTCTCTCTAAATGCCTGAAAGTTAATGTACTTATATTTAAATTATATATTAGGGTTTAAAATGGGATTCACAGAAGATATTGCTAAGTTGTCAGAAAGAGTCCGTAATAGAGCAGAGCAGGTTGTAGGAGAAGAAGCGACTAAAATGGCGCTCATCGTACCTTTTTTAAGCACTCTTGGTTACGATGTTTATGACCCAAGCGAAGTTAAACCTGAATATATAGCAGATTTTGCTATTAGAAAGGCAGGACAATTTGAGAAGGTTGATTATGCAATAGCTATTAACGGTAGTATTGTAATGCTTGTAGAAGCAAAAGCTCGCGGACAAAAAGCAGAAGCTCATGATGGTCAACTTAGTCGTTATTTCAATGGTCTCATAACTACTAAGGTTGCTATAGTAACGAATGGTATTGAATATCGCTTCTTTACAGACTTGCGTGACAAAAATGTCATGGATAAGGAACCATTTTTTACTTTTAATATTCTTGAGTACGATGATAAAGATATAGATAATTTGAAGTTATTCCATAGAGATAATTTTGATGTTGCATCGATTAATCAGTATGCAGAAGAAATGGTTTACGTTAAAGGAATGACTCAGTTAGTTGGTCATCTTTTACGTTCTCCATCTGAAGAATTTATTCGTTTCTTAGTAGCTGAACTAGGTAAGGCGACGCCTAACTATCAGATTCAAGGTAAAATTACCAATAAAGTGATTGAAAAATTTAAGCCTATTGTTAAAAAATCTATTCAAGGTAGTTTAGTCGAACTGATGACACGCTCATTAAGTCAAGACATTATTCAATTGAGCGAAGTAACTAACACAGAAGAAGCTGAGGAGTTAGATGCTTTAGAAGCGAATGATACTAAAGTTACCGAAGAATCGAAAATTATAACAACAGAAGAAGAACTCAAAGCTTTTGATAAAATTAGGAGTATTGTCACCACCTCTAAAAATTATCAGCATGACGTGTACTATAAAGATACCGAGTCTTACTTTAGTGTTCATCTTGGTAAAGCTAATTGGTGGTTCCTCCGATTCTACTTATCTTCTTCTAAAAAGACATTTATCGCTCGCTTAAGCCCAGAAGAAGCAAAACAACTAGCACCAGAATTTACAATTCAAGAAGTGCCTCCTTCAGCTTCAGAAGTTACATCGAAAATTACTATTTCTTCTGTAGACGACTTGGATAAATTATCGCAAATTATTATTAAAGCTTATGAAGCAGAAGCTTTTAAGCACTCACTTCAGAAAATATAAGGAGTATGTTGGGTTGCGCTGTCGCTCCACCCAACCTACGGATATTACAGATACTAAAAAAGGATGAGCTTTTGCCCATCCTTTAAAATCATGCATTGTAGAGACGCGATTAATCGCGTCTCTACATTATTATGTCGTTCTACAAATTATGTTCCTGATGTCCAGGAGTTTGTGTATTCGATTTGGTCGGGGGTGAGGGTGTCTACGGTGATACCCATTGCTTGGAGTTTCAACCGCGCGATTTCTTTGTCTACATCAGCGGGGATTGAATGGATACCTGGTTGCAGTTTACCTTTGTTCTTAAGAAGGTATTCGGCGCCCATTGCTTGGTTTGCGAAGCTCATATCCATAACAGCGCTGGGGTGTCCTTCTGCTGCTGCTAAGTTAACTAAGCGACCTTCACCTAATACAACTACTGACTTACCGCTGGTAAGTTTGTATTCTTGGGTGAAAGGACGAACGTCTTTAACTTCTTTAGCTTTGGTTGCTAGAGCTTTGAGGTCTATTTCGATGTCGAAGTGACCGGAGTTACAAACAATGGCGCCATCTTTCATAGCGTCGAAATGTTCGCCACGAATGACGTGCTTGTTACCTGTTACGGTGATGAATAAGTCACCTAAAGGAGCAGCTTGTGCCATTGGCATTACACGGAAACCGTCCATTACAGCTTCAATTGCTTTTACTGGGTCGATTTCGGTGACAATTACATTGGCGCCCATTCCGCTTGCGCGTTGTGCTGTACCTTTACCGCACCAACCGTAACCTGCAACTACTACTGTTTTACCAGCTAGTAATATGTTGGTTGCACGGATGATACCGTCTAAGGTGGATTGGCCTGTACCGTAACGGTTATCGAAGAAATGCTTTGTGTCAGCGTCGTTGACGTTCATTGCTGGGAAGGTAAGAACGCCATCTTTTAACATCGCTTGTAAACGTACAATACCTGTGGTGGTTTCTTCTGTGGTACCAATCAGGTCTGCGATTTGATGGGGACGCTGTTGAATTAATGTTGCTACTACGTCACAACCGTCGTCAATAATGATGTTTGGACGGTGGTCTAATGCGATTTGTACGTGACGACTATAGGTTGCTTCATCTTCGCCCTTAATAGCGAAAACAGGAATACCATAATCTTCGACTAAGCTCGCTGCTACGTCATCTTGTGTCGAAAGTGGGTTACTAGCAATCAATATTGCATCGGCGCCACCTGCTTTTAAGGCAATTGCCAAATGTGCTGTTTCGGTGGTTACGTGACAACAAGCCGAAATACGAATACCAGCGAAAGGCTTCTCTTTTTCAAAACGGTCGCGAATTTGTTTGAGAACTGGCATTTCACGTCCAGCCCACTCAATGCGCTGTCTTCCCAAGGAAGCGAGGGCGAGGTCTTTAACCTCGTGCTTTAGTCGGGGAGATGTTGCAGTCATTAAAAACTTCCTCAATTAAAAGTAAAAACATAGCGTAATAATTACGCTCTCTACTAGGGTAGTCCATGATTGAGAAAGTTAGTAGTACTTTACTTTTTCAGTCAATGGCTTCCATGCACTAGCTTGCCGCTTGATAGGCGTATTGTCAATGTTATCTGTACTTATTTTTCAGAAATTTAACTTTTATATCCGTAAATAAACTTATATAAATAAATAATTATGATTAGCCAACTGGCAACAGATACAACGGATGTAACGGATAGTTAATTCTATTGAACGAGTATAAGAGCGCGTAACAAATTAATCATCCGTTACATCCGCTCATCATCCGTTGCCATTTTTCATCTTTCTAAAGGTTAATGATGTCAAGGCTTGTTATGAGTATATTTACTAAAGTTAATGAATAGAGTATCGTTCATAAGCAAGGGCATACTCCATAACTCGTTAATCAAGGAGTAGTAATGCGGTTTAGATTTTTGGCAGTCGCAAGTTCTATCGCTGTTGTAACTTTATGCATTGTGCCAAAAGCTACAGGTCAAATCAATTTGCTACCTAATTTACTAATTCCTACTAGCTCGAACAATGAGTCGGAGAATAGAGTTGTTAATGGTTGGGTTTACTTGGATGGTCGTCGCTTATTTCAGTTAGCAGCAGCTAGAGCGACTCTTGCAGAACGTTTAGAAAATGTCCAGCAGAATCTTAATGAAGCTAGTCGCGGTTATTTTGAATCATCTGCAACAGAACCAAAGGTGGAATTTAGGGTTCTAAATGGGTTGCCAGTGATATATCTCAATAACCGCTACTTGATGACCGTAACTTCTAATGATGCTGCGTTACTACAGGTAGATTTACAGACAGCAGCAAATCAAATTACTCAAATATTGCGGGATGATTTAATACAGGCAAAGCAAGAACGCTCAAGAGATTTTTTAATTCATCAAGGTTTTATTGCACTCGGAATAGGCGCCAGTGTATTTATTGTGAGTTGGGCTATTCATTCCTGGGAATGTCGTTTAAAAAGGAAAGCTTTACAATCAACTATACCAGCACCAAGCGAGGCGCCAATATCTACACAACTAAAGCAACAACAACATAAAAATATCAAAGAAGTTAGGCGCCGACTTTTTCAGTTAGCACATACAGGAGCATGGGGAAGTGGCGCCTTTGTTATTTTAGGCTTATTTCCATACACACGGATGTTGCAGGTAATTATTCTTAGAGCCGCACAAATTCCTTTTGCATTAGGTATTGTGGTACTAGGTACTTATGTTGTGATTCGCTTTAGCTATGCTTTAATTGACCGCTTCACTTCAGTTATAGTCAGCAGCAGTTTATTAAACCCTGAAACGCCTGAACGTTTACAGTTGCGTGTTTCTACTATATCTGGTGTCACCAAAAGTATTATCACGATTATTTGGGTAGGAGTTGGGATTCTCCTGACTTTAATTTCTTTAGGTATTGATATCGTCCCCTTAGTCGCTGGTGTTAGTGTGGTTGGTGTCGCAGTATCCCTTGCTTCACAGAATCTCATTAAAGACGCAATTAACGGTTTTCTGATTATTCTTGAAGATCAGTATGCCTTGGGTGATGTTATTGCTTTAAACAATGTCAGTGGTTTGGTGGAAAATATGAACCTGCGTATTACCCAGATACGTGACGCAGAAGGTCGTTTAATTACCATTCCCAATAGCGAAATCAAAATTGTCGCAAATCTTTCTAGTCGTTGGTCGCGCGCGGACTTAAGTGTACCTGTTGCCTACAACACTGATATTAGCCAAGCTTTAAAATTAATCGAAACTGTCGCAGTAGATATGGACTTAGACCCAGCATGGCAAGCGCAAATTATTGAAACTCCCAAAGTCTTGGGTGTCGATAACTTTGGCGAACGTGGTCTAATTATCCGTGTCTGGATAAAAACACAGCCACTTAAACAATGGGACGTTGCCAGAGAATTTAGGCGCCGTCTCAAGATAGCCTTTGATAAAGCAGGAATTTCTATCCCAATTCCACAACAAGCTATTTGGATCAACGACGGGCAAACATTGAACAGCAAGTAGAGACATGTAATCCGCAGGATTTCCCGCAGGGATTAATCACGTCTCTACAATCACGTCTCTACACTGAAAAATAATTCCTCAGAACCTACACACTCAGGTAATTTTGTACTATAATAGAGGAGTAGTGATTATAAAGCTTAAAAACAGACAAAAGCTTTGTAGCAACTGCATTCACAAGCTCCAAGACAAGAGTGATGCGAGGGTTAGTCCGATGATAAAGCACTATATTCTTAGCCTCAATCCCGTAGCCAAACACGAATGGGATAGATGTATATTACGCGACCCGTTAACTGCTAAACGTCCGGATATAGCCAAATTAATCGCCGATGCAGTTGGCTCAGAAGCAGGAAGTTATTTAGTTAGCGTCAATATAGACGTGCAGGTTTTAGAAAAAGCAAATGCCCCCCAGGTAGAACAATTAACTATAAACCTTGCAGAAGTTACCGAAAAACCACAGTTACGCGAAGCAGCTTAAATAGTTAGGAGTTAAGAGTTATGAGTTGTTAATACTCTTAATTCCTAACTACTAACTCATAACTTATTATTTTATTTTTATGATGCAACTTAGTCATTATCCATCTGCTATTGCTCAAGCATCTCAACGAGTTAATGAGGTTGACTCACAGCTAATGGCAGTACAATTACAAATTAACCGTTTTGAAGGTGGCGCCGATCGAATTTCCTCGTTCGATATGGACATGAAAAACGATGCTCAACGCAAAGCACGCCGCTTTGAAGTGTTGCTCGTTAATCAAGAGTATCAAAAAGCACTAGATACTCAAATTCGGTTAGTAACAGAAAAAGCAAATGCTCTCGCGCATTTGGAGTATCTACGAAATCAATTTAGCGTTGCCAAGTTAGAAGCACGTTTAAAGATAGCACAGCAACTTACCGATTTAGAATCGCGCGAGTTTGTTGGTTTGTAATCTAGCTAGTATCAAATGGATTACAATACTGCTCGGTTAAGGTTTTTGTAGGTTGGGTTTCCCTTTAGCGGAACCCAACGTAAATCTTGCTATTGTTGGGTTTTCCTTCGGATAGCTCCGAAGGGCGTTCCTCGGCCCAACCTAGCATTTAGCATTTTTGAGCTATCCCTTGCAGTATTGAAATGAATTAGGACTTACGTAAATAAACCAGGTTTCTGGCTTATCATTGTGTAAATCCTGTAGATTTTTGACATCAGATTCCTGTATTCCTAGCGAAGACGGGAATCATAATTCGTTTATCCAGGTGCAAAATTCATTCGTCGCGTTATAATTAACAAACTAGAATAAATTCAAATGTTCTAGTAAAAGGTTAAGTTAAAGAATAGAACTTGATACTTGAGGTTGTTGAGGGATAGTCAAATATTGCAATTTGGTACTCAATAGTTTGGATGTGCTAATTGTTGTGAACAAACAATATATAAATAGTATATTGCCTTATGCTAGTTTGATAAAGCCTTTCTGGCAACTTTATTTTTTTTAGGTACCCGCCAGAATATTATGCTTAACTCTGTTAGTACTACATCTAAAGCACAAAACCTTCCCCAAGCTCCTAGAAAATTTTATTTTCTAGAATACTTCTACATACTTTTAAAAGGTGTAAGTATATCTTCGCAAAGAGAAAAAATTTTTGAAGAATTTCTCCGCTTGAAGCATCAATATCGCTTAGGAGAATCAAAGTATAAAAAGTTAACAGAAGATTCAAGTACATCTAATTACAAAATTACAAGTTACAGATATACATTTGAACAAGTCTTAAGTGAAGCTACAGACTATAAATTAATTACTTATAAAAATGAAGAAATTTTTTTAACAAATGATGGATTGAACGCTGTCAAAAAATACAAAGAAAAAGGAGAAATAGCATTTAACTATTACCTTTTTCAATTAATGGAAGAAAACTGTCAAGAACCATTTAAGTATTTAATAGAGACTTGTTACCAAGCTAATCCTGTGAAATCAGGTCTGCTTATATTTCCAATTTACTCTGCAAGCCGTCTAGGTTTTGAGAGGGAATCTCTTCAAAAATCCAAGGATATGAAGAAATATTTTAACGCTCTTAAAAATAAATTGGAAAAAGATATAGATAAGCATTTAGGAATGAGCAGAAATCTCAAAAATAAAAATGAAGAATTAATACTAAAATTAAGTGAAGAAGGGCTACTACCTATAGAAGATTCTCAACCTTTTGAACCAGCAAAATATAATACTATTTTGAGAAGAGGTAGAGATTTTTGGCTAAAGTACTTTTTACAGGAGTTGTACAATTATCAAATATCATTAAATTCGTTTGAGATATGGGCTTACAGAGGTAAGCAAGTTGGTATACTTCATATTACAGAATTTTATCCAGACCCACATTTTTACGGTAGGGTTGCTTATCCTCTTTCTGTTATAAAAAACAATAGTTATTCTGATAATTTTTCTGAATTTTATCAGTACTCAAATAACATGAAACTGTATCTTCACCAGCCCTCATGGGATGATGAGAAAAATCAGGAAGAATTTGTTCAGTCTTTACATCAAGCATATCTTGACGTAAAGCAATTAGCTCGAACTTATTTTGTTAGCTTACCAAATGTTAGAGAACGTGTATGCTATAGCATGAAAATATCGGAGTATTTATTCGATAAATTTTTAGGCTATGCATATCGTAATAAACAACTAAGAATTCGTATATCTCTAGAGGTCGATAAACTGCCTGATGAAACTAAAGTAATGTATTTAAGACGTGAACCTGTTATGGTTGATGGAAAGTCTCGTAATATTATTGCAATCGATTTAGCGTAGGATAAAATGAAATATGACTATCAGTAAGTATTCAAAAAGACCGAAAGCGGAGCTAGTAATTCAAAAAGGCAGATATGAAATTTATAATTTGAAGGAAAACCCATTTCCTTCTTCTCCATTTATTAACCCTAATTCAAATGATGCAAGGAATAATGGTGAAATTTATGAGCCATCTATTCGTGAGCAAGAATATAACACCATAGAAGAAAACTTTTTTAAAGTGCCTCAAAGTGACCCTAACCATTTGAGGCTGGGTTACATTATGGACACTTCTTACATTGGTCGTGGAAATGGTAAATCAGCTTTACTCTTAAACATTCAAAAAAAAATAAATCAAGATTTTGGACTATCTATATCTAATGAATTAAATAAATGTTTTGCAATAATTATTGTACCCGAAGCGGGTGGAAAAACAAAAACGTTTGAAAGCTTTGTTGAACTTTTTGTTAAATATATATTTGAATCAAATTTAATTGAAGATAGTTTGATTTCATTGCGCTTAGAAGCAATTATAGAATTGTACGACAGTTTTGATGTTGATAAAAATTTCTCTGACGAGGTAGACTTAAAAAATAAGCTTAAGTCGCCTAATTGGTATTCTGACAACGGTATTGATTTTAGACATGTTTCACAGCAAATCCTTTCTAATCCTTATTTACAAGGATTACCTCAAGATTTTCCTATCTTTTCATCTACTCCTTTACTATTCGAGCTAGTAGAGCAGAATAATTTTAAGGAGTATTATGAAAATCTCAAACGTGGTAAACCTAGACTTGAGTTTGTTTTTTCACATTTAGTAAATTTATTTTTGGCGGCAGGTTTTAATGGTGCCTACATTTTTGTTGATGATTTTGAACGTGTTCCTGACTTTCAAAGCGAACGTCAAAAGAGAGATTTTGCACTAGAGTTGAGAACTTGCCTCTTTGATGGTCTTTATACAAATGCTAGAGTAGGATTCTACAACTTTATACTTGTATTACATGCTGGAGTACCAAGGTTAATTCAATCAGCCTGGGAACAAAGCGGTTTAGAGCAGAGGTCACCAATTTTCTTTAAAGGGACAGCAAAGAACGTAATTCGTTTTGAGAAAATCAAGCTTAAAGATGCATTTTTATTAGTGCAAAAATATCTTCAAGCGTATCGAATTCATACAGAAAATACAAATGAATTGTATCCTTTTACAGAAGAAGCTGTCGCTAAAATTGCAGAATTAAGTGAATATAATGCTTCTAAAATTCTAAAAATGGCTTACGAAGTATTGGAAAGAGCCGTAGAAAGAATGGTTCAAGAAATAAATATTGATTTTGTGTTGACCACTGATGACTCTAATCCCATCGCTGAGGAACGTCCAGTTAGCGGAATATCTGATGCAAAAACAAAGGATTTAATGAGAGAATCAGAGTAAACAGTGAAATTTTAGTTTTATGAAAAAACACTGTTTAACTAGAGAACAATTATCTAGGCTTTTCGAGATAAACTTTGATAGTACTAACTTACAATCAGATGAGGCTGATTTTAAAGTATTAGTCGAAGATTGGGAAAATTGGGAGTTGGAGTTTATTTGTTTATCAACTCTTCTATCACAATTTCTTGAAAGTAAACAAAAACAGTCAGAGGATGCGACGATTATTTTAAATAAAATTTATGCTTTGTCTGAATCACGAGGTTTGTTTACTGTTGAAGAAATGGATAATAAATTCATAGAATATATGTTTAAATATGTTCGTAAATATGATTTAGATATAGAAGATAATTTAGTAGAAATTCGAGGCTATTTGGGTGAGCATAAGTACTGAGATAAAATTAATGAAAAAACGATTTGTTATAGATACAAATGCATTAATTTATTATTTTTATCATATTTTTAACGTGTCTCCTCAAATATCTTCAAAAGGTAGGTCAATAATAAACAAAGCATTACAAGACAACAGTGATTATCTTATCATTATACCTAGCGTTGTATTTGTGGAAATATTTGATAAATGGTTTCGTGACAATAGTAACAGTAATATAGGTGGAGAAGAGTTTAGAGCAAGGTTTATCTCTGAAGTCTTTATCCCTATTAAAAACTCTCCAAATATTGAAATTAGAGAATTAGACAAAGAAGTTTTAGAAACTTTCTTATCTTTAAACGATACATATATTAAGCTAGAGAATCGAGATAGAATAATACTTGCCTCAGCAGTTGTTCTAAATTCATACTTAATAACATCAGATCGCAAGATTAAAGAGTATGTAGAAAAATATCAAATTATTCCTGGTATTATAGATTAATGTATAGCAGTCCTATCTTGTTTTATTGTTAAATGAGGATTTTACGTTGTTTCAGACGTAGAGACGCGATTTAATCGCGTCTCTACAAATATTGGTGCCCGGTATTGTTTGAATTATATTTTATTGAGTAACTGGGCTATTTGCTGATTAATTACTTCTGCGTCAAACCTTTCACGCGCGCTATAAAGTGCATTATCTGCTAACATTACGGTTTTTGATGTTTTTTCTACGCAGCTTTTAATAACTTGTGCAAGTTCTTGTGGTTGGTTTGGCGTAACGAGATAGCCATTTACATTATCTTCGACTATTTCAACGGCGCCACCTGCTTTTGCTGCAACTACTGGTTTTCCACATAACATTGCTTCTACTATAACTCTACCAAATGGTTCGGCGGCGATTGAGGTGTGTGCTACTAAATCACATGCTGACATTAGTTGAGGTATGTCGGAACGGAAACCTAGAAATTTAACGCGGTTTTGAAGTTGCAGCTTTTCTACTTGTTCGTGCAGTTGTTTGACGTATTCTTGTTCTCCAAATAATGCGTCACCAACTAATATAGCTGTGACTTGTGAAGGAGACTTTGCTATTGCTTCTATTAATATATGTTGTCCTTTCCACGGTGATAAACGGCTAAAGTGTCCAATTACAAATTTATCTTCGAGTTCTAATTCTTGACGAAGTTGTTTTATTTGGGCTTCGTTTACTTGATATGATGTTGAGTCAAAGCCGTTGTAAACTACTTCTACTATGTCCGCACGTCCGGATGCTGCAATAAAAGCGGTTTTACTGGCTTGCGAGTTTGCTATGATAATGCGTGCAAATCGATTTGCTAGGGTAACGGCAATAGTTCGGTTTGTTTTGCTGAAGTGTTCAGGAGATAATATATCGTGAAGATGATATACTAATGGGCGCCGACTCAGAAAACTTGCAATGGCGCCGATAACTAGTGCTTTTTGTGTGTTAGCGTAAATTAAATCATAGTCACGGGCAATTTTTGCTACTTTGTTAATTAAGGGTAATAGCTGAGTTAAACTTGCTAAACCTTGTATTAATGTGCTTTCTTTACGAACTTGAATAGCTTGGTTTGTTAAAATTTTTACGGGTATTTGATTTTTTTCGAGTAAGTCGCGAAATGAACCGTCAGCGAATAAGCCTACTAAACAATTAGAGCGATACGGTTTTGCTATGTCTATTAAACATAATTCGGCGCCGCCCGGTTTGCCGCTTTGGTCTAAAAATAATATTTTCATATATATAAAGCACGAATGTATCGTGTCCTTACAATATCTTATTGTTTTATTCACTTGTAACTAGTTACAAGATTTAAATAAAAAATTTACAGTAAAAAAATATTAATTGAATGACGTATGGTGGGCCGCGGCCCACCCTACACTGATGAGCAAAAGTTAAGAGTCTTTGTTTACGTCTAGTAAGCGTGAGTTTTGTAATCTATCGAGCCATTTTTGGAAATAGACTTGGTTAGCCATTTGCTCGTTGGGGTTTTGGGTATCGGCAGGATGGGGCATTAGTCCCAAAATTGTTGCTGAGGTTACGCAAAACATCGATTTTTGGAAGCTGATACATATTTGTACTCGCAGGTCGTCTTCTCCTCTGGGACTTTTACGGTATATTTCGTGCAGGTATTCGGGTAGAAAGTGCCGCATGTCTTGCATTAGCAATGTTGGAGGAATACCGGCGCCTCCTATGGGTAGGGGGTCTGCGTATAAGGCGCCGTATTGAAAGCGCGCTTGGTCTGCGGGTATTTGATATGCTTGAGCGTTATATGAAACTGTTCCTGGGAAGGGTGTTCCTCTAAAGAATACTGCTTCGACGTAGGGTATAGCGGTGTCTACTAAGAAGGTTAAACCTAATGATTTGGGTAGAATGCTATAAGTTTTATCTTTGATTTTGACTGAGTAAGTAATTGGTCTTGAGGCATCAAAAACTAAACCGTCTTTTATATGGTTGACGACTTCTGGAATTGTTCTTATCATTCCCATGTCGTAATAGTCTGATAATGATAGAAATATATCAGCCATGACGCGCCAGAATTGTCCTAAACCACTGTAGTATGCAGAAACTCGCAGTTGTTCGGTTAGAAAATCGGGAAATAAGCTATTTAAACCTAAGACAAAAGGATTATTTCCAAATTTTGCTTGTATTATAGCGTTGGCTCGCTGTTGAAATTCTGGAGTATCTAAATAACTATCTAAACCACCACCACCGTGCCAATACATTGCTTTCATGCAATATTCGGCATATTCAAAGTTTATACGGTCGTGCCACCAATGTTTAAATAGTTTTTTTCTATTGATGTCACCGTTGAAGTATTTGAAAAAGGGGAAAAATACTAAGAATTGATTTTCTGCGATGTAAATGAGGTTTTTAGAATATTCGTCTAAAACGACTCCGTAGCTTTTTAATATACCCACTACTTCGCGGACGTTTTCTGGTGTATCTGGAAGTAGTGAATCACCATTTTGTAATCTTTTTAGGTATTCTACTAAAGGATAGTTATCAAGTGTTTTTGCTTTTGTTACCATATTTTTGTATTAGGGGTAGGTTGGGGAGTCACCTCCGTGCGCGGGTTCCCCGCGTTGAGGAGAGTGACGTTGGAGGAAAGGAACCCAACAAGAACGCAAATATTTACGTTGGGTTCCGCATTTGCGCTCCACCCAACCTACAATATTTGTTATTTAGCAACGGTTGCAACTACGTTTTCAATGTGAACCATTGCGGTTGTTGTTGGTTCTGTCCAGTGTATTAACCATGCGGGTTGAATACCGAAAATGAGAATCAATACTGCTAGGGCAAAAGCTGGAAGACGGTCACTCCAGTACACTCTTGGTAAATTCATTACCTGTGTGGATAATCTACCGAAGAATGCTCGGTTCATTAAGATTAGGAAGTAAACTGCTGTTAACCCTGTTCCTATCATTGATATTAGGGTTTGCACTGGGAAAACGGCGAAGCTGCCCCGAAAGACGATAAATTCGGAAATAAACCCGACCATTCCGGGTATTCCAGCACTTGCCATTATCCCAACTACCATTAAGCTACCAATTACTGGCATTCCGCGTTCGGGGTTGAAGAGTCCTTGAACTACATCTAAGTCACGACTGCCTGCTTTTTTATATACAACACCTACTAGCAGGAACAGTAGTGCTGATATTAAACCATGACTAATCATTTGTAACACTGCTCCTAACACGCTCAATGGTGTTGCAGCAGCAGCGGCAAGTAGTATATAGCCCATGTGTCCAACTGAACTATATGCTACCATTTTCTTCATGTCTTTTTGAGCGATAGCACAAGATGAACCATATAGTACGCTAATTACTGACCATGTTGCTAAAAACGGCGCTGCGGTTGCCCAAGCATCGGGTAGTAAATCCATGCCAAACCGGAGTAAACCATAAGTACCTAGTTTCAATAGTACCCCTGCTAACAATACCGATATTGGTGTGGAAGCTTCAACGTGAGCATCGGGTAGCCAGGTATGAAAAGGTACTAAAGGCATTTTGATGCCAAAACCAATTAAGATTCCTAACAGTAAGATGATTTGCGTAACCAGTGGTAGACTTTCGGTATTCAAATTTTCGAGCGCAAAGCTGTGTGAACCACTTAGCAGCACCATACCAAGGAAACTTGCTAATATCAAAAATCCTGATACTGCTGTGTATATCAAAAATTTCGTTGCTGCATAACCTCGACGTTCACCACCCCAAATCGCAATTAGTAAGTACAGGGGAATCAATTCGATTTCGTAAAACAGGAAAAATAATAGCAAGTCCTGCGATAGAAAGGCGCCTGTGACTCCGATATTTAATAGCAGTAATAATGAATAATAAAATCGCGGTCGATTTATAGATTCATCAGAACTGTAAATCGCAATACAAGTCAACAGCGCATTTAGTACTAACAATGGTAATGATAACCCATCAATACCAAGATTGTAATTCAAGCCCAATGCATCTATCCAGGGCAAGAATTCTGTAAATTGTTGTGAGACGTTGCTTGGGTTAAATAAAAATCCCAAAACAATCGTCCATACAAAAGCAACGCTAGCAAAACCCAAAGCAATTTTACGTGTTAGCTTTGGCGTTATTTCGACGGGCAAAAACCCTATTAATGCGGCGCCAAAAAACGGCAACAAAAGTAATACAGTAAGCATTTTTTAAGTTATGAGTGAAAAGTTATGAGTTATGAGTGAAAAGTTATGAGTTATGAGTTATGAGAGTAAAACTTATTAACTCCTAACTTCTAACTCTTAACTATTTAAAATGGGAGGTTATTAAGAAGACCTAATGACCAGCTAATAAAGAAACCTAGTATGCTGATACCAATAACGATGGTCAGCATGTAACCTTGTGATTGTCCGGATACACTGTATTTCAAGCTTTGTCCGCTGAATATTGCCGCAAACCCCACTAAGTTAACTAACCCGTCAATAATGTAGCGGTCACTCCATGCTGATATTTTGGAAAGTATGGCGACTATACTTACTACCGTTGATTTGTATATACGGTCGATGTAAAAGTCATATCCTAATAAATCTTGTATGAATCGCCATGCCAGTACAGTTGAACGTGACCATGCTTTGTGTAGATGTATTGTTGAACCTAGTAATACCCCGAATGCTGTAGATGAGACTAGTAGGGATAATACTGTTAAATTTATACTTTCCCACGTTGGTAGTAAATACCACTGTTGAAGCATTAATGGTATTAACAAGTTCACAATTGTTAATGAAACCATTGGTACTGACATTTGCCAACCAACTTCCGGCGCCCGTCGAGTTTTCTGCTGTGGTTTACCCCAAAAAACTAACCGAAAGACTCTGGTCAAATTTAATGCCGTTAACCCGTTGACTAGTACTAGTACAACAACTACCCACGGTGAAATGTTCGCTAAACCATCTGCCCAAGATAGCATTGCCCAAAAGCTACCAAGCGGTAACATTGTCACCATACTTGCCGCACCCACTACAAATGCAGTGGTTGTTGCTGGCATCCGCGACCATAGTCCACCCATTTCGGTTAAGTCTTGGCTGCTGGTTGTAAAAATTACTGAGCCAGAACTCATAAATAACAGTGCTTTGGCTATGGCATGAGTTAACAGCAGCATCAACGCAACACCACCCTGTTCCATACCGACAGCTAAGAATACTAAGCCCATATACGCGCTCGTTGAATGTGATAACGCGCGTTTAATATCAGTTTGGGCTATTGAAACTAGTGTTGCACCAATTGCTGTTACCAAACCCATTACTACTAATGCATCTAACGCTATGGGTGAAAGTGCTAGTACTGGCTGAAGTTTGTACAGTAGATAGGCGCCACCAGCTACTACCATCGAGTTTCGTAAAATCGACGCTGGGTTGGGACCCTCCATTGCTTCATCTAACCATAAATGGAAGGGAAACTGCGCGCACTTACCCGCAGGTCCAGCAATTAAAGCAAGTCCTAATAAAGTTGATACTACAGGAGAAAGTTCCGCCGTCTGTGCCCACTCGTACAAGTCTGGAAAATTCAAACTGCCTGCAATCACAGAAAGCGCGACAACAGCCATTAAAAGCATTAAGTCTCCAACGCGCTTCGTCCAAAACGCATCACGCGCGGCAGTTACAACTAAAGGTTGCGCGTACCAAAAACCAACAAGTAAATACGTTGATAATGTCAGAACTTCCAAAAGCGCGTAACTCAAAAACAACGAATCACTAATTGCTAAACCGCTTAACGCTGCTTCAAAAAATCCCATCAAGGCGAAAAAGCGAGCTAATGCCCAGTCTTTTTCCATATATCCCAAGGCATAAATTTGCGCGAGCAAACTCAAACCAGTTATTAATACTGATGCTCCAACACTAACAGTTGAAATTTCAATAGCAAACGATAAATCAAAATCGACAGCTTTAAACCAAGTTACAAGTAAACTTTGTTGATCACTGTTCCAAATCACTCTAAAAATAAGTAAGCTGTGAACAAAAGCTAATACTGTGGTTAACAAATTCAAGTACGCCGCTGGTCTTGGACCCGTCCGTCTAATTAGTCCTATTGCCCAAGGTAGCGTCAATATCGCTCCAATTAAGCCATAGAAAGGAACCCACCAACTCGTTGATAGCAGAAACTGATTCATTTAAACTTCCCGATTTGCCGTAATTTAAAGAAATTATTAACGATGAAACTAAGTTAACTAAAAGCCATATCCTAAAATTGTGTTCAATGTATGAATTGCACGGAATAGCTTTTTATTACTTAGATTTTCCCGGAAATATGTCAAAAATACTACTATGCTTCGCATAAATAAACATTTATCTTTTCACGCCCAAACCCCTACCTGCTAAGATTTTCTTTGTCTCAAAAATCCAGCTTATATGTTTTATAACAAAAACTTATATTTTGAGAAAAAATAAATGGTCAGCGCACGCTTGCAGCAGAACACTGGCAGAGAGGCGCCATATACGCTCTCGCTCAACTACTCCCGCACGGTAGATTTGTCACTGTCACGTTCATCTATAAACTAACAGTATAAAGAAATTATAAATCATATGGCATGGAGAAGGAATCCGTAGTCTGTGAGAACCGGAAATACACTGATATTAAGTTGGTTAAGTTTTTCAAAACCATTTTATTATAAAGTATTATAGTAATTTATCTTGCCAGGGGTGCCAACCTTTTCTATGCTTAAGAACGAGAGTGCTTTTTGAGTTGGACTAAAATGAGCATCCCCGTCAAAAAATTCAGTAAGCAAAGTGTCGCGTAAATTTTTGTAGGAGTCTAGAAGTGCCAATTGCAGTTGGAATGATTGAGACTAAGGGTTTTCCGGCAGTTGTAGAAGCTGCGGATGCGATGGTTAAGGCTGCACGTGTAACCTTAGTTGGATATGAAAAAATCGGTAGCGCTCGTGTTACCGTTATTGTCCGAGGTGACGTATCAGAAGTACAAGCTTCGGTAGCTGCTGGAATTGAAGCTGCGCGTCGTGTGAATGGTGGTGAAGTCGTATCCACACACATTATTGCACGTCCACATGAGAACCTAGAGTATGTACTACCAATTCGATATACCGAAGCGGTGGAACAATTCCGGACATAATTTGCAGTACTGAAGTACCGCATTACAACAACAGGAGATGCTTGGGTTTTAGATTTTGGATTGAGTCTGTAGCTGTTTCTAAGTATAAACTAAATTTGGTAAGTATTTGATACACGTACAATTAAAATTCAGAATTTGAGATCCGACTTCACCTTTTAGATCAAAAACGTTTTCCTAACCCCCATTAAGGATAAAAAAATGTCGATTGCAGTCGGAATGGTTGAAACATTAGGCTTCCCAGCAGTTGTAGAAGCTGCGGATGCAATGGTCAAAGCTGCGCGTGTAACTTTGGTTGGATATGAGAAAATTGGAAGCGGACGTGTAACGGTAATAGTCCGTGGAGATGTGTCAGAAGTGCAAGCCTCTGTAGCAGCTGGTGTTGAAAACGTGAAGCGCGTTAATGGTGGACAAGTTTTATCCACACACATTATTGCTCGTCCTCACGAAAACTTAGAGTACGTTTTACCTATTCGCTACACCGAAGATGTAGAACAGTTCCGCGAAAACGTTAACGCTATTCGTCCTTTTGGTAGAAGACCATAGTTAAAACCCAAATTAAATAGCGTCCGGAATAATGCAAATTGCCAAGGTTCGCGGAACAGTAGTTAGCACCCAAAAAGATCCAAGTCTTCGGGGTGTAAAACTGCTTTTATTACAATTTGTTGACGAAGAAGGACAACTCTTGCAATCGTATGAAGTGGCTGCTGATAGCGTGGGTGCAGGAGTTGATGAGTGGGTGCTAGTAAGTCGTGGTAGTGCCGCACGTCAAGTTCAGGGTTCTGAACAACGTCCTTTAGATGCAGCAGTTATAGCGATTATCGACACAGTTTATGTCGAAGACCGCATGATTTACAGCAAAAAAGATCAATATCGTTAGCAATTTGCTACGCATATGAAGCGCAATTTGTAATTGTGTTTTGTTTAATCCAGGAGGCAGAAAGTAATGGCAGTCCGTAGCGCGGTGGAGGCGGCGCCCCCAACCCCGTGGTCAAAGAATTTGGCTGAACCAAACATCGATGCAACGGCGTTTGTACACTCATTTTCCCATATCATCGGGGATGTAGAAATTGGCGCCAATGTAATTATTGCACCGGGTACTTCAGTGCGAGCTGACGAAGGTACGCCGTTTTATATAGGTGAAAATACTAATCTCCAAGATGGTGTAGTAATGCACGGCTTGGCGCAAGGTCGCGTAATTGGCGACAATAAGAAAGAATATTCGGTATGGGTAGGTAAAGACACCTGTATCACTCACATGGCTTTGATTCATGGCCCTTGTTATGTGGGAAATAATTGTTTTATCGGCTTTCGCTCGACGGTATTTAATGCCAGAATCGGTGACGGTTGTATTGTAATGATGCACGCGCTTATTCAGGATGTAGAAATTCCGCCGGGTAAGTACGTACCATCAGGAGCAATAATTACTAGCCAGCAACAAGCCGACCGTTTGCCAGATGTGCAAGGTTCGGATAAAGAGTTTGCTCACCACGTAGTTGGTATCAATCAATCTCTTCGCGCTGGCTATCTCTGTGCTGCGGACACAAAGTGTATTACGACGATTCGGAATGAGTCTAAGTCGTCTAGTCAGAGTCAAAATAACGGTTTTAGTTTTGCTTTTGAGAGGGACAACGAGGTGTTAGGTAATAAGTTAGGCGCCGAAACAGTAGATCAACTACGCTATTTGTTTGAGCAAGGATTTAAAATTGGAACCGAACATGTTGACCAGCGTCGATTCCGCACTGGTTCATGGGCTAGCTGTTCTCCAATTGAAGCGCGCTCTCTACAAGATGCTATTGCAGCATTAGAATCGTGTTTAGTTGAACATAGTGGTGAGTACGTCCGTTTGTTTGGTATTGATAAAGGTAGACGTCGCGTTCTCGAAACAATTATTCAACGTCCTGATGGTGCAGCGGCGCCATCAGCTACAACAGTTGGATTCAAAGCGCCAGCTACAAGTTACGGTAGCAATGGTGGTAACCATAGCAACGTTAGCACTACTTATGGAAATGCAGGCGCCAGCTACAGCAATGGTAACGGTAGCGGTCGCATTAGCAGCGAAACTGTAGAGCAAATTCGCTCCTTACTCAGTAGTGGATACAGAATTGGCACGGAACACGTAGACGAAAGACGCTTCCGTACAGGTTCATGGCAAAGCTGTCAACCAATCGAATCAACCTCCACAAATGACGTAATTTCTGCTTTGGAAGATTGTATGATAAACCACCAAGGCGATTACGTGCGTTTAATTGGTATCGACCCGAAAGCCAAGCGCCGGGTTCTTGAAACAATAATCCAACGTCCAGGTGGTGCAGTTGCACCTAGTAGCAATGGTGCCTCAAAATCGTTTGCTGCACCCGCAGTATCGGCGCCTGCTGCAAGTTATTCTAGCTATTCTTCTTCGAGCAAATCTTCGAGCTACTCCTCTTCTAGCTCACGCTTAAGTCCAGAGGTCATCGACCATCTGCGCCAACTCACTGCTGGAGGGTATAAAATTAGCGCAGAACACGTAGACGAACGCCGTTTCCGCACTGGTTCGTGGCAAAGCTGCGGGCAAATTCAGGCAAACTCTGAACGTGACGCTGCTGCTGCACTCGAAGGATTCCTCTCGGAATATCAAGGTGAATACGTGCGTTTAATTGGTATTGACCCCAAAGCCAAGCGTCGCATCTTAGAATTAATCATCCAACGTCCATAAAATTCATGGTGTGTGAAAGCACTTTAATTTTGCGTAATATTGCTTGATTGTAATAGCTTTCACGCACCTACCAAATTTTTGCTTAAAGGTAACGTTTTATTATGTCAGTGCCGCCACTGCTGCGACTTGGTAGTAGCTTTGAATCTTATATCGGTGGCGAGGTGATAATTCACGAAAGTGCAGTAATTGCACCCGGTGTAATTTTAAACGCAGCTCCAAATAGCAAGATTATAATTGGTGCTGGGGTATGTATTGGTATGGGTTCAGTAATTCAAGTTGATACAGGTACCCTGGAAATCGAAGCTGGAGCAAGCTTAGGCGCCGGATTTTTGATGGTTGGTGAAGGTAAAATTGGAGCAAATGCTTGTATTGGTGCAGCTACCACTGTTTTTAGATGTTCGGTGGAGGCATTCCAAGTTGTGGCGCCAGGTTCAATACTAGGAGATAACAGTCGTAGCACTATTGATATTGAAAAGAGCTTAGAGAATCAACCTACAAGTCAACCTGCAAGTCAAGATAGTTCAAGTCAAGCTGCTTTGAATTCAACTCAAACTACACAGCAAGAACTAGAGGATGTATGGTCAGAGGGTAGTAATAGTAACAGCACTTACAGCAACAATAGATATAAGTTTAATAATGGATATTATTCTGCGAGTAAAATAAAGCACGAGACTGCGAGCTTAGGTTCAACGCCAACAGTGGACAACCCTGACGCGGTTCCATCACAGTCTGATACTTCTAATAGCTCTAGTTTAATTCCTCAACAACCATCAAGTTCTATCCAACCTCAAGCCAACGTTGATCAAAACACTTTTGGGACTCATATTTCTGGACAAACGAGTATCCAGCGACTATTAGTAACTTTATTCCCCCATCGACAAGCGTTAAATAAACCTTTGTTAGATGACGGCGAGTCAGAATAAGTGTTAATCCTTAAATACGGTATTATCAAGTCGAGTATCCAGGAGTTAGGAGAATGGAGGCATACAATCAACGCTCGATTGGCGCGAATCAGCCTCGACGAGATATACTCAAGGATACAGCCTTGGGAATGGTATCAACGCGCAGTTTTCCTGCAATAGTTGGCACGGCGGACATGATGCTCAAGTCGGCAGGCGTACACTTAATCGGCTATGAAAAAATAGGTGATGGTTATTGCACTGCTGTTATACGCGGTGGAATTGCCGATATTCGTTTGGCTGTTCAAACTGGTGAAGATACTGCTAAACAATTTAATGAGTTTGTCTCAAGTTTAGTAATTCCCCGCCCATATCCTAACTTAGAAGTTATATTGCCTATTAATAGCCGTTTAAGTCAGCTTGCAGAAGGAGACTCCTACAGTCGGTTAAGCAATTTAGCTATTGGCTTAATAGAAACACGGGGTTTTCCCGCATTGGTCGGCGCCGCTGATGCTATGCTCAAAGCTGCCGATGTACAGTTAGCAGCTTATGAAAAAATAGGGGCTGGTTTGTGTACCGCAATAATTCGCGGTTCAGTAGCAAATGTCGCTGTTGCAGTCGAAGCTGGAATGAATGAAGCTGAACGGATTGGTGAACTTAATGCTGTAATGGTTATTCCACGACCACTTGACGAACTCGAACAAACATTGCCCATCGCAAGTTGTTGGGTAGAAGAACGTCAACCGTTGAATATACCACTCAATATTAGACAACCAGTTGCAGAAGCTCAAGAATTACCAGAATTAGCAAAACTCCCAATGAAAATTACAGAAGAACTATAGTTAATTGCTATTAAAAAAAAACGTTGTACACACCTAATAGATTAGAGGTTAGTACAACGCTAAATACTATCCCCCAAGATTTATTTCTTTAAGGTGTGTAACGCGGTGTCAGCGCTATGAACAAAGTTCACTATAAGCCTTTGAGACTCATAACGAATCGGTGGTAGTGAGACTTTGATTTCCTAGTGCTGTGGCTGGAAGGCATCTTACGCTTTGCTTGTTTTTCGATGATAGCCGTTCTAGCTCATAAAGAAAAGACGAATATTCTGATAAGCAGGATAGATAAATCCCTATTAAACTAATTACCTACGGTACACTTTGCTTCGCAACAATGCGTGAACGTGAACGCAATTACTCCACACATAAACATGCGATTACATTTGTCTTCAACTGCGGAATATTACTGAGATTTGACTGGAATTCTAGAATGGCGCCGAAACTTGATGAAGGAAAAAGTTAACATTACATAGGCTTTTTACTATCGTTCTAATTTAATTTATGATTCAATTCATAGACTCTAATCTATGGTGCAAAAAAAATTTTAGGTTTTTGCCATTATTTTCTGCACTATTTCTTAGTGTTCTGTGATACTAGAGTTATATAGTGATGTCAATTGAGCTGTAATATTGCTCGATATAGTTGTTAAATGGTTAATCAAAGGACTATTCGTTTATTTATAGCTTTTCAAAGAAAAGACCCTTTAAAAACGAGCTAGAACACAGGAAACGGTTCGCACTATCCGAGCATCTGGCAAAAAAGTAGTCCTTTGTGTAATAAACGGTTAATAACATGCGTGTAATAATGCTTTCTCAAAAAGAATTGCTAATTGCTATACCGTATGAACTGCTATTAGAGGAGAATCACCTTTGAACCAAGCCACCCTACACCAGTTAAAGGTGTTCGAGGCAGCGGCACGTCACGGTAGCTTTACCCGTGCTGCTGAAGAACTATTTTTGACACAACCTACTGTTTCGATGCAAATAAAACAACTTACCAAATCGGTTGGGTTGCCTTTATTTGAGCAGGTTGGCAAACGTTTGTATTTGACTGAAGCAGGAAGAGAGTTATTTGCGACTTGCCGTCAAATTTTTGATACTATAGCTCAATTTGAGATGAAGGTCGCGGACTTAAAGGGTCTGAAACAAGGGCAATTGCGCTTGGCTGTAATTACTACTGCAAAGTATTTTATCCCGCGCCTTCTTGGTCCATTTTGTCAATTATACCCAGGTATAGATATTGCATTACAGGTAACAAATCACGAGGGTATTCTCGAACGCATGAGCGCGAACCTCGATGATTTATACATCTTGAGCCAAGTACCTGAGCATATGGACGTTAACTACCAACCATTCTTAGAAAATCCAATGGTTGTTGTGGCGCCAGTAAATCATCGACTAGCGAAGGAGAAAAATATTTCCATCCAGCAGCTAGAAGACGAACCGTTTATCATGCGTGAACCAGGTTCGGGAACTCGTCGTTCTATCCAAAAATTATTTGACGAACACAATATTAGCGTGAAAGTCAAACTAGAGCTAGGAAGTAACGAAGCGATAAAACAAGCAATTGCAGGTGGTTTAGGAATCTCAGTACTATCGCGTCACACCCTGATGCCAGAATCATCAGACTTGACGATTTTAGATGTTGAGCATTTCCCTATTAAACGTGATTGGTACATGGTTTACCCCAATGGTAAACAGCTTTCAATTGTCGCGCGCACTTATTGCGAGTACCTTTTGGATGCAGCCAAGCAATTTAATCAAAAAACTATTGGAGTTTATGCCGAAGCCGAAAGATAAACTTTAATTGACACTGCTTGATAATGGTACACATGTCGCTATATATCGCCATGCGGATGGCGCCGTATGAAGTACTATAAAAGCAATAATTGCCTGAAGTACACAGAAAAACGCCATCCAACCGTTAAATTCTATTTTACCGAAGAGCTAAATTTTGATGAGCGGAATAAAATGCGATAGTAAGTAACCCATGAGGATTTATTGGTTGTGGTTAATTCTGAGGCGCCGAAACCAAGCAAAATTATCGACACTGAAATTATCGCAGTTACAGTTTACACAGACCAAGCTCTGGTAACACGTCAAGGGAAAATCGAACTATTTGGAGAAGAACAAGAATTAGTTATTAATAACGTACCAGTTACGCTCGACACCGAATCAGTACGTGTTGGAGGTAGAGGTCGAATAGTCGTAAAAGTTGGCAATGTCAATGTAGATCGTGTTTACGCGACTGAACCTGTAGAAACGCGCGTTGCCCAAATTACGACTCATATTGAGCAACTAGAATCAGAACAAAGTTATTTACAAGCGCAAATTGATGGTTTAGCATTGCAAGCGCGCTTTATTGAAGGATTACGCGAAAAAACCGAAGAACCATTTGCCCAAAGTCTATCGCGCAAAAATTTAAGTTTAAGTGAAACCCTAGATTTTGTGAATTTTCTTGGTAGTCAATATACCGAATATGGTATTGCCACAAGAGACAGTCAAAACCGCAAACAAGAAATTGACAAAGAATTACAAGCATTAAAACAACAACTTCGCCAAATTCAAACCCCACTACCAAAAGAAAGTTTTAAATTAACAGTAGACATTGAACCTGCGGGTGCAGGTGAATTTGAGTTAGAAGTAACTTATGTAGTTAGACGTGCTGCATGGGCACCATTGTACGACATGCGTGTTAACAGTACAAATAAAACCCTTAGTCTTAACTATATAGCCGAAGTCACACAAAACACAGGTGAAGATTGGAATAATGTTGCACTAATTTTATCAACAGCCAAACCAGGACTAGGAACACTGCCACCAAAATTAGAACCCTGGTATGTAGGAATACGTGAACCACGAATAATGCAAAGTGCAGCAATGAGCGCACCAGATAATGCCAGAATGGTAAGGCGCCGCGCGTATAATCTAGAGTTTAGAGATGATGACGATGAGCAAGAAGATAATTATATAGAAGCTGAAATAGAAAAAGCCGAAGTATCGAAAGAAGGAAGCGTTGTTTCGTTTAAATTAAACAGCAGTACTAACATACCAAATGATGGGGCGCCACACAAAGCAACAATTTTTAACGATGATTTTCCAATTCATTTTAGTTATATAGCAATGCCCCGTTTGGTCAGCTTTGCTTATTTACAAGCTACCGTCAAAAATCCTACTAATGGAGCTACCTTATTACCAGGTAAAGCCAATATCTTTCGTGATAATGTATTTGTAGGCACAGCGCAATTAACAAATGTGGCGCCGGGACAAGAATTTAAAGTCAACTTAGGTATTGACGAGAGTATAAAAATAGAGCGTGACTTAGTAGAACGGCAAGTAGATAAAAAGCTAATTGGCAGTAACCGTAAAATTACTTATGCCTATCGGCTAATTCTGACTAACTTACTTAGTCAAGAAGCAAATTTAAAACTAAGTGAGCAAATCCCAAAAAGTAAACACGAACAAATTAAGATTTATCTGAACCGTTGTAACCCACAAATTCAACTTGGCGAAATGGGTATATTAGAATGGGAACTCAGAATGGCGCCGCAATCTAAGCAAGAATTATATTACCAATTCATAATTGAGTATCCACCAAATTTAGATATTGTTGGATTAAATATTTAAAATTTTATTCCCCCAACCCCCCTTAATAAGGGGGGCTTTAAACCCCTCTTTTTTCCCCCCTTATTAAGGGGGGTTAGGGGGGATTTTAACATCTATAAGCCAAAAATGGAATCAACATTTCCGCATGACTCAAACTACCATGAATTCCAACAGGATAATGTTGTGTATCATCTTCAAAACTAACCCAGTCACCTTTAGGAATAATTATCGCATCACCCAAACGGTTATAACTTAATTCACTTAACTCTGTTCCTGGTAAGCCCAATAAACCTAATTCTATAGCTTCAGCTTTCGACAAAAGCAAAAATTTTTCAGCTAAATTTTCTTGCACGTAATCATAAACTTCTTTTTCTTTACCTTTATTAATGTATAAATAGCGTGCTTGAGTTCCCCCTGTAAACGGAGCAGACAAGTTTTTATTTAAAATTGGGTGATGGTTTAACCAAGTTATTTTATCTGAATGAACCGCACGTTGACCGTGGTCTGCTGTAATAAGTAATACAGTATCATGACGTCCTGCTAACGGCGCCAAGACTTCGCGGTAAAGTGAAAAATCAATACTCGCGACTTCTGCTCGGTAGTTTTGACTTAGCGGTTGATAACAATGGGCAAAAATATCAATTTCAGGAATATATAAATAAGTAAAGCTCTTAACATTACTGTTTTTGTTTGTTAAGCGTTGACGCAACTGAGAAAAAGCATCAGCAGGAGTCCTGTAGCCAAAAAAGCTATTGAGCAGAGCATTACTGCCAGCACTGGTAAAACGACTAATACTTGTGTTTTGAAATTTATGAAAATTAATAATTTCAACATCTACACCTGACTTTTCCATCAACACGTAGATATTGGGCATTGGTAAAAGTGTATCAGGGTTAAGTTGAGAATCTAAATAAGGCACCGATGTTGGTGTAAAACTTGGACGAAAACCAATTAAATTTACTAAGCTACCAACTTCTTGAAAGTATATATGGGTATTAATTAAACCATGTAGAGCAGGCGCCTGTGCGGTTGCAGCAGAAGTCAGCGCTGTTACAGTTGTGGTAGGAAACACAGAAGTAGCTGGCATAAAAAAAGCCTGCGGTGAGTTGCAGGCTTGAGCTAGTCTTGGTATTACACCTTCACTGCTCAACGTTCGGAACTGTTCGTAACCAAAAGCATCTAAGATAATTAAGACTACATGATTGATAGGCGCCTGTTTTTGCCAGCTATGCCAAGCATCTGTTAAAGATTTAATTGCTAAAAGGTCAGGATTAAAAGGTGTTACAGTTTTGTATGCGTTTAGTACATAAGGTTCACACAACCATTCAAGCGTTAAAGCTGCAATATTAGAAAGTCCTAGTCCATCGTAACTAGGCTTTAACATATTAGGCGCCAGTGCTTCTGGTATTTGTTGTCGTTGTATAAGAGCTTGTTCTACCGCAGTTATGTTATTCATGGTTGTTTACTCTACCTTGCACCGTATATTCTAACTTCTATACATTTGTATTATGCGCTACACGCGAGTTATTAAAATGACTTGTTTATTTTTAATAGGTTTACTGCTAGTAATATTATTTACTGCTAGTCATATATATATTTACGGTAATACACCAAGTCTAATCAAAGCTGATGCAGCTATAGTGTTAGGCGCCGAAGTATGGGACAATGAACCATCTCCAGTATTCCGCGAACGCATTAATCATGCAGTCAATCTTTATAAAGCTCGTGATGTTAGTAAATTAATTTTTACAGGTGGAGTTGGTGCAGGTAAACAAATATCAGAAGCAGAAGCAGGAAAACAATATGCGGTTAAAAATGGTGTTAATGAGCTAGATATATTAATTGAAACAAAATCACGTACTACTAATCAAAACCTGAAGTATGCTAAGAAAGTTGGTCAACAGCATAATTTAAATAAATTTCTTGTTGTGAGTGACCCATTACATATGAAGCGCGCGGTATTAATGGCGAGAAATTTAGGTTTAGATGCGTTTCCTTCACCAACACCCACTACTCGCTATCGTAGCTTTAAAAGTCAGTTACAGTTTTTATCGCGCGAGACATACTTTTATTTTGTTTATTTGGTTTTTAAAGCTTAAACATTAATCAACCATCTTGTGGAATGTCTTGTGGAACAGGCGTCCTCGCCCGTCCAACTATTAATCTATTATTAAGGCGGGCAAGGATGCCCACTCCACAAGAAAAGTTTGAAACTATCCGAAAAGCCTCTTTGTGAAACTGTAGTCAAAGCTACAAAATATTAGAGGTAAATTATGATTCATCATATTTCAATTTCCGCTCGCAACCCGGAACGTGTGGCACAAGCTTTAGGTGAGGTTATGAAAGCACTAGTCTCACCGTTTCCACCTCACCCAGGTAGTTATTTTGTTTTGCCACAAGATAATTATGGAACGGGAATTGAAGTTTATCCTATTGGTTCTGAGCTTTTGCCAGGTGAAGGAAGTTCATCATGTCAGTTTGCAATAAACGATAATACTTCTCAATATACTGCTACCCATGCAGCAATTTCTGTACCTACTAGTCAAGAAGAAATTGAGCAGATTGCAAAACGCGAAGGATGGCGTGCAGTACGTTGTAATCGAGATGGTATTTTTGATGTTATCGAGTTTTGGGTAGAAAATCGCTTGATGATAGAGTTTTTGACTCCAGAAATGGCATCTCAATATATAGTGTTTGTAACAAATCCAGAAATGATTAAGTCATTTATGCAGGCGCCTGCACTTGCATAAGTGGTATTGGGTTAATATGGGCAATGTTAGTTTGCCGTGATTATCCAAAACGCTTATGAAGTATAACCAACTGGGTGACAGCGACCTCAAAGTTTCTGAAATTTGCCTCGGTACAATGACCTTTGGGCAGCAGAATACTTTAGAAGAAGCACATCAGCAGTTAGATTTTGCAATTTCACAAGGTGTCAACTTTATTGATACTGCTGAAATGTACCCAGTTCCACCTCGTGCAGAAACTTATAGCAAGACGGAGACTTACATTGGGGAGTGGTTGAAAAATCAACAACGTGACAAACTAATTATTGCCACAAAAATGGTCGGCACCGGAAGACGTTTCCATTGGGTGCGGGATGGTAAAGTTAGTGTAGACCGTAAAAATATCACCGAGGCAATTGAAGCAAGTCTCAAAAGATTACAAACCGATTACATCGACCTTTACCAAATCCACTGGCCCGACCGTTATGTACCTACATTCGGGCAAACTGTCTTTGATTATAAACAAGAGCGTGCCTCAACTCCAATTGCAGAACAGTTAGAAGTTTTTGCCGAAGTGATTAAACAAGGTAAAATTCGGTATTTAGGTTTGAGTAACGAAACTCCTTGGGGAGTATGCGAATTTAGTCATGCAGCCAAACAACTTAATTTACCTAAAGTAGTATCAATACAAAACGCCTATAATCTTATCAACCGAGTATTTGATTCAGCACTAGCAGAAGCATGTTACCGCGAAAACGTTGGCTTGCTTGCGTATAGTCCACTTGGTTTTGGAATGCTATCAGGTAAATATATAGATAAAAAACCAGAAAAATCTCGTCTTGCTTTATTTGAAGGGTTTGGACAACGTTACAACAAACCAAATGTCAAAGAGGCAGTAACCAAATATATAAAGATAGCTAAAAAGTATAATTTAACTCCCGTCAACTTAGCATTAGCCTTTGTACGTAATCGCTGGTTTGTTAGCAGTACAATTATTGGCGCCACCACATTAAAACAACTTAAAGAAAATCTAACAAGCGTTGATATTAATTTAACTAAAGAAATTTTAGCAGAAATCGACGCAGTTCATACCCGTTATCCTAATCCGGCGCCGTAATCGTAGCACATCGGTCTCAGATGTGCTTCTAATGTTCATTCCTACTAAAATAATCATATCTTTTGCCAAACCAGTTTCTGGGTCAGTAAAATCAAATTCAGGTGAGGAGAGATATTTTTTGAAGTGTTTTAGCTGAACAGATTGAACTTTCATGTATTAAATTTTCTCTGAATTTGTTTTCCACACTCCTCATAAATGCTCTCACGACTTAAAGCATAATCAGAAAGTGTCGGTATTGAGCCATCACGATGTTCAACCTCATCAAGAAATATATCTAAATCTGCTTCTAACTCATGTTCATCTTCAAGCTTATTATAGCTAGCTTTTTTACCCAGTAATGCTTCGACTTTAGGCGCCAATGCTTCAGCTAGCAATTGCCGAATACTGAATGCGTCTTGACGTGCGATACTTTCTTGAAGTTTTTGTTCTAATTCAGGTGTTAATTTCAGTGTAATGGTAGTCATTTTTATAAAAGTGAGGGTAATGAGCGTTTTGTTCTTATATTAACAGGGCAAGCTAATCGTAAGCAGTCAGTTCCAAAGCTTCGCGTGCTTGCAACCACTCAGTAGGGATACTTTCGGTGCCCGCAGAACATGCTACAATTCCACCAACAATTGCACAAGTTGTATCTCTATCACCCAATCCCCTAACAGTTGTCCAAATTGCCTCTATATAATTATCAAGGTGTTGTGCTGCACACCATAATGCAAAGGGTACAGTATCTTGTGCAGAAATTTTGGCGCCTGAACCAAGTATTGCCGCAGCATTTTCTATGGATATATTTTCACTCAAATTACTCGCGTGCTGAAGTTTTGATTTAACTTCGCTATCAGGAATATAATTAATTACTTGGTTAAGAAACTCTTGTTTTGTAAATATAGAATTAGAAGCAATACCAGCAGCTACTGCAACGGCAACTGCACCAGCTATTGCTTCAGGATGTGCATGAGTAATTTCTGCACTTTTTATAGCTTGGTCAACTAATAAATCTATATTATCAGCAAAATATGCTCCCAATGGCGCCACTCGCATTGCAGTACCATTGCCATATGAACCTTGTCCATTAAATAAACTTGTAGCTAGCTGGCGCCAGTTTTTATTATTATCACGAATATCTGTGAGTAACTTATGCATTGCAGGGCCATAACCGCGTTCTGTATCATAGCGTTCTGCAAAATCTCTTGCTAGGGCGTCTTGATTAATTTCTTGATATTGTTGCAATATAGAAACGATTGATAATGCCATTTGAGTATCGTCTGTGTAATACCATACTCCGCTTGGCAACGCGCGTAAATTAATTAAGTTTTCTGCCACATTTGGATGCACGAAGAATTTTTCTCCAAATGCATCTCCCACTGATAATCCTTGTAATGAGTTTATCGCGCAAGTAAAGCGCGCTTCTTTTGTAGATTCCATAGATTATATATTATGTTTCTTGTGGGATGGGCATCCTTGCCCGTCCTTTTATAACAGCATCCTACTAACACAGAGAAACCTGGTTTCTTGTTATGACGCTCGTAGTTATTATACTTAGTCAAGAAGAAACCAGGTTTCTGAAGGTTTCTGATGTAGTGCCTAGTAGTTGGTCTAAATTAGCCAAAGCGTTTAAATATCTTACAGTCACTTCAACTTCATTATTGTGTGCCTGTGCTAGTTCATTTATTCTATTAATTAATTCAGATTGAGAAGCTTTACCGAGTTTAAACTTTTCTTGTTCTAGATTGAATTGCTGTTCTGATAGTTTGACGGCTTGTCTGGCGCCTTCTACCTGTGAGTAAATAGAATTAATATAGTTTATACTGTTTTGTAAGTACGTATCTAATTGCAATGTCGCATTTTTTAGTGTCTCACCTTTGATTTGTTTATTTTTATCTACGAGTTGGCTTATTTCAAAGTCAAAACGGTTACGTAAGTAGTTTGGCTGATAAGTAAAGGCAATTTTTTGTAAATTATCGAATTCTAAAGATATTGGCTCAATAACAGGAATTTCGCTTGCTGTTATTTCTATATTATTTATTTCTAAAATCGATGCTAATTCTAAGCGTCTTGCTTTTACTTCATTTTGGGCAGCTAATAAAGGAATGCGATAGTTTGTATCTTTTAACTCTTCGGCATTTTTCAATGATAATTCAGCTATTTTGATTTTTTCTTGCGCTTGGAGTAATTTATTGTACGTTAAAACTACGTTTGTAATTTTGTTGTTCAATGCGTTTCTTGAGTCTTGTCTGTTAATAAGTTCGTTCAAACGCGCGATTTTTTTATCTGTGTCTTTGGTTAAAGATAATTTTATATCTAATTGCTTAGATTGATTAATGTTACTTACATTATCCCATTTGTATGTTAGTTTTAATACACTTGGTTGTGTTTTAATACTTACTAAGTAAGCATTTTTGTTAGCGCCTTGAGCTAAAGCTAAGTATACAGCATCTCCTACTGTCATGGAAATTTGTTGAATTGGCTTTGTTTCTGGCGTATTAGTATTATGAGAAGATTGACTATAAAGTTCATATGTACCTTGAAATATTCCAGAAGCAATAGGTTGAGTCGTTTGAGGTTGTATATTCGGTATGACTGGTATATAAAGATTGTTGATTCTATTTAATTTTTCTAGTTGATCAAATTTATAGGATTTGATATCAGAACTTATATAACGATAATTTTCTTTTTGTAAATCTTCTTTATTTAATTTGTCTGCTTGTGTGTTTAAATTATTAAAAGGGTTAGGGGGTAAACAAGTAAATACCGAACACTTTTGAGTCTCAGCATTGGGAAGAGGAAGTAACCTGAGTCGAAAGTCAGGATTCTTTGACTTATTTGATTTATATGGGTTAAAAGATAAATTAAATGGTTCTTTAACTCTTTGGAGTGGTGCTTTAACGGGTAATGCTGGTTGAGAAGGTACAATTGTTTGGATAGTACCAAAGGTCGCAACAATAAAGGCAACACTGTTTAAACTCCAATACCATATTGAAGTGAGCGAATATTGTTTCATATTTCCCCCTACTCCTTATTGTTTCTCCTAACTTCCTTTAATACATCAGTTATTGGACAGTCTTTGTCATCAAAACTTAATGAAACTTCATAGCGAGTTAATGGGAACGGTTCTAGGAGTTTACCTTTTTCGTGACTTTCGAGGCGCCACCATAACGTTTGGACTGCTACTTGTTTGGTATCATCGAATTCAAAGGTAATTTCGGCAAGATTGTTAACACCAACAACTTCTTTACCATGTCCCCATAGTCCTTTATACTCGTGATGGTTTTTTGCCATTGATAAATAATGGTTTAATGGTTTTAAACGGTCTTGTCGAGGTAAGGGAGCTACAATTGATTGCGTGTTATGTAAGTTAGGATGAGATGAATAATGGAGATTCTCTAATTTAGCTGGCAAAAAATCTATACGATACCACCATTCAGGTTTTTTAGTAATATCGGGCAGTCTAAACCAACTACGTTCTTCAACTATATTAATTAGTGCAGGACTTTTATCGATGTGCAAAGGTAGACATTGCATAAAATCATCGGTGTATGTACATACTACCCCAACTTCTTGCTTTTTCGCTTCTGGGTTAGACCATCCTAAAATTTCAGCTTTGGGGTGATAGTCTATTAATTGGAATGGCACAAAACCTTTGAGGTGTAACGAGTAACTTCCACCTGGTTCGCGTTTCTCGTTTCGCAGTGAACTACTGGTAAACTGAGCTATGACTAATTGTGGGTTTGCTGGTAGTGGAAACTCGAATGGTTGGGTTGCTGAATATTGTAAGCGTGCGGAGAAACTATAGTGAACATCACCACTAAGCATGACGATGCGACTACTTTGTCTTGGTGTTCGCAGTGCTAAACGTGCGATAAATTTTTCAAATGAAGAAGCTTGTAGTCCCCATGCTTCTGGGTCAAACCCCCAAGCAGCAGTACCTAATTTTTCAGCAACTGAAGAAGCTGACTTTTGAATACCTTCGAGAAAAGGTAAACCTACAACGGGACTAGGTGAGATAACTATTGTAACTTTATTGTCGTCGGATATTTCGGGGAGTTGTTGTTCTAAAGCTTCGTCGCTTAAAAGTTCTGGAAAGTCAAAGTCTTCACCAGGAAAACCTCTTAAAGTGCGGGTGTCGAGAAATATGACTTCGTAACCGGGACCTGTAACTGTGTAATTCCAATTTATACTATTATCTATATGCGGCAGGCGCCTGGGGTTAGTTTTTCTAATTTCTGTAACAGTGGGTAAACCAAGTCGTTTGGAAATTTCGGTTTCGGAGTCAGGGTCATTGCCTTTACTCTTCGACCAAGTTTGCAACGCTTCCAAAAGTGCTACACCAGGTTTATCGTTGCTAAACTCTAATGGTGTATTACCCCAAGCTTGGCAAATGCTATATCCTAGTAAACCATTTTGAATGATACGGCGCCCAAGTGGTTTAGAAAGAACACGGTCGCACCATGCCATATTCAAATTCCAGTCGTCAGTAATTTCATGGTCATCGAATATCATGTATGTAGGGATATTCGCTAACGCACGTCGTACTTGTTTAATAGTTGCAACAAATTCCTTAAGATAAGTAACTTCTGTATCAAAATCTGATTCTTTTTGTTTATCCTGACTTGTTGCTTCGAGTAAGTAAATATCGCTATACTGTGGAAAATTTTCAACATTAACCCAAAGTACATCACTCCAAGCAAACAAATACATTGCCATAAATTCGCCAAATGTAAATAAATGGCTTTTAGCAATATTAGTAATTCGATTCAACTTATCTAAACTAGCTGTCAACCCAGCAATATTTGTAGCTAAATTATTACGTTGACCTGGTTTAAGCTCATCTAAATTTGTTACACCTGGTAAAGGTTCTGACCATCCTAAAAGTGTTTCTGCTGCATCCATAAGCATAAACAACAAAGCATCGGCAACATCATCTACATAAATTTGGTCACCTGTAAGAAAAAGCTGATGTGGACGTTGTTCTACTGACATAGCTAGAGCTTCACGTATCATTTTATCCAAGCTCGCCATTGCATCCAAGCTTTCACCATGAGGCTTGCGACAAGAACCATGAATAATACGTAAATCATTTATGTCATTAGGAGGAAGCGCAAAAGAAGGTAAATTATATTCAGAATGTACATCTGAATACGCGATTTGTAAAATAGAACCTTCAGAATTTAAAACCCCAGGAGTGCTTAAAGTTTCACCAGGATTAAAAGCTATATTATATAGATAACTTTCACCGTTTCTAAGTATGGAATAATTAGATTGTGCAGTAATCGCGACAACATGTAAATTATCGCCAACTTGTATAGTCTTTTGTCTAGCAGTAATTAAAGCATTTTTATTAACATCTAAAATTACTAAAGTTACCGTGCGACTTTCTTTCAAAGCAATCCACACAGTCACCGAATAGTTGTCAGTTCGTCGTAGAATAGGCCCAGCGAGAACTAAGGGGAGTGTATTAATTCGTTCTCGTAACGGAATCCAGTTCATGCATCATTGATTAGGAGTACACTTCGAGTATATTTCGCCTTTCCTCAAATGTGTCAACTATGAATTCTCTTATCTCTGTGTTCTCGCTGTCTCTGTGGTAAAATAAAACCTCCCAAAACCTGTAGAATAATTTTTGGATGATAAAGTGCAAGTGGTGACTTCAATAAATGAGAAACTTCAGTAAACAAGCTGTATAAACTTTGGTCAACACTAACATTCGCTATGAGTTTACGATTGTACCATCCAATAAAATCTAAGATAAAGTTGCTTTTACTAGGTTTGGCGCCTGTAGTTGTGGGAAACTGAGAATCTTGCTGTGTTGCCAGCATCCAGTGCAACTGGTTACTTTTAGCTAACCGTTGTTGAAAGCGTGAAGTCACCAATTTATTTGTTTGCAGCCAATCTCGTAATACCATAGCCGATAAAGCACTAACTGTCATCCCTTGTCCGTAAACAGGACATAATGCACAAACAGCATCACCCAAAGCAATAAAACCAGTTGGCATTTCTATTTTCTCATAATGGCGCCAACGGTTAGTAGTAGCACGGTGAGCATATATGGGTGAAGTGGGTTCAGCATTTTTTATCGCTTCATAAAATTCTGGACTTGCCAAAGTATGAGCAAACTCCAAAAACCCTGCATCATTCAATGGTGGATAGTCATGTCCATAACCACCAAGCGTTGCTATCCATTCTCCATTTTCAATTTTAGCTAAATATCCCAAGCGTTTATTATGAGGCGCCTGTTGGGCAATTAGCATTACTTTCCAATCACCAGTAAAATGGGTAGGTTGCTTGTAGCGTCGAGTTGCATAACCTAAAAATGGATTAATAACAGTTTCAGTAGGGATTGCAAAACCTAATTCCTTTAACCACTGCGGAGCATTAGACGCGCGTCCACTGGCATCAACTACCAAATCAGCCGATAATTCTTGTATATTACCGCTAGCTATATCTTGTATTTTTAGACCCGTGACTTGCATATTCTCCAAGTCACCAATTAAACCAATAACACGATGCTCCTCAACAAACTTGATATTTGCTATCTCGCGTAACTGCGTGCGAACTGCCCATTCCAGTAGTGGACGTGAACAAGTGAAAGAAACTACATCAGAAACAGTATCTAGTTTTGGACTCCAATTTCCACGGGCAAAGTAATGAAACTCGCGCACCCAATCAATTTTTTGGGCGCCTTTTGTGCTAAGTTCTACACCAATACTAGGGAAAAACTCTTCAAGAATTCGATAACCCCGTGTTAGTAGTACATGTGGCTGCACAGATTGTGGTACACCTCTACGCTTCTCAGGATATAAGGGTAATTTATCGCGTTCGATAATTGTCACCGAAGCAAAATGGTCACTTAGAACGCGCGCTGATAGTAATCCTGCTATACTGGCGCCGATTACAATTGCATGTTCGCGCTTCATAATATAGGTTTGTGTAAGTTATTAAACTATTAAGTTATGTAATCTAATTATACAGCTTTGAATATGACCCCCCTTAAAAAGGGGGGATAAAACTATTGTACTAAAATATGCTTGATCGAAATTATAGTGATGGCGCCGGAAGTGGTTTCGGTGGCGCCGACATTGGGTCTATACCACCTTGTCCGACTTCAAACTGGCTCATCATGTCGTGGTCTTCGTGAACCATATTATGGCAATGAAACATATACTTGCCCGTTTGAGGTTTAAACTTCCCAATTATTCGCACTGTCTCGTTTTCACCAACGTAGAAGACATCTTTCAAGCCACGCTCGTAAGCAAAAGGAGGCTGACCATTGCGGTCAATAATTTGACCCTCAATGAGGTGAAGGTGAACTGGATGAAACCATAATCCTGAAGTGTTTTGTAGTTTCCAAATCTCGACCTGTTCCAGTTGTGGGTTTGCGTCTACTCTGTTTTTATCCCATCCCTTATCGTTGATGAGCCACATTCGATTACTCTGAGCAAATATAAACTCCCGCGTTATTACAGCGTCTGATTCTGAAAGAAATGCAATATTGCGTAATGTGCTGGGAATAGAACTGTTATCTACTTCAGAACGCACAACGTCAAAACGCATAATCTTGTTTGTATTGCCAGTATTATCGTTATTGGGGAGTCCTAGATTTTGCAGTTCTACTTGAGTTCCTATAGAGTATTTGGAGAAGTCAATAATCAAGTCATATCGCTCTGCCATTCCAAGACGCATATCTTTCGTATTCACTGGTGTAGGCATTAACCCACTATCTGTACCAATGACAATCAAGTCATCACCTGTACTCAGAGCTAGTTTGTAAGAACGAGAAATTGATGCGTTTAACACACGAAAGCGGTACTTGCGGTTAGCAACTTCCATACGAGGCCAAGGGACACCGTTGACTGTAATTACCTCCCCCATCACACTATGTTGAGCTTGGTCATCAAAAATCAGTGAACCATCAGCAGCGAATTTCAGATCGCGAATAATCAGAGGAATATCATAATCTCCAGACGGGAGTCGCAAATTCAGTTCCTCGTCATCCTGAACAATATACATCCCCACCAAACCCATGTAGGCATTGAAAGAAGTCTTTCCAATCGCATGGTCGTGGTACCACATAATAGAGGCAACGCTGTTGGGATAGACATAATCCTTGTAAAATCCCGGAGATATCAAATCTTCAGCGTAGCCATCATACTGAGGTAGAGATGGCATTCCATGCAAATGAACTGATGTATCTACACTAAGATTATTAATAAATCTGACAACAGATTGCCGCTGCTTGCGTTGTTTAATCGTGGGTCCTGGAAAGATACCGTTATAGCCCCAAATCTGAGTTGTTCGTCCTGGTAAAATCTCTAAGAGAGCCGTCTGCATTGCTATCTGATAGTAGTCAGTGCTTGAATCGCTACGCACAGGGTTTAATACTGGTGGTTTACGGAAGGCAAGTGTAAAAGGTTCTACTCGCTCATCAGTTCTTTGAGCATATCCCCGATACTGAAGTCCTATAGGTAGCAAAATACCACCACCCGCAAGCGCTGCAATCTTTAATAATTCACGCCTAGTTACTTTCTTCATGATTAACCTCCTAAATAAGGAAGCTATATAAATTTGATTAGTTTAATAACTGTTAAAAATTTTTAACTGTGTATTTTTTTTCACAATGTAATTATTACAGAAATAAAATCATGCCTTATTATACTTTTGTCAAGAAATGAAAATAAATATAAAGTTCTAAAAAACAGTTATTAAAAACAAATTTTAAGAAAAGTTACATTTTTATCATTAATACCTTTTTAACTACACTCATTAGTGAGATATAAAGGTGTCAGGAAAAATAGTGTTCCTTTGAGCCATAAAGGCTGATTTGTGCAGTATATTCGTGGTAAAGTGATTAAAATCTTTATTTAAAGGCATTTTAGGTTAAATTAGCTGTTATTTAGCTGAATATATACTAAATATTCAATAATTTCTAATTTTTATCAAAATAATCTTATTTACAGTAAAAGCTTACTATTGAAAAAATGAAGCAAAAATTTAATAAAAGTTTATTTTATCAAACCGCTATTGTTAATTTTATTTAAATAAATGTAATAAAAAGAAATGGTCTCAATTTTTACGTTTTGTAAAGATTACATTTCTCAAGAAAAAAAATCAAAAAATAACGAAAAATATGGCAATAACATTTCTGATAGTTAGAGTATGTGTACTTTGGTAGGAGATAGTTTAAACAAGCGTTTTTTTACATAGTATTTAATTACTATCAAAGCGATAAAGTAGTTACCAGCTTTGCTTTGTCTGTGTGTAAGGCGCCAAAAATACTTTTATAAGGGTGATGCATGAAGCGAGATTCTATATTCTACAAACTTTTCCAGCAATCTCCATCTCTACTATTCCAAGTACTCAAAACTCCATCACCAAATGCGGATGCTTACAGATTTGACTGTGTGGCTATCAAAGAGCTGAAGTTTGAAATTGATGGTATATTCTTGCCACCAGAAACCGAGGAACCTGGAACTGTGTATTTTTGTGTTCACGTAGCGTGCCGTAAGGCATAGTCCAGTTTCAGAAAGATGAGATGTTATATGAAAGATTAATTGCTGAATCTTCGCTTTACTTCTACCGCAACCGTGAAAAATTTAGCCACTGGCAAGCTGTTGTAATTTATCCATCGCAGAGCATTGAACAAAGTGATGTCCACCCACATCGCTCATTTCTTAATGGCGGGCAAGTACATGTAGTATATTTGAACAAAATAGGGAATATTCGCACCTTGCCGATATGGGTGGCGCTAATGGTGCTAACGAGGTTGAGTGAAAAAGTGGCGCCACAAGAAGCTAAATATTTGCTGGAACCCTCACAGCAAGAACCGGAAGCATTGAGTGGCGCCATAATGGAAATGATAACGTCGATAATGGTTTACAAATTTGAACACGTTCCAAGCAGGTTTGCAATGCCAAGTTTCTAAGTTTTTTGTAGAATTAGAATGTAAAAAATAGCAAATGATGATACCAATGACACAGATTTATAGATTAGAACAAGCAATAGAAAATGTAGAAGCATTATCACTAGAAGAGCAAGAAACACTGATTAATGTGGTAAAGCGAAGACTAATAGAAAAGCGCCGAGATAAAATAGCATCTAATATTGCTCAGTCACAGCTAGAATATGACTCAGGTAAAGTGTTCCGTGGGACAATTGATGAAATAATGGACGAGTTAAGCAAGTGAAAAGCTTAGTTTTTGGTTCTTCCTTCAAACGAGCATTCAAGCGGTTAATAAAGCGGCAGCCAGAGTTGCAACAAAGGATTAAAGAACGGCTTGCGCTTCTACCAACTGATCCGTTTGAACCATTGTTAGAAACGCACAAGCTTAAAGGTAAATTAGCTGGCACTTGGTCATGCTCGGTTGACTATGACTGCAGAATAGTGTTCTAGTTCGTAGAAAACTTAGAAACTCAAGAAGAAGAAATTCTACTAATTGATATCGGTAGTCATGACGAGGTGTATTAAATAATGTAGAGACGTTACATGTAACGTCTCTACCAGGTTGTATGTTAATTGTTAATACCTAATACGTGGGTCTACGTAGGCGTTAAGGATGTCGATGGTGATGCTTGCCATTACTACTATGGTGCCGAAGAATACCATGATTCCTTGTACGGTTGGGTAGTCGCGTTCGTTGATGGCTTCAAATAAGCGGTTTGCGAGACCGGGCCATGAGAACGTGACTTCGGTGAGGACGGCGCCACCTAGTAGGGAAGCGAAGGTCAAGCCTAGAACGGTGATGACTGGAATTAGGGCGTTTTTTAAGGCGTGGGAGAAGAGAATTTTGTTTTCGGCGATGCCTCTTGCTCTTGCGGCTTCTACGTAGTCTGATTGTAGTGTTTGTTTGAGGTTGACTCTAACGATGCGCTCGAAGATGCCGCTTAATAGTATTCCTAGGGTACAGCTTGGTAGTATTAAATATTTGATTGCTGTAAAGAACTCGACAAATTTACCATGAAGCAAACTATCTATAGTATATAAACCTGTGAGTTTTGCAGGCGCCTCTAAGGTTACGGGAAAGCGACTTCCTAATGGTAGTATATCTAAACTAACAGCGAAGATTAATTGTAATAACATTCCTGCCCAAAACATTGGCAGGGCATAAGTAATAATGCCAAATAATCTACCACCGATATCAAGTGAGGTACCAGGACGTGAAGCAGAAAGTGTACCAACGGCAATACCAACTAGTAATGCCACGATGATACTAAATACTGCTAACTCAGCAGTTGCGGGGAAGTGTTCACCGATAATATCCCAGACGCTTTTACCGCGACTTGATATAGATTTACCCATGTCCAATTTGAAAATCAAGTTTCCCAAGTAGTTGAGATATTGTAAAGGCAAGGGTAAATCTAATCCTAGTTGTTTCCGCATTGCTTCTTTTGCACTATCAGGCGCCCGACCACCAAGAATAGCATCAACAGGGTCGCCAGGTGTTGCACGCAGTAACAAAAACACCATTGTGACAATTGTTAGTATTTGTAGTGGCGCCAGTAGTAATCGCGTCACCACATAATATGTAAGAGCCTTTGAACGAGACATAAGATTTTAATTAGATTTCATAATGGTAAATTAGCCAAAATACCGTAGAGGCGGGTTAACCCATAAACATCATCAAAGACGAAAACATTGTAAACCCGCCCCCATCACAACCATCAAAAATGAAAAATTATTCGCGCTATCCCTAACATGTGGGCGCCTGACAATCTTGACCAGGGCGGGTTTCGGTTAATTTTGATGAATGTGTGGTTTGTAGGTTAACCCGCCCCTACTTGGTTATTCCGCTGTAAATTAATAATTGGCTTGCGTCTTGTTTGACACCTTTGACTCCGTTTTGGGCGAACAAATAATCTTGTTCTTGCCATAGGGGAATATATGGTACGTCAAGAGCGAGGATGTCTTGAATTTGGGCGAATATTTGTTTACGTTTTGCGGGGTCTTGTTCTTTGCGTTGCGCTTCTATAAGTTGGTTCATGTTGTCGTTATAGTAAAATGAACCTTGAGAAACACTACCGCCTTTTTCACAACCTTTTTCGGGTGTACCTTTTTCACACTGTAGGAATGGTTGTACATAATTGTCGGCATCAAGAAAATCTGGATACCATTCAACTAAACTTAATGGATAAACTCCTTGAGGAGCATTTTTATAAAAGCTGGTTGAGTCAATACCGTTCGTTTGAATTTGTAATAAACCATTCATTGTTTTATTGGCAATGGCTTTGATTACTACTGCCGTTAATCCTGTTGTGGGAATATTAGAACGGTACCAAAGTTCTACTTTTGCTGGGTTTTCTCTTGTAAAACCAGCTTGTTTGAGCAGTTTTTGGGCTTTTTCTGCATTCCCATTGGCGCCATACTCTTCTCTAAACACGGGTTTATAAACATCAAAGGTATTAGGAACCATGCTAAATAGCGCTTGTCCTTGCCCGTATAATACCCGCTCTAACACTATGCTTCGGTCAAGCATTGCAGCTATTGCTTGTCTTACCAGTGGGTTATCGAGAGGTTTTTGGTTGCGGTTGACTGCCATAAATGATGTAACGCTACCGTTATTCGCAATTGCCTGCCAATCACCTTTTTCAACATTTTTTTGCAAGCTACGAATTTGATCGGCATCCATCGACATACCAGCTACGTCAATCGATTTTTTCCGAAACGCATTGTATATATTGACACCACTACTCAATATTTGAATTGTTACACCTTGATTTAATGGCTTTTTGCCCCAATATTTATCAAAAACATCAAATTGGATTTTATCGGTAGAAAAATTTACTAATTTATAAGGGCCAGTACCAATAAAAACATTCGGGTTAAATTTACCTTCACCTATTTCATAAGCTTTAGGAGATACAGCACATACTCCAGCAAAAGCAAGCAATGAAGGAAAAGCCGCAAATTGTTTTTTTAACTTAACAGTTAACTCATACTCACCTGTAGCAGTGGCAGACTCAACGATATCCCCTAGTAAAAAAGCCGGTTTACCTCCGTTCTTAATAAACCGTTCTAAACTAAACGCCATTGCTTTGGCATTAAACGGTGTACCATCATGGAATACAACTCCCTGACGTAGAAGCATAGTATACGTCAAACCATCAGCGCTAATTTTGGGTAAAGCTGTTGCAAGCTGTGGTTGAATCTCTGTACTTCCAACTTTATACGTATAAAGCCTATCGCTCATGTTATAAATTAAACCTAGTGACCCAGTTTCATAAGCATCTGCTGGGTCAAGAGTTCGAGGTTTGTTCGTCGTACCAATCGTAATACGACTATCCGACGCTGATACAGGAGTCGTTAATTGCGGACTCAGGGCACTACCCACAGCTAGAAGTAAACATAGACAAAACAAACTGATAACTAATTTGACTCGACCAAAACGTCGCATAAAAGGCGCCATCCTATACATATACTTAATATAGTTAGTTTTATAAACTGGATGGTCAGACATTTTACTACAAAGGTGCCAGAATAGCTTGTTAAATTTCTCACCCTTGTATGCATTCAGTGCTGAAAAACATCCAATACCATGTAGATGGCGCCAATCTGAAAATGTTCCGAATAATAAGAATTACTCTAAAATGGAATTCGCGTTCTGAGCGTCAAAGGATAGATAATGTAGAAGGGATGAAGCCAACAAAATAAATCTAGTTTAGAACAAACGGACTGGTTTAGTTTGTAAACGTGAGACAATTGTTTTAACTCGATTAGTTACAGTAATCATGTAGTCGTAATCTGGCACTTGTCCATTAGGTATGTACCCAACTTCACGAGCCTCATAAGCAGGAAATTGACTCATGAATTTACGTATAAACTCTTGAGTGTTACGTTCTACTGACGAACTGATTAATACTACACCTGGTGGTACATAGTGAGGGTCTGTATAAAGTATACGGAACTCAGTTTGCTTTAATTGTTTACTGTAAAGGTTTAATTGTGCTATTGAAAGGGCGCCAGCAGTTGCTTTTCCTTGAGCTACCCATTCTAGAACCGTCTTGGGCGTAGGTGCAAACAGTGAACCTTTGCTAATTCTGGTGTATAGCGTTCTTCTACCACTTTACTTTCCTACTACAACATCTGTTCATTGTCAATATTACATAAGGTTTCCGACTTTGGCACTACCATATAGTTATGGAAGTGTTGGTTATTTTAATACTCAACAAGTATTAATCTTTGACTCTAATTAATCAGTCGATAAGAAAAACCAGATTTTTCACTAATTATAATTAATTTAAAATGGTCAAAGCGCGCTTTTTAAAATACTATTTATATAATTTTATCAAGATGAATAATATTTAGAATTATCGCAAAAGTTGAGCTTGTAATATATTTGTAGCTACAATCACATTCCTGAAAAAACTATAAACAAAAATTAAAAACAAATTTTTCTAGCTGATTTGTTTAAAAATATTGCGTTACTATAAACAACAATTTAGTTTGAAAAAAGAGATAAAACCTGTGAAATACTTTTTCTTATCTGATGGTTGGGCTGTTGGTAGAGTATGGGGATCAGATGGACTCTGGCAATTTGCTGCATGGCGCCGCGCTCCACAAATCGAACGTATAAGTGTCTGTTTAGTCGAAAAGAACGAAGTTTTGTGGCTTTACAGCGTTGAAGATGCTGTTATAACCGTTGAGGTAAAACCAACCACTACCGTAGCAAACCAAAATATCGGTCAAGTTATTATCAAGCGCTTAATCACCGCTGAACAAGTTTTAGAGCGACTGGGAAATGCGGAGACAAGTTGTGCTATGCAAAACTCTCAAGCTGTGCTTGTGTAACATCCCTACACAGCTTGATGGTAAACGCTGTAATGTTAAGCAACTGTTACTTATCTTAATATTTCTTAAAAATCACTCGTTCAGAATTTTGGTTATTCTCATTTAACCTTGACTCTTCCGCGTTTTCCCTGTCTCCTGTACCCTGTAGGGTGTTGCCTTTCCCCTTCACCCTTTACCCTTTACCCCTATTGTTTATCCCTCCCCCCGCTTGCAAACAGCTCCATCAATAGTTACACTTTTTAAAACATTCTCATTTTTGCACTGGTAATTTTGACCACTAGGAGTACGTCTCCTGGTAGTCTATTTAAAGTTGCCAATTTACCCACACACTCTACGTTATAAGACTTAGGTGTGGAAGAGCGCAAGCTCTAGCAATAACAAAATCTAAAAATTGCTCTTTAAACAAACCATTCGAGGAGGAGCGTAGTCAATGGGACTACCTTGGTACCGGGTACATACAGTTGTTTTGAATGACCCAGGACGGCTGATTTCTGTACACTTGATGCACACAGCCCTAGTGGCAGGTTGGGCTGGTTCGATGGCTTTATACGAACTGGCTATTTATGACCCCAGTGACCCTGTTCTTAATCCAATGTGGCGTCAAGGTATGTTCGTGCTACCCTTCATGTCACGCTTGGGTGTAGTAGGTTCTTGGGGTGGTTGGAACGTAGTTGGCGACCCTAGCTATGACCCTGGTTTTTGGTCTTTTGAAGGTGTGGCAGCTGCTCACATCGTTCTTTCTGGTTTACTGTTCTTGGCAGCAGTTTGGCATTGGGTTTACTGGGACTTAGAACTTTTCCAAGACCCTCGCACTGGAGAACCCGCGCTTGATTTGCCAAAAATGTTTGGTATTCACTTGTTTTTATCTGGTTTACTCTGTTTCGGTTTTGGTGCATTCCACCTCACCGGATTGTTTGGACCAGGTATGTGGGTTTCTGACGCTTTTGGAGTGACGGGTCACGTTGCACCAGTGGCGCCGGAATGGGGGCCCGATGGGTTTAACCCGTTTAATCCTGGTGGTGTAGTTGCTCACCACATTGCAGCGGGTGTAGTAGGTATTATTGCTGGTTTATTCCACTTGACAGTACGTCCACCCGAAAGGCTTTACAAAGCGTTACGGATGGGTAACATAGAAACCGTACTTTCATCGAGTATTGCCGCAGTATTCTTTGCAGCATTCGTGGTAGCAGGTACAATGTGGTACGGAAACGCCACAACTCCAATTGAATTATTTGGACCAACCCGCTATCAGTGGGACCAAGGATATTTCAAACAAGAAATTGACCGTCGTGTTCAAGCGAGTGTTGCAGATGGTGCCAGTTTGAATGCAGCATGGTCGCAAATTCCAGAAAAACTAGCGTTTTATGACTACGTAGGAAACAGCCCCGCAAAAGGTGGTTTGTTCCGTGTAGGTCCAATGGACAAAGGTGACGGTATTGCACAATCATGGCAAGGCCACCCAGTATTCAAAGACGGTGAAGGTCGCGAGCTAACAGTACGTCGTCTCCCTAACTTCTTTGAAACCTTCCCAGTATTGTTAACAGACAAAGATAATATTGTGCGTGCGGACATTCCATTCCGTCGTGCAGAATCTAGAAGCAGCTTTGAACAAGCAGGTGTCACCGTTAGTTTCTACGGTGGTAACTTAGGTGGTCAAAGCTTTGATGACCCCGCTGACGTTAAGAAATATGCTCGTAAAGCTCAAGGTGGCGAAATCTTTGAATTCGACCGTGAAACCTTGAACTCTGACGGTGTATTCCGTACCAGTCCACGCGGTTGGTTCACCTTTGGACACGCTGTGTTCGCACTATTGTTCTTCTTTGGTCACATTTGGCACGGTTCTCGGACAATTTACCGAGACGTATTTGCTGGTGTCGAAGCTGACATGGAAGAGCAAGTCGAATGGGGCAGATTCCAGAAAGTGGGTGACAAATCAACCCGCCGTAAGGAAGCTGTATAATTATGTAGGAGCGGGTTAACGAAATATCCGGTTATTCATTAGGATATAACTAAACCCGCCCCGCTCATACCATATAATTTGGCACAATTACCAAACAAGAAATTTTGATATGGAAGCAATTGCGTACATCCTAATTCTCACCCTCGCAATCGGAACATTGTTCTTTGCGATTGCATTCCGCGAACCTCCCCGCATTGAGACGAAAAAAGAAGATTAATTTTGCTCTCAATCTATAATATTGAGTCAAATCAAAAAGCGCTTGTTGGAAAGCTTGGTAAAAATCCACATCACAGCCGCTGGTACCATAATAGGTAGTGGCGGTTGTTTGATTTAAGCTTACTTACAACGCCTGACTGAGAGTTTTAGTACTCATTTAACTCATAACCACTGTTACCTAGGCGCCAGATATCTGATATAATCTGTTATTTGGAAGTTGATGAGTCAAAAAATCAACTTTTCTGCGCTAGCATAAAAAAGATGTAGGTGTGGACTGTCAGGCAGGCGCTTGCATGTACATCGCTAGGAGGCATGAAAATTACGGAGACTAACACCAGGAAACAATTAGCATGGTCAATCAGAAATCAACCGCTACTGCTGAAATAGGATTTACTCACGACGATTTTGCCGCATTATTAGACAAATACGATTACCACTTTAGCCCTGGTGACATCGTACCCGGTACAGTATTCAGTATCGAGCCGCGCGGCGCTCTGATTGACATAGGTGCAAAAACAGCAGCATATATACCTATCCAGGAAATGTCAATTAACCGGGTTGATGCCCCGGAAGAAGTTTTACAATCGAACGAAACTAGAGAATTTTTTATTCTAACCGACGAAAACGAAGACGGACAACTAACCCTTTCGATTCGTCGTATCGAATACATGCGCGCTTGGGAGCGGGTACGACAGTTACAAGCTGAAGATGCGACTGTTCGTTCCGGAGTATTTGCTACCAACCGTGGTGGAGCTTTAGTGCGAATTGAAGGACTACGTGGATTTATCCCAGGTTCTCACATTAGCACTCGTAAACCTAAAGAAGAGTTGGTAGGAGAAGATCTACCATTAAAATTCCTCGAAGTAGACGAAGAACGTAATCGTTTAGTACTATCGCATCGTCGTGCGCTGGTTGAGCGTAAGATGAACCGTCTGGAAGTTGGCGAAGTCGTCATCGGTACAGTACGTGGTATCAAGCCATACGGTGCTTTTATAGATATTGGTGGTGTGAGCGGATTGCTACACATCTCAGAAATTTCACACGAGCATATCGATACACCGCATAGCGTCTTCAACGTCAATGATGAAGTTAAAGTCATGATAATTGACTTAGATGCAGAGCGTGGCAGAATTTCGCTATCAACGAAGCAACTCGAACCAGAACCCGGTGACATGATAAAAAATAGGGATTTGGTATACGACAAAGCCGAGGAAATGGCAGCCAAATACCGCGAGCAAATGCTTGCTAAACAGCAAGGGTTAGCTAACGGCAATGGTAATGGCGCCGCAACCGCTGTAGCTCAAGAAATTATAACTGAAGAAATTCCATCAGCAATTGAAGAGGATGAAATTCCACCAGCAATTGAAGATGACGAAATTCCACCAGCAATTGAAGAGGAAGAAATTCCAGCTGCTTTAGAAGAATAGTTTAGATAATGATTTTTATCGATAAAGCTTAACAAGGGGTACGCCCCTTTTTTTATTGTCATGCTGAGATACGTAAACGTAAGCGAAGCTTTCCCGCAGGGTAGTTTTCCCGCAGGGTAGCATCTCTCTTGTCATGCTGAGGCACGTTAACGCAGTTTTCCCGCAGGGTAGCATCTTCAAAACTTTCAATTAGAAACATCCTTAAGATAAAAGTACAAATAATCATTTATAGGGCGCCGTAGAAGCTGAGTATGTACCGTGCATACGAACCTTTTTCAATGCCGTCGATAATTGACGTAAACGCTCGCTGACTTCTAAATTTGACTCTTGTGACCTCAATGCAGGCGGAATTACAGCTAAAAGTTGTGGGTTTCCTTGCAGCCATTCATTAAGAGCAACCCCTGTCCAAGTACCTTCTTTTTCTCTAAAGCTGTCAACTAAGCCCTTAAGTTCCTGAATACAGTATGACTCAAACCCAGATGCATCAAAAATTGCCGCGCGTAAATACTCCTCAAAAGCATTAATATCGTTTTCAACCTCAAATATTACAGCATCTTGAACAGATTTGAGTTCGTGCGAAGTTTCTATAGTAATTACTGTTGTACTTCCTGTTAGTCCTAACACTTCTTGACGGGTTTTAGGATTATAAAGCAAGTTATATCCGTATTTTACATACCTTTTTAAAACTTCAAAAGCTTTTTCTTCTCCCCTATAGTAGTTATCTACGATTTCAATATCGACTCCAAGACTTTTAACAATTTTGTCACGAGTATCGCTATGAAGTGGGCCTCTAATTAAAACCTCTGCTACTTTAAATTTAGTTTTTTTTGAGCAACTGTTCTAACTTATAAAATTCTCTTGCAATAATTTGAGCTTTTTACTGCATAGATTGCCAGACATTTTTTTGGATTTCATAATTATTAGTATTTTTTTTATTTGCAGTATCAAGTCTTTCTTGATAACGATTAAGATAATCTTCCTGAACTTTACCTACATTTCTTTGAAAATAATCAATTTGCTCTAATAACCAACGTGCAATTTGTTTTACTATTTCTAGTTCTGCCATTGGTTGCTGAATATAACTTGCTGTTTGTATATCTAATATAACGAGCGGCGCCTGTCGCAGTACAATTCGCTTCTCTTTTTAGTACGATTATAAAATGTCAAATGTCATTGTTTTGAAGTCAGTTAAGTTATTTACAGGCATCGGTGGTTTAGCAATGGGAACAGCGCAAGCGGGTTTTCATCATCAAGCACTGGTAGAATATGACAAGTATAGCTGTAACACCATTCGCTCAAATCCAGAGCGTGGTATTGCGTTGATTCGTGATTGTCACCAGCGCGCATATAAATACTTCGAGTAAAATCGATAAGTAAGGTGATACCCTTTGAAAAAAGCTACCAAACCCATAGGTGAAGGGAGTTCATCAAGCCTTCTGGCTTAAGCCCAGAGTGCTTAGTACTGTATGTAATTAATTTTGTAGGGTAAAATAAATTAAAAAAGCTCATAAACAAAGAATTATTAAAATTGAACCCATCAAAATTAATGATATAGACCATTAGTTATTAGAGATTGCTTAAAAAAAGCATTACTAGTAAAATATATTACATCATTCATGGAATTATAATTTTTTGAAGAGACATCAGCCCATACAGCAATGACATTTGATTATGAAGTATTAGGAAGAAAGCTTAAGGATGCGCGAGAAAGTCTTTTAATTACTCCGCAAAATTCTGCATCACGTCTTAAAGTAAGTTTGCAGGAGTATCTGGATATTGAAGCAGGTACGAACAGAATTACAGGCGACCAGTTACTATTGTTAGCCGTTCTATATCGCCGTGATTTTAGATATTTTGTTGCAGGTGACTACCTATCAGCAGAGTCACAAGTTCAAGAGATGTTTCGACACAATGCTGAACTTTCCCAGAGAGATCGCGTTGCTATTCAGGAATTTGTTCGGCTTTGCGAATATGAAGACTTCCTAGAACGAGAAATATTTCAGCAGGAGCGCCCGCAAATTCGCAATTACGATCAATTTGCTTTTAATCACACATATTTCAAAGGACAAGGTCAAGAAGCAGCATCTTTTGAAAGAGAACGTTTAATTCTAGGAAATCAACCTATAGAAAACATATTTGAGTTGATTAGAAATCAAGGTATTCATATTTTCAAACGTCAATTGGAAGATAAAAATATTTCTGGCTTATACATTAATCATCCTATCGCTGGTCATTGTATCCTTATCAACTATCTTGATGATTTATATCGACAAAATTTTTCTGCGGCTCATGAGTATTGTCATGCTTTATTTGATTCGTCTCAAGGTCAAGAGGTTACATACTTAAAGTCCTCAAATGATAAATCTGAGCTTGAATGGAGAGCTAATAGCTTTGCAGGTAATTTTTTGGTTCCAAAGCAAAGAATTGAGTTAGACTACTCGCCTGCTGGCACTTATGAAGCGTGGATTATTCTAATCCGGCAAATTGCAGAACGCTTCCGAGTTAGCTCACAGGTTGTAATTATACGTCTATCTGAACTTAAATGGATTGATAAAAGTTTACAAGAGCAGTTAATTCAAGATAGACTTTTAGTTATTAAGCACGATGAAAAATTCGATCCAGAAACTCCACCAAACCTATCTTCAGGTATAAGAAACAAATTGACACGGATTATACGTCAAGGTTTATCTTGGCACTTTATTGAACTTTGTACAAAAGCATATAGGCAAGGAGAGATTACTTATCACAAACTTTTAGATATGCTTTTGCTTCCTTTAGAAGATGGTTATCAGCTTCTACATGAACTTTTAATTTTTTTGGAGGTAAGTAGTTAGTGAGAGGAGTGATAACTATCGACACTTGTGCGATTATTCATTTTATGTACATCAACCGTTTTGATCTTCTCAAATTGCTTGGGTACCATGTAATTACTACGGTGTGTGTGCAATTAGAGTTTGAACGAGGTCATTCTAATAGCCTTGCTTATTACAATAAATTAGTTGATTCTAAGGACATTTTAAATTTTCCTTTAGAGATAGAAGATTTGGTTGAGATGTCAAACATTCCTCAATCAAAACGCGCGAGTGATGCAGAACTATCTTGTTTTGTAGTTGCCAAGCGTATTGGTGGTAAAGTAATGACAGATGATGAGAAGGCAATAAAGTATATTCAAAGATATATTCAAATGCCTCAAGGTAGTGTTACTCAGTTAGTTGAAGTTTTAATAGAAGGTTACTTAGAAAATTATTTAGGAGATCATGAACTTAGATCAATCCAACAAACGCTGAAAGATAATAAGTTTTTTATCAAGATTGATTTAGCTAATGAAGCAGCAAAAAGAAGATGGATGATGGGAGGATACACTTGATTAAGTTTTACAAATAGTGACATTTAGTATAAGGCTATCGGCAGCACAAAAACTTCTTTACAGGGGGATATGGCAGAATATAAGTGGTGATGCGAAAGTTATTTGCTACATTTTCCCCTGCTCCAGACAAAACTTACTTAAGAAAGAACCGATTTATTTTGTTTCATACTCCTTACCTTTAAAGTTGAACAATTATTACTATGTAAGGATGGTGCAGCATAATTTTAGAGGTTAGCGAGTGAGTTAGGTTGAGAGCATTCACGCTGTATACTAAAAAAGCAAAACTCAACATCTATTAGTTTTTAGATAGAGCGAAACGAAACACAGTATACAATTTTTACCCCATAATTGTTGAAGTTTTAAATTCTTGACTACTTGTTATTAAAACTTTTTGTGCGTGCGATCACATAGTCTTATGAGGACAGATGGTCTAAATCAAGCGAGTCGCTCTCAATGTAGTCCTTTGCCGTAATATCTTCGAGAGTAACAACTGAGCCATCCACAGACTTAAAGCGTTCACATGGAGGTATCAAGTTTAACCACTGTTTTAAAAATTGATCCCAACTAATTCCCTTGTAGGTCACTTGTTCTTGATTTCGTATAAACCAAAACAAAAGTTTCACTTCTGAAGCATTTTAAGAGGGTTCTGCACTTACTCGAATTTCACGCAAAGCACGCAGTGCCTCACCTTCATCGCTTTGTTTATCGTGCTTCTCTTTCAACCGTTTCTGGAGCTTTTTGGCAAATTCATTAAAGTCATCTGGAAAAGCAAATCTAGCACGCTTACGTGCTAATGCTTGTCCTAGCGCCCTAATTTCTTCGTCGTTAAAACACCCAGATTGACGCTCCCACTCTGCTAAAACAGGTTTTTCTACGGTCATTACGCGGTCGAGGTCTGCAACTAACTTCAAGCCAGCAGCACCTGGAATATAGGCATATTGAGGGCGCCGACTTTTCTGAACTTCACGCAAAGAAGGCTCATCAACTTCTACAAGAGGAACAACCTCAATAAAAGGACGAGATGTGCATGTTCGTACAATATCGCAAGTTTGTGTAACTACTACAAAACCCCTGACTTCAGACTCTAAAATGTCTGTTTCTTCCTGTGCATAATTTTCAGAGTCTTGCGTGAGGGAACGTTGAGGATTGAAACGATGTACAAACCAATGCTCTCCTAGTACGTAGTCACCCTGACACCACTCTTGAAGGATAGTATCTACTTCCTTTGCCCAATCATCACGTTTATTGCCCACTGTCATTTCTACGCTTCCTTGATGTTCGAGCAGGTCGTGTTATTCCAATATCACGATGAATAGGGTCTTGGAGAGCATCTACCAAGTCTGCTGGGTTTGGTGGCATACGTGATATGCGCGTATCTTCAGATAAAGAAACTAACCGTGGTTTTTGAGGTGTGTTTCCTTGACCAAGAATTTGTTTGACTTTCTCATACTCACCTATTGCCAGAAGATCGAGAAGTGGTTTGCCATCACTTCCAGGGCTGATTAAAAGACTACGATTGATGCCGGCACTACCTCGGTCAATATAGCGGATAGTTCCCAATAATCGATTTAAGTTCTCTTCATGAAAGCTAGATAATCGCTGACCACTTGCCCAGAAATGTAGAGTTCTGCGCGAAACATTAAATATCTTAGCAAGTTGCTCCCAAGTTAATCCGCTCAGTTTTCTGAGTTCGTTAGTAGCTTTTCGTGTTGCTTCTGTTGTTTGTGTCGCATAATTAGAACTTGTGGATAATACAGTAAATCCACTTGTTGTCATTTCTGGTATAGCGAACGCATTTGTATCGAAAATGGCTCTAGAGCTAACCGTGCTTGGCATAGCTTGAAAAACTTTAGTAGCAATTAGATGGTAACTAGGTTGATGTTTCATCGAACCAAGTGCAGAAGTTCCCGAAGATGGGTATTGTTCACTCAATAACGAACTGCTCACAGTTCACCTCCAAAGTGCCTCAAAAATTCTTCAGTCACTGCCCATCGAAAAAAGGTATAAATTCTTTCTGTGAAACGTTGTGCTTCCGAAACCAGTATTGCGACACTAAAATCTCGCTGTTTTGAAAGAGACATATCCAAATCAAGAATCCAACTAGGTTCAGGAATTGGCTCAATTGCGTCTGGGTCAAATGTTGAATTAGCAGGAACTAATCCCCATCTCGCAATTATTCTATCTTCTCCCCCTGGCACATCAAACAAAGATTCGTTAATTGTTTGCTTTAAATTTTCCCCAAAGGAAGCTGCCACAATACCGCTAATTTCAGGACGTACTAGTTTTGATACGTCTAAAGATGCTAAATCGACTAGTCTATCAATATAACGTATCCCAAATCTTTCAATAGTCTTGGGTTTAATGTGTTCGTTAAGCGCTGTCAATAAGTTTTCCAGACGCGCAAGAAAGTCGCTACGACTTGAATAAGCTTTTGTTTCAAGCGCCATAAAATCTGGAGCCAGTGAAACTCGCCAGTTGTTTTCAGTATCTATAAATCTCCAAGTTGTTTGGGGTGCAGTTTGTATCAAACCTTGAGGACTAAAAACTAATCCCTGAGTTTGCTCTGGCTGCAGGATAGGATACTGCTCTCGAATTCCTTCCTGAAAAGAAGCGACAAAAGGTCTTTGCTCAATTGAGAGAATAGGTGGAAAACGTACCTGTGCTATCGCACGAACAAGCGGCGCCTCTTTTAACGGTACCTCTTGGGGCGGTTGTGCAGTAAGTGGGTTGTAACTAACCACTATTTCCATCCTTTTTTAGGCTATGAAAGGGGTTGCGACATTTGGGAGTTATATCCCTAAAGTCATTATAAGGCAAAGTGTGAAGTATAGTGTGAAGCTTAAACTATTTGTGAGCGTAGAATTAAACAGTTTATCCACTCCTGAGCGGGCTAGCAGTGCCCACCCTACTTATCATTTGAGCTAAACAACGAAAAAACCGCCCCAACCAAATAATTGAGACGGAAAATATTCTGTGCAGAACGTTAAAAACTTGTTGTACTAGGCGCCTCAACTCTTCATCCTCTTCAACCCGCATACCATACCGCTAACTACCAAACCCACTGCAACCCCCTTGGCTAAATCATGAGTCCAGAGAGCAAACACCATAGTTATTGGCATAATTACAGCTTGCGAAGGCGCCACATCACGTAGTAATTTCAAAGATTTCCAGTCAAAAGTCTCAAAAGCCACCATAATCATCACACCAACCAAAGCAGCCATTGGTATTTTGACGACAATATCTTTGAGTGCAAATATCAAAACTAGTAAAAATGCTCCAGATACAAAGGTAGACAACCTACTACGTCCACCACAGCGATTATTGATAATTGATTGTCCTACCATACCGCAACCAGCCATACCACCGAAAAACCCGGTAATAATATTGGCTATACCTTGTCCAGATGCTTCATGGTTTTTAGAACTCTTAGTTTGAGTCGTCTCATCCAGCAAGTCAGCTGTTAATAAAGACTCTAAAAGCCCAACCATTGCTAAAGGTATTGAATAAGGCAGTATAATTGACAGCGTTTGTAGTGATAGATCAACATGTGGCAAATGCAGCGATGGTAATTGGTTGGTAATAGTACCAATATCACCAACACGACGAACATCGGCGCCTGTTGATATTGCAATAACTGTCATCACCACAATAGCTACCAAAGGTGCTGGTATAGCTTTAGTAAAGCGCGGAAGTAAATATACAATCGCTAATGTACCTGCAACCATAAAGTACATAGGTAACGCTTCACCAGAAAAAAGTTTAATTTGGGCAATAAAAATTAGAATACCAAGCGCATTAACAAATCCGGCTACAACCGTTTTGGGAATAAAGCTAAAAAATCTACCTATCTTCAATAAACCAATAAAAAACTGAATGATACCTGTTAATATAGTAGCCGCAAATAAATATTCAATACCATATTTTTCTACCAGCGTTGTCATTAACAACGACATAGAACCCGTTGCCGCTGATATCATTGCAGGGCGCCCACCAAATATAGATATACTGATTGCAATGCAAAATGACGTGTATAAAGCAACCATTGGCGGAACCTTTGCTATTGCAGCAAAAGCCAATGACTCAGGTATCAGCGCTAATGCAACGGTTATTCCCGCTAACACCTCTGTTTTTATATTCGCTAAATCTAAATTTTGATACTCTTCTGATTTAAATTTGTTAGCTAACTTAATATTGATTTTTCTTGCTTGATCTTTGAATGATAGCACTACTTATTCCCCACATAACTCAATATTTAGCCAAAATCATTGCTTCTTCAGCTTTTTAATTAAGTAATGATATCACTACTCGTGTACTTCCAAAGATTTAACTATATGAAAACTAGAAAATTCATCAATAATTTATTGTTTACAATTGAAATATAAATTTTTGATAAATTTAGAAACCTGGTTTCTGGGGTTGTGGGAAAGATTTTACTTAGAAACCAGGTTTCTGGAGACAAATGCTACAGGCAAAGTGTTTTGATACCAGTTAGGGGGCAAGTTTGCGTCGGCGCCAGCTTTTTTAATTATTGTCATAAATCTTTGCATATCTTCAACACGATGACGATAGCAACCATTAGACCCACCTCCTGCCATTAAGTTACCTGCACGTCCGTGAAGTCCAATATTTACCGGATTTCCATTTTTATCTTTTTTGCCTTTCGGAGAATAAAAGTTTGCATATGCGGGTTTGAAGCTAGGACTATTATCTGATTTAATATAATCTAGGGTATACATTCCTGCTTCTGGATACCACTGTTGATAACGGGCGCCGACTGCTTGGAATTTTTCTTGAATAATTTTATTTTTGATTTTGTAAATAATAGTAGTTGTAATGGTTTGTGATGGTTTGCCGACTTCAAAAACTATCATGACCGGAGATGTTATATTTGTATCTGGGTTGTAGCCAAATGTATTGAGGCAAGCTTCGGTAGTTTCTCTATCTCCGTTTTGAGGTAGTCGCTTTAATAGCCCGTCTAAGCATTTATTATTTTCTGAGGTTATGCTATGGTCATGATAAGTATTGTCTGTAAGGCTCAAGTTATCGGGGTTATAAGTATATATTTGTGCCGAATCAGCTTTTGAAATAGTTATTGCAAAAATAAATGTAGTTATGAATAGTCTACTTAATTTTAACATAGATTTAATATGTAAAATTTCTTTCCCAACCTTGGTTGTATTGTAAATTTAAATTTAAGTGCTGCTGTTGAGGCAAAGCTCTAATTAACTTGAGATTTCTTCCAAATATACGATAGGCGCCGACCGCACATTTCGTTTGTGCATCTAATAACAATGTATTACTTTCTTCAACTTGAATTGGAATTGAAGGATGGCGCCCAAGTTGTAAAAGCATGACTTTGGTTTCTCCTCCTTCGTAGTCTGTTAGCTGAGATTTCCAAGGTTGTTTATATTCAGTTCGCCATGCTGGTAATGTTTGACCTGAACCTGCAAAATAGTAAGGGGTGGAAAGAATTGTGCCGTCATTTAAATAGTTGGTGTAAGAAGCTGTTTTGAGTAAACAACTATTTTGACGAGTAAATGTCACACTTCCAGGGTTAATTTCACGTTTGACTATTGTGGCATGTGGAGTTTCTATTAGTAGCGCTTGTGCATTTGAATCTTGAACTTGTGCTGTTGCTATTGTATAAGGTGTAAATCCAAGAATTATAGAAATTATGGCTATATAAATATTTTTAATTTTCATTTTAATGTACCCTTTTTATTTAAATTTGATTTTGTAGGGTGGGCAGTGCCCACCTTACTTTTGTTGTTGTGGAGACGTGACATGTCACGTCTCTACATCATGTAACGTTTGTATTAATTACAACCGCGTGCTGTGCATGTACGTGGTTTTTCAGTAACTTCACGTCGAATAATAACTGTTCCATCGTTTGAAACGTTGCGAACAACAGGAGTGGTAGGAGCGCAATTTGCAATTGCACGAGCTTGCGCTTCTGCTAGGGTTACAGTGCCTAAGTTTAAACGTCTCTCAAATGCTTGTTGAGTATCGACTACATTTAACGCTGTTTCAAAAGCGCTGTCCATTTTTCTTTGAACACCCGAACGATTATCGATTGTATCTATATCTGTACTGGAAATATCGAGCGCAAAACCTAAACCACCACCACCAAAACGCTTGGGTTTGAGCGCAAAACCTTGACGATAACCAACTGATGCTCCACAAGCTGAACGATATTGGAAAGAAAATGCTTCACCATTTGTTCCAGGTGCCTGGTTGCCAAACTGAATATTATTATATTGGTCGCCGTCAACTTTAACTCGTGTAGAAGGCGAAACTGATGTTCCACCAGTACTAATGTTTCCAACACTGGCGCCGCTACTTGCATTACCACCAGCACTATTTGAGGTGTTTGTATTTTTGCTGTTAACGCTGTTATTTATATCTACGTTAGAGCTTGAATTACTTGAAGAGTTAGCTGTGTTAGGAGTAATAACTGTTGTATTGCTTCCACCATTTGAGACGTTCTGATTCAAGGTTGGAGGAATATTATTATTATTGTTGTTGTTATTATTATTATTATTGTTGTTGTTGTTATTGTTATGGCCACCTGTACCATGCTGACCATAAATTGCAATATTACGTCCATCGCAACGTGGGTCAATAGGTACAGTATTTCTCGCTTCACAATCAATCTTCTGATTTAAGGTACCTGTGGGATTAACTGTAAAGTTAGTTATATCAACAAATGTGTCAGGCCCAATAGCACGACCATTAAGTTCTTGGTTTACTGTTTGAGCTATAGCTGCGTTCCCGAATAAAATAGAAGTTGCAGAAAAACCAGCTAAACTAATCAAAGCAAATTTTTTAGATAACATAATAAAATCCTGTTTTATTTAAATAGGTAAAAGTTTGGTAAATTAACAGTAGGTATACACTTATTTATTTACATGTAGCCAACGTTTTATATATGCGTGGCTTGATGTGTTAATTTATTCAGTGTTTTTACTGTGATGAAATAGTCTTCAGGTACATTAGGCAAGATTTCGGAAAATATACTTATAAAACCTTTAAGTGATTTTTGGTATGTCAGTGTAAAGTACTAAGGATGTGGCTATGTAAAGTAGTTTATGTTTCAAATTAAATGTACTAATTTAAATAATCTTATTAATTACAGTACTTGTAAGTACTTGTATAGGTGCCTCACAAGCAAGCAACACTGGCGCCCAAAAGTTTGCAACTTTAACAAAAAATCTTGCTGGTACTGGGCGCTCTCTTGGTATGTTTATTGATAAACAACTAGTTAGTTTTCCAAGCAATTTTATACGGAGTCCTGAATATTGGTGGCGAAAATCGAGCTTGGCATCAATTAGAATAACTTGATTATTAAAGATGAAAGAAGATGTTTAGTCAAACGTTACGTCAGTTACTCGCGCGTCCGTCTATTGTTGTTATCCCAGGTGTTTATGACTGTATAAGTGCTAAACTTGCCGAGCAGTCAGGGTTTGAGGTTGCGGCAACTAGTGGTTTTGGGATTGCAGCATCAACGCTTGGTTTACCTGACTATGGTTTTATGACTGCTACTGAAGTACTATCCAGTGTAGGTAAAATTGCTGAGTCTGTAAATATCCCTATCATTGCTGATATGGATACTGGTTACGGGAATGCTTTAAATGTGATGCGGACTGTAAAAGATGCAGTAAAAGCAGGTATTGCTGGTGTAATTTTAGAAGACCAAGAATTTCCTAAAAAATGTGGTCACTTTGAAGGTAAGCGCGTTATTCATACAAGTGAACATGTTACTAAAATTAAGGCAGCAGTTAAAGCGCGTGGTGATAGTGGTTTGGTAATTATTGCTCGTACTGATGCACGTGCTGTGTTGGGTTTAAATGAAGCGATACAGCGAGGACATGAGTATTTAAGAGCAGGTGCGGATGTACTGTTTGTTGAGGCGCCGCAGTCGGTAGAGGAATTACAAATTATTGCAGCAGCGTTTCCGAATGTACCGCTTGTGGCAAACATAATTGAAGGTGGTAAAACTCCTCAGCTTTCTGCTGCACAGTTAGAAAAGATGGGTTTTAAAATTGTGTTTTTTGCGCTTTCAGCGTTACTAGCTGCGACTAAGGTGATGAAAGCTTGTTTGCAAGAGTTGAAAGAAAAGGGAACGACGACAGATTTTCAAGGAATGGTTAATTTTAGTGAGTTTAAAGAGATTATTGAGGTTTCTAAGTATTTGGAGATGGAAAAGCAGTTTGGTGGATAGGGAAAGGATTTTTTAACGAGTGAAGTTATTTTTTAAGGGAGGCGGGCATCCTTGCCCGCTCTACAAGAGAAAACTTTATATAATCTTTAACTAAATATCATTGTTTTTACTGAAATAATTCAAGCAAAATTACTTATTAAGGTTATGCTATGAAGCAATAAATAATAGTTATCATCAGGACACAGAAGAAAAATGGCAGAAACATTGCATAATAACAATTTTCCAGAAAATTCTTCTAATCAACGGCTGCGACTTCATTATTTAGATGGTTTACGAGGAATAGCTGCTTTATATGTTGTTTTTTCTCATATTTGGGAATTACAAGGAGAAAATTTACCTAAATTATGGCTCTTGGTTTCTAGAATTTTTCAATATGGTAGCTTTAGCGTTTCGGTTTTTATTGTTTTGTCTGGATATTGCTTGATGCTGCCAGTATCTCGCTCTCAATCAGGTTATATACCAGGTAATTTAATTGATTATTTTAAACGCAGAGCAAAACGAATTTTACCACCTTATTATGCTGCGCTTGGCTTATCAATGTTGCTAGCTTTAATTATTACAATAGGGGTGAATTTACATGTTTTTTCTTGGAATGATGAGTTGTGGGGGCACTTTACAAGAAAATTTTCATTATCGGACGTATTATTTCACTTACTAACAATTCATAATTTATTTCCAGGAGATAGAGCATATCATATCAATGGACCTATGTGGAGTGTTGCAACAGAATGGCAAATTTACTTTTTATTTCCTTTGATTTTATTGCCAGTATGGAGACGCTGGGGAATAATAGCGGTGATATCTGTTGCATTTACACTAGGATTAATACCGCATTATTTTCTCAATGGATTTCTTGAGTCTGCTTGTCCTTGGTACTTAGGTTTATTTGCATTAGGAATGTCAGCAGTAGAAATTGGATTTTCTCACAAGCACTATTTAGTCAAACTAAAAAAATCTTTACCTTGGGGTTTATTCGCAATTGTATCAGCTTTGTTAGCTGTTTTAGCTGAATGGGATAAACAAATATTAGATAGCTGGGTTGGTGAAAGTTTTGCTGGTTTAGCAACAGCTTGTTTACTTATTTATTGTACTAAAAACATTGCCAATAAAATCGAAGTTACAATTGTCCAGTTTTTACAAACACCTGCTTTAACTGCACTTGGCGCCTTTTCTTATAGTCTTTATTTAACTCACGTTTTAGTATTAACTCCACTCAATCAATATTTACATAGTTTGACTATTTCTCCTATAACAAATGCACTCATTCTTTATATAGTTACAATTCCTACTACTTTACTAGTTGCGTATGGTTTTTATTTAACTTGTGAGCGTCCATTTATGTCAGGATTTTTGCAAAAAAGAAAGCTAGTTAGCTAGCGTAAGGTGGGCAGTGCCCACCTTACCCAAAAAAAGTGTATTCCGGTGAGTTATCCTTTACCCTGACAAGTATTGAATTGTATTTTTTGCTGAGGATTACTATTAAAATAGTCTTGCAACCAAGTACAACCTTCATTTATTAGTTGATTCAAATCTTTAATTTGCCATATTATAGCGGCGCCATCTTCACTAGCTGTACCTAAAAGCTTACTATCAGGACTAAAATTTACACTTCTGATAATGCCTTGATGTCCTCTTAATTCTGCTAGTTGTTTTCCAGAAGATGTCCATAATCTCACTGTTCGATTAGTTGAACCTGTGGCAATTAGCTTACCATCCTC
>NZ_MRCD01000040.1 GCF_001904745.1 Calothrix sp. HK-06
TAACTTAGGTATGGAAGTAATGCACGAGCGTAACGCTCACAACTTCCCACTTGACCTAGCTTCTGGTGACGCTGCACCTGTTGCATTGACTGCACCTGCAATCAACGGTTAATTCTAGTTGAATAACCAACGCTTAAGCGCTCCCTTTAGAGGGGGCGCTTTTTGCTATTTAATAAAAATATTTTTTAAATTAACCGTTTAGGGTGCCTAATTTTTAAATTTTTTTATCATTCTCTTAATTATTTATACAGTAAGCTAGTTGTTGGTTCTAAAAATTTATACTTATATTGAATAACTATGTATACTAAGTATATTTTATTACTATTAATTTATTCTCAGTGCAAAGCGAATCTGACATGGGTATAATTACGGATTTTGATGCACCAATAAGAAGAAAGTCTTTAAAATCCAAACAGCTTCCTGATTTCCGTTATTGAGCGTCCAATTATTTGAGGTAAGTTTTTTAGCTCCTGCATTAAGTCTTGAGGAGCAACACCAAAAACTGATAGTATAACTACAACGACAAGAATCGTAATAGCTGTACTAATAAGTGTTTTTGTTACAGTAAGTAAAGCTCTAAAGATAAAAAAAGCAATAATTAATGCAGCGATTAAAATAATTATGTTGCTTGGCATAGTTTTACCGCAATTATAAGTTTATCTACAAAGGTTAGATTGTTAACTCAAATATTTCCATAAAATCTTTCTTTTCTCGTTAATTAGGAAATGTAAGTAGAGCTTGCTTTACCTACAACTCCACAAAAATAGTAACATTTTATACCTTGTTCTGAAGTAGATAAAAATAATTTAGTTATAGGTTTAGGGGCAGTTAGTAATACTTCACCTTTTTGATTAATTTGCAAACTCGACGCTTCCACTATTTGATTTTGCTTTACATATGAATAGATTGGATAACGTAAGATATTATTATGTTTTATAGTATCCCTTGGCTGTTGCGAAACTCTATTTTCAACCCAATTAACACCCAAAGCAAGATTACTGCGCCCAAGCGAGTTGGGTAGAGGTGGTAAACCGCCACGTCCTGTGATAATAAATGAATTACCTTTATATGCTAGACAACCCTGAACAATTAAACGGCTTGCGTCTGCAACATCAACTGGTAGTTCAAGTATTCCTGATGTCGCATCAATATCGGGTTGGCTGATTTCGACGTTTCCACTTAACTGTGAACTGGCGCCTGTTGCCGTAATATCACTGTTGATGCTTGACGTATTACGAAACTGCGTACCAAAAATGCCTTGAGTTTTGATTTTGATATTTCCACCACGTCCGTCTGTTGAATTGGCACCGATATCGCTGTTCTCAAATGCCGCTAACACACCAGTATTAATATTAATATTGCCTCCAATGACATTTTCTCTTTTGGCGTTAGTAGTAATGTTGCTACCACGACGCAATATTAAACCTTCAGTGTTCAAAGTAATAGTAGCCTGCTCTTGTTTAGGGTCGATATTTATACTTTGAGTGTCTGCTGTAAAAATCGCTTTGTTATCTAAACGGATAGAAGGAGCGTTGGCGGTAAAGTTACCCGCGTTACCGCTACCCTGACTTCTTGCAGCAACTTTGGCCCCAGAGCGAACCATCAATAATTGATTCAGAGGCATTAATATTTATAGGTCCACCGTTTGCTTGACCAAAAGGAGCTGCGAGAATGAAAAATCCATCCCGTGCGCTTAATTTTTGAGTGTTAATCTCAATGGCGAGCAAGACTAAGCATTGTTCCAATACAACTCATCGTTCTTGTTGGGGGGATTAATTTCCAATTTTAAGGGTCAACAAAATGAAGATTTGGACATTAACGTATTCTTAGTCGCGGCGCCGAAACAGCTTCAAAATCCATCTTAATCCTTGATATGTAGATTGCGCTTGTTCTAGTTCAGATTAAATTTGTTCTAACTTGGCTGTTTCATGCTGCAAAATAGGCGCCACCATTGCCCGCATTGGAGTTTTAAGAAATTGTGTTATGGCAGGCTAATTTCGGCTATTTATGTGGTCAATTAGAGTCAGAATGCATCCTAATACCAATAAAATAAGTCGCCTGTCGCATGTTGCTCACCTAATCGTTTAATAACATATAAACACAGAGATACAGACATAAAATAAAATAATTATCAAATCTTCTTCTGCTGAATGGGAATTTCAATGACAAATTCAGCACCTTTTCCAGGAGAGGAAATACATTGTAAAGACCCACCGTGCCTGTCAGTAATAATTTGGTAACTGATAGATAAACCCATACCAGTGCCTTTACCCACAGGTTTAGTTGTATAAAAAGGGTCAAATAATTTTTGTCGCACTTCTTCTGATATCCCTATACCATTATCTTTAATGCGAATAATAATTTGATTCGAGGTTATGATTTGTGTCTTTATATGAATGGTCGGTTTTCGCTGCTGATTATCTTCTTGTTTATAATTCTCTTCTATAGCATCAATCGCATTTGCTAAGATATTCATAAAAACTTGGTTGAGTTGCCCCGCATAGCATTCAACTAAAGGTAAATCGCTATATTCTTTAATTACTGTAATATTGGGTCGGTCTGGTTTGCATTTTAAGCGATGTTCTAAAATCATTAAAGTGCTATCGATACCCTCATGTATATCAGCAGCTTTTAAATCAGCTTCATCAAGACGGGAAAAGGTACGTAGAGAAGCAACAATCTCACGGATACGGTTTGCTCCAACTGTCATCGAAGAGTAAAGTCTTGGCAAGTCTTCGAGTAAAAATTCCAGGTCAATTTCAAAAGCTTCTTCTTGAATCTCTAAAATTGGTTCTGGGTAATGAGTTTGATAAAGGTCTATTATTTTAAGCAGATTTTGAGTATATTGGTAGGCATGTTCAAGATTACCAAAAATAAAGTTAACTGGGTTATTTATTTCATGGGCAACTCCTGCTACTAGTTGACCTAGAGAAGACATTTTTTCGCTTTGGATAAGTTGCAATTGAGTACATTTCAACTCATTTAGAGTTTGTTCGAGTTCCTTTGTTTGCTTGGTGAGTTCCGCTTCTGCTTGTTTGCGCTCTGTAATATCGGTATGAATTCCTATTAAACCGATAATTTTAGCTGCTTCATCTTTAATTACATCTGCCTTGAGTTCAACTAATACAATAGAACCATTTTTGTGATTCATTGAAATTTCGCCACGCCATGATTCACCTATTTCAATGTTCTTAAATACCTGCATCGCATCTATTTTTGACGTGTAAATTATTGATGAATCTCCAGCAGCATTGAGCTCATCAACTGTATAACCAAACATCTCAATAAAGGCTGTATTATGATAAACAGAATTACCTTTTGGGTCGGCAATTATTATTGCATCGCTGGCACTTTCAACGGCTTTACTAATACGTAATAATTTTTCTCGTGTTAGTTTTCGTTCAGTAATATCATTTATCATGCCTTGAAAACCAATCACATCACCGTCAGCGTTTTTGATCGGTGAAGTACTTGCTTTCATCCAACACCAAGTTCTATTTTTTGTTTTGAAGCGAAATTCTAAACCAGTTTGTTTGTTACCAGTGTTGATAATTTTATTGAAAAATTGTTGGATAGTTAATAAATCATCAAGATCAACAAAATGTGCAAACGATTTACCGATAAGTTCTTCTGGTTCATAACCTATAATGTCAGTAGCATTGGGCGATAAATAAGAGAAAATACCCTCTAGTGAATGAGAGTAAATCAAGTAGTTAGAGTTCTCTACAAAACTACGGAATTTTGCTTCACTTTCACGCAAAGCCTCCTGTGCTTGTTTTTCTAGTGTAATATCTTCATAGGAGCCAAATACCCCAATTACATCTCCCTCAAGATTACAAAGAGGAATTTTATTCTTTCTTAACCATACACAAGTACCATCTTCTTTTGGCTGCGCTTCTTCGAAGTTGATTTTTGGGAGATTCTTTTTAATCGCAAAATTATCATTAGTTCTATGGAGGTGAGCTATAGCATTTTCAAAAAGGTCAAAATCATCTTTGCCAATTATTTCATCTGGAGAAGATATTCCAACATCAAGAGCAAATTTTTGATTACAACCTAAATATTTGGAGTTTTTATCTTTCCAAAATACCCGTTGAGGTAAGGTATCAAAAACTAATTTTAAGAGCTGTTGAGATTGTTGTAACTCGACTGTGCGTTCTTCTATCCGATGCTCTAATTCTTTATTGAAATGCTCTAAATCTAACAAAGCTTGTTGACGCTCACTTATATCAATTAACAACCCATCCCAAAGAATAGAGCCATTTGACTGCAACTCCGGTCGAGAAATTCCTCTCACCCATTTTAATTTCCCCGTTTGGGAGAAGATGCGCCCTTGCCAATCCCAATTTTCTAATGTTTGGGCAGAAACAGCTACAGATTCTAAAAAACTACTTTTATCTTCTAGATATACTGCTTCTGTTAACAATCCTGCATTTTTTTGCGCTTCTTCTGGTTCTATGCCATAAATTTCCCGACTTCCTTCGGAAACATAAGGAAAAGATGTTGTACCATCTGGCGCCAGACGAAATTGGTAAATCATACCAGGCACATTTGCAGCCAGCTTTTTAAAACGTGCTTCGCTGCTAATCAAGGCAGCTTCTATATTTTTGCGACTTGTAATGTCTTCGACGATTGACAAAACCCCAATAATATTTCCTTGAAAGTCAGTGAGTTTTGTATTATACCACTGACAAGTAATAATTGTACCATCTTTCCTGAAATTCTCATTACTGCTGCGGACACCTCCCTCTTGTTTGAGTAATGCGATCATTATTTGGTTAACATACTCTTTTGCACTTCCTGGCACTATTAGTTCTACTGCATGGCGATTAAGCGCTTCTTGTTTGCTGTAACCAAAAATACTTTCTGCCGCCGGATTCCAGTCTTCCACCTCGAAAGCAGTATTCCACTGAATTATTGCTAAAGGATTACGTTCAACCAAAAAAGATAATTTATGCTGTGTTTCTTGAAGCGTTTGTTGTGCCTTCTGCAAATCTAACGCTAGTTTGTCTTGTTGCTGCCGCCAGGTAGTCAGGTCTCCATGCTCGTATTCCGAAAACATACCGATTAATCTCCAGTCAAAGTAAAATATAAACAAACCAATCCAATTGTCACCAAACGATTGTGTGAGAACTTTACCCGGATTCGAGCGCGCCGAACTGTGACAGAGCGAACACAACTAAAATGAGAAGTGCGGGTATTGCTTCTGACCTTCTTTGTATTATTGTTCCCAAATAAGTCTTTTTGTTAACATTCTTTACAATAGCCCTTATGTTAATCTAATAAAATTTCTAATCGTTTGCTCCCCGCGCCGCGCGTTTCCTGTTGTGAGATAATCTAAGACGGCGCCTTGAAACAAGTGCAGCAACATCAACGCCATATCCTCATCGTGTAAAAGCTGTGATAAAGCTTCTAGCCACTTTTGACTTTCAAGCTCTAAAAATTCGCGTGTTTCTATATCACCCTGTACCGCGCGCTGATTTAATTCCATCGTGAGTCTGAGTAACCCATACATTTCTGATGATGTAAAATGCTCCCACATTTGAATCAAAGCTTTTAATATATCTCCATCCTCTGTGGATTGGAATGACCATAACTTATCACGCAGGCGCCTTTCTAAAAGACTAATTACTTGCTTCTCCAACTCTTGCTTTGAGCCAAAGTGATACACCAGCATCCGTCCACTTGTACCAATGCGCTTGGCAATGACGTTAATACTACAGTCTAAGCTGCATATTTCGATGGCAGCATTCAAACACTTTTCTAAAAGCTCTTCCTTTTTTTGAGGTTCGGGTGGTCTACTCATTGACAGTTAACGTAACGGCTATTACACTAATTATTAACGTAACAGCTATTACATTAACATCGTTTAAGGAGCGAGTAATTATGAGTCGCAAAGATGGAATTATTCTTTTTTCTCTAGGCCTGATTATTTGGGCGATAGGAACATTGGTTTACCGTATCGTGGGATCATACTTTTTTGAAAGCTCTACAGTTGGCTATTGGATAAATGTAACTGTCACAGGTATTTTGTACAGTGCGATTGGTATGGGACTATTGAAGTGGCGCCGTATTGAGTCAGAATATTGGTTACATGGGGCAATGTGTCTTGCTTTGCCGGGAATGCTGGGTGAAGTGGCAGTACTTTCGACTTTTTCTGAATTAATGGTGAATATGCAACCTGAAACAGCAGGAAGATATGGCGCCTTTTTATTTGGAGGATATTCTTGTTTAATTGGTTGCGCTTGGTTTATGTCTCGGAAAGCTAGTTCACAGCATGTTATTAGTAATTAATTTACTTAAAATAAATCTCCCCTAGCCCCCCGGAATTCGGGGGGGACAAGAAAGTAAATAACCCTTTTAATAAGGGGAGAAACAAGAAAGGAAACAAGTTTTAGCCGCCCGAATTCGGGGGGGTTGGGGGGATTAAATTATCTTTTAATAAGTAATGAGTCCCGGCGCCGTTTTCAAATGTTTTTGTATAATATTGACTTATTGGGTCATCAACGTAATTGCGAATCATTCTAGATTTGCAAAATAAAGCTTGTTCAGGATGATAAATTTTAAAGACTGAGAGAAACTGCTCGCGCGTTATTGTGTTTGAGTTAAGTCTAATGTGCGATAAAACAGCTACCTCTGGTGGAACACGTAAACCAGAGTAAAATGCATAAATAGGGCAATCTGTAAATATCCATTGCGTATTTTTATTATGCTTTAAAACAACGTTTAATAATTCAACTTTTTCTTGGCTCTCTTGAATATACTTATTATTTTCTAGTGTTATGACACTTAGCTTTATTATAACCAGAATCAACGAAAAAATTAAAAAATAAGCTGATAATCTATCTAATGAGATTTTTGATAATTTCTTACGTTTCTTAATTAAAAAATCAAATCCTAATTTTACTCCATAGGTAGCCACCCAAGTTAACGGTATTGAAATTAACAGATAATGATGATACCAAACAGGTTTATGAGTCAAGATTAGTAAGAATGCGCTGAACAGCCAAACTACAGGAAAAGCTTTACTCCATTCGCCTTTTTTATAAATAATGATTATCGCTGGAATTGCTAATAGTATATAATCAAAATCTTGTAGCAAAAATAAAAGCGTTATTTTGACACTTTTTCCTACATCGAATGCTGTTTTGACATCTTCATCAAAATGAGAGCCAAATAGTTGCTCGTAACTTAATGAGTTGGAAATTAAGCCAATCAAGATAAAAATACATCCACAAGAAGCTAACCAAAAAATCATATCAATAAATATATGCTTTTTTGACGTTTCAAAATCTTTTTTAAAATTTATGTTAACCAATTCTAATATAATCAACGGAATTAAAAAAGCAGTAAATAATTTGATTTGCAGAGAAATGGCTAAAAAGATACCAGATATTACAATTAAGCTCTTTGACAATTTTTGCCTGTATAGCGTTAACATATATATAGACATCATTGCCATTGCTAACGCTGGTTGACCAATCATTGCAGAAACACTAACTCTCAAAAAATTACAAGAGATAGCTAAAAAAAAGGTGCCGATAGTTGCCGCAATATTACCTACATAAATTCGTATAGTTTGACAAAATGACCAAATAAGTATCGTTGAAGAACACAAAACTAAAATTCTTGCAGAAACTATCGACTCACCAAACCAACGAAACCAGTAAGATAAAATTATAGTTGATAACGGCGGTTGGTCATTCGATATCTGTGTATATAAATCAAATCCCTGCAAGTATAAAGATGTTTTAATTAATTCGATTCCTTCATCGCTTGTATCAAATTCAAACACTCGCCAAATCGGCATCAAGTAAATAGCGAAGATAAAAAAGATACTAGGTATAAATAGGTTAAACCATAAAAATTGTTTCCAATCAAATTTTGATACATTTTTCATCTTCAAATAAACTCATTTATCTTCGCAAATTCCTATAAAGCGCGCGTGCCATAATTTTCCACGTTCGGTTAAACCTTGACAGCGCACTGTAATTTTAACGCTTCCAGGGTTTAGATTATGGCGCCGAGCGATTTCTTCCATATCATGTTGCGAAAACCCTGTTCCAACCGAACCCATTGGTACTAATTTACCTTTAACTTCTTGTGCGACATTGAGCGCACTAAAGGGTCTACCTGCTACAGTTGTTTTTGTACACTCGGTAATGATTAAATCTAACTCCAAGTTATATTTGGTTCGTACCATTACATAAACGCGCGTATCTTTACCGCCAATATATTGACAGCTATTTGATACCCATATCTCACCTTCTCGACCTTCAGATTGCTGTTTATTTGCTAAAGATTCCTTCTCTGCTTGAGTTTTGGCAGTAGGGACGACTTCAAAATACTGATTGTCTAAATGCTTACCTATTTCTTCTCCAGCTTCAATACGTTCAACTTCACTTGCCGTCGTTAAATCTTTTCCAGAAAACCATAAAGCCTTGAAAATAGCGTAAGTTGGTTTTGCAACAACAGGTTGTCCGTTTTGCTCATTTACCATTGCTGCTTGTGGTGCGGTTCGATGTTCACTACCTGTTGAAGAAAGATAGTATAACTCACCGTCAAGTACAAAAGTACCGATTTGATTAGCTAATTCAAGTAATAAATTATTAATTTCTATAGCTGGTTGTGCTTTTATGTTGGTTGAACGTGACTGATAGTAAACTTTATCTTTCGTTGCCACTACTACCAATCTGTTACCATCGCGTTTCGGTTGTCCCCAAAAATCAGGAGAATTAATATAATATTCTCTATCTAAAGGTGCATCAACTGCCTGCATTGTTACAATGCGTCCTGGTTGTAAATGTGATGGTAACTCTTCAACTAATTTAGGCGCCGCTTCAGCAATAACTGTAGACACTGTAGTCGTAACAGTGGTTTTTGTTTTTTTTGGTACAGCAGGCGCCGCACCTGTTTCAATTTCAAAAGCTTTCTCCCAAAACCCCATTGCAACTTCCGGATATCCTTCTGACTCCGCACATATTGCAAACGCGATAACTTTGGCAATACCAATGTTGTTACCATAGTTTGCTAAATATTGAGCGGCGCCGTCAACTCCTTGTAAATGCCATGAGTTTTTCATCAAACGGTTATTCCAACGTTCGCGGATATCGCTTGGAATTTTCTTCATTGCATGACGCTTCGATTCTATATATTCGGAGATGTTCATATGATGGGTGTTATTAAGAGATGTTAATTAAACAGACATCAACTAACAGCTTCAATGTTTGGTACAAAGATATTATTTAATCTAAGCTTTTACAATCGAATCGTCAAGCATTGTTGTGGTTCATTTTGCTTTAGCGTTTATTCGTTGTCAGGCGGCACGATATTACAAAAACGACATAATAACATACTGATTAAGGCATTTTTTATTTATCTAGTCATAATATATTAAAGATTTTTAATATATTCTTTATGAACAACCCTGTCACAATCAAAAGCCGATGCAATCAGGCGACAAATCTTATAAATACGTTAATTTTTTTGTAGCCTGATCGCACCCTATGTATTATTTGCTTGAAAGCTGCTGACAAAGTATTAAGGAAAGGCGCCTACGGTATTCTTTTCTTAAAGCAAACTGGTTATAACCAGCGCGTCGAAAAGCGGCTACCATTGGTATATTATTTACATCAGCATCAGAACGAATACGGGTCGCACCATCAGATAAAAGAGTTTGAGTTCCTTGAGTTAGTAATTCATTTGCATAACCATGTCCTCGTTGTTCTGGAACTACACCTAGGTATCCAATTATTGCTCTACCATCGTTTTCTGCTGGCATAACTAAACCGACTAACACCCCGTCTGAAGTATAAGCTAATTGCCACCAAGTTGATTTGTACTTAAAGGCTTTCATTCTTTTAAAGCATTCATTTGCATATTCAAAGGCACCCAATTCTTCCATTTCCTGCTTTATTATTCTGTCTAAAGAATCAGAGGACACGCACAGTATTGCATCAATAAAAGTATCTTCGCTTACATCATCTAGCGCACGGAACAATAACCGCTTGGATGGCATAATTTCTAGCATTGTTGGTTGTAATTCAAATCGACATGTTTCTCTAATAAGCGAAAATCTAAACTGTTCTAATAATTCAATTCTCACTCTAGAGTTAGAAGATGTAGATATTGGGTAAGGAATATCAAGCGTATGCTGAATAATAGTATGTACTGGAAGATTCAGCATCTCTAAACTGCGAACTAGCAATTCGGCGCTAACTTCAAGATAATTTACACTTAAAGGAATTTCCAAAAAATCGATTTCCAGAAAGTTATTTAAAGAGGGTAACTTCCAGTATGCGATACGTCCAATAATTACTCCTGCTTCTTCCGCAACAAAGCAGAATTCTGGACGGATATATCCCTCGTTCCACATTTGAGTTAAATAAACTAAAAACCTTTCGTTCGTCTGTGGGTTGTTGCTAAAAGCAGCAAATACGTTAAGTTCTTCCTCGCAGATGGGGCGAATAAACATAATGATAATCCTGTGATTGTAGGGTTGTGTGGTTCATAGCGCTTTGTTTTTTGGTTATCATCATGTCTCACCCCCTAAGCGTAAATATTTGAATTGGTGCAAAATGCTTACTATTGCATCAATCATAGTTGAGGAAGAAAAATATTTCAATCCGGATTTAAGATAATGCGGAAGCTTGTCTTCCGCCTAAACGCTGTTTTTCAGCCGCAGGCAATACATTAACCGAAATAGTCGCATTAGAACCTTGTTGTTGACCTATCATTATCATCCGTATAAAATCTCCCAACCCTTCTACTAACCGCGCGTTACGCAAAACCCCAGAATCTACTGGTGCAAATCCAATTTCTTGGGCAAGCTGCATTACTGTATTTCTAGCTTGCTCATCATCTCCAGCTACGAACACCGAAACTTGATAATCTTTGAGTGGTGCTGGCGCCAATTCAAATACTTCTTGTGCCATTGTATTGAAAGCTTTAACTACACGCGCGTTAGGTATATCTTTTGCAAGCTTTTCTGCCAGAGATTCTACGATTGCAGGATATGCAAATCCTTCTGGAATGTCCTGATTATTACAGTCAATAATGATTTTACCGCTCAGTACTTCTTTATTAGATAGCAACTCGGATGGAGCAATACCGCGTGCTGTCCACAGTATCACATCAGCAAATGCTGCCGCTTCATCGTTCGTACCTCCCTGCGTTCCTAGTCCTGCTTGTTGAGCAACCCATGCGCCTTTTTCACTATTGCGCGAGCCAAAAAACACTTGATGTCCTTGCTCTGCCCAGAGGATACCTAGCGAGCGTCCCATGTTTCCACTGCCAATAATTCCAATTTTCATGGCTTTGTCCCTTTTTGATACAGACAGGTCTGTCTTTTCTCTCTAATTGAAATATTACAGACAGGTCTGTATCATGTCAATAGGGTTATCAAAGACGGAGTACTAAATGCCAAGAACAGGCACATATAAATTGGAGGATGGAGCGAAACCCTCACTACGCGAGCATATTTTGAATATTGCGGATGAGTTATTTTACAAGGAAGGAATTAGAGCGACAGGGGTAGATACGATTATTGCGAAGTCGGGAGTAGCTAAATCAACACTATATAGATACTTCGCATCAAAAGATCATTTGGTGGTTGCATATCTAGAACAGCGTAACCAGCGGTTTTGGGATTTATTAGAAGCTGAAATTGCCAAGTATCCATCGCACTCAGTAGAAAAATTACTGGGGGTATTGACATGGTTGGATGAACTACTGGCAAAACCAGAATGTTTAGGATGTCCGTTTATTATTACAACCGCAGAATATGGAGAGTTAGATTATCCGGGACACCAAGTAGCTGTAAAACATAAAGAAGCAGTACGCGCGCGCTTGGCTGAACTTGCTCTTGAAGCGAATGTAAGTAATCCGCAATCTGTTGCAGCTATTTTATTATTAGTGATTGACGGCGCCTTTGTACAGCGGCGCCTATTTGGTAAAGTTCCAGAAGTGTCTTTGGCAGAAGTCGCAGGATTAATAACTAAGTAAATGATTTATATATTTTATCCATAACTACAATTATTCCTGAGATGCCACATAATAGGGGCAGAAAGACCACTCCAAACAGGAGTATTGACATTAGCTAGTCGTAAAGCTTCTGCTGTCCAGTTATTGCAGTTTCTAAAAATTGAATAATTACCAGTGGCACTATAAAATCCACTATGAGCGTTATAACCATTGACAAGTCTAATCACATGACCTGTATTATCGATTTGAAAGGATTTTTGAATAAATTTTGTTAATTTTAAATAATTATCATAACTAATACGTACACCTTTGATGTCAACATATTTTTTCTCAGGTAAATTATTAAAACCTCTAACGTGCATTACCGAAGAATTGTTAGGGTAAAATAAAGCTTTGATAACAGTATTAATTTTAATGTCCGCTACAGTTGGCGTGTTAATAAAAAAGTCATGCTCTCCCCAACCAAAGCTGAGATACTTATATTCTTGATTAGTATCGGCGCCAATTTGTGACAATGGAATAAAATCATCCCAGTCAAACTTTGAAGTTTTTACTGGCAGAAGAATATCACTGTGTACACCACCATTAATTACATAAATATTTACATCGCAAGGGCTACTTGAATTATAGAACCATTTGGTCGGAGTTAAGGCGCCGAGCAAAGTTATCATCACAGTGGATAAAATTACAATTAAGAACCAATTACATTTTCTCCTAAATTTTCGCTTGAAATTCATGAAATACAGTAGGTAGGGCTATGCCTCACAAGTGATGGCTTTGGTGGATGGGCGGTGCCCACCTTACAGATTTCTATATTATACATTTGGCTTTGTCAATATAAATTGACTTATGTAAAGCTTACCTTACAATAATGATTATACTGTTTATCTTGTGGAACAGGCATCCCTGACTGTTCTGTATTGAGGACATTTAGGGCACCTAGAGATGCCCACCCCACAAGATTGTAGTTGATTAAGTAAAATGAACTTGACAAAAAGTAAAACTATATTTACGATACTAACACAACCGTAGAAAGTGATAGATGAAAAATCGTTTACGGATACTAAGAGTCGAGCGTAACTGGTCGCAAGCAGAGTTAGCGAAAAGTTTGGGGGTTAGTCGCCAAACTGTGAACGCATTGGAAATGGGTAAATATGACCCAAGTCTACCGCTTGCTTTCAAAGTTGCTCGGTTGTTTAACACATCAATTGAATCTGTTTTCTTTTCCGAACCATTGGAAACTCAAGAGAGGAAAGTCATGTTTGAGCGATTTACTCAAAAAGCAGTTCAGTCAATAGTGCTTGCCCAGGAAGAATCACGTCGCCTGGGTCACAACTTTGTAGGGACGGAGCAAATACTATTGGGGTTGATTGTTGAAAATACGGGTTACGCTGCTCAAGCTCTTAAAGATGCTGGTGTTGAATTGGAGAGTGTTCGCACGGAGGTAGAAAAACTGATTGGACGTGGTGATAATGCTTTTGATTTGGAGATACCCTTTACTCCTAAAGGTCGGCTTGTATTGGAGTATGCTTTAGAAGAGTCTCGTCGATTTGGTCAAGATTTTATTGGGACAGAGCATTTATTACTAGGAGTCCTTCGGATTACAGATGGGGTAGCAGTAAAAGCACTCTGCAATTTAGGATTTAATCTTCAAGACTTGGTGCAAAGAGTAGTTCAGAAAATAGGGATACAACCAACGCAACCAGTAAGTGCTGCGAGTAGTCAAAGCGCAAGTAGTTCGAGTTTAAACGTTGAAGATGAATCAATACAATCTCCACCAGACTTTACATCAGGTGAAGTTAGCACCCGTTTCTGCGCTCATCTATTTTCATGGGTAGAACCCCGCAAGCTTGGATATGTTCTCAGCTCGCGCGTTGGTTATCAGTTGCCCAATGGAGAGATCTTGCAACCCCATTGTTCGTTTATCTCACGCGAACGATTGAAACGTACACCTCGCACTTATCCAGAAATGGCGCCAGAACTTGTAATGGAAGTAAAGTCAGCTTTTGACCGCTTACTCCCGTTACAGAAAAAAATGCAGGCTTTTTTACAATTACAATGGGGAATTAAATTTGGAATTCTTATAGACCCAGACCAACGTAATGTATCTATATACAAGCTAGGCGCCGCTGTTACTGTCTTAGAAGACGGAGATACGTTAACCCTTCCAGAATTATTACCAGATTGGTCGCTTAATGTATCTAGCTTATGGGCTACAAATGTATAATTTAATTTGTTGACTTCAACGACCACATAAATAAGTGCAAAAACTGAAGTAGAAACAGTACTTTTTGGTAGTAAGAGGTTAGTGATGTAAAAAAAATTTCGGTTCTATAATGTCAAATTATCGGCACCCAAATCCGACACTAATAGAGATGGCTCGTTGGTTCAACACCTGACCTTCTTGTCAAATAGCACCAAAGGTCACACCTTGTTCTTTAAGCCACTTTCGATAAGCGATAGAACAACGGTCGCTTGGTAGTTGTAATTCTGTTTGTAAATCAAGAGGTAGGCGTCGAGGTCGTTGTGATTCAATTATCCTAGCGTCTTGTTGGAAAACTTTAGCATCATTCTCTATTACTTGAAAATCGGTAACTTCTTCACCAAATGCTGCTCCGTAAAGAAACCATAACAAACATTCTTCTTCGTCAACTGGTGTAACTACAAAGTAAATAGTGAAATAACCTTCCGTATTTATCCCATTTTGGAAGTACGCAACTAGAGGATGATGAATATCGCACTGACAAGGAATGAGAGCTAGGGTATCCTCATTGTTTTTAACCGTGAAATCAATATACCAGTATTTAAACTGAAAGCATATTCCCGATAAACTTGATGTCAAATCATCTAATATAATTTCCGGATGGTTACGTGCCGCAAATATACCATTATGTACAAACGAAAAATGTGCGGGGTCTAGAAAATTTTCTAGCGCTCGCAAAGGGCTTGATTTCAGGTGAAAAGGGCCAGTTAAAATATTACGAAGATTTGGTTGTTTCCAATCGCGAAACAAAGGTATACCCCGCTGTGGTGTCCCCATGCAAACCCAAATCATTCCGTATTTTTCTTGTACATAGTAAGTCTTAATACATGCACGCACTGGCGGTGCTTGGTTTGGCGTGGCTGGAAGCAATATACATTTGCCTTCGCTATTAAATTGTAGTCCGTGATAAGGGCAAATAATGGTATCTTCTTTGACCCATCCTAATGAAAGGCGCGCTCCCCTGTGTGGACACAAATCTTACCAAGCTAACGTTTTTTCACCGTTATGCCACAAAACGATATCTTCGCCTAACAAACGTTTTTGCAATATTTCGCCTGGTTGGAGTTCTGAAACTGCTGCTACAACATGCCAATCGTTCAACAAAACTTGGTCTAGCACCATAAATTTTTATGCCTGTGGTAAAAGCTGCTACAGAATTATACATCAAATATATCAGTGTTGCTTATACAACCTTATCACCTGCAATTGCTTGCTTACTATAATTTGGTTGGTTTCTTTGCCCGCTCATAAAGACTTACCACAGTTGTAGCAATTGAGAACTTATATTACAATTACCTATCATGTTGGTAAGTGCAGGTGCTAGGATTTTAGTGTTTGACAATCAGCCTCTATATTTATTATGAAAACAAGCTGATATCAACTTTAAAGAAATCTGCTAGCGCTTGTGCTTGAACTTTTTATTTATAAGAATAGAATTGATCCCCCAACAAGAATGCAAATTCGGGGGGCTAAGAATAGACTTATTTTCACATTTTTAGAGGGGCTAAGAATTACCTCCGGTTCCCCCCTTATTAAGGGGGGTTAGGGGGGATTATCAATCTCTGTCGTAACTGTGTATAGCGTTCCTGCGACTTAGTTGAACGAACACACACATATATTGCTTTCTTGGAACCAATAATAATTGCTAACTTCTTCGCGCGCGTTAATCCTGTGTAAAGTAAGTTGCGTGATAGCATCATATAATGTTGCGTATACAAAGGCAATATTACTACTGGATATTCCGAGCCTTGCGCTTTATGAATTGAAACGCTCCATGCAAGGGCAATTTCGTTCAGGTCAGCATAGTCATAAGTAACTTCGCGTTCTTGATATTGAATTTTAACTTCTTGTTCTTCTGTGTCTATATGACTAATAAACCCAACGTCACCATTAAATACTTCGCGTTGATAATCGTTAGTTAGCTGAATTATTCTGTCTCCTGTTCTAAAAATTGTTCCACCTCTGGTAACTTCAACTTTTTGAGAACTAGGTGGGTTGATTAACTGTTGTAAGACGTTATTGAGATTACGTGTACCAACTAAACCGCGACTCATTGGACACAGTACTTGTACGTCAGTGGCAGGATGATAACCAAGTTTGGGAATAAAATCACTAATTAATTCGCAAATTGCTTGTACTCCATGTTCTGGCTGATATCCTCCTCCATGCCATAAACAATCTGATTTTGGGGTGTTGGAAATAGATTCTAGTATGGGTTGCTGTCCTTGGTTAATTTGGTGAGCAGCAGTGATAATTTTACTAGTTGCAGCTTGACGAAATACTTGTGTAAGCCTAACTACAGGCACTTTACCCGAATTTATTAAATCAGCTAATACATTTCCGGCGCCTACCGATGGTAGTTGGTCGATATCTCCTACTAATAATAACTGAGCATCTCCTAATGCTTGTACTAATGAATGTGCCAAGAATAAATCCAGCATACTCGCTTCGTCTACAATAATTGCAGAATGCGGTAGCGGATTATTTTTATTGCGCTTAAACCCGCGCGTCTTGGGGTCAAATTCTAAAAGTCGGTGTAGAGTTTTTGCTTCTAAACCTGTCATTTCACCAAGTCGCTGTGCTGCACGTCCGGTAGGCGCCGCGAGAGCAATTGATTTACCCATTGCTTTCCACAAGCTTACAATTGTATGGGTTGTAAAAGTTTTTCCTACACCTGGTCCACCTGTAATCACCATAAAATTTGAGTAAGCACCTATTTCTACAGCTTGCTGCTGTTGAGGTGATAAAGTGACTTTGCGACTATTGCAAAAACGTTCTATCCAATTACGAACGCGCGGAATATCTATATTAATAGGAGGAATTAAACGTTGTTGTAAACTAATAGCAAGGTTTTGTTCAGTATAAAAGAAAGTTGGCTTGTAGCATAAATTTGTATCGTCACTGACTTCTCGTACTAATTCGTTCTCGCGCGACATTCTACTGATAATTTCAGTTATAACTTCCTCCGAAGGTTGATGCTCATTAGTTTTTAATCGTTCGGTTACTTGCTGTATTAATTCGGGTTGTGGCAAATAACAATGTCCTTCTTCTGCTGCTTCGCTTAATACATGAATAAGACCCGCGCGGTATCTAAATTCCGAATCAGAGGGAACACCTAAATTACGAGCAATTTGGTCAGCAGTAAGAAACCCAATACCGTATATATCAGTTGCTAACTGGTAAGGATTTTCGTTAACTTGATGTATCGATAAATCGCCATATTGTTTATATATCTTGACTGCGTATGTTGTAGATACACCATGAGTTTGCAAAAATACCATTACTTCTTTAATGGCTTTTTGCGTTTCCCAAGCTTTCTGAATCATGGTAATACGCTTTTTCGCAATACCATTAACTTCTTGCAAACGCTCAATTTGATTTTCAATAATATTTAAAGTCTCTAGCCCAAAATGATTTACTATACGTTTGGCTGTAACTGGACCCACACCTTTAATTAACCCACTACCCAAATACTTCTCCATTCCCGTCAGTGTAGCAGGTTTCGTTTCTTTATAATTAACTACCTGAAACTGTAAACCATATTGCGGATGTTCGCGCCAAAACCCAGTTAATTGCAGCGTTTGTCCTGGTTGAATGCCAGCGAAACTACCAGTAATTGTAGTTAAATCAGATGCACCTGGACGCTGTAAACGCGCGACTGTGTAACCTGACTCTTCCGAATGAAAACTAAGACGCTCTACCACTCCCGTTATTGATTCGTGTTTGGGAGTAGCATTTACTGGTTGGTTTGGATATCCATTAGACATTATATTATTGGGAATGGGCGCCAATATTATACCTAACTTTTCAGGGTGTGTTAAAAACCTCACCCCCAACCCCTCTCCTAGGAGGAGAGTAAATATTTATAAATTAGTAACTCAATATCAGCTAGGACTATCGTATAATGTACTTGGACAAATTATGCGATATGCTATCATATGAAGGTATATTGGAAATAAATATAGCGAAATAAATATTAACAACTATTTTCTAATGCCTGCTAAAGATATCTTCCATGACGCTGTAAAAAATGCATTATTAAAAGATGCGTGGCTAGTTACCAATGAGCAATTTTTTATTCGCTCAGGAGGTGTAGAAATTTATATTGATATTGGAGCAGAAAAACTTATTGCAGCAGAACGAGATGGTGAAAAAATAGCTGTAGAGGTTAAAAGTTTTCTTGGCTATTCTAATATTACGGAATTTCATGTAGCAGTTGGGCAATTTATTAATTACCGCTCTATTTTATCAGATGAGCAACCAGAGCGAATTTTATATTTAGCCATTCCATTAGATGTTTATGAATCATTTTTTCAGCTACCTTTTACTCAGAAGATTATCCGGGAAAATCAAATAAACTTAATTGTTTTTGATTCAGAACAAGAGGTGATTGTCAAATGGATAAAGTAGAACAGTATCGAGAATATATTCAAAAATTGTTGACCGAATATAGCAATTATAAAAGTCTTAATGAAGACGTAGAAGCTCAAACAGTTTTTGATAAAGAACATGACCATTATCAGTTAGTACATGTTGGTTGGCGAAATAAACGACGAATATATGGTTGTGTGCTGCATCTAGATATTAAAGACGGCAAAATTTGGGTTCAACATGATGGTACGGAAATAGGCATTGTTAGTGACTTAGAAGCTTTGGGTGTATCAAAAAAAGATATTGTATTGGGTTTCCATGCTCCTTATAAGCGCAAGTTTACTGAATATGCTTTAGGTTGAGTTTATACATGGGATGTGGACGCCTTTCCGAAGCTTCATCCCATAAGAATATTTAGGATAATGAATATATATTTACATGATTGGTAGTAGTGTCGCAGAATTTGGAGTAACAAATCAAAATGAATTTTTTAGAAGGTTAAGTTTCTGTATAGCAACAGTACGTACTTCATCATCTTTATCCTGAGCTAGTTTCTCTAAAATATTTGTTGAACAATTGTAGTAATTATATTGTGTGTAATTGAGGTTGTACACGTTCTGTGAATGTCATGCTGAGGAACGAAGCATCTCAGTATATAGGTTAAAACCTAAGACTTTCTCTAAACTCATGGCTCCAATAACGATTATTTTGGCGCCTCGATAGTGTACCTCATTTACCTGCAATCTGCTGTAATTCGTTAACTGACATCTTTTGTTGCAATTACCATCCACATCAATCCATAAGCTTGAAGCAAATAAGACTTTGGTTTTTCTACCTTAAGTCCGACTTGTGCTAAAGCTTTAGCATACTCGGTGATATTTGTGTAGTCTGCAATCAAAGCAGTTCCACCGGATTTTAAAACACGAGCGATCTCACAGTATGCGAGCGCACGTTCTTCTTTATCTTCAATATTATGGAGACACAATAGAGAAAAAATCACGTCGAACGAATTATCTGTAAAGCTCATTTGACGAACGTCTTGATGTTTAATTTCAACTTTGTCTTTCACACCCTCAAGTTCAACATTTTTGAAAGTATTTTCTATAAAGTTTCCAGACAGGTCAACAGCATTCCAGATATCAATCCCAATCGCTTTTCCCGTCTTCAGACGTTTTGCTGCTCCAATCATCAGCAGTCCTCGTCCCGTGCCGATGTCAAGAACATTTTCATCACCTTTCCAATCAATTAGGTCGAGCATTCGATCACGAATATTAAATTTTCCACGGATGCTGTAGACGAGCATAGATGTTCCTAGTGCAATAGGTACTAGAGCCATTACACAAAACATAGAACCAATAAAGGAAATTTTAATGCCAAGGATGCTAAACGAAGGCACGAACCAACCTGCGATTGTTAGCATAACTCCAATGAGAAAAAAATAACGGATGGTTCCCGGCGCATCAATGCCATAATTTGGTTTGCTTTGATGATTGTACATTTATGTCTCTCGCTTTCTATTCTTTTAGCTCCGCCATTTCAAGAATTCTGAGCGCACGGTCGTGCGTTGAGGCGTATACGCAGCGTATCGAAAACATTTACATTGGGCTACAAAGTTCAATCAAGATGCCATCTAAATCGCGAACATAAGCAACCGTTTGTCCCCAAGGCTTCATTTTAGGGTTTATAATTGCCATTGCGCCCGCTTCCACTGCCTGTGAAAAAGCGGCAGTTACATCAGCAGCAACGAAGCCTACTTCAATTCCAGCAGGTAGGTTCGATAAGTAGTTTTCCTGAAACCCTTGAGGTAGATTAGAGCGTGCCAGTTCATTGGAAGCAAAGGCAAGCGAGGTTCCACCAGTCTCCATCTCGCCGTATTGACCAGTCTCATGGATAAATCGTTGTTTCAAACCAAAGGCACGTTCATAAAATGCGACAGATTGAGCAACATCTTTGACGTAGAGGATTGTGTAAGAAAACTTCATGGTAGTTAGCTTTGAACAGAAGCAATTAACATTGTTCCTCAAACTACTCGCTTTGTATTGAAGAAATCGGACATGTGGACAGACCGTTACGAAATGAAGGCTGTTGGGGTCAATCCTGAAAGTCGTTGAAATTCACGTCCCATATGTGCTTGGTCAGCGTAGCCGCAGTCTAATGCAAAGCGGCATAGATCAGCAGTCTCCGACGCTCGTAGACGTAACATCGTGTTTTGAAAGCGTAGAATTCGTGCAAGTACCTTTGGCGAAAGTCCCACTGCTTTTGTGACTCCTCGTCGTAAAGTCCTTTCGCTAATTCCAATAGCTAACGCTATGTGGGACACTGGCATTGTCCCATTACTGATGGTAATAAGTTTGAGCGCTTCACGAATCGGTAAAGAAACGCTATCTTCACAATTTACTTTTTGCAACTCTAATATACTTGTTTGTAGCGTACTTAAAGCTTTTTCAACCGAATTAGATTCACAAAGTCGATCAAAGATTTTGCCAAACTCTTCAGAACAGTCTTGTGCCTTGGCTTGCTGCTGAAATAACTCGATGGGATTTAATTTAAGAAATAGCCCTGCCATTCCAGGATGAAAGCGGACTCCAACAAATTCTGTGGAAGGTTTGATCTCAAACAATTTAAAGCTATCCGTCGAACCATAGATGGTCAACTGCGGATTGTAAATTCCACCACCGAGCGCTCGCTGGTACTGAAAGATTACATCCATACACCCGTCAGGTAACACCCGATGCTTAATTACACCGTTGGAGTAAGGCATTGAGAAACTCCAAAAGGCGCCAATAAGATGGGCGCTTTCGCTCTTAGGAGCAAATTCTTTGTAGTAAGGGAGCAGGTCGGTCATGAAGCAGAGGCTATCTCAAGCTGTACTCGCTTCGATTGTAACCCACCCGCGCTCGCCCTAATTGGATACAGAAGAACGAATCAGGGTTAATACCCCTCATCCAATACAAATTGGTAGGTAGAGACAGTATTTAATCCCTTCAGAAAAACCTCCGGTTTATGCATCTTTACAAGGTCTGGAATGACGTATTCACTCTATTTTATCGCATGAGCAACCTGAGATAACCTTATACTTAGCGATACCATTAGATGTTTATAAATCATTTTTTTGAGATACCTTTTACTCACAAAATAAAATCAATACAAAGCAAAAATAAGGAACATAATATTTTCAGGTATTATCAATATATTGGGCGGGCAAGGATGCTCGTTCCACAAGAATTAGCTAACCAAGCTTGACTTATGATAGTTTATGATATCCAAAATTTATTTAAAACTTACCCTAGACAAACTCAACCTGCAAACAAAAACATATCACTACAAATTTACCAAGGTGAAATATTCGGTATTTTAGGAGATAACGGCGCCGGAAAAAGTACGCTTGTACGACAAATGGCAAATTTAGTTAAAAGTGATTCTGGTAAAATTACTTTTTTTGGCGAAAATATTGCTAATTCTCGCCATTTACTACAAGTTAACATGGGCTATATGCCCCAAGAAAGCGGCGCCCTTAATAACCTTACAGTCAGTGAGGCACTTTACTTTACATCTCATCTTCGAGGAATGAGTAAAAACGATGCTCAAAAAGAGTGCGAATTTTTACTCAACTTATGGGAAATTAAAGACTTACGTCATCAACCAAGTTCTCGTCTTTCTGGTGGACAACGGCGCCTATTAAGGTTAGCAACAGCGATGGCAGGTTCTCCACCAGTGTTAATATTAGATGAGCCAACTAATGACCTTGACCCTCAACGTCGCAAGTTAGTATGGGATATTTTACGCCGTATTAATTCTGAACAAGAAACTACGATTATATTGATAACTCACGATGCGATAGAAGCAGAGAAAGCAATTCAACGTGTTGGTATCATGCATTGTGGAGAGTTAGTAGCAGTCGGTCGTCCCAGCGAACTTAAAGCAAAAATCGACCGCACGTTACGTTTAGAATTATTTTTCTCACCTTCAAACCCTCCTACATTACCACCTGGTTTAACCTGTTATCCTCTTGAATCAGGACATTGGCGCCTATTATTACAATGGGAGCAAGTGACGCAAACGCTCAACAATTTAAATTTGGAGCAAATAGAAGACTTTCGCTTGTACTCAGCAACCTTAGAAGATTTATATTTACATTATGCGACCAATACGTAAACCACCTACTTTAAGAGTACAGTTGCAAGATTTACTATTAATGGAGTTAACTAACTGGCGTTGGTCTTGGCAATCTACAATGTTAACTAGTATGGTGGCGCCAATCTTAGGTATTGTTGCTCTTGGTAGTATAGCTTCGACTTCTCAAGATACTAATGCGTATATACTAACCGGAAATTTGGTAATGTCCCTGATGTTTGGCAACCTCAATAACTTAGCAAGTCGTTTCACCTTTATGCGGTTTGCTGGGAATTTAGATTATTATGCAACATTACCCATTCGGCGTGAAGCTTTAATTATTGCTACTGTAATATCATTTTTCTTATTATCGTTGCCATCACTGCTAGTAACTGTAATTTTTGGCGCCCTCTTTCTAAAAATTCATCTAGTAATCAATCCTCTAATTCTGTTAGTAGTACCATTATGCGTACTACCTTTAGCTGGACTCGGAGCAGTTATTGGTGTATATTCACGGACAATTAGCGAGAGCGATTCTTTGAGTTTACTATTAACAATGGTAATGCTGTTTATCGGACCCGTTCTCATCCCAGCTAATCGTCTACCCTCTCTATTACTATCGTTAGGATATTTGAGTCCTGCTACATACGGAGCTTCTGCACTACGACAAACTTTACTGGCACCAGTCACACAAAGATTTTTTCTAGATATTATAGCTTTACTCGCGTTTACGTTGATTACCTTCTGGTTTACTGTCACCAAATTAGATTGGCGCCAGTCTTAAGATAAATGGTAGAGTTAAATCTTGAATATTTATTGATTATAGTCTATAAGTAAGGTAACTTTAGCGCTTCTTAACTGTATCAGTTTTCTCTCTTTTACGTTTTGGGTAAGCAACGCTCACGCTCAAACGCCTTCACAATCAACAACTGTTGTTAACCAACAGCAATACAAAGTTTATCCTGATACACAAGCAGGCGCCGCCCTATCAGTAAAAAATATAACGCAACCTGCTTTTAAATTAGCTTTTCTGGCTTCTTGTACCGTCAGCACATTTTTAACGAAATTTAAAAGTTTGGATTTTTTGAGTTAGGCATTTTTACTCTAAATTGCGATATTGGGTATATTAGCTTGAATTCTTGTGAAATATTAATTTTTTCATAATAAGTTTGTTTTCAATTAATAGATATAATCGTTATCATTTCAAAATGTTTCGCTCCCCTCAAATTCCCTAAGAGCGCGGGGAATTTAGGTGGATCGATTTTAAGCTTATATTTGAACCATTTGTCTTTTATTACCTCATCCTAATGGGGGAACTGTATTTGAGTTTATCAAAATTAATATTAAGTTTTATGACTTTAAATAAATGCAAGCAATAATTGTGAACGACTAATTATATTTCTTCAAAAATATCTTAGTCCTTAAACTAAAATTAATCAAAGCTTTGACATTCTTTTACTTCTAAAACATTTATTCTGTATTAGCGTTATTGATGTGAGTGGTTTAGTTTATAAAAATATCGGCAATTACGGTACTGAAAGGTAATAATTGGTAAATCATTTCTAGGAGATTTTTATTCAAGAAGTTGGCTTAGGCTTGTTTTTTGGAAGTTGCTCCACGTTATTAGCATTTGAAAATGCGCCTGCCAAGTTAGTCGTATAAAGCATTTGAGATTTTGAGATTTTGAGATTTATTTTGAAATTGTTAAGTGCAGACCTGAATTTTGAAAGGGCAAGAATAATTCTTGGCCTAAAATGTGCATTATTTCCTAACTTATTGGAGTAATTGATATGGATTTATTAGATGACAATACCGGAACTGGTTTAAGTAGCAGTACTACCAGTAATCTTGCAACTTGCAATTATAACTTGGGTGGTAGCAGTAGTTTTGATTTACAGTCAGAATCATTACTGGGTAAAAGTTCCTCTGAAAGAAATGTACTTATCTTCGTTGCTGATGGTCTACGTCCGGGTTCGGTAAACCCAGAAGATGCTCCTACGCTTTCTAGCATTCGCTCTGAAGGGGTTGATTTTGTTAACAGTCATTCGTTGTTTCCAACTTTTACAACTCCGAATGCGTCAGCGATAGCTACTGGACATTATCTTGGTGATACAGGAGATTTTAGTAACACAATCTACACAAGGTTTCCTACTCCCAGTGCAAATGGTAGTCCGACACCGTTTATTGAAAATGATGCTGTTCTTGGAGATTTAAATGCTCAATTTAAAGGCAACTACGACGCTAGTGATCCTGATACTTTTAGCTATTACAACTTCCTGAACGAAGAAACTTTACTTCAATTCGCACGCAACAATGGTTACAATACTGCTGCTGTCGGTAAACTTGGGCCGACGTTAATTCAAGATGTTAGTCAAGGTAGTCGTGACCCAAGTACAGGTACTGTTCCACCTTCACAAACAATCATTATTGATGACTCGACGGGTAAGACAGGGGGAGTCCCTTTATCACAGGATGTTATTGGGCGCCTTGTTACTGCTGGAGTCGGCGCCACTGCTCCTGACAGGAGTAACGGAGTACCCGCAGGAACACCATTAAATAATGGCTTCTCTGGTAATAACACTACGAGTGGCACCCAAGCTGCCAACTATGTTCAGCAGCAATACTTTACTGATGCTGTAACCAAGGCGATTTTACCGCAGTTTGGCGCCGATTATTCTAGCAGTGATAAACCATTTGCAATGGTGTATTGGTCGCGCGATCCAGATGGTACACAGCATAATCAAGGTGATAGTCTTAATAGCTTGACTCCGGGAATTAACGGAGCTACTTCTAAAGCTGCGGTGAAGAATGCTGATAATAACCTGGCGCAAATTATTGATGAACTCAAATCTCAGAAATTAGCTGATGGTAGTAGTTTATACGAGAACACTGACATTTTTATCACTTCAGACCACGGTTTTTCAACAATCAGCAAGAGTCCAATCGATACTCAAGGCAATGTAGTTAAAGACTATGCGTCATCACTAACTTTTCCAGGAGTGAATCCCGGATTCTTACCACCGGGTTTCGTGGCAATTGATATTGCTCATGATTTAGGACTAACGCTATATGACCCAGACACACCTGTAACAGATAGCAGTGGTAAGGCAGTTGCTTACAAACCTGTTGACCCAACTACTGGACAACGACCAACAGCAGGTAATGGTTTGATTGGTGGTAGTGGTCAAATTCTTGCTCAACCCGATGCAAAAGTAGTTGTCGCAGCAAATGGTGGTTCGGACTTAATTTATGTTCCTGATAATGATGTTGAGACAGTTAAGAAAGTTGTAGACTTCCTCTCGAAACAAGATTATACAAGTGGACTATTTGTCAATGATGATTTTGGCGCCGTTCCTGGAGCATTACCTTTGAGTTCGATTAACTTGAAAGGTTCTGCACAAACACCAACTCCATCAATTGTGTTGAATTTTAGGACTTTTGCCACTGACCCAAATAATCCTATTAATTCCCAAGTCGAAATAGCTGATAGTGGGTTGCAGCAAGGGCAAGGAATGCACGGTAGCTTCGGTAGAGGCGATACCTATAATAATATGCTGGCGATTGGTCCTGACTTCAAACGTGGCTATACCGATAATGCTCCTGTAAGTAATGCCGATGTTGCGACTACACTGGCGAATGTTCTGGGATTTAATATCCCAAGTAATGGCGACCTGACAGGACGAGTATTAAATGAGGCGCTGGTGGGAGGTCCAGACAGTATTTCTTACACTACAGGTATTTTAAAATCTGACCCGACTGACGATAATGTTAGGACGTATCTAAATTACCAGCAGGTGGGTGATACTCGTTACTTTGATGCCGCAGGTTTTGCCGACCGTACTGTAGGATTAACTACTCTCCCTAGTGATGTAGTAGAGGCGCCTGACCGTCCATTTCCTGGTCCACAACCAGACGGAACAGCAATTACTACTCAAGGTTGGTTTTTGACTCCTGCTGGTAAACAAGTAGGGCTTGGCGACCGTCCTTATGGACTTGCACAGAGTCCTGATGGAAAAACTTTACTTGTTAGTAATAACGGTCAATCAACTCAATCGCTGATGGTCGTTGACAGAGAAACAGGTAACGTTGTTCAAACAATTCCTTACGACGCTCCAGAAGCATTATATATTGGTGTTGGCTTTAGTCCAGATGGTAAACACGCCTATGCTTCAGCAGGAGGTAACAATAAAATTCGTGTTTACGATGTAGATGGACAGCATCTAACCGAGACTGACCCAATTGTACTACCTCCACAGACCCCAGATGGAAAACCCCTCAATCTTTATCCTGCTGGATTTAGCATTTCTGCTGATGGCAAGAGTATGTACGTAGCCGATAATCTTGGTGATGCAATGTCAATTATTGACTTGCCTAGTCGTACTGTCATCGACACTATTCAAGTTGGCCATAATCCCTACACAGTTGCTTTAGCTAACAATGGAAAATTTGCTTACGTTAGCAATTGGGGCGATACAACAGTCTCAGCTATAGATATACCTGATCGTGAAGTCGAGTATACAATTGAAGTCGGCACCCATCCAAATGCGATGGCATTGAATCCACATAGTAATGAATTATACGTAGCTAATGCTGATAGCGATACAATATCAGTCATTGATACCAAAACCAAAACAGTTACCAGAACGATTGATTTAGCTCCTTACCCAGGTGCCAAGGAAGGTAGTAGCCCGAATGCCTTAACAGTTTCTCCAGATGGCAGCACTTTGTATGTTGCGAATGCAACAAATAATGATGTAGCTGTAATTCGTTTAGCAACAACGGAAAACCCGGAAGATAAAGTCATTGGATTAATTCCAACTGCTTGGTATCCCACTGGTCTCGTTCTTTCCCCTGATGGCAAAGAGTTAGATGTAATTAACGCTAAAGGGCTAGGCGCCGGATCCAATCCTGACGGTCCAAACCCCTACCGTAACCCATCATCACCACCAAATCAGTATATTGGTTCGATGATTCAAGGGTCACTTTCAATGATTGATTTGTCCGACCCCTCACAATTGGCACAGTACACAGAGCAGGTTGTCCAAAATAATGGCTTCAACGAGGGAGATAAAATTCGGGTTGCAGGTCAGCCTAATGAAGATGTTATTCCTTTACGCGCGGGTGACCCCTCACCAATTAAGCACGTAATTTACGTTATTAAAGAGAATCGCACTTACGACCAAGTATTGGGTAGTCTAGAAAAAGGCAATGGTGAACCAAATTTAAACCTATTTGGAGAAGAATCGGCGCCAAACCAGCGCCAACTAGCTCGACAGTTTGTCACACTAGATAATTTCTACGCCGATGCTGAAGTTTCTGCTGATGGATGGAACTGGTCTACCGCAGCATTAGCAAATACCTACGTGCAAAAGAACTGGCCTGCTAACTATTCTAGCCCCGGTCGAAATCGACCTTATGACTTTGAGGGTGGTAATTACGCTACATCACCAGGTACAGACCCAACTGATGCTTTTATTTGGAATAAACTCAGCGATGCAGGCATTGACTACCGCAACTACGGTTTCCGTGTCTTTGGTGGTCAGGTCGCAGCAAACACAACTACTGGGGAAACTACCGAACCGAGACTTGCAGCAAACACTGACCTTAACTTCCCAGGTTATGATTTGACAATCAGTGACCAAACTCGATTCAACGAGTGGCTCAACGAGTTCCAACAGTACGAAGCATCGGGGCAATTACCAACTGTGGAATTTGTCCGACTTCCTAATGACCATACATCAGGAACTCGAATAGGGGCGCCAACCCCCAGAGCTTATATGGCTGATAATGACTTAGCCCTTGGTAAACTTGTAGATGCTGTTTCCCATTCTCCATTCTGGAAGGATACTGCTATCTTTGTCGTTGAGGATGATGCTCAAAATGGTCCAGATCACGTTGACGCCCATCGAACAGTTGCTCAGGTTATCAGTCCTTACACTCAAACAGGCAAAGTTGACTCGACCTTCTACGACACATCCGCTATGTTACGTACTATGGAGCAAATCGTTGGTATCGGACCATTAAGCCAATTTGATGCAGCCGCAACACCAATGCTTAACAGCTTCACAGACACACCAGATTTTACTCCTTACACAGCCATAACACCAACTCAACCTCTAGATGAACTAAACCCAGTTAATGCTCCTCTAGCAGTTCAAGCTGCAAGTGCTGATTTCTCGCAAGAAGACCGAGTACCAGATGAGTTACTGACTGCAATGGTTTGGAAGAGCGTTAAAGGTGCAGATAGCGAAGTTCCAGCATCCCAGACCAGCTTCCGCACTCAAAGTGGGAATTTAAATGGCGAGGATGATGACGATATAAATGAGCTTAACACTGGCTCACTTGGAAACACAAAGCTAGCCATAGACGATGATGATGATTAATTAATTATGTAGAGACGCGATTTATTGCGTCTCTACGCAGTTATAATTTTAATTAGCAAAAATTGAATGTTCAAATTCTGTTCCCATTTCTTGCTTTAAATATTCAGTTAGTCGATGCAAAATTTTTTCTGATATAGCGTTTTGTTTTCGTACATTACCCAAATTAAATGGTGGTTGTGGGTCGTATTCTAAAATCATTTGAACAGTTCTTGTCTACTACTGCTGGTAGTTCTGATTTCAGTTACTACAGTGTACGTGGTTTAAATAACTTCAACTGAATTTCTTTATTGCTTTTGATGTATGTTTCTACCGTTCAGAATTAGCATTTGAAATTAGTCCTAGAGTAGGCTGATGCCGCCTAAATTATACTTGGCAATTGACTGCTAGCACAGGCGCCAAATGCCTATGCTACGTTTTTAACGTCGTCCATCTATGTCAACTTTTGTCGGCGCCGTTTGTAGTTTTGTTACAGGTTTCACAGGTGCCGTTGAAAAAATACCCCTAGATTTACAGTAATATAGTGAGGCTACTGCTGAATATGCCCAATGGTTTTTAGGCACATCAGAATAAGGTGAAGGCAGTTTTTCAAGCTGTCCTGTTTGACAAGCTTCACGAATTTCTGCTTCGGTTGGTTGAACTTGCGCTGTTGATGCTGTAACTATCCACAAGGGAGAAGTTAGTGATACAAGAATTAGTAATTGTTTGAGCATATAAAATATAGAATTCTATAGTATTTATTTTACCAATATAAACGTATTAGTTATATCTATTCTTATGACTTTACCAATCAATTTATTTGAATACGAAACAAGAGCGAAAAGTCATCTATCTCAAATGGCGTTTGACTATTATAGTAGCGGCGCCTGGGATGAGGTAACATTACGGGATAACCGTGCGGCGTATGAACGCATTAAATTATTACCTCGAATGCTCGTTGATGTAAGTAAGCGTGATTTAAAGATTAATATTTTAGGAGAATCTTTACAGTTGCCTATATTGATTGCTCCGATGGCTTTTCAGTGCCTTGCTCATCAGCAAGGTGAAGTTGCCACCATCAAAGCGGCAGCAGCGACAGGCGCCGGAATGATACTCAGTACTATGTCTACTAAGAGCATTGAAGAAGTAGCAGCAAGTAGTAATAATAGTCTACGCTGGTTTCAACTTTATATTCATAAAGATAAAGGTTTAACTCGCGCTTTGGTAGAACGTGCGTTTGCCGCAGGTTATAAAGCATTATGTTTAACTGTTGACGCACCTTTGTTAGGACAGCGTGAACGTGACAAACGTAATGAGTTTGTTTTACCGACTGGGTTACATTTGGTGAATTTAACAAATATGTCTGGTCTGGATATTCCCCATGCTTCGGGAGAGTCGGGATTATTTGCTTATTTTGCTCAACAACTCAACCCGACTGTTACTTGGCAAGATTTAGAATGGTTACAATCTTTATCTCCACTACCTTTGGTTGTTAAAGGTATCTTACGTGCTGATGATGCAGCGAATGCAGTAAAGTGCGGCGCCAAAGCAATAATAGTATCTAATCATGGTGGGCGCCAGTTAGATAGTGCAGTTGCATCAATTGAAGCATTACCCGATGTTGTCGCAGCAGTTGATAATCAAGCTGAGGTTCTTGTTGACGGTGGTATTCGTCGAGGTGTTGATATACTCAAAGCTATTGCTTATGGCGCCAACGCTGTATTAATTGGTAGACCTATACTATGGGGACTTGCTTTGAATGGCGAAGCTGGTGTTACTCATGTTATTGAACTGCTACGCGCTGAGTTTGATTTAGCAATGGCCTTAAGTGGATGTACATGTATAAACGATATCGATTCAAGTTTACTTCGTTACAAAAATTCTTGATTAATAAACTTTCTTAACAAAAATTTAAATTATACTTAGTTAGTACTTTAACGTTTACTCACAAATTAATAACACATCGGTACTACGTGAACCACTTGAGAGAAAATTAATTTATGTCTCTGACTGCCAATAGTAAATCATAATGAAGAAATTAATCAAAGGGCTGCGCGAGTTTAAGTCTACGTATGTTAGTAGTCATCAACAACTTTTTGAACAGCTTTCTCAAGGTCAAAAACCTAGGGTATTATTTATTACCTGTTCAGATTCGCGTGTAGACCCAAACTTAATTACGCAAGCTGAATTAGGCGAATTGTTTGTGATTCGCAATGCTGGTAATATTATTCCACCTTATGGCGCCACCAACGGTGGTGAAGGCGCCACGATTGAATATGCCATCCAAGCTCTGGGTATTCGACAAATTATTGTTTGTGGTCACTCACACTGTGGCGCCATGAAAGGGTTGACGAAGTTGCATAGCTTAGATGAGGAAATGCCACTTGTGCATGACTGGTTGAAGTATACAGAAGCTACTCGACTTTTAGCAAAGGAACATTACAGTCACTATAAGGGAGAGGAACTGCTCGAAATTATTACCGCAGAAAATGTTTTAACTCAAATTGAAAACTTGAGAACTTATCCGGTAGTTCGCTCGAAGCTTTATCACAATCAACTTCGCATCTACGCATGGATTTATAATATCGAGACTGGAGAAGTTTTAGCATACGACCCCGAAACTCATTCTTACGTCTTAGCTCAAAGTCTGGTTCCTTTGCTAGATGATGAAATATCAACTAACGGCGGTTCAAATGGTTATGGCACAAAAACCCCCGCTGAAATCCAAGAAGTTGTTTTTGACAGACTTCACGGATTCCCCATGACGCGGCTTCCACAATCGCAAGTTGACCGAATTTACCGAGGTTCATCTAACTAAAATCCTAGAAACCGGGTTTCTTCATTAAAATCTTTTATAAAAATGACGATTTTGCGTAGAAACCCGGTTTCTTCGTTTCTAGCCAATACGCTAGTGACAGATCGAGTGCATGTATGCGATAATACCAACTATCACCTATGTATTATTCTGGGTAGGTTGATATTTGTGAATAATTAATTCATACATGCCTGTTTTATTATTGATACTTTAATTATCGCTTGAATTAAGCTATAAAGCATATACATTCATACTTAGTTAATAAATCTATCTCCCGGTAGAGGTATTTGCTTGTACAACAGTATGTAGAGAAGGAACGATGATGTATAAGCTTAAGATATGTTAATAATTTGATACGTCAATTTGTTATAAAAGCAATGATTGAGCAAAAAGGTTTAACAGTGTGGTTTACTGGATTGAGCGGTGCTGGTAAAACTACCATTAGCCGTGTCGTTGAAAATGAGTTACGCTCTCAAGGCTATAAAGTTGAAGTTCTTGATGGTGACGTGTTAAGGCAATGTTTAACCAAAGGGCTAGGTTATAGTAGAGAAGACCGTGATGAAAATGTTCGTCGCATTGGTTATGTTGCGAATTTACTTACACGCAATGATGTAATTGTACTAGTGTCCGTAATTTCACCTTACCGTCAAATTCGCAATCAGATGCGTTTAGACACGGCAGATTTTTTAGAAGTATATGTAAATGCACCTTTGGAAGTGTGTGAACAGCGTGATGTTAAGGGTTTATATAAAAAAGCACGTTCACGGGAAATTCAAAACTTTACTGGTATTGATGACCCTTACGAGGCGCCTCTTTTTCCCGAAGTAACTTGTAATACACACCTAGAGACAATAGCCGAAAGCGCAGGTAAAGTGTTGAGAAAAATGGAAGAGTTAGGATATTACCTCCCTTTAATTGATAGTCACAACTTAAGATTTAAAATTCACAATTTAAAAGCTATTTTGAATTGATAATTTTAATCCTTCATGAATGATGTTAGAAGATATTGAAGTAGATTTACTGCTAGAGGCAATATATCGTTACTACGGTTTTGATTTTCGTGATTATTCTCGTGTTTCGATTACACGTAGAATTTTATATATTGTTGGCATAGAAGGACTAAAAACGATTTCTGCACTCCAAGATAAAGTCTTACATGACCGTGAGTGTATGGAACGTTTTTTGCTTAACGTGTCAGTAAACGTTACCTCAATGTTTCGCGACCCCAGTTTTTTTCTAGCTTTGCGCTCCTTAGTAATACCTATCTTGCGAACTTATCCGTTTATCAGAATTTGGCACGCTGGGTGTTCAACTGGTGAAGAAGTTTACTCAATGGCAATTCTACTTCGAGAAGAAGGTTTATATCATCGTTGTCGTCTTTATGCAACTGATATTAACGAAAGAGTATTGCGTCAAGCTAAAACTGGTATTTTCCCTTTAAAATTCATGCAGAACTATACACAAAATTATCTCCAATCTGGCGGGAAAAAGTCTTTTTCTGAATATTATTTAGTATCTGGCAAAGATGCAATATTTGACACGTCTTTACGTGATAATATGATTTTTTCTTTGCATAACTTAGCTAGTGATAATTCTTTCAATGAATTTAATTTAATTATTTGTCGTAATGTTTTAATCTATTTTAACAAAACTCTGCAAACGCGCGTTCATAAATTATTTTATGATAGTTTAGACAGTTTTGGTATATTGGTATTAGGCAAACAAGAATCTATACGCTTTTCGCCTTATGAAAGTAGCTATAAATATATAGATAAAGTTGAAAAAATATATCACCGCTGTAAGTAACAAACCAGGTTTCTATATCAATAAGAAACCTGGTTTCTGTATTTAAGTCACAGTAGGGTGGGCACTGCCCACCTTACGTTAAGTTGTGTACTCGGCATTAATTTTCACGTAGTCGTAACTCAAGTCACAACCCCAAGCGATACCTGAACCGTGCCCATTACCAATGCTGACTTTAATTATCACTGGGTTATCCACTCGTTGCGGCGCCACCGTGCTACGGTCAACTGTAAGGTCGTTGCTCATGTTGGTTGCTGTAAAATCGCTGTTTATACTTGAATTCGCAGCAATGTGTTTTAAATAATTACTTGCACCCGAACGGTCAAAGGGTAATGGTTGCCCATTTTCCATTAGTAAAAAATCACCAAGTTGAATTCGCAAGTTCTCTTGTTCAAATACAACTCCCGCGCGTCCTGCTGCTGCTGCTATTCTTCCCCAGTTTGGGTCATGCCCAAATATTGCTGATTTTACTAGCGATGAACCTACTATTGTTTTTGCTACCTGACGTGCCCCTGCATCATCCGGCGCCCCTTCTACTTGTACTTCTATCAAGCAAGTTGCACCCTCTCCATCACGAGCAATACATTTAGCTAAATGCTGACACACTGCCGTTAACATCGCTTCTAACTTTTCTGCCTCGGCGCCCATTTCTGTAATTGCAGGAGTTCGCGATTCACCATTGGCAAGGGCAATTAAACTATCATTAGTACTAGTATCACCATCTACAGTTATGGCATTGAAACTTCTATCCGCAGCACGCGAAAGCATTTGCTGCCATAAATGGGGTGAAACAGCCGCATCACACGTTACAAATGCCAGTAATGTTGCCATGTTGGGATGAATCATCCCCGAACCTTTAGCTATTCCACCTATTCGTACTGTCCTATCACCAATAGTTGTCTCCAATGCAATTGTTTTTGGCACTAAATCGGTAGTTATAATTGCTCCTGCTGCCCCATCAGAACCAGTTCCCGAAAGTGCCGCCACAACTTTAGGAATTCCGCTTCGCATCGCATCCATTTTGATACGCTGCCCTATTACACCTGTTGATGCCAATAATATTGATTCTGAAGAAATATTTAATGCACTTGCCAAAATTTCGGCACTTTCGAGTGCATCGCGCATTCCTTGTTCACCTGTTGCTGCATTCGCTTGCCCTGCATTACAAAGAACCGCACGGGTTATTTGTTTACTTTGCAACCGCTCGCGACAATAATCTACACATGCTGCCTTAACGTGACTCGTTGTAAATACTCCTGCTGCTATCGCATCTACATCCGATACTATCAACGCTAAATCTGGCAACCCCGAAGGTTTTAACCCAGCTTTTATCCCCGCTGCCCGATATCCTTTAGGCGCCGTGACTCCACCATCTATTTCATGCCAGTCTGCCATGACCTTACCCGCAATTATGACTGACTGGCGATTATATCAATATAGTGTCACCACTTAATGGTATTTTGTTAAATAACCAGCAACTATATATATGTTAGTAAAAATGCTTTATGGAGAAAAAAAGAGAGAGCTACTTCAGCAGCTCTCCAGATCATCAGGGTGCATCTGATAACATAATACACTATTTTGGGGATGCCGTGCATTACCCCCTATTTTATTTTGAAAAATTTTATTAATTTCTGTGTAATTGTTATCTAGTATACAACAGAAAAAGACAAAAAAATAGAGAGCCACTTGCGTAACTCTCCGAATCATCAGGGTGCATCTACTTAACATACTATATCATATTTGAGATGATGGGTAACACCCCCTATGTTGATTTTGTATGAAGTTAATGTCATAAAATCTTAAAGTTAAAATCTATTGATACGCTAGTTATTTAGTACTAATAAGAGTGCAATAAAAAAGAGAGCCACTTACGTAACTCTCCGAATCATCAGGGTGCATCTACTTAACATACTATAGCACATTGGGGGTGAGGTGCAATACCCCCCTGTAAGTATTCTTTCTGAATAATGCGTTAAGAAAATTTTATAGGCGCCTTGAATCAGTGATACTACACAACATCCGCAGGCGCCTAATCTATTTAAAATTAATAATTTTTGGTGGATTATATTTATAGGTAGATAAAAAAAGGAGAGCCACTTGCGTAACTCTCCGAATCATCAGGGTGCATCTACTTAACATAATATAGCACATTAGGGGTGAGGTGCAATACCCCCTGTAAGTATTTTTTCTGAATAATGCGTTAAGAAAATTTTATAGGCATTAAAAAGCCAGGGAAATTGCGTAAGTACGTAAGTAGACAAAAAAAGGGAGAGCTACATAACATAACTCTCCGGATTCATCAGGGTGCATCTACTTAGCGCACAATATCATTATAGATATGGGGTGCGCTACCCCTTATTGGAGATTTTTTTGTAAATTTTTGATGAATAAATATTTGAGGCACGTTTAAGCGTTTAGCTTTTTCTCGACCAATTCGTTGGTGAGACGGGGTTCAGCGAGTTTGTTAGTTTTTTTGAGAACTTGTCCAACGAAGAATCCTTTGAGATTGACGTTACCACCTTTGTACTTTTCGTATTCTTTGGGGTTAGCGGCGATAACTTCGTCGATAATAGATTCAAGAGTAGCAGGGTCGCTAATGAGTTCTTTGCCTGCGAAAGCTTTTTCGGGGGTTACACCATTGAGTAAATCGGTTAACTTTTCTTTTGCTATGGCGTTGCTAATCTTACCACTCTCAATGCGCGTAATAACATCCGCGAGATTTTGCGGAGTTAAACCAATTTCCGTGATAGCAAGTTTTTGTTTGTTGAGATAAGCGGCAATATCTTGTGTAATCCAGTTTGCCGCAGCTTTGGCACTGGCGCCAGTAGCAATAACTGTTTCAAAATATTCAGAAACAGTACGTTCTTCGGTAAGAACACGCGCATCATATGGAGAAAGTCCCAAATCAGTTTCGTAGCGATGACGCTTTTGAGCGGGGAGTTCGGGTAACTCGCTTTTCCAAGCATCTAACTGTTCGCTGCTAACTTCGATTGGTCCTAAATCAGGTTCAGGGAAGTAGCGGTAATCGCTAGAACCTTCCTTTTTACGCATACTAATAGTACGTTGTGAACCTTCTTCCCACAAACGGGTTTCTTGAATAATAGGTTCACCAGCTTCGACAGCAGCTATTTGTCGTTCAATTTCATGCTCAATTGCTTTTTGAATTGCGCTGAACGAGTTCATGTTTTTGATTTCGACTTTAGTGCCAAATTCTTTTTGTCCAACTGGACGAACAGAAATATTAACGTCACAGCGTAGCGAACCTTCTTGCATGTTACCGTCGCTGACACCGAGATAGCGCATAATTCGACGTAATTCTTGCGCGTATTCAGCAGCTTCTTGTCCAGAGCGTAAGTCGGGTTCGGATACTATTTCCACTAATGGAACACCTGCACGGTTGTAATCTACAAGTGAGTAAGTCGAACCAGATAACCTGTCACTACCTGCGTGAACTAATTTACCTGCATCTTCTTCCATGTGCAGACGAGTCACACCAATTTTTTTACGAACAGGATTACCATCTTTATCGATTAACTCGATTTCTAACCAACCATGTTCAGCAATAGGTAAATCGTACTGTGATATTTGGTAATTTTTGGGTAAATCAGGATAAAAGTACTGCTTACGGTCAAACTTACTATATTTTGCAATTTGGCAATTGAGCGCTAACCCTGCTTTGACAGCATATTCTAAAACTTTTTGGTTGAGTACAGGTAACACTCCAGGTAAACCCATACAAACCGGGTCAATGTTGGTGTTTGGGTCGGCGCCGAATGCAGTGGAACTATCAGAGAATATTTTAGTGTTAGTACTTAGCTGACAATGGGTTTCAAGTCCAATAATCGCCTCGTACTCTGTTTTTACTGGTGTAGCTGTTGTCATAATATTACTTTGGGAAGGGTTAAGCTAAATTTATAATCTGAATGCAATATTAACTTGAAGGCGCCTTATCAACAATGCGCGCGTTCCGTATATCAATGTGTGGCACGTGCTGTATATAATTGATGGATATGTTTTTGACGATTGTTATGAGGGCGGGTTTAGGGGATTTTTCGTTTATGTTCTAGGATATGGGTTAACCCGCCCCTACCGTATCGACATTAAAACCTAATTTATCTAATAATTGGTGCCACCGTGCGATTGGTAAACTGCCTCCAGATGCAAAATCATATCCATGTCCATAACTTCCTTCTCCTTCTGGTAATCCAACGTTGCGTAGAAAATCTAGTACGTTTATTCCAGAATCTGTTCTGGCGCTAAAGTTGACTTTACTTGGTAAATATCCTTCGTTTGCCACTATAACAATATATTTTGGTAATCGCTGGCGCCAACTTTGAGCTATGAGAGGATGAATTTGACAGGGTGAGTTAATTCTAATTAAAGCAACGTTACCAGCAAAAGTAGGCGCCGCAATTCTTGCTTTTTCCATTTCGACTTTTACTTGTTTGCGTGCAGAACGCAGTTGTTCAACTTCGGGTGTGGTGGAATTTACTATATCGCGTGGGGAAGTATGTGTAAGCAGGACTTTGGCTGATATTTCAGGATTATAATCTGCCGCGCGTCGTGATGCGTTAATTAATGTTGTGGCTTCTTTGAGGTATTTGGCTGTGTATTTGCTTTTTGCTAAAGCTAGTATTTCAAAGGGTGCTTTCTCGCCTAAGTCACTAATTGTACCAATTGCTGCTATCCAATCTAAATCTGTTGCGTCTGTTATTGCTGTGCATAGTGAGTATACTATCAACGATGTGTTAGGAATCGGCGTCCATGTATATGCTGTAATTAAAGTACTATTGGGTGGTGTACCTTCGGGACGGTGATGGTCGATAAAGCAAGTTGGGATACCTGGAATTACAGGTTCTGATTGACAACCTAAATCGAGAACGAATAAATAATTGGGTGTAGCAGCTTTTATTTTATCGCGGTTACTCGGCGCCCATGCATTGCGCTCACGGTCTGGAATTATTCGCGTTACTTCAACAAACCCAGTACGCTGCAATATTTTTTGTAATATTACTCCCGCTGCAACTCCATCCGCGTCAGAGTCATGCAGTATTACTATATGTTGATTCTTTTGTAAATTGGAAATTATATTTTTAAAGATGTCTTGTGCAGCTTCTAAGTTAGGTGGCACATTGATTTCATTAACGTAAGTTGTTTCAGCCAAACTTTGTACTGTTTCTAAAGTATCAATTTCTTCAACTGGTTTATCTGTGCGTATTCGCAAAATTCGGGGGAACCGCAACGCAAAACCGCTATTGTGACGCGATGATGGTTGTACTCGGTCGAAAGTAACTTCTAGTACTAACTTTGGTTCGACTATACAAACTCGACCATGTTCTAATTCCTGTATTGTATGCGCGCGACACCAATTACTAATTTCTGTGACTTCAGCATCGGTGAGTCCTGAGTAAGCTTTACCAATATTTAGTAATGTCGGTTCCGTTTCGCTTTGTCGAACAGCAAACGTATAATCTGATAAAAACCGTGCGCGTTTCCCAGTTCCTACTTCTGCTGCGGTAATTACAACATCGAGTGTGGCGATAGCACGTTTGATTTTTAGCCATTCTTTACCACGACGACCTGGTTTGTATGTTGAATTAAGGTCTTTGACCATTAATCCTTCGTTACCTCTTGCGCGTGCTGCTGTAAATTCCGCGTCTAAACCAGAAATATCGTCAAATTGCTTATGAAGTCCTCGTTTTACTTTTTCTGTATCTAACCGTAGCGAATCTAATATAGTTCTACGCTCTTTTAGAGGCGCCTCAATTAATACGCGATTGTTAGCATACAAAATATCATAGGCAATAAATGCTACAGGTACTTCTTCTATTAACTCTTGTTTAACTTGTTTACGCCCAAGTCGTTTTTGTAATTCTTGGAAAGGCAGTATCTTGGCGCCTCGAATTGGTACTATTTCCCCATCTAAAATTAAACCATTGTTAGTATCTTTACTTCCAACTAAGCTTATCAGTTGGGCGAGTGGTTCAATTAAATCGGGAAATGTCCATGTAATTTCATCTAAAGTTCGTGAAAACAAAGCTACCCGGCAATCATTAATAACAGTTCCATGCAAACTATCTTTTCCCTTTCCCCCTCCGATATGGACTTGTGCGCGAATACCATCATATTTATCTTCAACCGCAAACCCCTGTGGCATTTGCTTTGTAACTTCGGTTAAATCATCCGCAGGACTAGCAAGCATAAACTTGATGGGATGAAAAAGTCGCATTTTTGCTTGCTCAAGTCGTTGATGACGAGCAAGGATAGCGGTTTCCCCAATATCACCAGTTAACATATTCACCCATTGCACTTTCGCAACTGGGACTTTGAACGAACGAGCAAGAGCATCTTCAACTGCTCCCTCTTTTAATCCAATTCGCAAATCACCTGCTAACAGTTTAACGATATACTTCGCTTCGAGAGGAGTTGCAATTCTTAATAATTCAGTAACTAACGAAGTTTTACTTTTAGTTCCGCTAACCCCAGCGAGTTGTTCGAGTTTAGAGAATAAGTTACCTAAACTAAGAGTAGATGCAAGTTCCCTAGATTTAAGATTATCGCTCAAAACTTCAAATGCGACATCTCCAGGGTCTCCCAGTTTAACTAAACGCTCTTGATATTTAGATTTTTCTATATTCGCAATAGTTGTAATCGCTGTTAGTAAAGCTGCTCCACCAATATTGACTGTACGTTGGTCTCGTAGCGGAAAAATGTAACCAGCAAAAAAGCGCGCGGCAGTTATTAAATCTTCATCTACCAGTTTATTAAAGTAATCACCAAGTATTGAAGCTTTTATCGTTCGCTTTGATGTCGCGGCAATATTTTCTGCTATTTGGGCAAATTTAATTAAACAACTCATAAAATTAATTAAATATTTATGGATTATAGCCAGTAGATTTTTAATTAACTTCTATCTAAAGAGCAAATATAGATTTGGAAAATTTTATTACTTTAGATTTAATGACTACACAACAATCTCTATCTTGTGCTAGAGGTATGAAAAAACTTTTAACAAAGTTTTAAGATTTTGGGGTTTTTGATGATTGTTTATGTTTGCTATTTTAATATAATTTGGTATCACATTTAGCTATTTGAAAGTTATAATAAAAAAGTAATGTAATCAAAAATCTATTTGTAGTAAGCTGTTGCAGCGTTAATAAGATAAGTACAACTAAATTTAATTGTCTCAAGAAATATAAACAAAATTGAAAACTTAAACTATTGGTAGAGTTATTACACGTGGTTATTTAATACAACATGAAATATATTCAAACAAAAACTCTTCAGAACAGTAACGAGAAAGTTATCTGTATTCTCAGGATTTTGTTTGTCTCCTATTAAAAGTTATGGAGTAATTTTATGTCTGGACAAATGTGTTGGCTTCCAAGCTTTGCAAATAATGAAAGTTTGATTTTACATCTTCGTACCGATGAAAATCAACCTTGGCTACCTTACACTCTTTGCCGCGAATATGCAGTTCCAGATTACCCAATACCTAGAGGTTCTAAGGGTTGGGCAACCTTCCAAAAATTATTCAAAGCAGGTTGGCAAATAGTCCCCACTCCTCGAAAAGAAGCTGAACCTTATGTCGGCGCCTTACAATTTGTGCGCTTGTAAAATTTAAACTTAGTAATACGCAATTGCTTTGGCTATATATGACTCATACACAATTAATGCCTACTCAAATCTCAGTTGAACCCAAAATAGCCAATAGCAATTTTTGCGGTGAGTTCGGTGAATGGATGTGGCGAGGTTGGAAAATTTGCTACGCTTATATCACTAATCCTAAATCTCCAGTTCCAGTGCTTTTAGTACATGGTTTTGGCGGTTCTATTCGACACTGGCGCCAAAATATATCAGAATTATCAAAGCATCACAGCGTTTACGCAGTAGATTTATTAGGCTTTGGTGCCTCCGATAAACCAGTTACACCATATACAATTAAACTCTGGGTCGAGCAAATTCACGAATTTTGGCAGACATTCGTGCAAGTTCCAACAGTGTTAGTGGGAAACTCGATAGGTTCACTTACCTGCCTACAAGCAGCTGCAACACATCCAGAAATGGTGCGAGGTGTTGCAATGATTAGCTTGCCCGACATGTCAGAGCAAAATACAAAATCAAATAGTTTACGCTTCTTGCAAGATAAAATTTTAGGTGTGCTAACATCACCAATTGTATTAAAACCTCTATTTTTTCTACTACGACAGCCACGTATAGTCAAACGCTGGGCAAGCTTTGCTTATGCTTGTAAAGAAGCAGTAACCGAAGAACTGCTAGAAATTTTGATGACACCAGCGCGTGAAAAAGGTGCAGTCCATGCTTTTTGTGCAATTTTGAAAAGCATGATGAGTAAAGACTTTAGTCCGTGTATTCGTTCCATTGTCACCGACCTGAAACTGCCATCCCTTTTGATGTGGGGGACTCTTGACCGAATGATTCCTTTGTCGCTAGCTCATAGTTTGTTAAAGCTCAATCCACAATTGCAGTTAGTAGAATTAGAAAACGCTGGACACTGCGCCCACGATGAATGTCCAGAACGGGTGAACTTTGAACTGCTATACTGGATTCGCAACCAAGTACTGGCGCCTGCGTAAGAGCCAAAATAAATTTAGGGCTATGGGTTGCGCTTACACTCCAACGAGCGCTAAAATTTGTAAGTTTCAGGCTATATATTTAGCTAACTAGGAAAGCCGACTATCCAGCTGCTCCTAACAAATGAGATTTTCAAAGGAAAAGAAAACAAACAACAATGCCAAAACGTACACAGTTAGTATTAAATCAAGATGTCGCCAAATTGGGTAAGCTGGGCGATTTAGTCGAAGTTGCTCCCGGTTATGCACGCAATTACCTAGTTCCCAAAAAACTAGCCTCTCCTGCAACCCCAGGTATTCTAAAACAAGTCGAACGGCGCCGTGAACTCGAACGTCAGCGTCAAGCTGAATTCAAGCAACAAGCGCTCGAACAAAAAGCAGCGATAGAAAAAGTTACAAATTACAGCATCTCAGTACAAGCTGGTGAAAACGAAGCAATCTTTGGTACAGTAACTACCCAAGACGTAGCTGATGTAATTAAAAAAGCCACAAATCTCGAAATTGATAAGCGCGGCATTACTATTCCCGATATCAGTAAGCTAGGTACCTACGAAGCAGACCTTAAACTTTTCTCGGATGTCAGCGCTAAAATCAGCTTCCAAGTTGTTGCCAGCTAGTTTCTTGTGGAATGTTCTCTTGTGGAATGTTCTTTTGTGGAGCGGGCATCCCTGCCCGCCCATGCAAGTCTTGTGGAACCCAACGGGCAAGGATGCCCATTCCACAAGACCCACAGAAGTAAAGAATTTATACCTTTTTCAAATAGCCATTTGGGTTAAAAGTTGTCAGAAACTTGTGACAATTTTTATCAATGTAAAATTCTGAATGCGTTGATAAAAACTCCTCTACCGCTTCCATTGGTCCCAAACCATAATCTGGACACACAGGATGACCATTTATATTAGTATCTTCAACTATTAAATAACCACCAGATGGAACTAGTTGGTTGTATAACATCAGTTCCTGCAACACATGGTCTTTTGTATGGTCTGAGTCCAAAATTACTAACGTGTTAGAGTCTTTTACTATTTCAAATACTTGTTTACTCGTTTCTATATCAACAGAACTTCCTTCAATTAAGTGAATATTTTTATACTTCGCTAGACTTGCGCGCGTTTGTTGTTTAATTTCAATATCAACCCCAATTACTTCACCTTTACCCACTAACTTACACATATCAGCTAAATAAGCTGTTGTTCCCCCATAAGCTACACCGCATTCAAGAATAAAATCAGGTTTCTGGTTAAAAATAATTTCTTGGTAAAGCCATAAGTCTAATGGGCATTTTAATATTTGTATCCCCTGCCAGTATGTACTTGTCCATACAGGTTGATTATTAAATACGGGTGCATGGTAATAAGCTTTAGAGAATTCGTTGATTACTTCCATATAACCCGCAATTGTATCGTTTACGGGTATTTGATTATGAAGATTATTTGCAGCGATAGAGTCTGTCATAGTTTATCAAAAAAATGCTCTAATCTATATTTATTTGCCTCAGAAGATTATTTGTTATAATTTGTTCCAATTTAAATGAATTAGTAAATTAATTTTATATAAACTATTGTTATCTAAAATCCTAGAAACCGGGTTTTTACGCATCTACATGAATCTTAAACTCTACCTAGTAGCAATTTGAATACATATATACTATCATGGGTTTCGGAGGTTTCCAAATCTCCAAGGACATTTACCTTAGTAAAAGCCTTTATGTCTGAAGAATTAAATTTTCAAAATAGTAGTGTTGACCGTTTACCACCGCAAATCATTGAGGCTGAGGAAGCTGTGCTGGGTGGTATATTATTAGACCCCGAAGCAATCAGTAGAGTTAGTGACCGTCTGCAACCAGAAGCATTTTATATTAGTGCCCATAAAGAAATTTACCACGCGACTTTAAACTTATATAGACAAGGCAAACCAACTGACTTACTTAGTGTTACAAGTTGGCTTTCTGACCATGATTTGCTCGCGCGCGTTGGTGGTAGAAATAAACTCGCGTCTTTGATTGAATCTACAGTATCTGCTGTAAACATTGATGCTTTAGCACAATTAATTGTAGACAAATACCAACGGCGCCGATTAATCAAAGCCGGAAATGAAATAGTCCAGTTAGGATTCGAGACAGAAACGGATATTAGTAAAGTCATAGACCAAGCAGAGCAAAAAGTTTTTAATATTGCTCAAGACCGCTCTAATTCAGGTTTAGTTCATATTAGTGATTCTCTAATTAGTAATTTTAAAGATATTGAGAATCGTAATCAAGGCATCGCGTTACCAGGTATTTCCTCTGGTTACTACGATTTGGACGCAATGATTAACGGAGGTTTTCAGCGCTCAGACTTGGTTATTATTGCTGGCAGGCCTGCAATGGGAAAATGTGTAGCTTACGATACAGAAATTTTGTTAGCTGATGGTTCTATTTCTTCTATAGAAGAGATATATCATCGCCAAGAAGCGGATTTAATCACACTGGCAGATAACTGGAAATTTAAAGTAGCTCAACCATCAGCGTATGTAGATGATGGTCATAAGCCAGTATTCCGTGTAACTACTCGTTTAGGAAGATATGTAGAAACAACTATAACTCATCCATATTTAACCATTAATGGATGGCGCCCGCTTTCTGAATTGAAGGTAGGTGATAAAGTCGCAGTACCTAGAAAGTACAATGTATTTGGTACAGAAATTATTACCGATAGCGAAGTGAAATTGCTGGTAGATTTTATAAATGGTGGCGCCGAAACTATTCCACCAATTGTATTTAAATTAACACAAGCGCAAATAGCTTTATTCTTAAACCGTTTATTTGCAACTAATGGATGGGCATTATTCGGTCAAGGACAATTAGGATATTGTAGTGTTAGCGAAAAACTTGCAAGGCAAATACAGCATCTTCTTTTGAGATTTGGAATTATTGCTGCTTTGAAAAGAAAATCGGTTAAATATCAAGAGACTTGTCGAGAAGCTTGGCAATTAGACGTCATAGATGCTAACTCTATTAAAACTTTCGCTTCAGAAATAAGTATATTTGGTAAACATAAATCAATATCTAATATAGAGTTAGCTAATAGTGATGTATATTGGGATGAAATAGTTTCAATTGAACCAATGGGAGAAAAGCAAGTTTATGACTTGACTATTCCAGAAACTCACAACTTTGTTGCTAATGATATATGTGTACACAATACGAGCTTTTCGATTAATATAGCTCACTATATTGCTGGTTCGATGCGAATGCCAGTAGCTATATTTAGTTTAGAAATGTCAAAAGAACAATTGGCGTTACGGATGTTATCAAGCGAAGCAAGAATTGAAAGTACTTATTTGCGAAGTGGACGTATTAGTCAAAATCAATGGGAAGATTTAACGCGCGGTATTAGCTTATTACAGGATATGCCTATCTATATAGATGATACACCTGGCATTACTGTAACTGAAATGCGGAGCCAAGCACGGCGCCTACAAGCAGAAGCAGGCGCCGATTTAGGATTAATCTTGATAGATTACTTACAATTAATGGAGGGTGCTGGTGATAACCGCGTTCAGGAGTTATCGAAAATTACTCGTAACATTAAAGGTTTAGCAAGGGAATTAAATGTACCTGTTATTGCGCTTTCGCAGCTAAGTAGAGGCGTAGAATCACGTACAAATAAGCGACCAATGTTATCAGATTTACGCGAAAGCGGCAGTATTGAACAAGACGCTGATTTGGTGATGATGTTATATCGCGATGAGTATTATTCTCCGGATACTCCTGAGCGAGGTTTGGCTGAAGTGATTGTTGCTAAACACCGTCATGGTCCGACTGGAACTATAAAGCTGTTGTTTGACCCTCAGTTTACTCAGTTCAAAAATTTAGCACGAGGTAGTTATTAGAGTTAGGAGTGAGGAGTTAGGAGTTAGGAGTTGTAGATTCTTGCTAACTCATAACTCGTAAGGTGGGCAGTGCCCACTTTACAACATAACTATTAGTTGACTCCTAATAGTTCTACGTCAAAAATTAGGGTTGAGTAAGGTGGAATTACGCCACCTGCACCGCGCGCTCCGTAACCTAGTTCGGATGGGATGATTAATTTACGGCGCCCACCAACTTTCATGGTACTGAGTCCTTCGTCCCAACCTTTGATAACTTGTCCACGACCTATGTTGAATTTGAAGGGTTGACCACGGTCGCGTGAGCTATCGAATTTGGTACCGTCTTCTAATGTACCTGTGTAGTGTACTTTTACTGTTTGTCCTGTTTGAGGTGTTTCACCTGTACCTTCTTGAATTTCTACGTATTTTAGTCCAGAGGGGGTAGTGATAATATTTTCGTCTGACATATCTTTGCTCGCTATTAAGGTGTTGCTTTCTATGTTTGGTGTAGTTTGTGTGACTGATTGTGTAAGTTGACTGATTTGAGCAGCTTTTGCTTCTGCGTTATCGCCACCGATTTGCGCTAGTACTAGAACTACAACGCAAACCATCATAATACCCACACTAAGAAATATCGCTTTCAACTTAAAACCCTCCTTTGGAAGTTATGAGTTATGAGTGCTGAGTTATGAGTACGACAAAATTAAGTTTAAATCACAAATGCGCCTATAGAAAAAACTTCCCCCTCCTTTATCTAAGGAAGGGGGTAACATTAGCGTCGCGTTTGGTGCGATCAGGCTACTACATTTTTGGCTTCATTGTTAAATTTTGGGTAGCCTGATCGCACCCTACTTCCACATTTTGTTTTCTAGGTCGCGTACTTGACGCTCTAAGCGGTCTATTCTACCGCGCAATTCGTCTACTTCTGATTGACGCGCTACTCCTAAGTCTTGCATCATGTTTCGCATTTGACGTTGCATGGTGGCATCCCAGTTACCTTGCTCAGACCTCATTTGCTGTACCATGTCATCCATTACTGCTTTCGCTTGCTCTGGGTCGAGTTTTCCGTCTTTGACTAATTTATCACCAGCTTCTTTAATTTTCTCTGCCATTACTGAGGTTGTGCCAATACCAAGCATTAATAGCTGCTGCATCCAATTGTTGTTATCCATACCTTTTTCCTATTGTTTTTTTTAAACTAGCTGGTTATTTGTAACTACCGTCAAGTTATGCTAATCGCTAGTGTCTCTAGACTACAGCTCTATTGTGGCAAACTAAAATAGGTAAATGTAAGTGCATGGTTATCGAGTTACTCAAGTTTAAAGTCCCTTCGGAACGGCGCGAAATATTCATCTCATTGGATGATGAAATATGGACAACTGCACTAGCTAAGTATCCTGGGTTTCTGGGTAAAGAAGTATGGATTAATCCAAATGTACCTGAAGAAATAACCTTTGTGATACAGTGGGCTACTCGTGAACAGTGGAAAGCTATACCAGAAAAGGATTTAGAGCCAATATATCAGCAGTTTGATACTGCTCTTGGCTTTGCTTACCAAATGGTGGAGTCATCCGAATATCAGGTTCGGAAATTTCCCCAGATGTAAATTGTTTATTTAATGGGGGAGGAGCGCCAATTTTCCCCTGGCGCCTATAAAATGCTATTTATCAGATTTTTTCTGGGCACTATTCGATGTAATGGTACCTATATTAGGTAAACTCAATCGCGCTGTTGTGTCTATTCTGCCAGTTACTCGATACCCTAAATCGAGTACTGATAAGTTACTAATTGTCTGTGGTACTCTAAAGTTGAACGCAAGTCTTGTTGGAACCCCAGGCGCCAGTTCAATCAATGCTCTTTCAGATGCACGCTGATATTGGTTAAACTGTAAACTACCTGCTGTGTAAACATTTCCTTCTGTGTCTATAAGACGTGTTTGATAACTATCATATCCGGCGCCAAAGCTGATTTGTCGATGTGTGTCTGTAAAATTTGTAACTATAACATCGCAAGTTACCCTTGTACTACTAGCACGCTGACAAGGACGGGGTTCAAAAGAAATGTTAAATCTTCTATCTACTTGTCGTGTGGTGGCAGATTGCTCTGGTGTATTCTGGGTTGCACCTGGGACTGTATAAGCAATTGCAATTAAACTCGACAGTGCAGCGCTGGCTATTAGGCTTTTAGCGTACATGGCTTTTACTGATATATGATTTGCAACCCTATTTTGACACAAGTGTGAAATAGAAACACCTGTATCTATATTAAAGCTTTAATGCGCGTATTTACTCAGATATCATTCAAGCAGTACGTATTTCATCATACTTTGCACGCACAACTTGAATATCTTGCCACATCTGCCATTTTGGACCACCCCGGTCGCGCGTAGGGTTACGCAATAAATAAGATGGGTGGAAAATTGGCATACAGAATCTTCCTTCCCACTCTATCCATTTACCACGAATACTTGTCATTGACCCTTTGTCACCAATTAGACCTTTTACTGCTGTTGCACCTGTCAAAAGGATGATTTTCGGGTTAACTAAGCGAATTTGTTCAAATATATAAGGTTTGCAAGCTGCCATTTCTTTCGCACTCGGCGTCCGATTCTCAGGTGGTCGGCATTTATTTATGTTACAAATATAAACATCTTTCTCAGTATCAAGTCGAACTGATTGTAAGATTTTTTCTAGAAGTTGTCCGGAACGACCGACAAATGGTAAACCTGTTTCGTCCTCGTTTTGCCCTGGTGCCTCTCCCACAATCATAATATCGGCATTAAGATTTCCGCGTCCGATAACTGCATGAGTTCGGGTATCTCCTAATCCACAACGGTGACACTGATTACAATGTTGTGCTAATTGAACCATGCTAGCATAAGTACCAGCAGGGATAGGAATTTTGGCATCGGTTGGAATTAAGTCGTTAATTCCAGGACTTAGACTTGGTTCGTCGAGATTGAAGAGGTTGAGTTGATCACTACTCATGAAACTTTTTTTACGGGCAAAAGCACCGGGTATCAAATTATAGTTTGACTAGAAACCTGGTTTCTTTGTTGATATCGTGTAATAAAAACAATGATTTTGTATAGAAACCAGGTTTCTGCCGATTTGTCGTATCTATAACAATTTTAAATCTTTTTGGTCAGATAATTACAACTATCTCAAAAATCGGTCATTATAAAAGTAATGTCATTTTAGAGTATGGGGGTTAATTAATGATAGATGCCCCACTTTTTGAAGACCGCACACAAGCTGGTGAAAAATTAGCGGCACTTATTCAAACTGAGTTAATGGTTCCTTCGGTGGATGCAACATCTAACAAAATTGTTTATGCACTACCACGGGGAGGACTACCAGTTGCTTCACCTATTGCAAATGCCCTTTCGTGTCCTTTAACGGTTTTAGTCTCTAAAAAAATTACCCACCCCAATAACCCAGAGTTAGCAGTAGGCGCCGTCACTGCATCTGGCGAAGTATTATGGATGGAGCAGCAAAAAACGTTTAGTTTTCGACCATCCCATTGGCGAGAACAAGCTATGGAAGTAGCTATTGATAAAGCCAAATCACTAGAATCACAATTTTTGCCATTTTGTCCAGAAGTTAATCCATCTGGTGCCATACTAATTTTGGTCGATGATGGTATTGCCACGGGAATGACTATAGCTGTCGCAGTAAAAGCACTAGCAAAACTTGCACCCGCACAAATTTGGTTAGTGGCGCCGTTAGCACCACCATCGATGATACCTTGGTTACAAGAATGGTGTTCCCGTATACTACATGACTCAAAAATTAACCATCGTGTCATAGTACTTGCAACACCTGAACAATTTGTTAGCGTTAGCAGCTTTTACTTCAAATTTCCACAAGTCGCAACATCCGAAGCATTAGAATATTTGAAGGTTAAAAGTTAGCGCGCCCCTGTTCCTTTAATTATTTCCTCATATTTTATTGCTTTCGCATAATCTCCCGAAGCATAGCAAGCAGCCTTCAAACTCGCAAGCGCTTGTTCTTCACTCTTAAGGTCTTTCATATCTTGTGATAACTTTAAACGTTCCTCATAATACTTAATCGCATTAGAGTAATCACCTAAAGCTTCGTAAGCAACTCCTAAGCTTCCCAAAGATTGCTCCTGACTGCGTTTATCTCGAGCTTTTTCAGCAACTTTCAAACGTTCTTTATAATACTCAATAGCTTGTGGATAATTGTTCAAAGCATAACAAGCATTACCCAAATGTTTAAGTACCTGAATAAGGCTCCGATGATTATTAAGCGTGCGTGCTATTTTTACACAATTTCTATAACACTCAATTGCCTTCTGGTAATTTCCTAAAGCATACCAAGCATTACCCAAGTTCTTCAAAACTTGTTCTTCTGCAAAACTATCTTTGAGTTCGCGTACTAGCTCAAGACTTTGCTCTTTATATTTTATTGCTTGCTGTAAATTTCCATTTGCCTTATACACAAGCCCTAAATTATTTAGTGCAACAACTTGACTTTTTTTATCACCGCAAGAGCGCGCAATATTTAAACAGTCTTGTAAATATTTATTTGCTTGCTCATAATTACCTATATGACGGTATGAATTGCCTATGTGTGACAATGCTTGTAGCCGCAAACGCACATCATTAATTTCTATTGCCAAAGATAAACATTGCTGTGAGTATGATATGGCGCCTTTGTAATCACCCGAATTATAAGCAACTAGTATTAGTGAACTAATTGCTTGCGCTTGTAAATGGGAGTTGCCAAAAGCTTGAAACAATGCTAAAGACTCTTGTAAAGATTTAGTTGCAGCAACAAACTCACCTGCTTGTTGATGTTGAATACCTTCGCATAATAGTGTGTATGCTTCAGATGAGTAGTCATCTAGTTCTGACATTAGTATTTCTGCTGGTACTTGTTGATACTCATGGCTAATTGTGCCGCGCTGTCTAACATTTGGATATATGCTTCTTGACTGCGTCTGAATCATCTCTTCTGTAATGTTGTTACATCCGCTTTCCACATTCAACCCCCCTGATAACTCTTCTGTCTTAGTTTTCCCAGAAATAGTTATTTTCTCTCATCCCGGATAAAAATACTTATCTTAAATTATATTTAAGGGTGACTTTTGATGATGCGTTGAAGGCGCCTGTTTGAAAATGATATTGATTTTGATTGATATTATCTATTCATGGGAATATTTTCATTCCACACATATTCAAATTCGGCTTCAGTAATTTCAAACTCTTCCAGATTATCATCTTTAATCGGTTGGTCACTTAACCGACCATAGTCATCACTGAAATGTTTTTTGTCGTAGGACAACACATTGCCGTTTTCGTAAAGCTCTATTTGCCTATACGTGTAAGCATTTTCACCTATCTCCAAGAAATAAGTACTTGTACCCCATGCATCAAAATCTCCGCCCAAGGGCACCGTCCAGAACCATTTATAATATCGCATACCCAATATTCACACAACATTACTTCTATAATTTTACTTGAAATTTGAGTCACGTAATAACTCTCTAACTTCCATTAATATTTTTCCCAGCATATTTTTACCGCTGCCATCTTGACCGCAACCCCAATAGTAATCACGAGGTGCATTTTCAACTAATTCTTCATTTGAAGTATTTAGTAAAACTTCACGTATTTCTTTATGCGTTTTAAATTTCCGTATAACTGCTGCACGCATAACATCATCTTTAACTATTTCCCAATCTTGACGCAGTGGACGAGTGCGTTTACGACCCTCTCTAGCTGCCTCATTGGGTGTTTTACAGTTACGGATTTGTTCTAAATGTGGAGTCCCGACAAACTTTTGTGCTTGAAAATAATGTTCGCTTGTTTGCCAATACAATCCATCTAGCTCAAAACCATGCGCTGAAAAGTTAGAAAAACAGCCATACTTTCCTTGAATACTATAAAAATAGATAGTCATCATCTACCCTACGGTATACTATTTTATTTAATATTATATAAAACTAAATTGATGCAGTCACTACAAATTGCAGGCGCCTCCCTAAGTGCTTAATATCAAGCGCTATCGCGACATGAAACTTCTTTAGATTCGTAAAAACGACACCCTTCACAAGGGCCACTCGGATTAACCGCACAACGAACGTAACCAGAACGAGCGTTATATTGGCAGCTAATATCACCAATCAAATAACCTACACCCTCAAGATAGTAACGGTCATGTTCTAATGGTCTTGGATGCTGTGGTACGCGGCGCCCCGAAGTAAAGGTATTAGCTGCCTGTCGAATCCGCATTCGCGTGCGCCACTGAGCTTTGCGAATTATCCACAGTGAAAACAATGACGGCAAACAGCCGATAACAAGGACTAAAAGTGTCTTTAACACTGGAATTTCACCTCTTTGATTACGCTATATTAAGCTAATTTTTAAACAAGCTTCGATTCGCTATTTTACCCAGCATAACTTTTACATCCCTTGGGGTGCATGTAGGTTAAACATTTATTTAAACATCTATCATTTTCCTCTTGACTTGACTTGTAGCAAACGCTTTCTATTATTTTTATCGCGTAAATCTTGTGCTAAAGAGGCAACTTCACGTTCTAAACGGAATAAATCTACCTTTCGCGTCGTCATTACAAACGTTTTGTCCGTTCTTTGACGAACACAGGGAACGCTTATCGCAAAATATTTACACCAACTTTTAGATAATGATTTTTGTTGACTTTCTGCTGGATGATTGTTTATGCTGCCAGCAATCGCTTTAAACTCTAATATCGCTTCCTCTAGCTCTTGTGCCATACGATTAATTTGTCGCGCTTGCTCTGCTAACGTCTCCCAAGCACCTGTCGGCTTCATCTGCTCTGGCTGCAACGGTATAATTGCTGCATGGACTGACGGCGCCGCTAGTTTTGACGAATTTGAGTTGTGATTGTTGTAATCTTTTAACATGCGTATCTCTCTTCGAGTACCTGCGTGTCACCTATCTTACCATTAATTAAATACATTAGTACTATTTAATAAAAAAATTATAGTTTGAATTTAAGGGCATTACTTTAGGTAGTTTCCCTGTGACTTAGGTACGATACGCTAAATGAAGGAGTAGGGAGCATAAGATATGGACAGTAATGAAATTGCAAGTACTTTAACCAAATTATTTGATACGAGTGTAAATGCGGTGGCGCCTGGTTCTTGGCAAGTTGAGACACCAAGCTTTCGTTTGCTGGTACTACTTTCGGATGATGGAAGCTGGTTTCGTGCATTGCTGCCAATAATGCCAATTCAAGAAGCACAACCTTTTTTACAGCAGTTGCTCGAAGCAAACTTTGACGATACACATGCGTGTCGCTATGCTTTACACCAAAATGTTGTGTGGGGAGTGTATCAGCATTTTACCAACAGTTTAACGACACAAGATTTTGAAGACGCAATCGCAAAACTCGTTTCACTTCAGGAAACTGGTTTAAATGATGTTTTTGGTAACTTAGTAGAAAGTCGTATTCAACTTATTGTCAAAGCTGCGAAACAGCAAGGGCAAACTTTAGAAGCAACGATGCAAAACTTAGACCGCTTTTATGCGGAAGGTTTGATGGGTGAAATTGATGAATCCTCTGAAGTGCGTCAGAAAACTCTTACTGCATGGCGCCGTCAACTAGAAAGTTTGTGGGATGAAGTAGCATAACTCAAAATCAATGAATATCATAGAAATCCTCAAGGCGGATTATCAAAGATTTCCTGATAATCAAACTTATTCTGTTTATACTCCAGATGTTTTCTTTAAAGACCCTTTGAATAAGTTCAATGGTCTTTGGCGCTACAAGCTAATGATTAAATTTATCAATACTTTTTTTCTAAATTGCAAGATGGATTTGCATGATATCTCTCAGCATTCCGATACCATTAAAATGGAGTGGACGTTAAGTTGGAACACTCCTTTGCCTTGGAAACCACATATTGCCATTAATGGGTGGAGTGAATTAAAGCTTAATGGCGAAGGTTTAATTTGCTCGCATATCGACTATTGGAACACTTCGCGTCTTGATGTCATTAAACAACACTTTCACTTCCACGAATATTGAACAGTCTTAGAGAATTTAGTCGATAATGTAAATAAATATAAACAAAGCGACTAGCAGGACAGAATTATTCCATGCGTGTAATTTTAATGACAGGCAAAGGCGGCGTAGGTAAGACATCTGTCGCTGCTGCTACAGGGCTTCGATGCGCTGAACTTGGCTATCGTACCTTAGTGTTAAGTACAGACCCTGCTCACTCGCTAGCAGACAGCTTCGATATTGAGTTGGGACATGAGAGAAAGCAAATTCGTCCGAATTTGTGGGGCGCCGAACTAGATGCGTTAATGGAGTTAGAGGCAAACTGGGGAAGTGTCAAGCGTTATATTACCCAGGTATTACAAGCGCGCGGTTTAGACGGAGTGCAAGCTGAGGAGTTAGCGATATTACCAGGCATGGATGAGATTTTTGGCTTGGTCAGAATGAAGCGTCATTATGATGAAGGCGAGTATGATGTTTTAATTATCGACTCGGCGCCAACAGGTACAGCGTTGCGATTGTTGAGTTTACCTGAAGTTAGTGGTTGGTACATGCGCCGCTTTTATAAGCCATTTCAAAATATATCAGTTGCGCTTCGACCTTTAGTAGAACCTATATTTAGACCAATTGCGGGTTTTTCCTTACCTGATAAAGAAGTAATGGATGCTCCGTATGAGTTTTACCAGCAAATCGAGGCATTAGAAAAAGTCTTAACTGATAACACGCAAACCTCAGTACGGTTGGTAGCAAATCCAGAGAAAATGGTTATTAAAGAATCGCTGCGTGCCCATGCGTATCTGAGCTTATATAATGTGGCGACAGATTTAATAATTGCAAACCGTATTATTCCCGACGAAGTACAAGACCCATTTTTCCAACGCTGGAAAGATAATCAAAAACAGTATCGTCAAGAAATTCACGATAATTTCCACCCTCTGCCAGTTAAAGAGGTGCCATTATTCTCTGAAGAAATGTGTGGCTTGCAGGCTCTTGAGCGTCTTAAAGATACACTCTACAAAGATGAAGACCCTGCTCAGGTTTATTATAAGGAAAATACGATTCGTGTCGTTCAAGAACCAAATCAACAGTACAGTCTAGAGTTATACCTACCTGGAATTCCTAAGAATCAAGTTCAATTGAGCAAAAATGCTGATGAATTAAATATACGTATTGGCAACCATCGTCGCAATTTAGTATTACCTCAAGCATTGGCTGCACTACAACCGACTGGCGCCAAAATGGAAGACGACTATCTCAAAATACGTTTTAGCAACGGATGATTAGCGGATGTAACGGATGAGTTATTTGTTACAAAGTAGTTAAGTAAAGTTAACTATCCGTTATATCTGTTATGTCCGTTGCAGTACTTGTACTGAAGACAAATTTATTCAAAAAATCTGACAATAGTAGTCATATTTTTGTTGTTACCTTTTTATCTCAGTACAGGCAATGACTCTAGCTAGTGATTCAGATTTACGTCTTAATATTGAGCCGACTAAACTGCTACATTCTATTAATGATAAGATTCGTAAGCTTTTAGAGTTACCAGATATTCTCAAGGTAGTGGTAGAAGAGTTGCGTCTATTTCTCACGACTGACAGAGTAATGGTTTACAAGTTTCATGCTGACAATAACGGTCAAGTCATAGCTGAATCTATAAACGAGAGTAAATTACCTTCACTACTAAATTTAAATTTTCCAGCAGATGATATTCCTGCTCATGCGCGTGAATTATTCGTGCAGTCAAGGATTCGCTCGATTGTGAATTTAGATACTGGACAAATTGCTCAGAACCCTGTGGATTTTAATGGGATGGGCGCCACTCAGCGTCCGGTTGACCCTTGTCATGCAGAATATTTAACTGCAATGGGGGTCAAGTCTTCTATTGTCGTGCCCATACTTTATCATGAGCAGCTTTGGGGACTGCTTGTATCGCATCATTCTCAACCCCGCTCAATTTCTAACGTTGAAGTTGATACAGTGCAAACAGTTGCTGATTTGCTTGGGGTAGTGATTGCTTATATTACTCCACTACAAGAAGCGCGTTTGAAAGTTCATCGTGAAACGATAATTAATCACATTGCCGACCGACTTCATTTATTGCCAGACATGGATTTACAGACAGCTTTAGAAGAAACGGTTGCTGCTTTTGATGGTTGTGGGGGTAGATTATGTATTCGCTCAGAAGCTACTCATCAAGCTGATACGTTACAAAGCTTTATTGAGTGTTTAACAGATGCTACAAAAATTAAAGTTTATCAATTTGGTCAGCAACCAGTTGTTCCAAAGATTGCGAAATTTGATATAATCGAACAATATAGCGTTTGGAAAGAACATTATAAAAAAGATTGCAAAAAAGATTATTGTGTCTGGGCAATATCAGATATATATCAAACTCCTGAACTGCGAAACTTACAAATTGCCTTTCAAGCCGCTAATATTCGCAGTATTTTAATGATCCCGTTGATGTATCGTTCGCAGCTACAGGGTTATTTAAGTGTTTTTCGTGACAGCTATGAGCCTGAAACCTTGTGGGCAGGTAAGTTTGACCCCGATGAACGACAACTTTATCCTCGACAATCTTTTAAAATTTGGTGCCAGTCCAAACAGCTACAAGCAAAACAATGGACTTGCGACGAAATTACACTTGCAACGAGCATAGGACATCAATTTGCCACAGCTACATATGAATATGAGCTTTATCAAAAAGTAAATTATTTTAATTTCAATCTCGAAACTCAAGTTCTGAAACGTACATTAGAACTTACAAAAACATTACAAGAATTAAAACAAACTCAAACTCAACTTATTCAAACTGAAAAAATGTCAAGTTTGGGTCAGCTTGTAGCAGGAATTGCACACGAAATTAATAACCCCGTCAATTTTATATACGGTAACATTAATCACGTTCATCAATATGTAGATGACATACTTGGCATTTTAGATTTATATCAGCAAAATTGTTCAACTGATATACCAGAAGTAATTGAACGTGCGGAAGAAGTTGATCTAAATTTTATCGTCGAAGATTTGCCCAAAATGTTGTCGTCGATTAAACTAGGGACAGACAGGATTCGGCAAATAGTATTATCACTGCGTAATTTTTCTAGACTCGACCAAGCAGAAATTAAGCCAGTAAACATTCATGAAGGAATTGACAGCACATTAGTAATATTGCAGCACCGTTTGAAAGCGAAACCCGAAAGTCCAGCAATTTGCATCATCAAGGAATATGGAGATTTACCACCTGTAGAATGCTATGCAGGACAAATAAATCAAGTTTTTATGAACGTTTTGAGTAATGCCATAGATGCTTTGGAGGAACAGCGAGAATCAAAACAAAATACAATTATAATTAGCACCAGCATCAGTAAATTACCAGATAATAGACCTAGCGTATTAATTTCAATTGCTGATAACGGGTGCGGAATGGCACAAAATATCATAGAAAAAATCTTTGACCCCTTCTTTACAACCAAAGAAGTTGGACAAGGAACTGGATTGGGTTTATCAATTAGTTACCAAATTATCGTCGATAAACACAATGGTATTTTTAAATGTAAATCTCAACCAGGAGAAGGAACAGAATTTTTAATTGAAATACCAATAAAAGTTAGGAGTTAGGAGAAAATATAAATTGTCATTCTGAGCGTGGCGAAGAATCTAAAGTTTCATTGTATATTGAGATGCTTCACTACGTTCAGCATGACATTTGAAGACTACTCAGCACTCAGCACTTTTTACAAGCGCACTAATTTCTTAACTGTACAGGCATAGCTAAATAGGTCATTTTCACACCGCTAAGGGGTGTAAAAATTACTGGTGTCAAATTTGAATTTAACTGCATTACTATCTCGGTAGCTGGTAGTGCTTTTAAACCTTCCATCAAATATTTAACGTTAAAAGCAATATCAATATCATCTCCTGATATTTGTGCCGGCATTGGTTCTACTGCGCTACCAATATCTGCTGCTTCCACCGATAGGGTTATTTCTTGGGCGCCGCTATCAATGCTAACTTTAACGATATTATTCTTTTGGTCGGCTAAAACTGCAATTCGTTCTAAAGTACTCAAAAGTTGCTTTCTATCTAAAGTTAGTTCGCGTTGAAACTGACGAGGTAATAATTGCCGATATTGCGGATACTGCCCATCTAAAGTCCGACTCGTTAAACGTTGGTTTTGCCATTCAAATATCGCTTGGCCTTGGTCAAAATGCAGCGCAATAGTTTCTTCAGATTGGGCACTGTGTGCTAACATCCGCTCAAGTTCGCGTAAAGCACGAGCAGGTACTGTTACTTCTAACTCAGCATCGTTATTATCGTCAGAACCCTCGTTTATTGTTTCCACAACCGCTAAACGGTGTCCATCAGTTGCTGCAAATTCAAGAGCATTAGGTAAAACTTTTAAGTGAACTCCTGTTAATACTTGCTTGGTTTCATCAGCACTCGTAGCAAATAAAGTTCCTCGCAACCCTTCAATTAAAGATGCTGCACTCAAATATATTGGTTGAGTATCTTCAATTACTGGTAACTCAGGAAATTCCTCACCACCCATTGCTCGAACTTTGTAGCTGCCGCTTCGGGGTGTCAAAGTAACAAGTATACCTTCGCCTGTATTCTCTTCTGTATTAGTTTCATCTTCAAGAGTAATTTCCCCTTCTGGCAACCGCGAGACTATATCATTAAGTAACTTCGCTGGCATTGCGATTGTGCCACTTTGAATAACTTCTGCATTAAAGCTAGTGCGAATTCCTAAACTCAGGTCAAAAGCTGTAATCGTCACAATATTAGTATTAGCATCAGCTACTACCAGCACATTCGCTAGTACAGGATGCGTTGGACGTGATGGTACTGCACGGCTCGTCAGGGAAAGATTTGTGTTAAGGTCGCTTTGGTTACAAACTAGTTTCATATGCTGAGGGTGAAAGTGAGCGCGCGTTTTTATATGCCGCAATACGTAAGACTAAGGTAGTATTGCATCGAAATCAACACTGCCTTACATATCGTCACGACAACTTAAGATAATAGCACTGTATGCCAACTTACTAAAACCCATGTACTAACTTTTAAATTATAGACATCGTGGCACAGGTGCCTTCAAAGTGCGTTATCTGTATAAAAATCTTGCTGACTACATACATTATTCGTGTAAAACAGCGCTTTTTTTGCGTTCACGGAGTGTCTCCGGAGGAGAATAATACTTATTTGCTTTTAATGTAAGTAATAATATTTACTTTTTCAAATATAAATTCTCTCTGTGTACAAATGCCTATGCTACAAATCATAATAACTTGCGGGGATTGTTTATTTGAATTTGGTCTGTTAATTGGTATAGCTTCTGTTTAAGCGCAGCATCTTTCTTGCGTAGCTGAGTAATTTTGTCACAACTATAGAGTACTGTCGTGTGGTCTTTGCCACCAAATTCTTCGCCGATTCTAGGTAGACTTAAATCTGTGTATTGCCGCATTAAATACATGCCAATTTGACGTGCCCAGCTTATTTCCCGGCGCCGCGAGTTGCTTTTCATGTCTTCGATTGATACATTAAAGGTGTCAGCAACTACAGTTAAAATAGCTTCAGGTGTAGCGGCAATTTTTTCTCTTGGTGCCTCTAAAACAGATGTGATATTTTCTACCGTCATTGGCAAACCCCAAATGGAAATATACGCTAAGGCACGAATTAAGGCGCCTTCGAGTTCGCGAATGTTGTTCGTATAATTTGATGCAATATACTCGATTACATCCCTAGGCAAACGAATATTGTCATACTCAGCTTTCTTGTGTAAAATTGCCATCCGTGTTTCCAAGTCTGGTTTTTGGATGTCGGCAATTAACCCCATGGAAAACCGCGAACATAAGCGCTCTTGAAGTTGGGGAATTTGTTTGGGAGGACGGTCTGAAGCAATAACTACCTGTTTACCTGCTTCATGCAACGTATTAAATGTGTGGAAAAATTCTTCCTGAAAACGCTCTTTTCCCTCGATAAACTGGATATCATCGACTAATATTACGTCCGCAGTTCGGTAATAGTCGCGAAAGCTTTGCATTTCTGTGCTTACTGCTGTAGAAAAGTCGTTGATAAATTTCTCGGTGGAAACATAGAAAATTTTCGAGTCTCGCTTAATGTCTAAGCGGTAATGACCAATAGCTTGCATTAGGTGCGTTTTCCCCAACCCCACACCACCACATAAAAACAATGGGTTAAATTCGCGTCCTGGTGATTCTGCTACTGCTAACGCTGCTGCATGTGCCATCCTATTATTGGCGCCAACAACAAACCGAGAAAATAAATATTTCGGGTTTAAGTTGTTTGTTTTTGGACTATTTTCTCGAATTCCGACGGAAATTACTCTTGGTGCTGTCTTCTCAACAGGCGCCATATCTTTATGAGAATGAGAATCATCGGAGTCAGATGTAATGTAAATTTCTATCTTATAACCTGCGATGTCGCAAACAACATTGGCTATTGTTTCAATGTAATACTTTTGCAGCCAATTGCGGGCGAAAGGGTTTGGGGTGCGAATAAACAGGCAGTTATTTTCTAACCGTTCTGCGTTAGCTGTCTTTATCCAGGTTTCAAAGGTGGGACGCGATAGTTCTAGCTGTAAACGAGCTAAAACTTGGCGCCACAGGTTATCTAGAGTTAGGGACATCATTTACACCTTTGAATAAAGGTTTTAAACACAGAAAAGGCAAAAAGTACTTACAAATCTAAACAAAATGCCAACCATGCGCTATACCTAGGACTACATGCGCGAGTTGTAATCTTGACATTGACACGTCCTAGTAGGCAATATCCTACCATTACTGATTCACACTGAAAAGTAAATACATTAAAAGCCGCAAATGTACTTACCTAGAAACAAACTCAGTTTTCCGTAGTTCAATATTGAGTAAGAGGTTATATGAAAAAACACACTGATACCAGCAAATCAATTATTATGTCTATCTATAAAAAGAATTATCTTGGATGCGTATTACTGTTCGGTGCCGCTTCGATTTCACTAAGTGGTTGTGCCCAGCTTGCCAATAGTTTGAATACTTCGAGAAGTGGAACTGCTGCAACAGAACCAACAGGAGCAGCATCGCCGATTGTCGCTGCACCTCCACCAATTATCTCCACATCTGGAGGAGACCCTAATTTTGTTGTTGGTGTAGTACAAAAAGTTGGGCCAGCCGTAGTACGTATTGATTCATCACGGACAATATCGCAAAGTCCAGAACAATTAGAAGACCCTTTCCGACGCTTTTTTGGCGAAAGCACTCCTGAACCTCGTCAGCGTGTCGAACGTGGTAGCGGTTCTGGGTTTATTATTAATGCCAACGGGCAGATATTAACGAATTCTCACGTGGTAGATGGTGCAGACTCGGTAACTATTACACTTAAAGATGGTCGAACTCTCAAAGGTAAGGTATTGGGTGAAGACCAAGTAACCGATGTTGCGGTAGTTCAAATCGAAACTAATAATTTACCAACAGTAGCAATAGGTAATTCAGAGAAACTACAACCAGGTGAAGCTGTTATTGCTATTGGCAACCCCCTTGGCTTGAATAATACGGTTACTTCTGGAATACTTAGTGCCACAGGTCGTTCGAGCAGTGATATTGGCGCCACCGATAAGCGTGTAGACTATATACAAACAGATGCGGCAATTAACCCAGGAAATTCGGGTGGTCCTTTACTTAATGCACGCGGCGAAGTTATTGGAATGAATACGGCTATTATTAAAGGCGCCCAAGGTTTAGGATTTGCAATTCCAATTAATACAGCACAACGTATAGCACAAGAATTAATCGCCAAGGGTAGGGTTGACCACCCATATTTAGGAATTCAAATGGTGACTCTCACCCCAGAGATTCGCGAACGAGTTAATGCACGATTAGGTATTAATTTATCAACCGATAAAGGTGTATTATTAATAGATATCGTACCTCGTTCACCCGCAGCAGCAGCAGGTCTAAGAGCAGGTGACGTAATTCAATCGATTAATAATCAACCTGTAAGTAAAATTGAAGAAGTTCAAAAAATTGTAGAAAGCAGTAAAATAGGAAGTCCATTGCAAGTGCAAGTTCAGCGTAACGGTCAACTTACCCAAGTTGCCGTCAGTCCTGCTGCTTTCCCCGTACAACGACAAGCTAGACAATAAATATAAACGTATACTTTTATCCCCCGAATTCGAGGGGGATGAAAAGTTGTTAGATTTTCATCTAATTTGTTTTAATTAATGAAATTCTGTATTTCTTTCTTAGGGTACATATCTAATGTTTTAAGGAGTTTATAAAATGAGCGAGTCGTTATCGATTATTAAGCTAGGCAATCCATTATTACGTCAATCATCGTCTTTTGTTAACAATGTTAAAGATGCTCACGTTCAAAAGCTAATTGATGATTTAATGAAAAGTCTTACAGAAACAAACGGTGTTGGCATTGCGGCGCCTCAAGTCGCAGTTAACTATCGCTTGTTTATTGTAGCTTCTCGCCCGAACCTCCGGTATCCAAATGCTCCTTTTATGGAACCAATCGCTATGATTAATCCTAAGATAATTGAGCATTCTAAGGAAACAGTGAAGGGTTGGGAAGGGTGTTTGAGCGTTCCTGGTATTCGCGGACTCGTGCCGAGATATCAGTCTATTACTGTGGAATATACGGATGTAACTGGTGATTCAAAAAATGTAAAGCTAGTAGATTTTGTCGCACGTATTTTTCAACACGAGTATGACCATCTTGATGGCATTGTCTTTCTAGACCGCGTTGAAAGCACAAAAGAGTTAATATCCGAAGAAGAGTATCAGAAAATACAGAATTCGGATAAACTATGATTCAAAAATAATTGTTGAAAGTAGTGACAATTACAAAGTTATTAAGCTAGACTTAATAAGTTGTTAACCTCACTTAGATGCAGGGTTATCGGGTAATAGCGTAAAATGACACAAACCATTAGTAGTCGCGAATTGAGTTATCAGAGAGATGAACCTCCTGATGGAGTCTCAATTAAGGTGCAAAGCGATGAATTTTATCAAACCATACAAAAAGAGGCACAAGCAGTGCAGCAAGGTGTGGCAGGGTTGCAAGTGGTTCATGTAACAGCAGAACGAATTAGAATTCGTGCAACTGAGAGTAGTACAGAGTTGTTACATACTATTGTAGAAAAATTGCGAAAGCTAAAAGAAATAAAGCAAGTCACCTGGAACGAGGAAACGCAAAATTTAGTCATTGCGTTTGACAAAGAGGTACTAGCACAGTCGCAGCTATTAGAAATTTTAGAAAAATATGGTGTCCGCCGTTTGAGCGAGCCAGATAATAAGAGTAAAGTAGACCCTTTCGCAGCGTGGAAGTCTCTTGAATTTTGGAAAGAGCAAGGAATAGATTTAATTCCTTTACTTACAGGTTTAGCCATCACATCCAGACTTGGAGTCACTGGTTTAGCATCGATTCCAATTTGTATGTTGACATCTGATGTAACGAGGCGTACAATAAGTAGTCTCCGAGAAGCTCTAAAAGCTGATACAGAAAATAAAAACGAAGGTAAACCAACCAATCGTACATCTCAACCTTTGGTGTCAAAAGTGGACAAAACATCTACTATTGAACGGAGTCCAAGCGATGTTGTACCCAAGGCAGATGAATTAAATATTCAACCTGCTAATGTAGATTACAGCATTGTACATTCGATTCCGGGAAGAATTCGATTCAACGTACCTCGAATAGGCAAAGACAAAGCTTATGCACGGCGCCTAGAGAAGATGTTGAATAATGAATCTTACGCAACCAATGTGCGACTAAAGACTGACGCAGCGTCAATTGCAATTTCATATCAACCAGCATCATTAGATGTGTCTCACTGGGTTAATTTAATTCAATTGGCATCAGAAGCGTCAAATCCAGTTTCAACGATACAACCAGTTGAACAGCAAATAGAAAAAAAAATTGACAATAAAAATATAGTCCTATCGCGACCACAAAGAGTGGAAGCAGAAGCTGTCATTAAGTCAATAAATCAGTCAAACATCGGTATCAGTCAGCTAAGTAAATCCGAAGCAAGGAACGGAGCAACAAGCAACGGAGTAAGTTCATTAATTGCTGACCTAAAGCCACCTTTTATTAACGTTTTAATTGACGTAGTAGCTCATTATCCGATTAATTAGTTTCCCCCGTAAAGTTCACCAACACAAGGACAAATCAGAAATGACAGGTTTGTACTTTTTTATAGTTCGATTGCACGATATCTCAAGGCTTCTGCTTTGAGTAAAATCGAATAAGATTTTTCTATAGATTTCTACAATCAAATAGAACAACTAAATACAATTAAATATTTGAGTCCCAGGTAAGTAGAGTTGATAACTCATCTCAATACTGCTTCTAATTGTTGTCTTTTTGTATGTAGATTATCAAACTAAATTTATCCTTATGCAGAATAGGTCTTAGTTTGTGCTGTTTTTTTTGCTGTTTGTTATTAGCCATTGTTTATTAACAAGCGGCCAAACTGTTCACCCATTTTTTATGACATTAAAAGAGCAATGGTTCAAGCAAAGATATTACCCTCCGCCGTTCGGTCTTTGAAGGCGGCGCCTCCTGACCGTGTACAATCAGGCAAAGTAACTTTGGTCAAAAATACTAAAAGTTCGAGTCGCCTGAAAGTATATTACAGCGTCATCCATGAAACTCCAGGAAGACTGCGCTTACGAGTTCCACATTTAAAAGAAGATGCGGAGTACGCGCAAAGATTGCTGAGTTTGATAGAAGCAGATAAATATGTAACAAGCGTAAAGCTAAAACCAGCAGCAGCATCGCTAACTGTAAATTACGAACCTAGCTTCGGAAACACAGCTTTAATGCGCGCGCACATTGGTCATATTCTGCAAGCTGCCACAGATGTTGCTGTTCTCAAGACAAAAAAAGTTTCTGTACCTGCTCCTGAAGAAGAAAACGGAATTCCAAGTTGGAAGTTTTCAGCAGTAGCAGCAACCTTAGCTGTCTTAGGTGGGCCTCTTGGTTTATCAATATCACCATTATTAACTGCCTCAACCATTGCTTTAGCAACATTACCAGTAGCCAAACGCGCATTTTCAGCAATTTACAACGAGCGTAAATTCAATATCGAATTTCTCGACTTTATGGCAATTGCCATAACTACCGTACAAGGTCAATTTCTCACACCTGCGCTTATGCTTGGGTTAATTGAAATAGGAGAGAATATTCGCGACCGTACCGCACGTTCATCTGCACAGCAAACTCTAGATTTACTGTCATCGTTAGGAAAATTTGCCTGGATAGAACGTGATGGTGAAAAAGTGCAAGTTCCGATTGAAGAAGTAGAAAAGGGTGACACAGTTATTGTGTATCCTGGTGAACAAGTACCTGTAGATGGCACTATCTTACGTGGCCAAGCTTTATTCGACGAGCAAAAGCTTACAGGTGAATCAATGCCCGTAAGTAAGCGTGAAGGGCAAACTGTTTACGCATCAAGCTTAGTTCGCGAAGGTCAAATATATATAGTCGCAGAGCGCGTAGGTAATGATACTTGCGTAGGTAAGACTATTGAGCTTATGCAACAGGCGCCTGTTCATGATACTCGTATGGAGAATTACGCAGCAAAAATAGCAGAAAAAGCAGTAGTCCCAACTTTATTACTTAGCGCTTCTGTATTTGCGCTCTCCAGAAACCCAGCACGCGCAGCTAGTATTCTCACCCTTGATTTTGCAACAGGCATTCGTGTGTGCGTTCCAACAACTGTATTAGCAGCACTTACGTATGCAGCACGTCGAGGCATTTTAATTCGGAGTGGACGCGCATTAGAACAGCTAGCAAGCATCGACACCATAGTATTCGATAAGACAGGTACTTTAACAAAAGGTGAAATTGGTGTCACTAATGTTAGAAGCTTCAATTCAGAAGTATCTGCAAATTATGTACTTGCTCTAGCTGCCACTGCTGAAATGCGTTTAACACACCCAGTTGCAGAGGCAGTAGTACGTCACGCAGAACTTGAACAAATAGATTTTCTCACCCGTGAAAAATGGGAATATCAACTTGGTTTAGGCGTAGAAGCTATTATCGATGGAAAATTAGTATACGTCGGAAGCGAACGTTTCTTGCGTCAAGAAAACGTTGATATGTCAGCACTTGATGCCTTAGAAGAACGTCCAGCATCTGCAATATTTGTTGCCACAAATGGAGAATTACAGGGTATAATAGAACATAGTGATGTAGTTCGTCCTGAAAGCAAAAAAGTAGTTCAATCGCTGTTAACAGTCGAAGGTATAGATGTCCACATGCTTACCGGAGACAACAAACGGACAGCAAGTGCTGTAGCAGCAGAATTAGGCATTTCTCCAAAAAATACCCATGCCGAAGCATTTCCAGAGCAGAAAGCTGATGTAGTTCAGCAGCTACACGCCCAAGGGAAAACAGTCGCATTCGTTGGTGATGGGGTCAACGACTCAGCCGCATTAGCATTTGCGGATGTATCAGTGTCCTTTGCTAACGGTTCCGATATAGCGCGCGAGACAGCAGACTTAGTGTTAATGAATAATGACTTGCAAGGTTTACTCGAAGCTATTGAAGTCGCTCGTAAAGCCAAACAACTCATTCAACAAAACACAAGTATTATCGCCATACCTAATCTTGCCGCATTGGTAGTAGCAGCGATATTTGGACTTAACCCCCTCACAGCTACCGTTGTCAACAATGGTTCAACAGTAGTTGCGGGTGTTAATGCCTTACGTCCAATGCTCAAAAAAAGTGCTGAATAATCAGTACACAGAGAGATGAAATAGTTGTTTCAACGACTATAGACTAGACAACTTTATCACAATTAATTAATCGATTGGAGGAAAATCGAAATGGCTAAAATCACAGATTTCGTTGAAGATGCAGGCGCACCTGGAATTATCGCTGGTATTGGTGCAGTATTACTGGCGCCCGTAGTTATTCCAGTAGTTGCAAACGTTGGCAAACCATTTGCTAAAACCTTAATAAAAGGTGGCATAGTACTGTACGAAAAAAGTAAAGGCGCCTTTGCAGAACTTGGTGAAACCTGGGAAGACATGGTAGCTGAAGCAAGAGCAGAAATAGCTGATTCAAAACAGCTCCCCGCTTTTGAAGCAAGTGGTCATCCCGAAACACACGACCACGACCACGGTTAAGTAAGAGGGGATAGAATTTAAATCCCCCCAACCCCCCTTAATAAGGGGGGCTAATAGTATATTATTTCTTAATATTAAAAAATGTAAAGTTTAAAAAATTTAAAGTAAGTGGGGCGAAGCCACCATACATTCAATTAAAAAATAAAATAGGATTTTTATATTACGCCAGACAAATAATGATTGAGGTCAACACAGTGTCAAAAAACGGATTCGTCGCGAGCGCAAAACCACCAAAAATAAAACCATCAAAACCAGTCAAACTTGAACAACCCGCAGTCATAGATATTACTGCCGAAAACATTAAAAATACTGCTCAAATCACAGCAAAATTAGTCAGCGGCACACCAGGAAGACTACGCTTGCGAGTGGGCAACAAGCATCGCAAAATCGGAGAAATGCAGCGAATCTCCAGCGCTTTGCAATCGCATCCCAACATCAAACAAGTACGTACAAACGTATCACAAGGTAGTATAACCATTCAGCACGAAGGTGAAGAAAGTTTAGAAAACGTATACTCCGCACTTCAAGACCTAGGAATAATTTTTGGTGATATAGGTGGAGGAAAATCTGAAGTAGCAGATGGAGTAGCAAGCACAGTCATTAATTTAAACAAACGAGTCAAAAAAACAACCGATGGAGTAGTTGACCTGCGCTTCCTATTTCCATTAGGACTAGGTTGTTTATCAATCCGCAAACTCATGCTTCAAGGTTTGCAGTTAGATATTATTCCTTGGTATGTACTGGCTTGGTATCCGTTTGATAGTTTTCTGAAGTTGCACGCTTCAAGCTTGGCGAAAGAAGAACAGTAATATATTTTGGAACCTCTCCCCCAACCCCTCTCCTACGAGAAGAGGGGGAATTTTTGCATTTGGTCTTGATAGAGTAGGCGTCAAGCCAATCAATAACCTTCATGTTAATATATCCGATATATAGGTATATTAAATTAAAATGGGTAGAAAAAAGCTTGAACGCACAACTATGCTCGCACGAGTCGCATCCAATACCCCGGAAAAGATAAAGGAAATTGCCGCTAAACTAGGTTATGTTTATGGCGAAGAAGGTTCTGCTGGACAGCTTTTAGATGCTGTTGCCTCTGGAGAATTAATTCTTGTTCAGCGTAGCAAAAATATTGAAAACTATCGATAAGTGATATACACTTATTTAATGAGGGAAGAAAAATTAACCCTCAAAAGGAGGTGTAAACAGTTGACTCAAGTAGAAGGCAATAATAACGGTAGCGAACCGAAGCCTAATCCCGAAGACATAATTGTCTACGAACCAGTTTTTGTAGCTGATTCTGAAGAGGAGGAGGAGGCAATTGGTTGGCTTGAAACCGATGTTAAAGGCGAAGAGGGAAGAGTTTTGGATAGCGATGACCTCCCTCCTGAACTGCGGTCTACTGAACCACACTCGCCGAATGCCTAACAGTTAAAGTTTAGGCCTCAGTCCTTCTTGAGGCTTTCCTTGCATCCACTAGGTCTATAAATATATGTTAATTCATCCAGATTATTTTCGTGTTGTGTTGCGCCAAGATGGTAAGTGGATTTTAAAAAAATCACGAACTTTTTATAATCGACTGCCGATACAGGTTGATTTTGATGATTTGCGGTTGCTATACGGTATTTCTGAAAAGCAACTGGCTAGCGAATTATTTCATCTGGCAAACGGTGAAGCTGGCTATTACCTCGCGGACTTACGCCATAAACAGTATTATTATTGTGGCATAGAGCCAAAAAGCGTGAAAGCTAAATTGTTAGACTTGGGCATTGGGTGCCCAGACCCAGTAACATGACCAAAATCCTGTATTCTGGTTAGATACAAAGGCGCCAGCAGGAGC
>NZ_MRCD01000041.1 GCF_001904745.1 Calothrix sp. HK-06
TATAGCAAACTTTTTGTCAAGAAGCCCGGTTTCTAGGCCTGGTGCAAGATGTGAGCTAACTCAACAGGGCGCCCAAGCAACTGTTGAAGATTTCTTTCAACTAACGCTGCTAATCGTTGTTGGATAAAAACCCAAACCCACCAACTACCACCAATAATTCCCATAAGTAAAATCGGGCCTAGCACAAGGCTAGTACGACTTAATAACAATAGCCAAAAATGTCGATTAGGAGCGCGGCCCCTAATTTTGACGTTTGTGGGAAGAATGGGAGTAAGGGTTAAAAAAGAATTATGGTTGTTAGCTTTGAGTAAGATTTGGTGGTATCAGCACGGTGTTAATTGCGTGGATAACACCATTACTTGCTTAAATATTTGGTTGACATCTTCAGATAGAAAAAATCCTGTAGAGACGTTATATACAACATCTCTACTATAAACAAAGGATTCTGAACTAAAACAATGAACGTGCGATACGCTGTATGTCTAAGCATAGTATAAACATCAATTGTGGAAAACTCGTGGATTAATTAATTATTTTACTTATAAAAAAATGCAATTTCTATCTTGGTGCGTAAAAATTTTTAACCTAAGATAGATGTCAATGCTCACAAAAAATAATTAAATATTCCCGTTATTAATAATATTCAGAATCGCTTAAAAATATTTAAAGCTAAAATAACAAAGTGTAAAGAGGTGAATAAATACCTTTTCAGATAGATTTAAATCTCACTGTTTTTGACTAGTATCAGCATTGCTAGTAAATAAGTAAATAAAAATAACATGAATGCAGAGATATTCGCAGTTTGGGATAAAATTCAGGGCATGATTAACGGGTTTATTCTCTTGCTGCCTAATATAGTGCTGGCATTAATTGTTTTTGCCATTTTCTTTTTCGTTGCTAGGGCAATTAAGCGGTTAGTCAAACGTCTAACTCGTAATCGTCGGCAGGCTAGGAATTTGGGATTAGTGCTAGGACGGTTGGCACAGGGTATAACAATTATGGTGGGTCTATTTGTCGCTCTATCGATTGTGATTCCGACATTCAAGGCAGGCGATTTGATACAATTGCTAGGAATTAGTGGGGTAGCGATTGGTTTTGCTTTCCGCGATATTCTACAAAATTTCTTATCTGGCATCTTAATTCTTTTAACTGAACCGTTTCAAATTGATGACCAAATTGTGTTTAATAATTTTGAAGGAACGGTAGAAAATATTGAGACCAGAGCAACTACAATCAGAACTTACGATGGGCGCCGCATAGTAATTCCCAATTCTCAATTATTTACCAATTCTGTTACCGTCAACACCGCTTTCAATAACCGTCGTATTGAATATGACATTGGCATTGGCTACGGTGATGACATCGACTGGGCAAAACAGTTAATGCTTGAAGCCATACTTAGTGTAGACGAGGTTTTAAAAGACCCGGCGCCTGATGTGCTACTGATGGAATTAGCAGAAAGTAGCGTCAATATCCGCGCGCGTTGGTGGATTAAACCGCCACGACGCATAGATGATCTAAAATCACGGGATAAAGTACTTTCTGCCATCAAGCAAAAGTTGTACGAAAACGGTATTGATTTGCCTTATCCAACCAGACAAATTTTGTTTCACGATCAAACTGAAGAAACAGATGGAAATCGTTCGCGACAGCGTGAAGGATGGCCAGCAGGTAAAAGTGAAGTTCCAAAACCTCGTCGCATCAGTGATTCGCTGCGGTTGCTCGCTTCTGCGCGCTCCTCAAATAATAACAACGGCAAAGTAGATTCTCAAACCACGAATGATGAAATATGAAAAACGCGCGCGTTAGTAAGCTTTGGGATGCACTCCACTCTAGTTATTGGTTTTTACCATCAGTCATGGCGGTTCTGGCTACGATTTTGGCGTTTACAATGCTAATGCTTGATCGTACAGGCAAAAGTATTAATTATTGGTGGATTTACACTGGTGGAGCTTCAGGCGCCCGTTCTTTACTTGAAGCTGTTGCAGGTTCGATGGTAAGCGTTTCTGCTACAGCATTTTCCATTACAATTGTAGCGCTTCAACTTGCTGCTTCTAATTTTGGACATCGGCTGCTGCGTAATTTTATGCAGGATACGGGTAATCAAGTTGTTCTTGGTACATTTATCGGTACGTTTATTTATTGCTTGCTTGTACTGAGAACAATTCATACAGAGGGGGATGGACCAAAGGTACTAGAATTAAACTTTCAATCTGCTGAATTCCAAAATATAAAGCAACAACTGCGGCTGCTTTCCAGGGCGCCTCACTTAAAGGCAATGGGTAGTGATGATTTAATCGACTTAGTGCTTGTTCATATTTCTAATCGCCAAGTTGAAAAGTTATTAACGAAACTCGAAAACATAAATAAAGTACATATTACATTACTACCAACTGATATAATTACATTACGTCCTCCAGCATCTCAAGCCTCAGAACAGGTTAAAGCTCTCGTTTAAAGCGAGAAATTGAAACTCGTCTACAACAAAACTTAAATATCACACCTTTGGTCGATGTCAGCGTTTTAGAGCTGACAAAGTAAAATAGTTACCTATGAGAAATCTAAATCCATCTGACAAACAAGCTTTAGAACAAGAGCGCAATCAAATCCTCCAACTGTTAGAAGATTGACTAGAAACCCCAATGCTTGTACTTGCCTTTGTGTGGTTGGGGTTATTTATTATTGAGTTAATTTGGGGAGTCTCTCCACTCTTAGACATCGCCAGCAATACAATATGGATAATTTTTATACTTGATTTTATAGTTAAATTTGCCGTTGCTCCGCATAAACGTTCTTATCTTCAGCGTAATTGGTTGACCGCAATTTCTTTATTGTTACCAGCCCTGAGAACTTTACGTATAGTACGAGTTGTGAAAGTACTACGAACAGCGCGCGCTGTTCGAGGATTACAACTGTTGCGTGTGTTCACTCGTGCAAACCAAGGAATGCGGGCATTAGGCGCCAGTTTTAACCGTCGTGGTTTTGGTTATATAGTGGTGTTAACAGTGATTGTAACGCTTGTTGGAGCAGCAGGAATGTATACATTTGAACGCGAACTTCCTGACGGTTCTGGATTGAACAATTACGGTGCAGCTTTATGGTGGACAGCAATGTTGGTAACAACTATGGGTTCGGAATACTGGCCCAAAACACCTGAAGGTCGGGTTCTATGCTTTATACTAGCGCTATACGCTTCTGCTGTTTTTGGCTACCTTACAGCTACCCTTGCTACATTTTTCATTGGTCGAGATGCAGATGATGATCAAGCTGAGTTAGCAGGAGCTAAATCGATTACACAACTGCATGATGAAATTACTGCTTTGCGCGGTGAAATTCAAGAATTATTACGGCAGAATTATAATGATTGTTTCTAGTAAAAATTACACTAGTTTTCCACTATTTAAGATTAATATTAAAAACAATGTAATTCTGCTACCCCAAAATTTTAAATTCAGTAGATTAAGTAGCATTTTTACGATTTAATTACATAATTTTGTATGAAACTAAAATACAAAAATTAACCTTGATTAGAATTGACAATAAAATTTGAGGAGTTTGAACTAAACATGAAGAAACTTAATCAAAGCAGTAACTTTAAATAGCAGGCGCTCAGGTATACTGTAAACGGGTAAAATATGAACTTTTGTCATGCTGAGGAACGTAAACGGAGTTTTCCCGCAGGGTAGCATCTCTTCGAGTTTCACGTCTATTAAAAGTATAGTTTTAACCCGTTTTTAGTATAAAAAAGATAAAGGATGATGGTGGTGTCGCAAGCTAATAACCTTTCTGCTAGTGCTGTTGCAGCACTGATATTAGGGCATAAAATAGAAGACATTGTTCTGTACAATCGAAAAATTTAGGTTATTGTCCAGAAGCGCTTTAGCAAATCTAATTCATAATTGGCGCCATCTCAAAAAATTAGACAAATCAGTACTATTCTATACGAGATAGCAAAAAATGAATAATAGAAGCGGCTACGATTTACCAACAGAGATTATTAACAAACAGCAGGAACAAAGCGCAATAAGTATACCATATTCACCGCACGGTCGGAAAAACTTGAAATGGCTGAGTTCAAGTTTTTTGTGGATGCTTTCGGCTGCTGGTTCTGGAGAGTTATTATTTACACCAAGAATTGCTGCACTCTACGGCTACAGCCTGTTATAGGCATTACTAACGCACGCATCCCAGATTCTCTGACTATTGGTAATGCTTGATTAAGATATTGTAATGCTTGGTCTTGTTGATTTTGTATCATATATATAGAACCGATTACAGCGAGTATTCGACCTTCACCGGTTCTTTAACTCACGGTTCCAAGACAAAGCGCGTTGTGCTGAATCCAAAGCGTCCTGATATCAAAGGGTGTTTGCTTGGATGCTCACCTCACAAGATAGTTAATTTAATTTTTGGAAATCTCTAATATGAATCAGCAATTGCCTCAGTTCATCCACTACGTAGTCGAGCGTTTGCAATCAATTCAAGGAATTGCAGCAATTGCACTTGGTGGTTCAAGAGCAAGAGGCAACCATACACAAAAGTCAGATGTAGATTTAGGAATTTATTATCAACCAGAAAATCCGCCAGATATAATTGCTCTCAATAACCTAGCCTCTGAACTTGACGACAACCATCGACCAAATCTAATCACATCGATTGGTGAATGGGGAAAATGGATTAACGGGGGTGGTTGGCTAAAAATAGAAGGTGTACCTGTAGATTTTCTCTATCGTAATTTGATTCAAGTTAATGATGTTATTGATAATTGCAAGCTTGGGCAAATCACGATTGATTATCAACCGGGACATCCCCACGGTTTTGTCTCCTCTATATATATAGGAGAAGTTGCTATTTGTTTGCCACTTTTTGATCCCGATGGTGTTTTGGAAGCTTTAAAGGCAAAGGCAAAACCTTATCCTACAGAGCTTAAACAAGTAACTATAAATACCTTTGCTTGGGAGATTAGTTTTTCACTGTCAGTTGCGAAAAAATCCATATCGCGCGGTGATGTTGCCTATGCAGCAGGTTGCTGTTTCCGCAGCGTCGCTTGTATGAATCAGGTACTATTTGCACTTAATCAAGAGTACCTATTGAATGAGAAAGGCGCCGTAGCAATTGCCAATAACTTTCCCCTTTGTCCGCAAAACTATCAACAACGGGTTGATAGGGCATTTGCGTTGTTAACAGTTGAGGCAAAATCACTCATAGATGCTATAGCCATCCTTGAAGAAATTGAACATGATTTGAGTCAATGGTATGGCAATCGTCGTTTAGCCATCTAAACCAGACAAACCTTCTTCTTTTGCATACAACCAAAAACCCCTTCTAATTACATCAACTTTTGGGCGCAAAACGCTTCTATTACGTTTTCAACCGTGACTTTTTGCGTTGCCATTGGTTGCGCTTGCGTTGTTTGGTGTATGTGTATCTCTAATATTAGCAGTTATGCAACTCAAACCTGACTCTCTTAACTCTTAACTCTGATCTCTGTGAACTCTGTGCCTCTGTGGTAAATAAATATGCCACCAAAATAAGCAGGATGGAATATTAGTTCTAATTTTATGGGCGGGCAAGGATGCCCACCCCACAAGAAGATTTTGATGTTTTTATTTGGAAGTTGCTACTAGAGAAACTGGTTGGGCATTAATTCGAGTTCGGAATAAGCTGTAAGGTTTTTGACGTAAGTCTTTGCCTTGGTGATATCGGGGTTGGCGATGTAACTGATTTGCGATGAAGTAAAGATAACCATCATTTGCTACTGACATTGTATCAGGCCAAAGCGCGCGCGGGTCATGAATGAGCGTTTCAATCATTCCGTTCTCGTTACGACGGTAAATAGCGTTATGCTCGTAGTTTGTTAGATAAATCCGGTTTTGTGAATCTGATTCTAGTCCGTCAGAACCTCCACCTTTATCACCGTGCAATATTACTGTTTGTGCAACTTGTGCGTCAGTTGTTTGTTGATTTGCTAACGCATCAACACTAACACTGTAAAGATTACGGCTAGCTAGCGGGCAATAAAATAGACGCTTTCCATCAGCACTAATTGCAATACCATCGGCGCCTAATTTAATATAACTAAGTGGTTCATTAGGTGGTCTGCTCATCAGTGGTTGACCCTCAACGCTAGGCAAAAAATTAGGTTCAGCTTTAGTTGATGGATGGTCATTAAGTCGGCGCCAGCTTTTACCACTAGCTAAGTCAACAACAATAATACCATTCGGACCCTGGTCGGATGAGTCGGTAATAAACGCCATCCCGCCAGTACCTCGTCGTAAGTCGAACCGAATATCATTTAGATATGTAGTTGGTAAAGCGACTTCTTGAGGGAATAAGATAGTTTTGAAGATACGATTTTGTTTGAGGTCAACGCCAATCAGCTTAGGACCACCATAGGAAGTAGGCTTAAATTCGATACTACCTGTATCTAAAATCCAAAGACGGTCTAGGGGATCAACGACAACACTTTGCACAGAAACAAACGATTTTGATTGGTCAGTAGTGTTAGGCCGATTAATTTCTAAATTTGGATAAGCGACAGCACCACCCTTTTTTACCTCTGCGACAGTAAAATCAACTTTATCCCCCCAGCGAGGAAAGTTAACAAAGATACGACCACTTTTTGTAACAGTAACTCCTGTTGGCATTGGCCCTGTGAATCCGGCAACCTGTTCAATACGACCAATTGTACTTACCGATGTGGGCAAATTTCTATCATTCCTCGCAGCCTGAGACTGTGTGTAATATGATACGGCAATTACACAAGCAACAAACAAACTAATAAAAACTCTAAGCTTTCTCAACTTTTTATCTCCTGACACACGTTGTTATACTAGTAAGTTATAAGTTTCTTTTCTTCTAACGAATGATGTATGTAAAAATAGGTAGGAGCTACTTTTGAGTGCTACGTTTTAATTTATTTTAAAGTTCAACAATAAAGCTATAAAAATGGCATACAGTGATTTTACTCTTTCTCAGGCACAAAGCAGCTTTAATTTAACACTTGATGAAACTGTAAATTTATTTAATGATGTAAGCCCAGTTTCACCATCAGAAATTTTAAAAACAATATTGGCTGACTATATTCCTTTAGCAACTTCCATAGGAACTGAAAAAGCTCGTTCGGAGTTTATAATCGCACCAATTTTAGCTGATTGTAAAGAGTTATTAAACAATAAAATATCGTTATTTTCAGGAAATTAATTTAACATTGACGTAACAAAAGGGTTACAAGGACGTTGCGATTATATTTTTAGTGGGTCACGCGAACAACTCTTTATTTCGGCGCCTGTAATGTTTATTTTTGAGGCAAAAAAGAAGATATTATTGGAGGTCTTGGTCAATGTGTTGCGGCAATGGTTGCAGCACAATTATTCAATTAAGCTAAAGGAAATGAAGTCAAACGAATTTATGGGTCTGTTACGAGTGGGACTACTTGGAAATTTTTATTTATCGAAGAAACTACTGTTTATATAGATTCTGTTGAATATTATATTAAAGAGGTGGATAAAATTTTGGGTATTTTATTGCAAGCATTCAGCCTATTGTCTCTCAAAATTTAAATTGCCCATACGTAGAGACGTTACATGTAACGTCTCTACAAAGATTGTATTATGGTTACGTTACCGGACATAATATTATATCGAATTCGCGCTTCGGCTTCGGGGATATCAACTACAATAATGGTAATAATAAAGTAAAGCAACTACCGCGCCCTAACTCCGACTTAAGTATAATATCACCTCCATGTAATCGAGCTAAATTTCTCGACACAACCAACCCTAACCCTGTACCTTGCCGTTTCCTATAATTGCTACCAACTTGCTGAAATAGTTGAAATAGCTTTTCTCCTTCCTCTGGAGAAATACCAATACCAGTATCGATAACAGCAAATTTAATATATTCTGCCTCTCTATCAACTTTTAATGTTACAGAACCAGATTCAGTAAACTTTACGGCATTTGAAAGTAAGTTCAATAAAATTTGTTTCAAACGGCGTTCGTCAGCGTTACAAGTTGTAACATCTGGCGAAATTTCTAATAATAATTGCAAACCTCGTCTAGTTGCTTGCTCCCTCACCACCGAAATACACATATGACAAATTTCTTCTACCGATAAAGTGACGATTTCTAGTTCTTCTCTTCCCGCCTCTATTTTGGCGATATCTAGAAAATCGTTAATTAAGTCTAACTGCTGATATCCACACTCGTATATTATATTTATATATTGTCGTTGTTTATCGTTTAATGCACCAACAGTTTGCTCTAAAAGAACGCTCGAAAACCCAATAATTCCATTTAACGGTGTCCGCAATTCATGATTCATATTGGCTAAAAATTGTGTCTTAGCTTCATTAGCTGCTTTTGCTGCTTCCAAAGCCGTTTCTAATTCTGCGGTGCGCTGTTTAACAAGTAGTTCCAACTTTTCTTCACTTTGTCGCAAAACTTCTGTTTTCGCCACCTCAGCACTTAGGCGCCGACCAAAAATTGCAGATAGTTGCGCTAATGTCAAGATAATTAAAGTCGCAATACTAATGGCAATTACTAACGGTGTATTTTTTACAGGAGCAAGCTCGGACACGTTCAAAGATTTTACCGTGCGGTAGCGAATACCTGAAGAAGCAATATAATGCATTCCACAAATTCCAATTCCCATTAGCATAGTACTGCCAAATTTTTGCACCTTCAAAGGCACCCTTATCTGTTTGTAGAATGTTAACGATAATGCAGCAAAAGATGCAGCAATTGACACTACACCACTCAGTATAAATAACTTTAGGTCATGCGACTCTCTAGCTGGAACTAACAGCGATGACATCGCAGTAAAGTGCATACCAATTACCGCACCACCAATGAAAACACTGCCAGCAAATAAAGTTAACCATTCCACTGTTGAAGAGCGTGTAACAATAAAAAATCCAATACCCGAACCAACAATTGCCACAACCATTGAAATCATCACGATTGTGTAATTATAATCAATCTTTATAGGTAATTTATACGAAAGGATAGCGGTAAAATGCATCACCCAGATACTAATACCCAAAGTAGTGGCGCCACCAAACAGCCACCAAACACGCGCGCGTCCTGATGCAATAAAAATTTGTTCAGCTATATCTAAAGCAATACAAGAACCAACTATTGCAATCGCAACCGAAAGAATAATTAGACGGATATCAAAGGTAGCTGTTAAAACCGCACCTATTTCAAACATGATATTTTTTCACAAATAATTACACAGAAACCGGGTTTCTAGCATTTAGAAACCCGGTTTCAAACATGATTATAAATTTTCTAAACTAATTCTCCATAAGCCTTCGAGAGGACTTGATTGCGGTAAACCACTACTGCCCCACTCTGCATCATATACTAATCCAACACTAAATGTTTGATTTATAGGATATTGTCCTAATTTCCCAAATCCTTCAATAACCTTTGAGTCAGTTATAACCTTTTGATTTAGCTGTATAGTTGTTTGGTTTCCATCAGAAAAATAAATGGTTGCTCGTCTTTTATCAAAGCGTACCTTAACATCATAAACTCCACCAGTCGCATAATAATAAGCTTTGGCATCCAGCTTTTTACCATCTATACTCTGCCCCTGATACTCAACAGCGACAGCAGGAGTTGTTAGCAGGAACAATGCAGCCAAAACTGACCCTAAAACTTTCATTTTTTAACTTTCGCTTCACTAATAGTTTTTGTATATAGACAAATTCTATCCTTATTTGCCTTGTAGAATAACCCCTGATAGGTAAAACCACACCTTAACAGACGGACACTACTACCGTTACAAAAATTAAAATTGCTTAACATTTCGTTACTATAGAGATATCGAAATCAAAGGTAGGCGCCATGAATGGAACAATTCGGATAGGCAACCTCAAAAACATTCCTTTTTATATTCACCCATCCTGGTTCTTAATCTTAGGTTTAGTAACTTGGAGCTATAGCAGTGGACTAGCAGGGCAATTTCCTTACCTGGGTGGTGGACTTGCAGCACTACTAGGACTGACGACAGCATTATTATTATTCGCCTCTGTTGTCGCTCATGAATTGGGACATAGCTTCGTTGCCATTCGTCAAGGTATTGATGTAAAGTCAATCACACTCTTTATATTTGGTGGTTTAGCAAGCTTAGAAAAAGAATCAAAAACCCCAGCTGATGCTTTCTGGGTAGCCATTGCAGGCCCTTTAGTTAGCTTATTACTATTCGTCATATTTACAGCTATTGGTTTTGGCGCCTCTGCAAGTGGGCCACTCGCTGCAATCCTAATGGTGTTAGCATCTGTTAACTTATCATTAGCGTTATTTAATCTAATTCCTGGCTTACCACTTGATGGTGGAAATATATTAAAAGCCATCGTCTGGAAAATTACAGGCAACCCTTATAAAGGTGTAGTTTTTGCCAGTCGAGTGGGTCAAATCTTTGGTTGGGTAGCAATTGCCTCTGGTTTAATTCCCCTACTCATGTTTGGTAGCTTTGCCAACTCTTGGAACTTATTGATAGGTTACTTTCTGTTGCAAAACGCTGGTAATGCTTCAAGAGCCGCAACCATACAAGAACGACTAACAGGACTAACAGCAGCAGACGCAATCACTCCAGATAGCCCAATTGTTACAGCAAACATGAGCTTGAGAGAGTTTGCAGACGAACAAATATTAAACGGTCAATATCGTCGATTCCTAGTGACAGGCGCCGAGGGACAATTAGTAGGAGCAGTATCAGTAGATAACTTGCGCGCAGTTCCTACTACATTATGGTCAGAAACGCAAATCAGCGAAGTAATGCGACCAATCGAAGCATCCACCACTGTAGAATCTGATAAATCATTGCTAGATGTAGTACAACTACTAGAACAACAAAAGTTATCCGCACTTGCAGTAATTCGTGATAACGGCGTACTACTCGGAATCTTAGAAAAAGCTTCCGTTATTAACTTGCTTCAGAAGAAAATGCAAACAAACCCTGCGTAATTTATATCCCGCCTTGGAATCAATTCCAAGGCTAATAGCACAAGTCTACTAAAGTAGACTTTAATTAATATACATATTGGTAGAGACGTGTAATCCACTTGTATTCCCTCAAGGCTTAACCACGTCTCTACCATATTTATTAAGGCGCCAGTAGGCTGCATTTAATTTAAAGCAAAGCGTTTTACCGTGCCAAGCATCATTTTTTATTTTGAATAGATGATTATTATGAATCTCATCCTAAACTTCCTGAAATTGGTACAAAAGCTTTACTTAAGTGGTTCTTTACTGAACTACAACCCTTTAAAGATTGGGTATTACAAATTAAGCAATTAGGTATAAATATTCCAAATCAACCGGAGCAAGCTCAATTAAGTCCAAGCCAAAAAGCAGGTATAAAAGACTTACGTAATTCAAATATCTTATATACTATCCTAGGGCAAAAAATTCTTTTTTTTGCAGTTTCAAAGTTTTTACTGAAGATAGGTTCAGAGTATCGTATTCAAGAAACTTTAGATGCCATCTCTTATAGCATTACTAAAATGGATGAAAATGACTTCTTCAATCGAAATCAACCTTATTGGAGTAATATTCTAGTACGTCCAAATGATAAATACACCATGATTACTGTAGGTTCTGGAATTGAAAAATGTATAGAACTTGTAAAAATAATATTGTCTGAATCTTCTGAAGGTGTTAGAGATTTGATTAAACGTACAAAAGAGGATGTAAATAATGATATTAACTGGACTGAAGCTATGATTTCCAATTGGAGAAAAGAATTTCATGTTATACTACCCAAAGTTGTTTCTATAAGTGAGCAGATAAAAGAATCTTCCGAATCAAATGAGTCCTTTGCTGGAGTTAGAGAAGCACTTGATTTGCTTGAAGAAGACGAAGAAGGCGAAGAAGAGGATAATGAAATTGAAGATAATGAAAATATTTATAAGGAAACAGTCGATTGACTTTTTACAGTTATTTGACTTTTTTAATTGCACCGTTACTAGTAGCAAAGTATAAGGATTAGTTTGGTTCGCGGCAGTTGCTGGCATCACCATCTGTACGTGAGATAACCCAGTTAGTACCAAGAGACTCAAAGCAATCGCCAAATGCTTAATCATTGTGCTATCAACGTATAAAATATGACTAATTATATTACGTGTGAGGATTTAGGCGCCAGTTTTCTTTAATTCTCATATAATAGGCTGTGCATCTACCTTATTGGATAAATGAAAAAGCGGAAAAAGTCTATATTTCACACACTTCTTGCGACAGTCCTAGCAATTAGCATTATTATCAGTCAAAACAATCCTTTACAAGCGTTAGTTGGTAAAGACACACTGACAATGATAACCTCTCCCGATTATCCTCCTTATGAGTATTACGATACGGAAGGCTCAGGAAATATTATTGGGTTTGATATTGATATTGCTAATTATATTGCCAAGGAATTAAAATTTAAACTGAATGTCATTGAGTCTGATTTTAATGGCTTAATTCCTGCGCTTGCTACAAACCGCGTTGATTTTGTAATGGCTGGTATGTCTCCGACACCAGAACGTTTAAAAAATGTTGATTTCTCTATTATTTATTATACTGCTCAAGATACGATTGTGGCGCCCAAAGGTAGCAACCTGCTCAAAGCTCAACAGTTATCAGGTAAAACAGTCGGGGTGCAATTAGGCAGCATTCAGGAAAAGAATCTTAAGGAGATTGCTAAAAAAGTTACAGGAATTCAATTAAAGCAACTAAATCGAGTTTCTGAAGCTATTCAAGAACTTAAGTCTAAACGTATTGATGCGGCGATTATTGAAAATACTGTAGCAGAGGGATTTGCACGAAGTAATTCTGATTTAGAGTTTAATGTTATTCCTTCACAAGAAAATTCTGGTTCGGCAATTGCTTTTGCTAAAAACTCTCCTTTGGTGGCGCCTTTCAATGAAGTGCTTCAAAAGATGAAGGATAATGGTACACTAAAAAAACTCGCCACTAAATGGTTTTCTAAAAACACAAACGTTGCTAATTTATCCTCAACAGAAGTTAAAACTGGACTGAATTTAGACTTTGGTAGAATAAGAAGAGATATTCCTTTTATCCTTCGAGGTATTCCTTTAACTCTATTATTTACTATTATCTCTGTGTTTCTGGGATTAATTTGGGGAACAGTATTATCTTTACTCAAAATTTCTGATATTAAACCGCTTCAGTCACTTGCCAATGCTTACACCTCTGTGTTTCGAGGTACACCACTGCTTTTACAGTTAGCGTTGGTTTATTATGCAACACCCCAACTTACAGGTTATAATATTTCCGCACTACAAGCAGGTGTATTAACTTTTACACTTAACTCCGGCGCCTATATGTCAGAAACCATCCGGGGTGGAATTCAGGCAGTAGATAAAGGGCAAAGTGAAGCTTCCATATCTATGGGTATTCCCAAATGGTTGATGATGCGGGATATAATTTTACCTCAAGCTTTGAAGAATATTTTGCCTGCATTGGTAAATGAAACAATTGGACTATTGAAAGATTCGGCGTTAGTATCAACAATTGGCGTAGTGGAAATATTACGCAGTGCCCAAATAGTTGGCGCCAATAAATATATTTACTTTGAGCCTTTACTATTTGCTGGGTTGATTTACTATATTTTAGTTATGGGTTTAACACAAAGTGCATTTATTTTAGAAAAAAGGTTAAGACGCAGTGAGTGAAGCAATTATTCGTACAGAATTTTTATATAAGTCTTTTGGTAAACTAGATGTGCTAAAAGATATTTCGACCCAAATCAATAAAGGCGAAGTAGTTGCTATTCTCGGACCCTCCGGTTCTGGTAAGTCAACCTTTTTGCGATGCATGAACTTACTAGAACGCCCAACTAAAGGACAAATATACTTTAAAGACCAAGAAATTACCAATCCCAAAATAAACATCGCCAAAATCCGCACCTCTTTAGTAATGGTATTTCAGCACTTCAACTTATTTCCTCATATGACTGTGCTGCAAAACGTGACTTATGCTCCCATAAAAGTCAAAGGAATTACTAAACAACAAGCAAACTCACACGGTTTAGAATTACTCAAAAAAGTTGGATTATCTGAAAAAGCAGATGTTTACCCGTCGAAATTATCAGGAGGTCAAAAACAACGAGTAGCTATAGCGCGTGCGTTAGCTATGGAACCAGAAATGATACTATTCGACGAACCAACAAGCGCACTCGACCCCGAAATGGTCAAAGACGTACTAGAAGTTATGAAACAATTAGCACAAACTGGCATAACAATGGCAATAGTTACTCACGAAATGGGATTTGCACGCTCAGTTGCCAGTAGAATTATGTTTTTAGACCAAGGAACTTTAGCGGAAGATGCTACGCCAAGTGAATTTTTTGCTAATCCAAAATGCGCGCGGGCAAAAATCTTTCTAGAAAAAATGCTTTAAGATAGGCGCCGAGATAAAATCCCCCCAACCCCCTTATTAAGGGGGGCTATAAACCTTCTTTTTCCCCCCTTATTAAGGGGGGCTAGGGGGATCAATTATTTTAGTATTTTTTCAAGAAAATCTACTATATCTGACTGTATTTTGCCCTACAACGGATATAAACGCGGATAAGTTATTTCTAACAAACAAAGTTTAATTATTTAAAATCAACCATCCGTTACATCCGTTCATCATCCGTTGCCAATATTCTCTGTGTACTCTGTGTCTCTGTGGTAAAGATAAATACATATACTGCACAGGCAAGATGCCTGTGCTACAAGTCAAATAGCTTCTCCTCCGACTACTACATCTCGAATTCTCAAAGAAGGCCCACCACAACCTACAGGTAAACCATTTTGCCCACCTTTACCACATCCCCCTGACTCATCCCAATAAAAGTCATCACCAATACCTTCAATATCTTCTAAAGTTTGAAACACATTTCCTGATAACGTTACATCTTTAACTGGTTCAGCGATTTTGCCATTACGAATCATCCATGCTTCCCCGGCGCTGAATGTAAACATTTCACCGTTAGTCATTCCACCCAACCAGTTGCGTGCATATACACCTTCTTTAATGTCGCTAAATAAATCTTTAACAGGTGTTTTGCCGCGTTCAATCCAAGTATTTGTCATTCTTACAATTGGGGCATAGTGATAATTTAAACATCTGGCGTTACCTGTCGGCGCCTCATCTAATTTCCCAGCGGTTTCCCGTGAATGTAATCTTCCCACCAACACACCATCTTTAATTAATTGCGTAGTTGTCGCAGGTACTCCCTCATCATCGTAAAAATAACTACCTCTGTGCCCAGCAGGCGCCGCACCGTCAAAAATTTGTAATTCTTCACTTCCAAAACGGCGGCCAATTGTCATAACTTCGAGTAAATCAGGATTTTCATACGCCATATCAGCTTCGCTTAAATGCCCAAAAGCCTCATGAACGAATAACCCTGTTAATATAGGGTCAATAACCACAGTATAAGTATTACCCAAAACCGATGGTAAAGATAAAGCATTAATCGCCCGCGTAGCAGCACTTTTAACTTGGTCGTCCAAATTAGTCAAATCTTCAAACGCTTTACGTGAACCTGTAGTCTCACGTCCAGTTTGTACAGTTTCGCCATTTCTCGCAGTTGCAGCGAAACGCATTTCCATGTCAACCCAAGATTGTTCAATAAATGTTCCTTCACTGGTAGCAATCATTACTTTTTGCGCGCTGTCAGCATAGCGAACCGAGGTTGTAGTAATGCGACCATCTACACTTTTAAGTAGGTCTGTATAAAAATCACACAATTCTTTTTTCTTTACTAGAGAAATTTTGCGTGGATCGGTTCCTGTTAATGGTAAATTACAACTTGCTCGCACTGGTTTGATAGGCGCCAGTATAGTTTCTTCATCCCCTATCATTCGCGCGGCAGCAATAGCTTCTTCAATACGTTCTGTAATAGTATCAATCCGGTTAAAACTACTTAAACCCCAGCCTCCTTTGTAACATGCACGGACATGTCCACCAATTGAAATTGCTTCGCTAAGAGTTTCCACTTTGTCACCACGCAACAAAATATCTGTACCAAGAGCTTCTTCAAAACGAATCATTAAATAATCGACACGCGAAGAGTAACGCTTTATCAAGTCTGAAAGCAGATTCTGTAAATTAGCTAATTTTGTTGCCATTTTCGGAGGTGTGCGAGTAACTATATTATATTGAACGAAAAACGACATACTTTATTGACTTAAAACTCGTGAACGTTCCTGTAAATATCTCGGCACAAACACAATCGCGTAAAGCTGACCACATCCGTATCTGCTTGGAAGAGGATGTCCAGTTTCGACAAACCACTAACGGATTTGAGAAATACCGCTTTACTCACTGCTGCTTGCCAGAAATAGACTGTGATGAAATAAATCTTAGTCAATCCTTTCTGGGCAAGACACTTAATGCACCTCTACTCATTTCCTCAATGACTGGGGGTACCGAACAAGCGGGTATCATCAATCTTCGTCTTGCCCAAGTCGCGCAAGACTATAAAATTGCAATGGGTGTGGGTTCACAGCGGGTAGCAGTAGAAAAACCCCAAGTTATCGATACTTTTGCAATTCGTAAACACGCACCAGATGCATTACTGTTTGCGAACTTAGGCGCCGTTCAGCTTAACTATAAATACGGCTTAGACCAATGTCTACAAATTGTGGACATGCTAGAAGCTGATGCACTAATTTTGCACCTCAACCCCCTCCAAGAGTGCATCCAACCGCGCGGTGATAAAAACTTTAAAGGTTTACTTGACAAAATAAATATATTATGCTCAAAGTTAACAGTGCCAGTCATAGCAAAAGAAGTAGGTAACGGTATTTCTCAACAAATGGCGCAAAAGCTTATTGCCGCTGGCGTAAAAGTTATTGATGTCGCAGGAGCAGGTGGTACTTCGTGGGCAAAAGTCGAAGGTGAACGTGCGGAAACAGCAATGCAAAGGCGCCTTGGCAGAACTTTTGCAGATTGGGGTTTGCCGACAGCAGAGTGTATAAATAGTATTCGCGCAATAGCTCCCGATATACCTTTAATTGCATCGGGAGGATTACGTGATGGTTTGGATGTAGCCAAAGCTGTTGCACTGGGCGCCAATATTGCTGGGTTAGCAATGCCATTTTTACGTGCGGCAGCAGATTCAGAAGCGGCAGTTTACGATTTAGCATCAGTTTTAGTCGCCGAAATCACAACAGTGCTATTCTGTACTGGTAACACTACTTTGGCTTCCCTTCAGTCTTCAGGAAGTTTGCAACGTTTAGAATAGATAATAGTGGTGAAGAAGGGGAAATATAAATACATCAATAGTCATTAGTTTTTGTCATTTGCCATTTGCTAATTGACTATTAACTATTGACTATTTAAAAGTGGACTATAATGCGTAATTTTATCAAACAAACATTTGCTAGCGTAATTGGAAGCTTACTGGGGCTATTTATATTTTGCGGGGTCGGCGCCACAGGTCTTTTGGTACTGCTATTTGCGGCAGCATCAAGCGATAGTGAACCCAAAATTAAAGACAAGTCGGTTTTAGTATTTGACTTGTCGATGAATATTACCGATGCTGCTCCCAGTTCGAGTGAAGTATTTCAACAAGCACTCTCAGGTTCAGAAGAACAACGCATGACTTTGCGAAACGTTCTAGATGCTATAGAAAAAGCCCGAACCGACAAGCGTATTGTTGGTATTTATCTTGATGCAACAAAAGGAGCAGGAGCTAGTAGTGCAGCTGGGTTTGCCACACTCAAAGAAGTTCGACAAGCTTTAGAAAAGTTCCGTGCAGCAGGTAAAAAAGTCATTGCATACGGCATGGAATGGAGCGAACGTGAGTACTATGTAAGTTCAGTTGCTGATACTGTAGTAGTAAACCCTTTGGGAGCAATGGAAGTCAACGGCTTTAGTTCACAACCAATGTTTCTCTCAGGCGCCTTACAAAAGTATGGTGTAGGTGTACAAGTAGTGCGAGTAGGTAAATTTAAGGGAGCAGTGGAACCATATGTACTCAATAAACTAAGTCCCGAAAACCGCGAACAAACACAGAAACTACTAGGTGACGTATGGAGCGAATGGCGAAGTGCGGTTGGAAGCAGTCGTAAAATAGACCCAACGAAGTTGCAAAATATAGCTGATAGTCAGCCAGTATTAGAAGCAGCAGAAGCCAAAAAGCTAACTCTAGTAGATAAAGTAGCTTACCAAGACCAAGTAGTTGATGAACTTAAAACCTTAACCAGTGCAAAACGCGAAGATAGAACCTTTAAACAAATTAGTCTCAGCGACTACGCCGAAGCAACAGATAAAAAGCTTGACTCAGAAATTTCGACAGCAAATAAAATAGCTGTAGTTTACGCAGAGGGTGAAATAGTAGACGGACAAGGTGAAAGTGGACAAGTTGGAGGAACTCGGTATGCAAGAATATTTAACAGAATTCGCCAAGACAAAAACGTCAAAGCAGTAGTACTGCGAATTAACAGTCCTGGTGGTAGCGCCACTGCTGCGGAAGTAATTCAACGCGAGGTAAAATTAACTCGCGAAAACAACATACCCGTTGTAGTATCAATGGGTGACGTTGCAGCATCAGGTGGTTACTGGATAGCCGCAGATTCCAACCGTATTTTTGCCGAACCCAATACAATTACAGGTTCCATCGGAGTATTTGGACTATTACTTAACTTCCAAAAGCTTGCCAACGATAACGGTATTACCTGGGATGCAGTCAAAACAGGCAAATACGCAGACAACCAAACGGTCGCACGTCCCAAATCACCCGAAGAACTAGCAGTATATCAACGTAGCGTAGACCGTATATATAACTTGTTCCTTAATAAAGTATCCAAAGGACGCAAATTACCGCAAGAAAAAGTTGCAGAAATTGCACAAGGTCGAGTATGGTCGGGAACAGCTGCAAAAGATATAGGTTTAATAGATGAAATAGGTGGTTTAGACGCAGCTATAGGACACGCAGCCGAAATAGCAAAATTAGGAGAAAATTGGAAACTGCAAGAATATCCCAAACGAGGCACATTAGAAGAACGCTTTTTCAGCCGCGCGGCAGATGAAGTGCAAACCGCATTGGGTATAGACAACACAAAATCAAATCCCAAACACCTGTTAAATTCAGAACTGCAAAAACTCCAGCAAGAAATTCAAGTATTACAAAATCTTAACGACCCGCTCAACGTATACGCCCGCTTACCATTTAACCTCAAAATCGAATAATTAATAGACACATGTAGAGACGCGCAAATCGGAGGTTTCCTCGAAGGGAAATCTACCTGCGGTACACTCCGTGAACGCGTCTTTACTCTACAATTAAACAGGTTGTTCACTTAACAGCTGTTCTGAAACCTCATCAACTGTCTTATTCAAATACACTGCGCGCTCATCGACTGCTCTGACCCAGTCAATAGGGAACCAATGATGCTGTCCATCTGCCGCGCTAGTTTTAGTAAGTTTAATATACTTGCCACCTTCGAGCTTATCTACTGTACCAATATGCACATCAGCAGCTCCGCGTGAAGCATAAATTGGTTTATCCTCTCTAATCTCTTCTAAATCCATTTTTAGCCTCTTGGTAGAATATAACTTTTAACTTGTCGCTTTTGGTGTTGTAAGCTACTTTTTAGGGTAACGCCCTAGCTAGGCATAAATCCTCATCCTCAAGAAATAAACGTTATATCTGAGTTTTTAATACTTTTTTACTCAATCTATATGACTTCTATCTAATTGTAGATGCGCTCTACTTAGTATTCATGTAAACTTATCCGACAATAAAATTATAAATACTGTCATGCTTTTTTATAATTAGGACTTACGCTGCATAAATTTGGTTTCTACGCATTCATTGTCGCAGACAAATCGTCATTTTTATTACATGCTATCAACCAAGAAACGAGGTTTCTAGTTTTTCGTAATGTAAAAGCTTCATATATTTAATATAAAACTTTATAGATTAAGAATACCTAGCTAAAATTAAAAACGAATTTTAATTGGGTTAGCTTGTTTTACAGTAACTTTATGAACATTCAATAAATTATTTATAAAAAAATATTATATTTATGTAAAAATTATAATCATAAATATTCAACAAATCTATTAATAAAGATTCAATCAAGATACTGTAAGTGATATTGCTTAAATATAGTGACTACCATTAATGTCTTAGCAAAGGGTGTATCACTATAAAAATTTAAAAATAAACCAGAAGGGAATACAGATAATGCATCGCCATTTTTCTTTACAATTTGCCGCGGCAACTTTGATTGCTTTTACGGCGCCAATAAGTGCTGCACAAGCTGCAACATTAACAACAGTAAAATACGAAAGTTCAGTTAATGTTCAAAAAACAAACTTTAGTAAATTCGTCACTTTACCAAAATTTGATCCGAATTTAGGCGAATTACAAAAAGTATTTGTACAATTAGGCTCAGAAGTTCAGGGTTCAATTCGGCTAGAAAACCTAGATGCACAATCTGCCGATGTCACAGCTAACTTAGCTGCTGAAGTTAGCTTACTCAAACCAGATAAAAGCATCTTATTAACAACACTTCCCACTGCATCAATTGCACAGTCATTTGCCGCAGATGATGGAGACTTAGATTATAAAGGGCCATCAGGCGCCACCTACAACAACTTATCCAACACAAAAACAGCATCAACATCATTCACAAGTGACTTTGGTTTGTTTATCGGTTCAGACACATTAACCCTACCAATTACCGCAGTCGCGAAGTCTTCTGGTACAGGTGCAGGCAACCTAGCTCAAATATTTAAGACCTTAGCAGCAGCAAAAGTAGAAGTAGTCTACGAATATTACATCAAAAAACCAGAAGAACCAAAACGAAAAGTCCCAGAATCCAATATCCCCCTAAGCGCACTCGCAGCAGTCGGAGTTTGCACCCTATTAAAAAGTAAATACCAAGAGAGTGCTGAGTAGAAAGTGCTGAGTGCTGAGTATTCAACTCATAACTCATAACTCATAATTCCTAACTCATAACTGTGCGCCTCCACTCAGCACTTTCCACTAAAACCGATACCTGCGAATCCTCCCATTCGCAGAAGTATCGGTAACATTCATCTCTAGCGGCGCCGCATTACCTTGTGAATCAACCTTAATATGCATAACAATAGGCTTAATTTGTCCAAGTCGAATTTGACGAGTTTGGAAAATATCCTGCTTGCCAAAATCCGCTTGAACTTCTGGCATATAATATTTTTCTAATCCGTAAACTATAGAACCATATTGATAGCGACCTCGCAGTGCAACTTGATTTTCTGGTAAACTTGCAGGTAATGTACTTGTGACTCGTAACGGGCGCCAAGGTTTATTTGTGTATTCGCTATGTAAAATTACATATAAGTTAGTTCCTTCTGCAACTGGATAATACAGTGAATTAATACCAGGATATTTTTTTATTAAATCATTCCAACCAGGTAATTTTTTCAACGTCTCAAGTCGTGAAATCTCATACTCCAAAGCGACATATCGACCGCGCAAAGTGTCATTTGCGTCTACAGGCATTGTTCGTAAAATAACAGTCTTACCTATGTGTTGTGTAAGTATAGAAGGCGCCAGTAATGTGATAATAGTACTCAATTGCAGAGCTAAACTAACTAACAGGCGCCAGTACGGCAAATGTTTTTGAATCATGAAAACAAGTTTTATCTAATTCTGCTTTCAAACCAAGTACCCGTTCCTATTACAGCTAATCCGCAGAATGTTAGTACTAAGCTGCCGAAGAGTAAATCGGTTTGATACTCGTACATTCGAGTTAGGACTAATAGCGTTAGCATCAAAACGCCACCCCAAAATTCTTTACGTTCGCGCTTTTGCATAGCATGACGTATTAACAGTAAGCAGAAGAGAATATTCATCGCGTTGAAAAGTATAACTGGGACATTGGGTATATCAATATATAGATAATTCAAAAAAGGCGCCAATCCGCATATTACAATCCAACTTAAAATGACTAAGTTCTTCCAGCTAAATTTTTTCAGTATTAAAAATAGCCATTGAGTCACTGCAATTACACTTAAAAAAGCAATATCAATAGAAGCGGCATTATTTAATGAAATATTTACTGGCTTTATATACGAAAGGGTTAAATCGGGTGCCTGCCAGTGATGATTAAATCCAAGTATGTAAAAAAATATGCATAAACACGCCAAAGCAAGATTGCGTGCAACTGGTTGAAAGTAACGTTTACTAACTTTGGGAAATAACAAATCATCATAACTCCACAGCAAAGCAGGTGGGAGTATGAAGGCAAACGCAGCTAACCAAGAAAAGTTATTTGTGACGTTAAGATATTGCAACGGCTTGATATTTAACAGCAAAGTTAGAGTGAATGCTATCGCCGTTAGAATAAAACTAACGCGCGACTTACACCAAATAGCCAGTGGTACAAACACAACCCATAGTAACAGAGGCATGTGTTGGAGTATAATTACTATCCAGTTAACATCATTATTGAGATACGGTAGTTCGTTTGAAAAAATCAGATAACAAACTAGTACAATAACTAGTCCAAATATTGCCAGCGTTTGTTCTTCGTAGCTGTATGCCATCAAGGTAACACCTGCACCCCACGTCAGCAACAACTCGTAATTTGCCTGATTGATATGGAATAATTGCGCTATTACCGATAAATTTACACCTAACAGCAGAGCGCTAAGAATCAATAAACTCTTTCCCAGTATGTATTTCCTAAAGACTGGTTTACCTTCTAACTGTGCTTTGATAGGTTGCTGCCACAGGTAAAATCCGGTAATATTTGTTGCAGCTAATAAACTCAGTAGAAGCAAAACTTTGATTTCTCGCGTTAGTACTTGCTCTATCGCAGCAATAAAAGTAATAGCACCAGTAACTATAAGTATGCTTGCTAGAACAATCACAGTTTTAGCGTTGCGGTTTTGTACTGTTTTCTCTAGATTTGCTTGATACTGAGTGATTTGCTGGTACTGTACATCGTTAATTATGCCAGCATCGCGCCATACTTGTAGTGAATTGCGTAATTTTGCGCGAAAATTGTCTAGTAACATGACGATTGAATGCGGGCAAATAGTATTTTTTAGTATGATGCTATGTTTATCAACGGTTTGTTATGATGTGACAGTTTAATTCTTGGTTGAATATCTATATAGCTTTTACACATATTATTATGGAAAAAATATCTAACTTATTACTCAAACTATCACGGCGCCTGTATGTAGATACTGAGCAACAAGAAGAGTTTATTAACGCATTAATCAATCCACAGGTATATAACCCTAGCATCCTTTGGTGTCGAGACAAACCAGACGACTTCAGCTTGAGTATAGCCAAACCTGTTGATTGGCAACCAGCATTTGTAGACAGGTTAGAATTAAATCAAAAACCCGGTCAACATCCTTTACATGAACAAGGATACTTTTACTGTTTAGATTTTTCTTCAGTATTTGCCGCTTCAATTTTTTTAGCAATATCTCAACCAATTAACTTGATATTTGACATGTGTGCGGCGCCGGGAGGAAAAAGCATCTTTGCCTGGAGAGTTCTGCAACCTCAGTTACTAATTGCCAACGAAGTCATAGGTAAACGTTTAGGAATGCTATTTTCTAATTTCAAACGTTGTAAAATTACACCAACAGCAGTATTAAACCGTGATTCGAGTATTTTAGCCGAAGCCATACCAAAATCAAGCGACCTAGTAATAGTCGATGCACCCTGTTCCGGACAATCTTTACTAGCCAAAGGAGAAAAAGTACCAGGATGCTTCCATCCCACCAACATCAATAAAAACGCCAACCGCCAAAAACGAATTATTGCTAACTCCGCTCAAATAGTGGCGCCGCAAGGTTATCTTGCATATACAACCTGCACCTACTCACCCGAAGAAAACGAACAAGTATGCCAATGGTTACTACAAAAATTCCCTCAGTATGAACCAGTCGAAGTTAGTCACTTAAAAGACCACCAATCCCACCTAACTACAATGCCATGTTACAGAATATTCCCCCAATCAGGCTTAGGAGCAGGCGCCTTCGCAGCACTATTTAAAAACACCGAAACCGAAAACACAACCAAAATAAAGGAACAAACCCTACAACAATTAGGAATCCGCTACACCCAAATCTGAAATAAACCGGGTTTCTTTTACACTAAGCACCACAAAACCCGAAACAAAACGAAAAGAAACCCGGTTTCTCATCTATATATATTAAACAGAAACCATGATTAAAAACGAGCTAGAGTATAATACTACAAAAAATTGGGTAGAAGGCATGGGTCGAGCAATCACCATGTTAGAGCAAGACGACCATAAGAAAAAAATCAACCAGACGTTTGGCAGATTCACTATGATGGTGCCATCTCTCAACGCGAAGGCCTACAGGAACAAATAGCAGAATACGAAGTTTTAATCGCTCATAATCCCAGTGAACCTATTATGCTCAAAGTACAGTGCATGAATAAAATATCTCAGTTATTAATTAAAGCGATAATAGCTTTTAAAATAACCCAAAAAGAGCTTGGCGCACTATGCAATCGTACTGAAGAACAAATTAAATCATTTGAAGATAAAGATTATCAAAATGCATCATTTATAGATTTTTTAGCTGTCAGAGATGCGTTAGGAGTATAAATTATTAATGATAAATATATCGCAAAAGTTGGTGATTTTGACTTAGAGCATTTAGCTGCTATGCGGCAGACAGAAAATGTCAAGGAAAAAATAAAAGCAGTATAGGCGCCCCGTAAAGCAGAACCCGCGCGTGCATTGCTGTCAGTTCTGCTTACTTGTCAAATACAGCTTTGCTGCAATGTTACTCAACAACTGGAATAATACCAACAACACGAGACCATGCTCCACTGCCCCGCTCAACCTTGATTGGAAAACATAAAATAGTACTTCCAATAGGTGGTAATGCCTCTAAATTCGTCAACTTCTCGATTTGGCTGTACCGTCGTTTAATGCCAGCAAAGTGTGCAGGCCATAATCGTGTAGGGTCATTCCATGTATCCCACTCGTTGCCAATTACAGGGTATGGTCGATCCAAACTCCAAGCATCTGTCCCTATTACCCGTACCCCTTTATCAACAAGATACAGTACAGCTTCCTCTCCAAGACCACATCCATAGCTAAAGAATTCTTCAGAACCCCAGGCAACATCAGCACCAGTCCGAAATAGAACAATCTCACCTGGTGAAATTACATGACCGAGGGATTCTAGCCGTTTCTCGATGTCCTTGTCTGTTATCAGGTATCCTGTAGGCAAATCCGATACATCTAGCACAACAGCTTGACCCACAAACCACTTAAGAGGTATCTCGTCAATTGTCCACGCTGATTCTCCCTCTGAAGTAGTGGCATAATGCCAAGGTGCATCCAAGTGAGTACCAGCATGAGTTGAGGTCTCAATTATTTCCCCTGCAAAACCTTGTCCAAGTGGAAGCGCGCTTGCTGGAATGCCAAACATGAACTCCCACATTTCTGCACATTCCTGATGTGAGATACGATTGACGCGCGGTGGAGTTGGTTCACTTGGTGTTGCTCCAAGTGGTCGGCTAAGATCCACCAGCCTAACACGACGACCCAGAAGTTCAATTGTCTCATCTTTCACAAGCTTGTTCTCCGTTGTCAAAAGTCGCAAGCGATTACAAATAATTACCTTAACTCACTTCTTGAACCAAAAAATTAATGTATTTTAATTACTACTAGTACTCCATGTCATTAATTTTGGTAGGTAGGAGGAATGAATCACGCTCCAAAGCGCTCGTACACGAAGGAAGAATAATTAAGCAATGAACCACAGACATAATTAATGACATAGAAGACCATTACGCTTATCATCAGTTTACTGAAATGCTGCTGTAGTGTGTTTTCATTTTAGCAGGCGCCTAATAAATTAAAAATACTATTTTAATGGATTTGATTGGTAGAGAGATAAAGCATTTTCGCGTAAAATTGCGGCAGCTATTATCTCAGCTTCAGGCACGGTAATGTCAGAATCTATAACTGCTTGCCCTAACACTTGTCCTAACAATTGGCGCCCCCATTTTGCCCCTAAGTAGTACAATTCTGGTATCGAATGGGCATCAGAAGCATACATTAATTTGGTAGTGGGAGTTAATTCTAGTAACTGTCTGATAGTTTCTCGCATTCCAGATACGCTTAAAAACGGTACTGCCAACCCAAAATCTAAATAAACTTGAGGGTATACAGAAGCTAAGTAACCAGCTTCCCGCATATAAGGATAGGAAGCGTGTAGTAATACTATTGGTGCATGATGATACTGTGGTGATTCTAGTAAGTGACGCAAATATAGCGGATTAGCTAATCGTAAATCTAAGTCAGGGTCTCCGTAGCCAGTATGTAATTGCAAAGGGAGGCGATATTTTGCCGCAATTAATAATGCTTGTTGCAATAAAAAATCAATCAGAGGTTTATCTGTAAGTCTTATTTTTTGAGTTGACGATTTTTGTTTAAGGTTGTCAAAATCAACTTTAGCTGCCTCGAAAGCTACAGGTTGAATATCTAAGCCACTTCGATAACAGGCAATACTTTTAAAAGCAATTACCCCATGTGGTGGTGGGTCAAGTTCGCTATTGAATCTGTCGAAAAAAGTGGCAAAATCAGGTGATTGTGGTATTAGCTGTTCGGCTAAAAGTTCTAATCTTAAAATCCGTTGTACAGGAATCAACTTTTCATGCCATGAAATAGGTAGTATATTTTCTGCTTGTAAACCATCATCTAAATAAATCGCTTCTAAATTGGCAGCACGAAAGTAAATATGAGTCAATTCTTCTAACCCTAAACTTTGGCGCCGTGCTAAAATTGCCGTTTCCTCAGCTTCACAGTTTAACAAGGCGGCAACTTCGCGCAAGCTACGCTGATAAAAAAAGGTGTAACGGGCATGGTAATTTATAATTTCTGGGTGATAGCTTTCTGTGAAGGCAGCTGAGTAAGGATATTGGGCAGCCACCTCTGGTTTTAATAAGTTGTGGGCGTGTTGGTCAATTAAAGGAATATCAGTTAAATCCATTGTATCATTAGTATTTTTCTAATAATTTGCTTACTTCTGTGTTTAATTCCCAATCTTTCATAGCTTGCCACTCTGCTTGGCGCACTGCCAAAAATGCTTTCGCTAATTGGGGATTTAAAGCTGTTAATAAAGTATCGTTTTGTTGGAGGTGAGCTATTGCTTGTCCTAAATTATCTGGTAATCGCTCTATTTGATTACTAGCTCGTTCTTCAATTGTTAAACATCCTGGGTCTTGATTTACTGGGTTTCCAGGCGCCAGGTCACGTTGCACACCATCAAGTCCGGCAGCAATTATTGCACCCAAAGCTAAGTAAGGATTCGCTGAGGCATCGACAGTTTTTAATTCTAAGTGGCTAGGACATCCCAAGCTAGGGTCACTAGGAACCCTTACAGACGCTTCTCTATTATCTAATCCCCAACATTTAAAGGCGCCGCTCCAACTGTGAGGAAGAATGCGACGATAAGAATTAGTACTTGGAGTTGTTAGTGCCATCAGCGCTGGTAAATGGTGCAGAATGCCAGCGATAAATTGTAATGCTACTGGTGATAAACCACAGGCGCCTTGTGGATCAGGTAAAAGATTTTTCTTATCACGCCAAAGGCTAAAATGGATATGACAACCGTTACCAGCAGCATCAGCAAAGATTTTTGGTAAGAATGAAGCAGTGAGATTATGACGATAGGCAATCGCTTTGACAGTTTCTCGAAAAGCAATTTGCCATTCAGCCGCAAGCATTGCATTAGTATAGCGCATGGAAATTTCATGCTGACCGGGGCCAGATTCCGGATAGTACTGTTCTACTGGTATGCCTTGAGCGATAAGTGCATCAGCAATCTCATTAATTACTTCATTATTAATATCCATTGCCTGAGTTGAGGCAAACAGTGTAGAATCAGCAGGGGTAATACCTTCAGGTGTTTGCCGCAGCAAGTAAAACTCATTTTCAAAGGCTGCCCGCACTTCAAAACCTTGAGATTTAGCTGCTGTAATCATTCGTTTTAAAAAATTTCGCGGACATAAATCCCAAGCAGAACCATTTAATAACATGTTGCCCATAACACGAGCATGACCGGGAGCATAAGGTAAAGCCTTCAGGGTAGACCAATCTGCTACTAAGCGAATTTCCCCTACTGGACCTAAATCGCTTTTTGGTACAATTGCATCATACATCACAGGAACTCCCTGCTGTCCTGCCGAAATACCTACCCCATGCTCAAAGTAGTGCGATAGCATCTTCGTATGTACCGCTTTGCCACGGATAACATTGGCATTATCACACCAAACAAATCGCACGAACTTAATATCGCTTTCTTGAAGAAATTTATGTATTTGTTTTAAATTATTTTTTTCAGGCATTGCTATTTATTTTTTAGAATTTGGTATATAAAAAGAGTTGACTGCTGCTTGACCAGTGTAATTGGCGCCTGCACAATCATCTGCACCAAGATATTCTAGTTCAAACATAAGCTCTTGGGTATTTTCAATCTTACAAAGTTTTTTTCGATTATTATATTTTAATCCGGCATTGCTAAGTAATTTTTGTGACATAGACTTGAGCTTATCGCCTTCAACAATCCACAAATTTGCTAAGTCAAGATGTGCAATTAGAAGTCCGTTGTCAGTCAACCAAGATGCCGCATTTTCCAGTACCTTAAGCTTATCACCAAGATAATGGAGACCATGAACGCAGGTAATTAAATCAAACTTTCTGTTGCTGGTAAACGTATGAATGGAATTATTAAGCAGTTCCAAGTTAATTAACTCCGGTGGATATGGGTAAAATTGAGAAACAATATCCACACCAACGAGCGATGTTTGGGAAGTAAGTTCCAATTTATACAGAGACTCCGCAGCCTGAATTAATGCTCGTCCTGTACCACAACAGATATCCAGCCAAGCTACACATTTCTGATTTTGAATTCGCGTTGTTATAAAGCTTAATGGATTAAATCCTAGTTCCTTAACGTAACTATTGCTACCTGTAAGCTGACGTTGCCGATTCATCAAGCAATTAGCAACAACTTCAGACGCTTCAAGCTGGGCATCAGTCAACAAAGATTTCACGGTAGGAGTAAACAGTTTATGTGTACTTATATATAGTTATAACTATAGCATTTTTTAGGCATTAAAGCAGGCGCCATAACTATCCTGCCTCCTAATAAATATATTAACTTGATTAGTAAAGTTTCAAAATATCGCAATTTATTCCATGTTAACCTCTGCTTATGCTCAACTCAGTAACTTTTTGCAAGCTATTACAGAAATACCAGACAATGAACTCCAAAAATTAACCAATATTTTCTACCCGTTTAGCTTAACTGCGGGTGACTTTTTGATTCGTTCAGGTGAAATTACTACAAAAATTGGATTTGTTGTCTCAGGTCTTTTACGCCTTTATTACGTCAACAATGCAGGTGTAGAATTTACGAAATCATTCTGTCCAGAAAATGACTTCGTTGCTGCTTACAGTGCCTTGCTTTTAAATCAGCCAGCCCAATTTAACATTGAAGCATTAGAAGATTCATTATTATTAGTCGCTAATTATAACAGTTATCAGCAACTTTGTACAGAACATCCTTGCTGGCAAAGAATCCAGCATCGGTTTATAGAAGCATTATTTATCAAAAAAGAGAAACGTGAGGGAGAGTTACTTTTAGATGATGCTACAACTCGGTACAAAAAGTTTTTAATCCAGTACCCCGAATTAGAAAATCGAGTCAAGCAATATCATATAGCTTCGTACCTTGGTATTTCTCCTGTCTCATTAAGTCGCATTCGCAAAGCACTTAAGCCAAATGAATAGAAAAATTAACATATGTTAATGACTTATATATAGCTTCGGAATACAACAGATTAAGAGAGTTCCAAGTCAAAAAATATCCAAAACTCTCTTGTCTTCTTATCTTTTGATATGGAACGGGCAGGATGCCCAATCCACAAGAAATGATTATTCTTATCAATCTGTTATGGTCAACAAAACTTTACATACCCGCATGTTGAGCCTTTTTACCTTATACGGGGGATTTTTATCGTTTTTAGGTTTCGGTGTACTCAACCCACTAATGCCAAGTTTAGTAGGACGTTATGCTGGTACTGCTTGGGATGTAGGATTGTTATATGCAACTTTTTCTTTAGCGCAATTTTTAACGCTTCCAGCAATTGGAGCATTAAGCGATGTTTACGGACGACGCTTAATGATGCTCTTGAGTTTAATGGGCGCCAGTATAGGATATTTGATTTTCGCTATTGGTGGTAATTTAGGTATATTGTTTGCTGGGTGGACTATTGTTGGTTTGACTGATGGTACTGCTAGCACTGTGTTTGCCTCAATTGCCGATACCACTGAAAAACAGCAGCGTACCCGTGCTTTTTCGTGGGTTAGCGGAGCTATAGCTTTTGGTTTAATTATTGGCCCAATTTTAAGTGGTGTGCTATCGCGCGTAAATCTGACCGCACCTGTTTACGTCGTTGCGCTTGCTTTTGGTATTGCATTGGTGTGGGGATACTTCGCTTCTTCAGAAACTTTACCCGCATATAAACGAACTCCTTTGCCAAGCTTACTCTATCTAAACCCATTCACTCAATTGCAGTCAAGTTTAGCATTACCACATTTACGCGGGTTGATGTTGAGTTTTCTCATTGTTAATATGGCAATGTTCGGGCTGATTTCTAACTTACCAGCATTAGCGAATGAACTATTTAATTGGAAATCAGGACGTATTGCACCACTATTTGCCCTGTTTGGTATAGTTAGCGTTATCTCTCAAATAATTATCATTCCTTGGCTTTTACCAAAATTGGGCGAAGTTCGCATGGCGTTTTGCGGCACCTTATTAATGGTCATCGCGTTTATATCATATAGTATTTTCCCCATCACAGGTTTACCCCTATATCTTTATATAGCAAGCTTGATAGTCGGAGTTGGGCAACCTCTCGCAGAGACTTCTTTGGTAGGTTTGATGTCAAGAAGCGTGAGTTCAGAAGTTCAGGGACGTATTAACAGCAGTATACAGACAGTACAAGCATTAGCAAGAATTATTGCCCCTTTGTTAGCAAGTTGGCTATATCAAAACATTAGCCCACAGGCGCCTTACTTGTTTAGTGTTGGTTTGGTAGTTATTGCTGCTCTTGACGTCAAGTTAGCAATTCCAGATAAAAAATTTAGCTTTGAGACAACAGTGCAAACCAGTGATAACGTCGTTTTAATTACTGGAGGTGCGTCAGGAATAGGTTTAGCGTTAGCAAGAAAATTTCTTCAAGAAAATAATAAAGTTATAATTACCGGGCGAAATCAGGAGAAATTAGCCGAAGTCAGAGAAGTATTTCCTCATATACTTACAGAAGTCGCTGATATGACAGATTTTGAAGCACTACAGCGCTTAGTGAACAAATATCCAGATGTAAATATTCTGATTAACAATGCGGGTATTCAATATAACTATAACTTTACAGACACAGAAATTCCCGTAGAACAAATTGATACAGAATTACGCACAAATTTAATGGCGCCATTACAGCTAATTAAACTGATGTTGCCACATTTATTAACAAAGCCCAACGCAGCGATTATTAATGTTTCTTCTGGTTTAGCAATTGTACCAAAACAAAGTGCCCCAGTTTACTGTAGTAGCAAAGCTGGGCTTCATATCGCAACAAAAGCATTACGATGGCAATTAGAAACAACACCAATTAAAGTTTACGAAATTCTGGCGCCGTTAGTTGATACACCGATGACAGAAGGACGAGGTAAAGGTAAAATTTCTACAAATGCTTTAGTCGAAGAATTTTGGCATAATTTTACACAGTCACACTATGAGATGCGGATTGGTAAAGTCAAACTGCTATTTTTCCTTCAACGCTGGCTACCACAAGTCGCAGAAAAAATTTTGCGTCCTGGACTATAACTACATAATATTACGGATGACTCCACGGAAATAAATCGTTAAGAATAAAAATTGAACTAAAAAATATACCAATCATAAATCATTTGTGAAGACGCAATTCATATACCCGACTTTAACGCTGCTTGAAGTTGGGTATCTGGGCGCCAGGAATTTTCACTCTCGATATAGGATTGCTATACAAAAAAATTTTACACAGATGTAACACTCCGGCGCCTTGCAGGGTATATCGATAGGGATACTTGATTATGACTATAAAAGCCAACCGACTTAAATTTTGGGTAAGTTACCTGGATGCGTGTGAACGATTTCTTGAAAAAAAGCAGTTTCAAATCGCTTTTGTTTCTTGTCGAATTGACAGTGATAATTCAAAGTACTTACATCTAACTCTTGCTCCAGTTGTTTCAGTAGACATATTAAAAACTATTAAGCAGTGTCGTCAAGGCGATAGTATAAACTTATATACTATCAAGCCACCAAAAAAGCATCAGGTTATATCCACAGTTTCTCATAGTCTTTCTTACAAAAAATTTTATCAGCAGCATTATCAAACCGATAGCTTTTTCTTGTTAACCGATGATACTGGCGCCGTTATTGGACATTTACCACCTAAAATCATAGAAAAGCAATCTGAATTACGAACGTCAGAAAAATTTATTATCGAACTAAAGCAAGGGATAGATTTTGCCGATTTTAAGCAAATATCAGCTAAATTTGAATCACTTAATGAGCAAACACATACTCTTAAAGTCTTATTAAGTGAAGAATATATAGAACTCAATTCAGTCAGCGGAATCATTACTAATCCTCTAATTGGTGACTTATATCCAATCCGTATACAAAAAGATGCCATTAAACGTTTGCAAGAAAAAGGTAATCGTCTACCTGGTCTGGAGATAATTCTTTTTGGCCGTAATGAAGAGCTAACACTTCCAGCAATATCACCTCTGGCACCAAAACTTTTAGAGAAATGTCCAAATATAGACAATCTTAACGAACACCAGAGACTAGCGATAAAAATGATTCAAGCTTCACCAGACTTTTTTTTATTACAAGGGCCACCAGGGACAGGAAAATCAACTGTCAATTTCGTGCTTTGTCTTCTGGTAGCTCTTCAAGGTGGAAAAGTTCTTGTGTCCTCCCAGTCTAACTCAGCAGTAGATAATGTATTATCAAAATTACCAAAGCACCCAAGCATACTTGCCGTTAGGTTAGGTGATAGCACAAAGATTAGTAAAGACGCTTTAGAATTTTTTGAAAAAAACGCAGTCATAAGATGGTTAAAGTCTGTAGCAGAAGAATGTCACATAAATTTGCAGGAGCTTCAAAAAAAAGCTGTATTCGTAGATTTGTTTGTTATTCATTGGGAAAAAATTTTTGAATGGGCTGACTGGCAGCAACAAAAAACTAAACTACTAGCTACGGCTGAAAATAAAAAATCAATGGCTGACCAATATCAGAAAATGGCATTTGAATTAAAAAATAAATATTTAGCTACAGTAAAGATTGAGCAAGGCATAAAAGCACTTATCCAAGAATTTCATACTCATCAATTTACTTATGAGTTTAATGATGAATTACAGCAATTATTAGCTGAATTTAAAATTAATAAAACTGCTTCTAATTTTAATAAAACTGAATCTAATCTCTGGGAAATAGCAGCTGAAATTAAGCAACTAATTTTAGACATCAAACCGGATGGCTATATTGTTCAGTTGAAAAAAGATTTTTTTTTCTTATATAAAGACATTGAATCAAATATTTCAAACCAACAAGATTCTTTAAAACGTACACAAGAGATAAGAGACAAGATTGCAAAAATACGTCCAGAGATCGAAAAGCAGCAAAATATTGTACAGAAGTTCAAACATCTACTTAATCACGGAATTACAGATGAATCATCAGAAGTAGTTTCTTTCAGTTCTACCTATACTAGTATATATGATAGATTAAGTAGATTTATAAACCTGACCACACCAAAAAAATCTATTACTACTACAATCATTAACTTTATAACTATTTTTTTTGATGCTTTTAAAATTTTGAGACGCAAAATAAATTTTGTTCAGTTAATTCGTTCATGGGAAGAAGCAGAAATAAATTTGTTACCAAACCGAATAAATCAATATGAATATATATATAATAAATTAATCAATCTCAAAAGACTATCCGCATTATTCTTTGTTGGGCGACTTTACAAACCTGTATTATACCGTGTCAAAGAACAATTGAAAAGCTCTGATGAGAATCTATCTACTAACGCTAGCAATTTTTATCACGCTAAAAACTCTAACCTGGCAATAAAAATATACGATGAGTATAATTATGAATTACAAATTGCCGAAGCTAAAGTCACGGAGCTTAGTAGTCAATACGAGCAAGAAGTAATCAAAATTGAAAATGAAAAAGGTGATTATAAAACTTTATTAAAAGATGCTCAATTGTGGTTTAATGAAGCAAAATATTTTAAGGAAGCATTTTCTGAAGTATTTGACCCTCATATTCAAACTATAGATTTAATAGAAGTTGAAGACAATCTTGAAATTGAAGACTTGATGAAAGTTAATAAAAATCTTATCTCTATGGCTGCGTTTATAGAAGAGTTTATTCCTTTTGCTGAAAACAAGATTATTCAACGCTTTCAACATACATTATCATCTGTATATGATGCAAACTTATCTTCACAGAATGAATATGCACTGACTGAGCAGTCAACTTCAGAACAAGCGAACTCCTTAAACGAAGAATATAATAAGATAATGGCTTATATCAAATTTAAAGATGAAGAATATAAATTAGGTTATCGCATATGGGAAGAACTACGAACTCAAAAATCTGTACCAGAAGTATTCAATAAGTCTATTCCTGATTTAGGATTATTAAACTTGGAAAGAGAAGCTTGGTTATTGTCTGTCGGTGGTGAAACCGAAGCTAAAAGACTAGAAACTAAAATTAAAATCAAAGAAGATTGGATTTCTCAAATTCGCACGGGCAATATAGAAATTAGTGATGAACTATATGAACTTTTCTTAAAACATGTTAATGTTGTAGGCGCCACTTGTATACACGCAGGCAAAAAAATTTTTTTGAACCGCTTTCCAGAATTTGATGCTGTTATTATTGATGAAGTATCTAAAGCAACACCAACCGAGCTACTAGTTTCTTGCTTACTAGGCAAAAAAATAGTTTTAGTTGGAGATCACAAACAGCTACCACCATTATTTGGAGAAGAATCTTGTTTTATTGAAGCTGCTCAATCTTTAGGGATAGATGCTGTAGAATTACAAAAACAATTAACTACATCTTTATTCAAAGAGCGATATGAGTATTTAGACAAGATAAACGCTTCTCGAACCTTAATGCTAATAAAGCAATACCGTATGCACTCGCAATTGATGTCAGCAATTAACCCATTTTATGGAGGTAAATTAACTATTGGCTATCCAAAGCAAGACAGCGAACGCGCGCACGGAATTACAATTCCCAAATTGTTAACTAGTAAACATCATTTAATGTGGGTTGATTTGCCCAAAGATGACAGCGATTGGTATCATCAGCAAATTGGAACAGGCCGGCAAAACCCGCGCGAAGCAGAATTGATAATTTCAATTCTCATGAAAATGAAGAAAAGCTTCGTTAACAAGAGGAATTCATCTAAGAAAAAAGAAGTTGGTATTACCTCGGTATATAAAGCTCAAACAAACCTGATTAAAAGTTTATGTAGCCAAAAAAATATTGACTTACCTCCAAACGTCACACTTACCATTGGAACAGTAGACGAATTTCAAGGTATGGAAAAAGATATCATGTTTGTGAGCCTTGTTTTGAACCAACCTGGAGTATTACCAAGCGAGTTTTTACAGACCCAAGAGCGCATTAATGTAGCAATGAGTAGAGCCAGAAAATTACTAATTATAACTGGTTCCTCCCATAACTATACAGAATTAAAAAGTGAAGCTAGTCCAATCTATAAACACATATTAAACATTGCTAAAAATCATGAAGGACACTTACAAGCCTCGGAATTCATGGATTAAAACAACAATCACAGACAAACACCGCGAAGCAATGAATGGCAAAGAAATATTAGGCGCCTATTCTAGCGAGGTGTTGTATTTACCCAAAGAAGCAGAAAGGAAGTATGACATTATCGATGAATTTGTCCTAAGATGTTTCAGAGACTTAACTCCTGCACCTGACGCTCAAGAAATTGCCTCAATACTTGGAATTGAAAACGTTCAATTTATCTCACACTTTACCCAACAGATTCAAATAAAACCAGTAGTTGTACTTTTTTACCGAGAACCTGCTGATTTAAGCAAAGGTTACTCAGTATTCGATTGTCAACAACAAAAAATTAACCCCTTACTACAAGAGGCTGTAGAACTATCAGGCATTGAAGAAGAGGAACGAAAATTTTTTCAGATAAATACTTAGTTCAGAATATTAAAATCTTCGCCCTTCTTCTATCATGAAGCGGATTGATGCTTTATCTAATGCCACTTCTTACTGTAATTGTTGCATTCTAGTAATTGCATCATTTATCGATTTTTTAGTAGTTGGCTTTCCCCAAGCGTTATAACGAACTTCTTCAGATGATGCGACATCCGCATCGTTTAACGGCAAAGACCTAATGAAAGGCAGGATAAACACCGCAACGGGCGCCCACATCAAAAAAAGCGTCCTCCTCAACCTCGTAATTAAGGGTGCCACTGAAGTTTATGTACTAGTTAAAATTACAAAACTGTAATTTATAACGATGACTTTCTGTAATTTTGGATTGATTGAATCATAAATGTAAACAATCTCTCCAAAGACAGATGAATATTCGTAAAGTACTACTTGTCACAGCAATTCCTGTTCTGGTTGGTTCAGTTGGTTTTATTTCACTCAATCAAGCAAACGCCAAACCTGTTAATCAAATAGCACAGGCGCCACAACCACCTAACGAGCAACCGGACGGACAGCGCAAACGACCCAAAATAGATTTTGCTGCTGCTGCAACAAAGTTGGGAGTCACCGAAGCACAATTAAAAGCAGCATTAGGAGTCCCAGCAAATCTGCCAAATCCTTCTAGAAGTCAGCGTCCTCCTCGTCCTGATTTTAAGACTGCTGCAACTAAGCTGGGTGTTACCGAAACACAATTAAAAGATGCCTTGGGAGTACCTGCAAATCCACCTGATAGAAACGGGCGCCATCCTCGTCCAGATTTTAAAGCAGCAGCAACAAAGCTAGGAGTCACCGAATCACAATTAAAAGAAGCCTTGGGAGTACCTGCAAACCCACCAAACCCATCTGATAGAAACGGGCGCCGTCCTCGCCCAGACTTTAAAACAGCAGCAGCTAAACTAGGTGTAACAGAACAAAAATTAATAGAAGCCCTTGGCATTCCACCTCATCCCCCAGGCGAACAGCCAAAAAAAGCAAAATAACTCACTATATATATCTAGCAAAAACCTCTTATTCCCCCCTTATCAAGGGGGGTTAGGGGAAATCATAACTAACAAATATGAAAAATCAACTAACTAGAAGACAAACACTAACTCTACTTCGAGCAGCCGGAACAGCAATACTTGTAATCGGATGCACAACAAGAAAATCAGGCTCCGCACAAGCACAATTTAGTTCAAAAGCTAAACTTACCTCACTTACATGTATCGTGAGTCCAGAGCAAACCGAAGGGCCATACTTCGTAGACGAAAAACTCAACCGCTCCGACATCCGCTCTGACCCAACAGACGGTACAGTAAAAGAAGGCGTACCACTCCAATTAACATTAAAAATTTCTCAAGTCGGCAGTAATGGATGTGTGCCCTTAGAAAATGCAATTGTAGATATTTGGCACTGTGATGCACTAGGGGTTTATTCGGACGTGGAAGACCGAAGTTTTAATACCGTTGGCAAAAAGTTTCTACGCGGTTATCAAGTAACAGATGCAAATGGAACTGCTAATTTTACAACCATTTATCCAGGTTGGTATCCAGGCAGAACTGTTCATATACATGTAAAAGTTCGCACTAATGCAACATCAGGGCAGGGTTATGAGTTTACCTCACAGCTATACTTTGATGACTCGATTTCCGACCAGGTGTATACAAAGGCGCCTTATGTAAGCAGGGGACAACGCATAGGAAACAATGCCCAAGACGGAATTTTTAATGATGGTGGCGCCCAAATGTTACTCAAGCTAACTCCTGCTGAAAATGGCTATGCAGCAACTTTAGACATTGGAGTTCAAATGGCGTGATTATATATTCATTTGTAGGTTGGGTGTAGCGATAGCGCAACCCAACATACTGGTTAAGAACTAGAAAATAAACCTGATGTTAATTGTTCATCTCGCTCTTCTCGCATCTGATGAATAATTCGGTCAATATCTGGCTCATAGACTTGACCATTACGTCTTTGCTGAACAGCTTGAGCATCAGCTAAAATTTTTGTTCGTAAGTTTTGCCAATTAGATTAATGCGTTAATTTTTGGTTGAATAACTCCCGTTCTTCAGTAGACAAAGCTTTATATTCCTTTTTATAAAGATAGTGCTGATATTATTTAAAGTTAAAATTTATATTTATTTTAGTTGAAATAAAAGTAAACGGCGCCTGCTCTTAAATCACTGGCGCCGTGTAAAGTTATAAAACGAATGTGGTTTTAAGAGACTTATAATTAGAGATTATTTGACAGCAATAGCTTGACCAGCGTTGCTAAAGATGTCTGTTAAATTAGCGACAGAAGCTGTACCGCTACCAGTGGGACCTGCAAATGTTTGTTGACCAACTTGGAGTTGTTTTAGTGAATAGCTATTTGATGCGTCAGATGCAAAACCACCAACGTCACCTAAAGTAATTGCCAAACCACCAGCTACAGTATCAAGTTCGTCATTAGATAATTCAACTGCATTAATTTCGTTACTCATTGTCTCGTCCTTAAGTATAATTAGTTAGATTTGAAACCGAAAGAGCGTCTGGGCTGCTTGCTTTCATGAGTTCATAATAGGTATTCCGCACGCTTGAGTACATCGGAGAAAAGCTTGAATTACAAATAATACTTTTTGTTGAGAACTAAAGTACTATGCAATGTTTAAAATCTCAATACAACTTTTCCAGAACTGCTTGCAACTCTTACTGTCTCATGAGATTTAGCGACTTCAGATAGTGCAAATTCTTGTGCGACTGCTGGATGTAATGTGCCGTTTTCAAGTCCTGCGTATATTTCAGGTTCCCGATGATTAACTGTAAAATGGGCGCCTTCTTTTTCAGCAAGCCCTATTTAATTCTTGTGGAGCAGCCTGGAAGGCTGCTTTTATGTAAGCTGTTTATGTAAGGAACAGGCAAGGATGCCTATTCCACAAGAGATAATAAGAAACCGGGTTTCCTTTGGTATATAGTGATGATTGTTATGCTTAGTGATGGGGAAACCCGGTTTCTGCAAACAAGGATTCTGTTCCTGTGTAGGGTTTCAATGGTGTAATTTCAGTTTGTAAAACACCTTCTTGCACCATTGGTAACTGCGCTACCATTTCGGTTACTGCTTCTAAGCTAGGCGCCTCCCAAAGTAAAACGGCGCCACTCATATCAGCTATATAATAAGTATTACGAACCGCATCGGCTGCATAATATTCCCAAACTTTCGCTGCTTCGGGTTTAACTAAAGGTAATACTTTATCCATTGGAACACCTGGAACAACTTTAGCAATAACTAAAAACTGCATAATCTTCTCCAAAAATCTAAAATGTAATTACGACTTTGCCAAAGTGGGCGCCGCTTTGTAGATGACGATATGCTTCAGGTGCATCATTGAATGGAAAAACCTTATCGATAACAGGACGAATTTGATGTAGTGTAATAGCTCGATTCATTGCTTCAAACATTTCTCGGCTACCAACATATATTCCTTGAACATCAATGCTTTTTAAAAGAATATTAGTATGGTTTACATCCACACCTGTACCTGCTAAAACTCCAATTAAGCTAATGCGACCACCAACACGAACAGAGCGTAATGATTTATCTAATGTTCCAGCACCACCAACTTCAATAACTTGGTCTACACCTTCTTTTTGAGTTAGTTCACGAACTTTTTCATGCCAGTTTGGATAAGTTTTATAATTAATAGTTTCAGCGGCGCCCATCCCTTTTGCACGTTCTAATTTTTCGTCACTGCTCGATGTAATAATAATTTTGGCGCCAGCAATGCGGGCAAATTGTAGTGCAAAAATAGAAACACCACCCGTACCTAGTAAAAGTACGGTTTCCCCTGCTGCTAAACCACCTCTTGTTATTAATGCTTGCCATGCAGTAACAGCAGCACAAGGAAGAGTGGCGCCATCCTCATAAGAAAAATGGTCTGGTAATATAACTACTCCATCTTGATTTAGCACAACATACTCAGCCAACATTCCATCAATAGAACCACCTAAAGCTGATAGAATTTTTTGCTTTGTTAGCTTACCCGCAACCCAATCTTGAAAAAAACAACCAGCAACTCTATCACCAACTTTGACGCGCGTAACACCTTCACCCACCGCTACTACTTCACCCGCACCATCAGATAAAGGAATTAATGGTAGTTTTTGATTAGGATAGGCGCCTGCAACTACAGCAGTATCTCGATAATTAAGCGAAGTTGCTTGAACTTTGATTAAAACTTGCCCAAAACCTGCTGATGGTTCTGGAATTTCCACAAGCTTTAAGCCATCAATACCTGAAGCGTCTTGAATTTGGTAAGCTTTCATATCTAATGTATTTGGTTGATTTCTTTCGCAAGTCCTTGAAAGCTACTAGGGTCGTAAAAATAGCGTTCATGGACAATTTTTCCATTGTTCCATGTTTGCATCCCCAATTCCTCAATATGCATACGATATCCATCTTGAGTTGTAGCTTCGATGTGCATTTCCACTACAGATTTATCTCCATCTACCAAAACAGACCCTATTCGGAAGTTATTTATTTCCTTGATGTTCGCGTTCATCCGCTTTTGACGTTCGATACTTAGTGCGCGTCCTATACGTGGCGCCTCTAAATTTTCTTGCACTACAACATTTTCATCGTAGAAACGTTCGTATATTTCCTCAACGGGTGGGTTTGTTTTGAAAAAGTCTAATAGTTCTTGAACGCGCGCACGAAGTTCCATTTTTTTATTCTCCTGCTCGTTTACACTGTTTTGTTACCGATTCATGCACTGCTATAATTTCACCTGCTGCTTCAAATCCAGGTGTAGGTGGTATTTGAAACAAACCATTAACGACATACCAATCTGCGGGATTAACACCTGCTGCATAAACCCGCACTATTACGTGACCTGGTTGTGGTGACTTGGCAGCAATTTCCTTAAGTTTAATCGCTTCAAAGTTACCAAATTGATGAACCTGAATGGCTTTCATAGGATGACACAGACTCGCATTGCCTTAGAAACCGGGTTTCTTATGACAAACTACGCACTTAAGCTTAATCTCTCTAATAGAAACCCGGTTTCTTTAAAATAGCTAGAGCGCGGGTTGTGAGTCTTACACATTTTTGCCGTTTTTATACATTCTTGCTATTTCTTTGGGAGTGGCGCCTGTAAGCTGCTTGAAATGTCGGTTAAAATGTCCTTGATTAGCAAACCCACACTCCAAAGCAATTTCCGCTAAACTAAGTTCTCCTTTTTGAAGTAGAAGTTTTGCTTGTTCAACTCGTTGCTGAATTACATACTGGTGCGGGGTAATTAAGAGCGACTGTTTAAACAATCGACTAAAGTAAAATTGACTCATTCCCACTTGCTGCGCTAGTTCTTCTAACCCAAGACTATTACTAAGGTTTTCCCTGATGTAATCTAAAACATGGTTAAGCTTGTGACGCGGCAAACCATCCGCATAAGTCGCAATTTGTACCTTACGAACCCCGTATTTACGTAAAATATGAGTTACTAAAGTTGTTTTGAGTTGGTCAATAAACAAATTGCTGCCAATCCCAGAAGTAATCAACTCATCTTTAATAGTAAGCAAAATACCTTGAATCAGCGGGTCTTCGACCGTAGCAAAATGAGGTATTAACTCGATTCGGTCGGGATTAACTAATTCTTGCCCTTCCTGTATAAATACATGCGCGTCAAGTCCTATACACATAAACTCAATATCTTGGCGCCAGTTACAGCGATGTAACGAACCTGCAGGAAGAATAAACACATTATTATTGCCAACTAAATTTCGCTGCGTTTGCCCATCAATAGATTGATTAATCGGTGTTTTTGAAGTCACCATCGTAATTAAACTCATATTATGACGGTGTTCACCAGTATCATGGGCAGGTTGACGCTGCGTTTCAAAATGCCAGTCCTTACAAGTAATTTGACGAATAGCAGGTTTAGGCAGCACCAAATTAGATGCTTCTGGCGAAGAATGATAATCAATTACGGTCACTGTGGATGTTGTTACTGGCGCCATCAGATATATTATCGTAGGGTGCTCTAATGAGAGTAAGGCGCCAGCACATGTGAACGCAACAATTATAATAATATAATATAAGGGCGCTCAAGGGCAAGCGTTGAGCGCTCGCGTTGGGATGCCCACCCCACAAGACTTTTAATAAAAGTCAATATGACTCAAACACAAACACAGACACAAACCGAACCAAAACTATATACCTTTGATGAGTTTATCGAATGGTATCCAGAGAAATCAGAAGTACGTTATGAATTGCATGATGGAGTCATTATTGAGATGCCTAAACCTAGAGGTAAGCATTCAAAATTAGCAGGTTCTCTTGGAGGAAAATTACTTATAGTCATTGATGAAATTGGTAAAACCGATATTTGGTTTATTCCCAGAGAATCGATTGTTAAACCATCGCGCGAGAAATATGGGTACGAACCGGACATCATTGTTTTGGATGAAGAAACTATCGGTACTGAGACACGATGGGAAACCGAATCAGTTATTCAAAACGCAACTTCGGTTAAATTGATAGTAGAAGTTGTTAGCACCAACTGGCGTGATGATTATTACGATAAGCTTCGTGATTATGAAGAAATGGCTATTCCCGAATACTGGATTGTGGATTACGCAGCATTAGGCGGTATGAAATTTATTGGTAATCCTAAAGTACCCACCATCTCTGTTTATAGCTTAGTCGATGGTGAGTACCAGCTTACTCAATTCACGGGCAACGATCTAATCGTCTCTCCTACCTTCCCTAATCTAAAACTGACTGCTCAACAAGTTTTTAATCTGGCTGAGTCAAGTAATAAATAAGCGCAATAATTATAATAGTATAAGGGCGGGAGGCTTAATAGCAAAGCAGCAAGAACGCTTTAAGGAGGCAATTTCTTATTTTGTCAAAGCCTTGAATATTTTTGAAGATGTATACGATACCGAAAAACACGGAAGTACAGTTAGGCAGTGCTGAACAAAAAGCTGCGAAAGCTAAAGAAGCTATTGAAGTGAAAAAAAGAGTGGAAAAACTTGAGGGAATGTTACGCCAGTTAGGAATAAATCCTGATGAAATTAAATGATTTTATATACTTATACCAGTAAGGCGGGCAGGGATGCCCGCTCCACAAGATACAAGATACAAGATAGATGTTTATATGTGTAAAAGATTAATGTTTAAGAGAACTGTATTTGTAACAGCAAACGTTCTTCTTTAATTGGTGGAATAGCTCTGTGGTAGCAATAAGGGTCTTGAATAAAACCTAGACCTTCTTCACCTTCTATAAGTATTTCATTATGTTGTCCATAATATTTGATTAAATAATCTTTGGGCTGTATTGCAGAATTAAATAGCATTCTGAAGTTTTTACAGTTATGCGAACCTTTAATCATTGTATGGGCGCCAGAATATCTATCTGTATCTGATAAATAAAAGTTTGCATAAACTGAATTAAATTCCCCTATATCATAGTGATAGAGATTTCCTTGACTTAGCTTCATTCTGGCTTCATCTGGTAGTTCTAATACAAAACTCCATCTTAAAAGCGCGCGAATCTTCTTTGGAGAGTAACCTAGATATTTTTCGATAATTACTCTTAAAACTGGGTCATTGATAATTTGTTGAATAGCATCACATTTTAATGGTTCAATAGCAATGCCTTGTACTATTACTCGTCCATCTGGTAAATAACCATTTTTGACATCGCTGTAATAAAAATGTGCTTTTGCGTTTTCTTGCGCTAACAAAGTATTTTTGGAAAATCCTTGAATTTCAGTGACAATTTCTTTAGGTAGCTTTAAACCTATAAAAACTGCCTCTTTTTTTAACGATTTTAATGCAAAATCTATATGTATATCCTTGAAAAAAGTCTTATTTTCATAATTAATATTTTTTGAATAGCCCAAAAATGATTGTTGATATTTACTATAGATGCTGTACAACCAACGATTGATTTTAAATCTTCCTAAAATATGAGCAATGCTTTTTTTACTTGAAATTACATTTGGAATTGCAGTAATTATACTTGACACCATAAAATACTTATAACGTTAATTATTAGATTAATACTTAGGGATTTGTAAGTGAGGCATAGCACCACCTACGTATTATGATTTACTTATGGCTGATAACTTTAAATTGCAGCTTTATAGAACGTTATGCATAATAAATCACCCTATTGATTCTTCTGAAAATTGCATAACATATGATAAATTTAAGATAAGCTTACATTCTCTTTATTTTTGAACGTAACAAATACGTTGCAGACACCCAGCTAAGAGACAAACACTCATCATATTGGCAGAACGAAATCAGACTGTCAAGTTATTGTGCTACGAATTATTGAGTATCAAATATTGTATAATTTTTATAAGCATAAATTCTGGATTTTAAACGAATATTTGTTTCCTTAATTGAAGAATTTTAGGCGCCCTCTTGATTTGTCCTGCTTAATAAAAACTTATTTGATTAAGCTAAATCTTTAAGCTTTCTCTGTAATAATACTGAACCAAGTTCAATATGGGCATTCTTAAAATGTAAGCATAGTAACTAGTAAAGTGCCTACCATGTCACAGTCCCCGTTGCAGTGTCAGAACCTCAAAGCACAAGTAGATGATATTTTAGAACTTCTGCACCAAGAGTCAGCGTTACGCGCGTGCGATATTAATCCTGTCCAAACTTCTTTAGGCAAAGTAATTTCTCCAAAGTTTGAAATTGTTTTTGCAGGCGCCTTTAGTGCAGGTAAGTCTATGTTAATCAATGCACTGCTTGGACGTGAATTATTATATAGTGCAGAAGGACACGCGACGGGAACAGAATGTAAGATTGAGTATGCGGAACCTGATAGAGAACGAGTTGTATTGACGTTTTTGAGTGAAGCAGAAGTTCGTGAACAAGCTATATCAATATGTCAGCAGTTAGGTTTTGCCAACGTTACAAATATCAACAAAGCTGAAGTAGTTGATTTGTTGCAGCAAGGGTGTAAGGCAATTATTGAAAAAGAAGGTGGCGAAACCAAATCAGAGTTAGCAAAGCAAGCAAAGGCATTAATCTTATTATTAGAAGGGTATGTGGCAAATAGGCAGCGTATTAATACTCTTGATAATGCCACGTATTCGATGGAAGAGTTCAATTTTACAACACTCAAGGAAGCTGCTGGATACGCGCGCAGAGGTAGTAACAGTGCAGTTTTAAAGCGAATTGAATATTACTGTTATCATCCTTTGCTGCAAGACGGTAATGTAATTATAGATACACCTGGTATTGATGCGCCTGTTGCTCGGGACTCCGCTTTAGCTTACGCTAAAATTCAGCATCCTGATACGTCAGCGGTGGTATGCGTTTTAAAATCTGCGGCAGCAGGTGAAATGACAAAAGAAGAAACTCAGCTTATAGAAACAATCGCTAATAATCCTGGGATACGTGATAGAGTATTTTATGTTTTTAACCGGATTGATGAAACTTGGTATAATGCCCAGTTGCGGCAACGACTCGAAAGTTTATTGAATGTGCAGTTTCGTGAAAGTGCCAGGGTTTATAAAACGAGTGGTTTATTAGGTTTTTATAGTAGTTTGATTCGACAAACTGCAAAGAGTGATAGATACGGTTTAGATACAGTCTTTGCTGAAAGTGTTAAAGGAATGAATGGTAAAGAAGAAACACCACAGTTTGTTTATGCTTTTAATAATTACTGTGTAAATTCTGGCAAGTTGTCTCCAACTCAGTTTCGCATATCGGTAAACGGATATGAAACACCCAATCAAAACTATACGCGAATTTTAGATGAGTCGGGTAGCGAGTTAATCGAACAATTAATTCGAGATAGCGGTATTGAAGAATTTAGAGGCGCCATTACTCGTTACCTCAACGAAGAAAAACGTCCACAGTTATTCAAAAATCTTGCTGATGACTTAGAAACTGTTTGTATTCAACTTAAGAATCATTATCGAACGGCACAGCGCGAGTTATATAGTCAACCGCGTGAAATAGAAGCGATGAAAACCCATGAGTTACAGCGTCTTAACCGCGAGTTACAAGAAATTGGCAATGCACTACGCTCTCATCTTACTCAAGAAGTAAATAATACAATCAATAATGAGTGTGATGCGTTTGAAAGTGACTTTCAACAACTTCAAGCAAAAATGATTCAACGCTTAGATGAGTTATTAGAATCATTCTCTGTAGCTGATGCATATCGACGCGCGACTATTAGTCACCCTCGCAATGCAACGGCGCCGCTATTAGCTATTTTAGTAGAAGCTTTTTATTATCTTGCCAATCAACTCGAAGACGTTTTGGTTCAATCTACTTTAGGATTAATTAACAATTACTTCAAACGCTTAGGCGCCCGTATTAATACATCAGATTACTATCGTCAATTGTACCGCTTACTGGGTAACGACAGCGGCATTGAGATTGAACTTAAATTACTTGAGAAAGAAATAACTTTAGCTTTAATCAATGCTGCCAGCGTTGAATGTGACCGTTTTGTACGTGAAAGCCCTAAATTCTACGAAGAAGGTACTTTTTCTATCAACCACTTTCGCAAAACATTACAGCAAACCTCACTTGGTTACGATAGCGAAAGTATGGTAGACGCAGAACCAGAAATTCGACAACTATTAAAGTTAGACTTTGAGCCAAAAGTATCTAGTACTATTCGCAAAACTTTCCGTCAAACATTTAACCAAACTCTAAAGAACCAACTTCTACCGCTAGCAGATAAGCAAGCTGACGCAATATTACAACAGTATGCGAGTGCGCGTAGCTATTTAGAGAAAACTTTAGAACAAGAAGCAACAGAGAAAATTGCTCAAAATCAACGCTTGTTAGATGTAGTGGAACAAAAAATCATGGCGTATAATCAAGCGACTTCAAGTATAAATAGCTGCTTACAAGCAATGGCTTTGAATCAGCATTTATTACCATCTATTCACATTGTTAATAGCAACTTCAAAGAATAACGCTGAATTTGAGCAGCAATTACTTAGGTGCCCGTCGGAGATTATTCATTATTTCCTTGGCATTTATCCTTATTAATCTAACCAGTTAAGCAGCCCAAGTGAAGTAGCGCTTCCGAATTAATCTAACCAGTTAAGCAGCCCAAGTGAAGTAGCGCTTCCGACAAGATGGGCACCAATTAGATTGACATTTGCCAAAACTACAAAAAGGTCTAGAGAACGAATGGTATTTTCAGGTCTATAAACTGCCACTCCTTGAGGTAGAGCTATAGCTTTCGATAGTACAGCGATAACGGTCACTTCAGATGCTAAAAAAGCTAAGAATAACCCTATAAAACTGACGATTAATCCAATTTGTAATACTTGAATTACTTCCTCTTTGCTTGGATGTAATTCACGATTAGGCGCCTGTAAAAGGTTGTTTAAACGCCTGTAACGGTTCGCCCAATAGAGTCTAAAACACAGCACTAAAATTCCAATAACACCTAGAAAGACTCCAAACCCCATGACTGTATTTGTCGTTGGTTGGACAGTCAAATTACGGCTAAATATTGCCAAGAACAAAGCCAAGCCAGAAACAGCACCTAGTGCTAACTGTAACCAAAAGCTAATCGGTCTGACTACGCTAAAGGTGGCAGCAAATCTTTTTTTAGTCGGTGTAGGTAGGTAGGAATTTAAGTTACTTAACATAATTTGTTCTTCTTATATTTGATAAAATATCTTTTGATTTTTGAAATAAGTTTTACTCAGGTCATTAATTGGTAAATTTCAGTAAAACTAGCGGTAATGGCGCTTGATTTTTTACTCTTGTACGTTTTTATATTGAACCACTGTGCTAAAAAATGCTTATCATCATACTGAGGGTTAAACTTGTTACACCGTGGCTCTTAACAACCTCACTACATTGCACGTCCAACCTTAGAATAATTTTCAAATGCTTAGTATCCATCAATAGTATTACATTATTTATTGGCGTTGAATAAGCTTTTGGGTAGATGTATGACTTGGATATAGTTCTAATCTAAAAAAGATACAAGTTTTGGATTAAAGAGAGAAAAAATGGTTCTTTGACAAATTTATTGAAAGCGTTTGCTAACATTATATTTAAAATGTGAGGGTTTGCATAGAATTAAGTAGATTTAGTTTACTCCTTCATCAAGACCACAAACAACATTTCCAGCAAGGATACTGGGCAGTCATTGCAAGTCGTGGACAAGCAAAATTTGATTACGGTAAAGGTAAGGTGGCTTAAGCCACCTACTAGTACAGTACAAAAGATTCATAAGTATAGCTAATTGTAACGATAGAATATTATTTAAAGATTAATGCCAAAATGTGCGGATATAGGCTCTGGGTCTAGATTAGAGTAAAGTTTAATGATAATTATTTCCTCAAGACCCATTACCACCGAAGCCTTATGCACCTGAGATTTTCTCAAGATATTAAGACCTTATTGCAACATTTAGCCGATAAACCTTTGACTCTGGGCGATATTATTGCAGAAACCTCAGAACGCGGTTTTAGCTTAGTGATTGCATTATTGGTACTACCATTTTTGTTGCCTATGCCACCAGGGTTAAGTACTCCTCTCGGTGCAGCTTGCTTGTTGATGGCTGGACAAATGGCTTTGGGAAGGCGCACACCGTGGCTTCCAAAAAAAATTGCTACGATTGAATTCCCCAAACGTTTTGCTCAAGCACTGTTGCAAAATTTGCAACGTGTTACCAAAATCTTAGAAAAAATTTCTCGACCTCGCTTTGAGAAGATTGCTGATAATGAGTTCGCTTGGCGCCTCAATGGCATATGCTTGACTTGGTTAGCAATATTACTTATGTCACCATATCCTCCAGCTACGAATATGATTCCTGCTGTGGGAATGTTACTATTAGCAGTTGCAACGATTGAGTCTGACGGTTTATTAATGTGCTTAGGTTATATAGCTACCGTTTTGAACACTTTGTTTTTTGGTTTTGCTTTTTACCTGTTGTATGCAGGTGCCACCTACTTACTGCCTAATGTTTTTCGCTAATCAATTTAAAATCAAACCGTCCTGCACTCGAATAATTCGTTTGGTTTGAGCAGCTATATCTGGTTCGTGAGTGACAATTACAATTGTGATACCTTGCTCATTTAATTCAGAGAGTAAGTTCATTACTTCTTGGGATGTTTCGGTGTCTAATGCTCCTGTAGGTTCATCTGCGAGAACTAGTGCTGGTCGGTTTACCAAAGCGCGCGCGATGGCAACTCGCTGTTGTTGTCCACCTGATAGTTGACTGGGACGGTTATTCACACGTTCTGCTAAACCGACTCTTTGTAATGCTTGTAATGCTCGTTGGCGCCGTTGTGGTTTGCGTTCGTTAGCGTAAACCATTGGTAACATTACATTATCAAGAGCAGTAGCGCGTGACAGTAAGTTAAATTGCTGGAACACAAAACCAATTCTTTGATTGCGAATATAAGCTAATTCGTCATCATCAAAAGTTGTCAGGTTTCTGCCCTCTAATATATAGTGTCCAGATGTCGGACGGTCGAGACACCCAATAATATTCATCAGTGTAGACTTTCCCGAACCAGAGGCGCCCATTATTGCCACATATTCCCCTTCCCCAATAAAAAGCTCAATTCCCTTTAATATGGGAACACTCATTTCTCCTAAACGATAAGTTTTAGTAATCGATTCCATGTAAATCATAATATTAAACTCTAAAAATTATTCGTATATTCATTACATCCGTTGCAAACTAATCGCTTCTAAGAGCGGTAATTGGGTCTAATTTGGCAGCGTTACGTGCAGGAATCACTCCAGCAACTAAACCTACAGAAAGCGAAAGTGCTAGTCCAGCGATTACTGATAATACAGAAATAACAAACGGGAACTTAAAAATATTTGCGGCAACAAAGGCAATTAAAATACCACTTCCAATTCCAATACCTCCTCCAAGCGTTGAAATTACAATTGCTTCTGTTAAAAATTGATTGAGTATTGCTGAATTTGTGGCGCCTACTGCTTTACGAATTCCAATTTCGCGCGTTCGTTCCACAACAGAAACTAGCATAATATTGGCAATTCCAATTCCCCCAACAACTAATGATATTCCAGCAATGGCAACAACCATAACTGTAAACAAACCAACAATATTGGTAAAAGTGCTAATAATATCGGCTTGGTTGGTAATGCGAAAATCATCTTCTTGGGGTGGATAGATATTGTGACGTAAGCGTAAAAGATTGGTGACTTGAAATTGCACAGCGTCTAATTGTTCACCCGCTTTAATTAAAATCGCATTTACAGAAACTCCTGATAAAGCGTTATTACCAACTAACCTTGCTGACATGGTAGTTAAAGGAATAAAAACGACTTCATCTCTGTCCATTCCTCCCTGCGAACCTTTCGACTCTGTTACCCCAATGACTTCGTAAGCTTCACCTCGAATTCTAATTCGTTTACCTAATGGGTCACTACGATTAAATAGATTACTCTCAATTGTTGGGCCAATTACAGCAACTAATGATGAAGTATCAAGTTCTTCTTGGTTAAAATATCTGCCGTTTTGAATTTGAATATCTCTAACTTGTGGGTAGTTTAAATCTGTGCCGTAAATTGGCGTTGAGTTGTTTTGACCTTCATAAACAATTTGTGCATTTCTTTGTAGGTAAGCAGATACAGCTTGTGCTGACGGCGCCTGTTCAGCAATTGCTTTCGCATCATCCCATGTTAATGTACTACTCGTTCCCGTTCCCTGACGAATATTTCCACTCCTTGCAGAACCAGAAAACACCGAAAGGACATCTGGGCCCAGTGATTGAATTTGTTGCTCGGTTCCTTTTTGTACACCTTGACCAACAGACGTGATGGCAATAACCGAGGCTATACCAATAATTACACCTAGCATTGTTAGTCCAGTGCGTAATTTGTTACTCCATAGCGTTTCAACCGCCATTGAGATTATTTCTGTTACTGGAATAGGACGCTTACTTTTTTGTTTAGGATTGTTGTATTTAAGTAAAGGCTTTGCCATATTGCAATTTTTATGTAAATTATTAAATTAAGGTGCCCCACGTCTTGAACCACCACCAGAACCACCACCTGCGCCAGGAAGTACTCCCCCACGTGGTGTTGACTGAGGTCTTGAGCCTGGTGGAAAGCTAAGTAATACTCTTTCGTTGCCTTTCAATCCAGATTTAACTTCTGTATATCTATTTACTGTTACACCTGTTTCAATAGGAGTAAACACTGGTTTATTATCTTGTCCTGCTACAAATACACCTGTTCTTCTTTGTTGACGTACAACTGCTGCTGTTGGTACTACAAGAGCATTTTCTAATTGACCGACTTGAAAATCTGCCGTTACATTCATTCCCGAACGCAGTAAATTTTTGTTATCCGAGACAATTTCTGCTTTGACTTGGAAACTAGTAACGTTTTGCTCAACGGTAGCTTGAGCGGCAATTTGACTAACTCGACCTTCAAAAGCTACACCTGGATGAGCATCTGCTGTAACTAGTACTTTTTGCCCAAGACTAATTTTACTAATATTTACTTCTGCTACATTTGCTACTAGTTGATTTGTTGAAGCGAGAGATACAACAGACGAAGAAGTTGCACTAGATACTGCACTACCCGAAGTTGTTGGTGTTACAAAGGCGCCTGGGTCAGAATATTTTTGTGTGACAACACCATCAAAAGGCGCCCGAAGAATTGTGTCATTAATTTGAGTTTGAATAGTTCGCAACGAACCGCGCGCAGAATCTACTTGAGCGCGCGCACCTGAAATATCTTCTTGCCGAGTTCCCGCTTTTAAAAGTGCTAAAGCCTGTTGTCTCTGTCTAACTTGTGCGCGTGCAGTGTCAATATCTTCTGTACGTGAACCAGCTTTTTGTAATGCCAATGCTTGTTGTGCTTCTGTAACACTCGCTCGCGCGCTGTCACGGTCTGCACGACTTTGGTTTAAAACTTGAAGCGAAATAGCACCCGAAGTGTAAAGCTGCTGATTACGACGTAAATCATCTTCAGCTTTAGTTAAACTTGCTGTAGCCTGTTGTAAACGCGCTTGTGCTTGACCAATATCTTGAGGTCTGTTACCAACTATAGCTTTTTGTAAATTTGCTTCTGCTTCATCCAATGCAGCTTGTGCAGAGGCAATATCTTGAGGACGGTTTCCTGCTATTAACTTTTGTAAATTAGATTCTTGCTGCGCTAACTGTCCTTTAGCTTGAGTCAGTTGTCCAAGCAAATTGGAATCATCCATACGAGCAATAATTTGTCCCTGTTTAACGGTGTCACCTTCTTTTACAAGCAGTGCTTTAAGAACACCCGACTGCTTAGGACTAATATTAATTGACCGTTCGGGCTTAATACTGCCATTCGCCGAAACCTTTATTGGTAAAGTTCTCCTTTCTACAGGTTGCGTTAAAACCTTACTTTTCGCCTCAATAGCAGGAACAATCACTAGTTGACGATAAACCGCATAGCCAATTCCACCTAAAAGCCCTAGAATTAGTACCCAAGGCAGCCAGCTAATTTTACGCTTTTTCTTTTTCTCTGGTTTCTCTGGTAAAAAAGCCGCGCTATCTACAGGCTTCGATGTGTCTAATGTCATATGATGCTTTTCCGTATAAAATATATAAAATATAGAAACAATTTAATAGGTGCTATAAAAAAGTACAGTGTGTGTAATTCTTTATATATACAGTATTCCCAAATTATTCATTGGCTGCATAGATTCAAGTTACAGGTGGTTACAAGCGTTCGGCGCCTACCTGTTTTTATATCTATACTATACGGTAAGCTTTGATGAATGTATGTGTCAAAAGTTTTAAACTTTCCATGACTAAAGTCACGTTTATGTGCTTGTAGAGGCTTTCAGGCTAGCGCGGTTGCTTCTGGTAAAATTACTGATTAACCATAGAACAGCGATTAGGACGTTGCTCGCATCTTTCTCGTCCTGCTACATGACTTCTGAGTTATTATCGTATTACAGACTGAAAATATTTTGCAGATAACCTTAGAAAAGCTGGCAAATCAATCTCTCCTTGAAAAAATATATATCTTTAATAATGAGCCTGATATTGTTCATTATCTAGATGAAAATAATAATTTAGAATATTTATTACTTGAAGCACATGATACAATTAAAGAAGTCTTCCCAGAAGAGAGGTTATCATTAAGAGTTACGTTTGACCCCGAAATTGTAGGGTGGCGAAAGTTAGTAATTGATATTCACACTAAACTAGATGCTGATGAAGTATTCAACAAAATAAAGATACTTGATAATAATTGGTGGCTTGATATAGTATCTACTAGAGCTAATAATTTAAATATTAATATTGAATTTGATGAAGTTTGATTGGTGTGAGTATTTTGATTTGGCGCAAGAACTCTATATCCATTTTTTAATCAGTAAATTTTTTAGATGTTTCACTAGGTTCAACATGACATAAGAACAAAATCCTAGGTAAATAATACCTAGGATTAAAATGGATTATTCATTTTACATTCTTCACAACTAGAAATTAACCGAATTTACCACTGATATATTCTTTGGTTGCTTCTTGTTGCGGGTCTTGGAAAATTCTTTCGGTGCGGTCATATTCAACTAAGTAACCTGTCCGACCACCTTCGGAGATTTTAACGTTGAAAAAGGCTGTTTTATCTGCAACCCGCGATGCTTGTTGCATATTGTGGGTAACGATAATGATTGTATATTGCTTTTTCAATTCATGAATAAGTTCTTCAACGCGCAATGTTGAAATTGGGTCAAGTGCTGAACAAGGTTCATCCATTAATATTACATCGGGTTGTACTGCAATCGCGCGAGCAATACACAAACGTTGTTGTTGTCCACCCGAAATTGATAAACCACTTTGTCTAAGTTTATCTTTAACTTCATCCCACAAAGCAGCTTTTTTAAGGCTATCTTCGACTAATTCATCCATATTACCTTTGAAGCCGTTAATTTTGGCGCCAAATGCAATATTGTCGTAAATAGATTTGGGGAATGGGTTTGGACGTTGAAAAACCATCCCAATGCGTCGTCGTACTTCTACTGGGTCAATATCGGATGCATACAAGTTTTTACCGTTGTAAATAACATTGCCTTCTGCACGGAAAGTATCGATTAAATCATTTAATCGGTTGTAGCAGCGTAACAATGTACTTTTTCCGCAACCAGATGGCCCGATAAACGCGGTAGCCTGATTTTTGGGAATATCTAACCAAACGCTACTAACAGCTAAAAATTTACCGTAGTAAATATTTAGTCCCTCAGTTCGTAATACTGTATCCGTATCGTTAATTGTGCGAGTGTCAGTAGTCATAAATTAAGAAATTGTTTTTTGAATGAGGTATGAGAAATCTAACTACGAATAAGTTTTACGATTTGTTGCTAAACGCGCAATGATACTCGTTATCAAAACCATTAACACCAAAATTAAAGACGCAGCCCAAGCGAGAGAGTTCTGGTTTTTAAAGTTGGTTGTTGCGTAGTTGTAAACCAAAACCGCAAGGGAAGCAGTAGGTTGAGTAAGACTGGAAGCCCAAAACGTTGAGAATAAAGCCGTAAATATTAGAGGTGCAGTTTCACCTGCTGCACGCGCGACAGCTAGGGTTGCACCTGTAACTATTGCAGGTAAAGCAGTAGGTACAACTACGGACATTACAGTTTGAAAATTAGTGGCGCCAATTCCTACAGCAGCTTGACGTAAATCGTTTGAAACTAACTGTAGAGCTTCATCTGTAGTCCGAATAATAATTGGTAGCATCAATATTGCTAGTGCGATACCACCTGCAATCGCAGAGTATCCCAAGGGTTGGTTTTTACCCGTCACCAATAATCCGAACCAAGGAGATGAAACAGCAACACCGTATGCAAATACACCAGCAATAATTGATGGTATACCGCTAAGAACATTGGTTGCAAAGCGAATCCACCGAGCGAAATTACCAGTACTAAATTCGGTTAAATAAATCGCTGCTAATACACCAATAGGAACACTAATTAATGTTCCTATACCCACCATTGTAATTGTTCCAAGAATCGCATTTCCAAAACCACCAACTTGTGCTGTCGGTGACGATGATGGTATTGGTGGCAATTGAGTAAAAATGGTGGGTTTTAAGCTGCTAAATCCTTGAATGATTACATAGCTCAGTACTGAAAATAATGGTATTAACGAAATTACCGCACAGGCAATCGCGACTCCTGTCATTACTGTACTCAGTAATGTACGAGGGGCTGACGGTTTGCGCGTGAGGCTACCAACAGGGTATCCGCTTTTTCCGCTTCTATCTCTTTCTGGAAAGCTGGATGACATAAGTAAAATTCAGATTGAATGGTTCAATTTATCGCTTTATCTTAGATTCGCTTCATTCGCTGTACTATTATCTCTGCCAGAACATTCACGACTAGAGTTAAAACAAACAGCACTAACGCAGCATACATTAAGGCGCCCACTTTCAAGCCACTAGCTTCGGCAAATTGACTTGCTAGCAAAGATGAAATTGTATTACCTGGTCCAAATAGAGAAATATTAATGTTGTTGGAATTGCCAATTAACATCGTTACAGCCATTGTTTCCCCCATTGCTCGACCAAGTGCCAGCATTACTGCACTTACAATACCCGAAAATGCAGCCGGAACTAAAACCCTAGAAATTGTCTCCCAACGAGTACAACCAAGTCCTATCGCAGCTTGACGTAAACTAGGGGGAAGTGAAATTAAGGCATCGCGAGAAATTGCCGTAATAATTGGTAATGTCATGATTGCTAGGATTATGCCAGCAGCTAACATACCTCTACCTGTAATTCCTCCATCTGTTGAGAATAGGGGTATAAATCCTAAAATATTACCTACAGGTGTTCCGATTGCTTGAATAATTGGGCTGAGAACAAAAATACCCCAAACTCCATAAACAACGCTAGGAATAGCTGCGAGTAATTCTACTAAGAAAACTAAAACTGTACGGACTTTGTTTGGTAGCAAATCTTCGCTTAAAAAGACTGCTGTACCTACTCCAATCGGTACAGATATTAATAGACCTATTAATGCACTGACGATGGTGCCGTATATATGCGGAAGTACCCCGTATTGATTTACAACAGGATTCCAATCAGTACTGAACAAAAACCCTAAACCAAACTCTCTCATCGCGGGTATTGCTTGAAGAAAGACCTGAGATGATATCAATATCAAAATACCCGCAATTGCAAATGCAAAAATCTTTGTCAGTAGAATAAAACCTTTGTCGAGGTTTCTGTCTAAGTTCGACCGAGTTTTGCCTTTGGGCTGATTATTTGCAGCAAATGTACTCATAGATAACGAACGCCCAATATATCATTTAGGTGTGTGGAAGCGAACTCAGAATAGCTGGTGCGATTATAGTTAAGAGTTGGAAGTTGAATAAACCAAGCAACCAACAACTAACAACAAATTATTTACCAGCGGTAGCACCACCTGCACCAGCCACAGCAATTTTATGTTCGGCACTGATTTGGTCGGCAGCAGTAGCGACTTTTTGAACAACGTTAGCAGGTAAAGGTACGTACCCAAGTTCTGCCGCTTTGCTTTGACCTTCGGTTAAACCGTATTCAATCATTGCTTCAACAGCTTTAGCTTTGGCTGCATCAGGATATTTCTTATATGCCAAAATCCAAGTGTAGGTAACAATGGGATAAGAACCTTCACCTTCGGGGTCAGTAATAAATGCCCGTAAGTCAGCAGGTAAAGCTACAGATGCTAAAGTTTGAGCAGCAGATTTGTCATCGGGAACGATGAATTTACCAGCTTTATTTTCTAGCGCTGCTACTTTGAGACCGCTGTTTTTAGCAAAACCGTACTCTAAATATCCAATTGAACCTGGAGCTTGGGAAATTTGAGCTGCTACACCATCATTTTTTTGTGCTGCTACACCCACAGGCCATTTAACTTCTTTACCTTCACCAACTTTGGTTTTCCATTCTGGACTAATTGCGCTCAAGTGCTTGGTAAATACCCCTGTAGTTCCACTACCGTCAGCACGGTGGACTACAGTAATCGTTTGTTTGGGTAGTTTCGCACCTGGGTTTGCTTTGGCAATTGCTGGGTCATCCCACGATTTGATTTTGCCTAATAGAATATCTGTGTAAACTGCACGGGGCAATTTGAGTTCAGGAACATCAGGCAAGTTATAAGCTAGTACAATGCTACCTGCGGTCATTGGTAGCAAAATTACACCTCTATCGGCAGGAACTTTGGCGATTTCTTCATCTTTCATCGCTACGTCACTGGCGCCAAAGTCTACAGTTCCTTTGGTAAACTGCTCAACACCTGCACCACTACCAGTTGATTGGTAGTTAACTTGTAAGTTGTTATATTTTTGATTCAAACCTTGAAACCAGGTTTGATATAAAGGAGCAGGGAACGAGGCGCCTGCACCAGTTAGCTGAACATTTCCACCAAGGTCAAGCTTACCAGAAGTCGAAGCAGTTGCTTCCTTTGCAGCACCGGGTGTAGCTTCGGCACCAGGAGTTGCTGTATTTGTGGCTTGGTCTCCACCACCACCGCAAGCAGCCAAGCTCATTGATAGAGCTAGTGCAGGAATTACGGCTGTAAAGTGTTTGTGAGTCTTGACAAAGTTAGAAAAAAGCATTTAGGAAAGGTTGTAAAAATTTGGGGTTATAGTGCTAACAATATCGTGCGTATTTTAAGAGAAGGTTAAAAGAAACAATAACCATTGAAAAGTTTTATGTTATGGATGTAACAATAAGATATTCTCGTTGTTATAACTCAAATACACGGCAATCCCAATCATCAGCTTATGAAGGCACATACAACTATATCACTAAGGCGCCAGCTATTTACTGTTGCCGCTTCAGTATATAGGCTGTGTCTCGGTCATATAGACTACAACATTAAAACGTAATTACCCGGTTAATTATACACTTTTTAGGCATCGAATTATATCTTCTGTAAATTTTTATATCAATTTCATGCTGAGAAACCGGGTTTCTTTATTGATATATTGTGATAACAATAATAACTTTGTCTGGAAACCCGGTTTCTTGAATATATATATATAATGCTAGCTGCGTCCAATCAATTATTATGGTCAATGATTGGCTTACTGCTGACGATGGGGGGTACCTTCCTCGAAGCGTATGTCACCACCCTACCTTGGAACTGGGGTCAGCACGGAATCCAAACTTTTTCTCTGGGAGTCACTTATCAAATTGGTGGAGTACTACTGGTTGGATGTTTAGGTGGTAAAAATGCTGGCGCCTTAGCACAAATTGCTTACTTAGTGATGGGTTTAACCTTACTGCCAGTATTTTCTGAAGGTGGTGGTATTGGTTATATCAAGTTATTGCAGTTTGGTTACTTGCTTGGGTTCATACCAGGAGCTTGGATTTGCGGTTTAATAGCATTTAAAGCTAGACCACGACTTGAGAGTCTTGCGTTTAGCTGTCTATGTGGTTTGTTCACTGTCCACGTTTGCGGCATTATCTATCTTGCGCTTGGTTATATATTCCAATGGAAAGGCACAGAAGCACAAACATTGATGCAAGCAATCTTAAAATATTCTTGGTACGCGCTACCCGGACAGCTTATTGTAGTTTGTGCTGTCACTGTTATCGCGTTTATATTACGACACTTAATGTTTTATTAGTCCTCTCCCAAGTCCCTACCAAGTAATGCACCTAAAAAATCGCAATTTCTGGATAGCTGCTCTAACTGCCTTTTTCCTAGACCAGTTGACAAAATACTGGATATTACAAAGTTTTCAACTGCGCCAAACACAACCTTTACTCGCTGGAGTGTTTCATTTTACCTATGTTCGTAACTACGGCGCCGCATTTAGTATATTAGATGGGCAAGTAGAATCATTGCGGTGGTTATCGTTAATTGTTAGTTTGGCTTTGATGGGTTTGGCGTTGTTCGGACCCGAATTAAGTTTTTGGGATAGACTTGGGTATGGGTTTATCCTTGGTGGAGCAATGGGTAATGGAATCGACAGGTTTGTACTCGGTTACGTTGTCGATTTTTTAGATTTTCGCCTGATTAACTTTCCTGTATTCAATCTTGCTGATGTGTTTATCAATGTCGGTATTGCTTGTTTAATTTTGGGTAGTTTCCAAAAAAGCCCAAGTTCAGACCATCGGCAGTAAAAACAATAATCCCGGTAACTTTTACGAAACCGGGATTTTGGAATTTTTGAGTTTGAATCAAAGCTATGAAAGCAGTTTCTAGTTTTTAGAACCACCAGGTGCTACTTCAGAACCTGAACCAGGATTAAGTGCGGGTGGAGTGTTACCAGGTAAAGTCATATTATCTGGTGTTCCAGATGTTGGCGCCTTTAGTGGCTCACTTGTATTGCTTGGTGTATCAGAACTAGGAGCTTTTAATGGTTCACTAGAACTACCACTTGGGTTAATCTCATTACCTGAACTGCCTGGGGCGCCTGGTAATGGAGTTAGGGGTGCAGTTTGTCTATTACTGCCACCATCCGGAGTTACACCAGGAGTTTCATTACTGCTACCAGGTACAGAAGGAGTTGCACCGGGGGTTTCGTTGCTGCTACCAGGTAACGGTGTAACTGGAACAATCTTCTGACTACCGCCACTACTTGGTGGGGGGGTTGCAGGTGACTGGGATCCTGTACCATCACTCGATGGTCTGGGCGTCGTATTATTTGGGCTACCTTCAGCAGGATTGACTGTACCTTCTGGAATTGGGGCGCCTGTTGGGTTGGTATCGCTAGGTGCCTCGCTACCTGTACCAGGATTATTACTGCCACCAGGATTATTAATGCTGCCAGGATTATTACTGCCACCAGGATTATTTGTACCTGGTTCTACGGGGTTAACGGTACCTTCAGGACTTGGGGCGCCTGTTGAATTAGTGTCGCTAGGTGCGGCAGGACTAGTACCTGAACCACTTCCTGGAGTTGTTGTTGTAGATGGGTCAACTGGAGTACTGCCTCCTGTTGGACTGCCAGTTACACCAGGTGTTCTTTGTTCTGATGAACTACCACTTCCACCTTCTGGATTCGCATTTGCACGACCTTCACATCGTGAATTTAATGGATAATTTTTACATAAAATTTCCATTACATCAGGAGCTAGTTCTTTTGGAGGTGCTGCTTGAGCAACCTTGGACTCGTTTTCTCTTTGCGCTTGAATCAATTCTGGAAATTTTGTTGATTGAGCGGAAGCTACGTTGCAAGATAGCGCCAATCCGAAGGCTGTACCTACTAAGGTCAGAAATTTTTCCTTCATATTACTTAACCTCAACACCTCGACACATACTCCGCCCATTAAATCAAACAACGCGGTTTAGAAAATCTTCCCTTATAGGGATGTATCTTTAATAAAAATATGTACTCAAACTATTTTTTTGGGTGTTGAGGCAATCAAACCATGTAAAATTTATGTCAGCTATATATTGTTTACTAGCTTACACTAACACCAATATATCAGAATATCTCTATTTCCCTTAGACAGTGTAACTTAGATATAGACAATAGTATAGAGTCTTGGCTCAAGTCAATTAAAGAGTTAATGAGTGTATATTTAATTTTAATAAGTATGTAACATTCTTGACAAAGTAGTTTTAGTTAATAAATTTAATTAATGTATATTTATTTAGTATCTATTGAGTTGGAAACAATTCAGTACAACCAGCGTCTTGTTAGGCTTGTGATTACAATGGTGGAATAACTAGCATCGCATGTAAGTAAGTCTAAATTTTAAGTAAAAACCGTGGTGTGAATAGTAGATGAGTTCCCCCCAACCTCCTCAAAAACCGCAAACTTTGCTTGGTCAGTTGACGCAAGCAGTGCAGACAATTCAAGCTCGAGTCGATTTTTCCAAATTAGCACTCAAGCCAAATGCCAGAGTTCCGGAACTCTGGGTACAAGATGCGGGGGCATCTCAAGCAGAAGTATATCCGTTGCTAGGCGACCGATATATGCTTGGTCGCAGCTCTAAATCCTCCGATATTGTTGTCCGCAACCCCGTGGTTAGCCAAATACATTTGTCGCTGTCGCGCGACTCTAGTCAGCGGCGCCCAGTATTTGTAATTAAAGATGAAAATTCTACAAATGGTATTTATCGAGGTAAACGTCGCGTCAACACCTTAGAGTTACGTCACGGCGATATCTTGACTCTGGGACCACCAGAACTTGCCGCTTCGGTGCGCTTACAATATGTTGACCCACCACCTTGGTATGTTAAAGCTGCCACGTGGACAGGTTATGGGGTTGGTGCTGTAGCTGGTTTAGTTGCTTTAACTGTTGGTGTTGAGTGGCTAAAATTTTCAGTTCGTCCGCTTCCTGGCGCCACACGTTCACCAATTGTAATTACAGCACGTGATGGTATTACTCCACTGCGCGAAACACGAACTATCGCGCATATCGACCTCAAACAGATGGAAGACTTTGGCCCTTACCTAGGTAATGCCATCGTCGCTTCGGAAGATAGCCGTTATTATTGGCATCCTGGTGTTGACCCATTAGGAGTGTTACGGGCGTTAACTATTAATGCTCGTAGTGGCGATGTTCAACAAGGTGCTTCGACGATAACACAGCAGGTAGCGCGCAGTTTGTTCCGCGATTATGTTGGAACTCAAGATTCACTTGGTCGTAAGTTTCGTGAAGCTGTTGTATCACTCAAATTAGAGACTTTTTACAGCAAAAACGATATTTTGCTTACTTATCTCAACCGGGTATTCTTAGGCGCCAATACTTCTGGTTTTGAGGATGCATCCAAATTTTATTTTGACAAATCGGCAAAAGAACTAACTTTAGCTGAAGCGTCAATGCTAGTGGCAATTCTACCAGCACCAAATCGATTCGATTACTGCGGCGCCGGAGAGAAAAAATTCCGAACAATCGAATATCGTAACCGTGTCTTGCGGCGTATGCTCGATATGGGCAAAATTAAGCAAGATGAATATAACCGCGCTCGACGTTCACCTGTAGAAATCAGTCCTAAAGTTTGCGAACAGCAGGCAAAAACTATTGCCCCTTATTTTTACGACTATGTTTATTCTGAACTTGAAACAATATTGGGGGCAGATTTAGCACGAGAAGGCAACTTTATTGTTGAGACACAACTCGACCCAACAATTCAAACTCAAGCTGAAACAGCACTGCGTAATTCAGTACGTACAGATGGTGCCAATGTTGGTTACTCACAAGGAGCATTGGTAACTATTGATACGAGTACAGGTGCAATTTTAGCAATGGTAGGTGGTACAGACTACCGTCGCAGTCAATTCAACCGTGCTTTTCAAGCAAAACGCCAACCAGGTTCAACTTTCAAAATTTTTGCTTACACAGCAGCTATAGAAAAAGGAATTTCGCCGGAAAAGTCCTATTCCTGTGATGCTCTACGTTGGCAAGGGTTTTTGTATAAACCTTGTCGGTCGGGGCCTGGTGGCAGTTTAAGTCTTGCAACAGGACTAGCTCTATCAGAAAACCCAATTGCCTTGAGAGTAGCGCAGGATGTTGGGCTAGATAAAGTTGTTGCAGAAGCCAAACGTTTAGGAGTGCGTTCACCGCTTGACCCTGTACCTGGTTTGATATTAGGACAAAGCGTTGTAAACGTATTAGAAATGACAGGAGCATTCGGTGCCATTGCTAACAATGGTTTATTAAATCGTCCCCACGCAATTAGTCGCATTTTAGACAGTAGTGATTGTCCTGACCGTAATGATTTAAAAACCTGTCGCGTTATCTACTCCTACGACCAAGACCCAGATGCTAATAAGCGTGTTCTGTCAAAAAACGTAGCTTCTACAATGACGGGGTTACTTAGGGGTGTAATTACAAACGGTACAGGAAAAGGCGCCGCTATTGGTTTTGGAGAAGCAGGCAAAACTGGTACTACCGATAAAAACGTAGACCTTTGGTTCATTGGTTTTATTCCCGGTCGGCGCCTTGCCACAGGTATTTGGCTTGGCAACGACGAAATTAAGCCCACATCTGGTAGCAGCGCTCAAGCTGCACAACTGTGGGGTAATTATATGGGACGAATTGTTAAATAAAGTCAGAATTTAGAATTCAGCAGTCAGGAGGCACAAAATTAAACTCCTGACTCCTGACCCTAACCCCTGACCCTAACTATTGATATCCTTGCCAAGGTTGAATTTCTAACGTACCACTAGGTTTAAATATGACTTCATAGTGAGCGAGAGGTTGCTTGGTATCTGGTGGAGCAACGTTAGAACCGTAGATTTCGTTAAAAATTTTAGGCAGGGGAGTTTCTCGGTAAAAGTCAAAAGCTCCTTTATTCAGTGGTTCGTAGTCAGCTATTACACCTTCTTTATTCACTGCTACTCTGTACTTCAAGTCAGTGTTGAAGCTTGGTGTACCACTCCAATCTTTACGAAGCGTATCGTATAGTTTTGTGTTTAATTCTTTGAGTTGATTTGCATCTTTAATTTTTTCGCCAACTACTTGTGGTGGTTTAGAATAACCCAACCAAGGACTTACTTCTAAAATTCCTTGTTTTCTAAATACAACTCGGAACTGACCGATTGGTTCATTTGTTGCTAAACTTCTTGTTGCTGGGTTATAAAGCAAGTTGGGTAAAGGTGTTTGACTTACTACGTCATTAGAATTTTTGTTGACTGGTTTATAGCCAAGAATTGCACCATCTGCTCCTACACCCACACGAAATACTACATCTTCATTAAAGGCGCCGCGTTCCGCCCAAACGGGGTTAATTTGGTTGTATAATTGGCGATTTAATGCACGTAGCTGTGATGGGTCGGTAATTTCTGGAACTGTCTTTAAAAGTGCCTCAATATCTTGAGGTACACCTGGAGTCGCTGCAACTGTTGGTGTTACTCCTGGAGTCGGCGCCAACAAAGTGTCTATAGTAGGAGTAGGAGTTGCTGTGATTCCAGGTGTGGGAACAGTAGCTGCATCAGTTACTACTGGGGTGGGTGAAACTCCAACCGGAGTTGCCACATTTGGTGTCGAATTCGCTGTTAGACTATTTGAGTCTTTTTGAGCTTCAGGTTGTGGTACCCTTGGTTGAGGTGTGGGAATTAAGCTAAATGCAAGCGCTGCTGCCGCTAAACTTGATAACCCTACTGTTGCTGGTACGATCTGTTTTGTTACAGAGTCACTGGCGCCACCTGGACGTCGGGATGATTGAAGGGCTAAAGTTAATTCTGGTAGTGTTTGGGTATCCGCAAAAAATTGATCTACCGCTTCAACTAAATCGAACAATTGTACTGTATTAAGTTCGATTTCAACGGGCATTTTGACATCAGAATTAAAAGAGTCAACAGGCTGAACAGTTTCTGAAATGACAATTAATTTGTGGCGATTGCTATCAATTTTGTGCAGTTGTACTATATCAGTATCTTTATTTTCCGCGAGTGGGTTTGGAACATTGCTCAAGAATTCTTGTGCGTAACCACTAACTACACGTACTAAGTTTTCAAAAAATTCACGTCCACCAACCAGAGGTTGCTTTAAACCAGATAAATAGCATTCTACATTAACTAATATAGATAGTTCTGGACGCATTTCTTGGAAATGTGTGGCTTTCGATGCATCGCTTAAACCTTCTAGAAGCAGCGTGCAATTGGGTAAACTATATTTTCTTTGAATATTCATAATCTTAATTCACTTCACCGTCGAAAAGGCTAATCCAAAACCGTTGCATTCCAGCAGTTCCGGTACAAAATAATAATTTGCCAAGCAAATCAATTGCTAGCTCATCTAGTTTTTCGTCGCTAGTAATAGATAGTAGACCCGAACGACGTGGATTCATGCGGCTTTTGAAATGCGCGCGGAACCTTTCCAAATAGTTCGATAACCGAAGATTTTGTTCGAGTGGTATTTGTTTATCAGTCATTTGCTGATATATCATCAGCAATTGGCGAATTGTGACTGTCAAGCGACGTGCAATGTAACAGGCTATTACTACTAGAGCTTTTGCTTCCATAATAGTTAAAGGACGCCGTATATGCGCTCTTCGCATTGGGTTGCTGCTACGCATTCGCCACAGGTTTACTCGGTCTTTAATAATACCTTTGAGGTCTAATTCTTCAGCAAAAGCCAAAATTGCTTCAGAACCTCCTAGCTCTAAAGCTTCAATCGCGAGTAAAATTAGGTCGATTTGCAACCGAGTTCGACGGGGACAATCTTGTCCCTCAATCGCTGGTTCTGGTAAAGTGTCCAAAATCATCGGAAGCGACGACGGCATTGAATTATGGTTATAGGGCGTTAAACTAGCTGAGACATTCATTATAAATACCATTACAAGGCTGCATATGACTACATAAAACTACTTAAAGATACCCAAGCGTTAGCCTTTACACCCTCCTGAGAGCGACGATAAAGCACTGCCTGATATATACATTAGTTACTCATTCGATTGAAAGGTTTCCGTATACTCAAATCAATGTTTTTATTACATAGTTTACCCACTAAGTTAATCACATCTGACGTTTCGAGCTACATCTTACCTGCATCATTCATTATGATTCCTGTTTGATTGCTCTTGTAGGGTGGGTTGTTCCATCCCTAGCTTCGTGTAGATTGGGTTAATCGTCAATGATTCAACTGTAACGAAGTCCGCAAATCAAACGAATACCGTTATAATGTACGATTTGGCGAGACGACGCCATCCGTATATTTAACAAGCGGCGCCGACATCAACTGATTTAATTAAATATATTGTATGGATTATATTGTATGGATTTAAAGTCATTAATTCGGGACATCCCAGATTTTCCTAAGCCAGGTATTGTATTTCGGGATATTACAACATTACTGCGTGATGCGAAGGGGTTGCGATACACCATAGATTTACTGAAACAGAGATGTATTGACGCAAACTTGACGGTCGATTACGTAGTAGGCATGGAATCACGGGGATTCATTTTTGGTACTCCTTTAGCATACGAATTAGGTGCTGGTTTTATTCCGGTACGTAAACCAGGCAAATTGCCAAGTGCCGTCCATTCAATCGAGTATCAATTAGAATATGGTACTGACTGTTTGGAAATCCATCAGGATGCTATTCAACCAGATTGCAAAGTTTTAATCATAGACGATCTAATTGCAACTGGTGGTACTGCTGCTGCGACCGCTAAACTGTTACAGTTGTGCGGCTGCAATCTAGTGGGATTTGGGTTTATTATCGAGCTACGGGACTTAAACGGGCGAGCGTCTTTACCAAATGTACCGATTATCTCGCTCGTTGAGTATTAAAGCATTGTCGAATCGCACTTGGGATTGCTGCGTGGCGCTAGTTACGCAGCCTACTATTAACTATTAAATTATCATTATGACAGCAAGCAGGGTTTCTTGGGAATCGGGAAAAGATTCAATAATAAGATTTATAACAAGTGATACTTTTGTATATATCGTTAAGCGTGTGACGCAAGCACTGTTCACTTTATTTTTTGCGTCTGCATTATCTTTTATCATTATTCAATTGTCGCCTGGTGATTATTTGGATACATTGCGGCAAAATCCAAAAATTTCGCCAGAACGAATTGCGGAGCTAAAACGACAGTTTGGTTTGGACAAGTCATGGTTTGAGCAATTTTTCCTGTGGTTGGGACGAATTATTACGAGAGGGGACTTTGGACAAAGTTTTGTTTATCAGCGTTCGGTCTCGTCGTTGTTATGGGAACGGGTACCAGCGACACTGTATTTAGCTATTTCGTCGTTAGTCCTAACTTGGGCAATTGCAATTCCTCTAGGTATTTTTGCTGCTGTGAAGCAAAATCGTGCTGCCGACCGCATTTTGCAGGTGATTAGTTATGCGGGGCAAGGTTTTCCTAGTTTTGTGACTGCGCTCATACTATTAATATTTGCTCAAATTACCGCTCCATTGTTTCCGGTAGGGGGTATGACGAGTATTTACCACGATGAATTAAATATATTTGGTAAATTTATTGACATTGTTTGGCATATGTTTTTACCAACTATTGCCTTGAGTGTTACTAGCTTTGCTGGGTTACAACGTATTACCCGTGGTGAACTACTTGATGTACTACGACAAGATTATATTCAAACAGCGCGTGCGAAAGGTTTACCAGAAAACCGTGTTATCTATGTTCATGCGCTTCGCAATGCTATCAACCCGCTAATTACTCTTTTAGGGTTTGAGCTAGCTGGTTTATTGAATGGCGCCTTTATTGCAGAATATTTCTTTAACTGGCCAGGTTTGGGTAGGTTAACACTACAGGCATTACAAGCTCAAGATTTATATTTACTAATGGCAAGCTTGGTTATGGGCGCCGTTCTGTTAATTATAGGCAACTTGATAGCCGACTTAATGCTCAAAGCCGCAGACCCACGCATCAAACTCGAAGACCTCAATTAGTTACACCATATATTATGTCTCTCGATTTTTACTATATAATGCGTTCTAAAACTGATGGTAAGTACTTAGCCGCGCGTCCTCATGAAAACGAATCAAGTTACTTGCTGTTATTTAAAGAGCAATACGACGCTTTGAGCTATCTCAATACCCACGCCGGAGAATATGCAAGTCGTTTGGGAATTGAGATGGTCTCCAATAGCCAAGTTCCAGGTATACTCAAACGTTGGGGTTTTATTGGTGTAGGTTTTGTTTCAGACCCCTTAATACCAACTATTGAGTTTTTGCAACGAAGCTAGTCTTTCTTGTTATCAATTTTGAAGGGTATATCTATTTACCACAGAGACACGGAGTACGTAGAGAAATAGATTTCGCTTTATTAACCTTGAGAAGAAGCAAACTGTGCTATAATTGCTGACGAGACTTAATTCGGACGACCACGTTTGTTTTCACTATTCACGGACTTTTCTCCGAAATCTAGATCTCTAAACATGCTTAATTTCGGAGAAAAATAAATGTCAATTTATGTAGGCAACCTCTCCTATGAGGTTACAGAAGAGAACTTAAATGCTGTATTCCAAGAGTATGGTACTGTAAAGCGAGTTCAACTACCCACAGACCGAGAAACCGGTCGTCTTCGTGGCTTTGGTTTCGTTGAGATGAGTACAGAAGCTGAAGAAGCAGCTGCTATTGAGGCTCTTGACGGTGCTGAATGGATGGGACGCGACCTCAAGGTTAATAAAGCTAAACCAAGAGAGAACAATAGAGGTTCATTTGGTGGTGGTGGTGGAGACCGCAGAGGCAACTTCCGTAATAACAGATATTAAAATTCCTGGTTTAAGGTCATTTTAAGTAAATTCATCACAGATAGAAATTTAATTGGAATAATGGTTCATGTTATATAAAATCTTGGACCATTTTTGATAATCAAAATTTACTGTCACTTCAAGAGCATTCCAATTTCGCGCGAGCAAAATTGAGATGCTCTTGCTGTTTTTACGGTTTTCAGCACATTTCTTATAATATTGAGCTTATTGGCACTAATTATAAAAGGTTTGTTTGTTAAATCTGTCGAAATATAATATCCTACGTACTACGCTAGGGCGATATTTAAGCTAACCCTAGTAATGACCCTAATAATGCTTATGTCCTCTAGTAAAAATAACTTGGATTTACTAGGGGATATTGAAGCTAGCCCTAGTAACGACCCTAGTAATGTTTATATCCCCTAGTAAAAATAACTTGGATTTACTAGTACTCCATGTCATTAATTTTGGCTGGTTGGATAAACCCGTTTGAGCTTAA
>NZ_MRCD01000042.1 GCF_001904745.1 Calothrix sp. HK-06
AATATTTAGCACAATCTTTTTATATTATTTACTGATTAGTTCACAAAATATTCACTTAAATATTTTAAATTTACAATTATAGGACTAGTACATATAAAAGCCAGAAACCTTACGCAATTGGCACATAAAAACCGCACCACTCTTGATTGTGACTTAAGGTTTAATTTTGATATTTAAATTAAGGTAAAGGCTATTAATAAGAGCAATTAAGCGAATGCTGCTAATTTTATATTAACAAATATCCAGGACATACTGCTCGGTTAAAATTTTTATAACATAATCTATCCCCCCTAGCCCCGTTAATAAGGGGGGAAAACAGTGCTTTAAGCCCATTGCACGAGGGGGTTGGGGGGATTTAAATTCAAAACATACGCAATATTAATATCCAGGATATAAACTTAATAATCATAATACTTTTAGAAAGTTAATCAACTTTAACCACTCATAAAACTTCTAACTAAAGGATGATTTTATTAAAAAATATTACTGATTTTATTGAAAAATAATCTTCTTTTAGAAAGACGGTTATTTGATATAATTTTTGTAAACTAGATATATATGCTAACTAATAATAGGTAAGCGAAATATCAAAAACTTAATCTTAACTATCAAACTTACGCATTGCAACATCGAACTGACAATTTTCACCCTTATTGATTTACAGCAGGCAACTATAAGTATTAACCATGTTAGCTAACACAAATAAAACGTCTCAAATTATAACGATTGGTAATTGTAATGCCAATTAAAGAACAACGAACTCCCACTCCTTCGCGCCTAATCGGTAACATTCTTCTGGCTGTATCAGCCTTGTTCCTGATTACAAATTTTATATTGCCTTTTGTCGTAGGCCCTCAAATTCCCGGTGTTCCCTATAGCCTGTTTATCCATCAAGTTGAGGCAGGCGAAGTTGAGCGGGTGCAAGTTGGTCAAAATCAGATTAAATTTGAATTGAAAACCGTTGATAACGAGCCTGGAACTGTGTTTTCTACTACACCCATCTTTGATTTGGGATTACCCAAGTTGTTAGAAGAGAAGGGTGTTGAATTTGCCGCTGCTCCTCCACCTAAGAATGCATGGTTTAACAGTGTTTTGGGTTGGGTAATTCCACCTTTAATTTTTGTGGGAATCTGGCAGTTTTTTATCAGACGGGGTGGTGGTGGACCCCAAGGTGTTCTCTCCATTGGTAAGAGCAAAGCCAAAGTTTATGTAGAGGGAGAATCTGCTAAAACGACCTTTGCCGATGTGGCTGGGGTACAGGAAGCTAAGGCCGAGTTGGTTGAGATTGTAGATTTTCTCAAAACTCCAGGACGCTACACCGAGATTGGCGCCCGGATTCCCAAGGGAGTACTGCTAGTAGGACCACCAGGAACTGGTAAAACGTTGTTGGCTAAAGCGGTGGCAGGAGAAGCAGGTGTGCCGTTCTTTAGTATCTCTGGCTCTGAGTTTGTGGAACTTTTTGTCGGTGTAGGTTCTTCACGAGTTCGTGATTTGTTTGAGCAGGCAAAGAAACAAGCTCCCTGCATTGTGTTTATTGATGAATTGGACGCAATCGGCAAGTCTCGCAGCAGTGGTGGGTTTTACGGCGGCAATGATGAGCGCGAACAAACACTCAACCAGTTGTTAGCAGAAATGGATGGATTTAGTGCAGAAGGTGCAACAGTAATTGTGCTAGCAGCCACAAATCGCCCTGAAGTGTTAGACCCTGCTCTCTTGCGCCCTGGTCGATTTGACCGTCAAGTGTTAGTAGATCGCCCAGATTTGTCGGGACGAGAAGAAATTCTCAAAATCCATGCTCGGAAAGTAAAACTGGGTGAGGAAGTTAATCTTAAGGCGATTGCAACTCGCACTCCCGGTTTTGCTGGGGCAGACCTAGCAAACCTGGTAAATGAAGCGGCTTTATTAGCAGCCCGCAATCAACGTTCTAACGTTGCTCAAGAAGACTTTGCCGAAGCGATTGAACGGGTGGTGGCAGGTCTTGAAAAGAAAAGCCGTGTCCTCAACGACAAGGAAAAGAAAATTGTTGCTTACCACGAAGTCGGTCATGCCCTGGTCGCTTCTTTAATGCCTGGAAGTGGTCGAGTTGAGAAAATTTCTATCGTGCCTAGAGGTATGGCAGCACTCGGTTACACACTGCAACTGCCAACAGAAGATAGGTTCCTTATGGACGAGGCAGAACTCCGAGGTCAAATTGCCACCTTGCTTGGTGGACGTTCAGCCGAAGAGGTTGTGTTTAACAGTGTTACTACTGGTGCAACCAATGATTTGCAGCGAGCAACAGATTTGGCGGAGCGGATGGTGACTACCTACGGGATGAGCAAAATCTTGGGCCCGTTAGCTTACCAGCAGGGACAGCAGGCTATGTTTCTGGACAATGGGGCGCCCAATCCCCGTCGAATAGGAAGTGAAGAAACCGCACAGGCAATTGATCGTGAGGTGAAGGAAATTGTAGAAACGGCTCATCAGCAAGCTTTGGATACACTTAAGCTCAACCGAGACTTACTTGAAGAGATTACCACTCAACTTTTAGAGACAGAAGTGATTGAGGGTGAGAAACTGCAAAGTTTGCTTAAGCAGGTTCAGGCGATAATGCCACCAGTGTAGGTTAGTTTGATTTCACGTAAACCAACATAGCTAATATTTTTTACGGCGCCTTTAATGGATTAGCACATCCAGGCGCCGTTTCTTCATTGTTGTAACCTGAGTTCGCATCTATCTAAAGAAGTAGCTTTTAACTGAAACTAATGATAAAGAGAATAATTCTTATTATTTAATACCGTTAGCTCTATACTTTTTGTATCATTTTTTTATAATCTACTCATTTATTCACAAAATCTTCACTTAAATATTTTAAATTACCAATTAGAGCAAATAATTTTTTAATAATATTTTTTTGGAGCTAAACTTGCACCGGGTTTACTTAGCTACAGTTCAGTAATTAAATGAGGTTTGACAAAATGTCTTACAAAATACGTCGTTCAAAGAGTCAGGTTAAAGCATCTAGAGATATTGAAACTAATCAAAGCAGACAACATCAAAATGTAGTAGAAATTTTGAAGTTGGAAATTCAAAATTTAAATATAGAATTACACTACAAAACTCAACAACTGGAATATATAAAGTTTTCGAGAGTTATAGAGCAAGAGGTATATTCTATAGTTATATCAGCGTTGCTAAATAGTGATGATGATCAGGAATTATCTAAAAGGTTGGGAGAGTTAGATAAGCTGCTCAATAATCTAATCAATGATTTACTAGATGTCTTTTATATCTCTAACTATTCAGCAAGACAACAGTAAGGTAGCGTGAGCGTACAATAAATAATACGCAAATCAAAAGATTATAACCAATATTTACAATCATAATTTATTAAAATCATGCATAACAGTCAACTTGAAGCTTTAATTACAAATTTTTCATTATCTAGTATTGAAGGTTTAAAGCTATTGCTATCTAATAGCAAAACTGAGAGAAATTGTGAGACAACCAAATTGTTCAATGGTATAAAAATTATCAAAAATATTTTATAAATTCTCGAAATAAGTTTTCATTAAATTAGTCACAGTGAGCAAATGGTAGATCAACTAGAAAATACGACAAAAAAAGATAACTTAGTTATAGAATCATTTGAGCTTAATGGTGAAAGACCAGAAATTGAAGATACAGTAGAGCTTTTGTACGAGCAAATAGAAACTCTAAAGCAAATGCTGTATTATAAAGAGTTAGAATTACAACAACTAAGACAAGAATTGGATAATGTAAATGAGAGTTTGTATACGACACTTAATTCTCCGCAATCCTTCTAGCTAAATTTGCAACTGCAAATGCTAATCGATCAGGAGGTACAGGTTTGGTCAAATGCATTTGAAAACCCGCTGTAATTGCAGCCACAGAATCTTCGCTACGGGCATTCGCCGTTAGTGCTGCGGCAGGTATTTGTCCCCCTAATTCGGCGCCTAGTTGTCGAACTCGGCGAATAAATGTATAACCGTCTTCTCCTGGCATACTGATATCAGATAGTAACACATCATACCCGTTGGGGTTGGCAATTAAAGATTCTATAGCATTTTCAGGTGTGGCAACTGTTGTAACTACGGCGCCATATCCTTCGAGTACCACTGTAAATAACTCACGCACATCAGGAGCATCATCCAAAATTAAGACTCGCACACCCGCTAAAGATGTAATATCTTCAACTGGCATAGATATGTTAACGGCGGCTAATAATGGTGTCGCAGGTTCTGAAATTCGAGTTTGCTTAGGCAGTCTAACAGTAAATGTCGCTCCCTGTCCTTCACCCAAACTATGAGCGCTAACCGTACCACCATGAAGTTCGACTAAGTGACTGACAATCGCTAACCCAAGCCCAATTCCAGGATTAGATCGACTCAAAGAACTATCAGCTTGGCGAAAGCGGTCGAAAACATAAGGCAAAAAGTCCGCGTTGATGCCTTGACCACTGTCGCTGACTTGAATTTGGGCTGTAGAGCCAACATATTCTAATTTAATTTCCACTCGTCCACTTGGAGGAGTAAATTTAATCGCGTTAGTAAGTAAATTCCAGACGATTTGCTGTAAGCGAACTGAGTCGCCAAGTATTTGTTCAGGAGCAGCATCAAGTGTTGAGATAATTTGAATTTGTTTCGCATCCGCACTAACTCTAACTACCTCAATCGCTGCTTTTATTATTGGGGTAAGTTGAATTAAACGGGCATTCAAACGCATTTTTCCAGAGCTAATGCGGGAAATGTCCAATAAATCCTCAATTAGTTGAGTTTGGATTTTAGCACTGTTCTCGATTGCCTCAAGCCCAAGAGCAAACTTGCTTGGTGAGACTTTGTTCCTACGGAGCAACTGCGCCCATCCGACTAGAGAATTAAGCGGGTTCCTCAGTTCGTGCGAGAGAATGGATAAAAACTCATCTTTACTGCGATTAGCTGCCTCAGCTATAGAACGAGAGGACTGTTCAAGCTCCAAAAGTTGGGTACGCTCACGCTGTAACTGTTCTTGCTGCGTAATGTCATCAATTGCCAAAAGAATCATTTCCTGATGGTTTGGTTGAGACATTCTACGAGCATTTAGCATCATGATTTTATATCCAATTTGCTCAAACTCATGCTCAACCACTAAGTTTTGAAACTCAGATAGCTGGCTATTGCTGGGAATAATTTGTTCTAAAAGCTCGCGCAAATGGGGAATATCCCATTGCCCATTCCCTAATTCAAAAATATGGCGCCCTTCAACTTGAGTTGCTGTAACCTCAAAAGTCTCATAAAAAGCCCGATTTGCGGTGATGACTAGTAAGCTGGCATCTAGTACCACCAAAGGTTCCCGCATTGTCTCCACAATCGCTTGAGCATAATTTCGCGATTCTGTCAATTGCTCGGCGCTGCGTTTAAGCGCGTCAATATCCACCAACATGATTACCGCACCATCGATTTTATTATCAGTTGTTCGGTAGGGACGAATTCGCAAGTCATACCAATGCCCTTGTTGATCTTGCACTTCCTGCTCTTTAGCACTAAAGCTATTAATCACCGACAAAATTTGTTGCTCTAAGTCTGGCACATTGAGATTATGACTAATATCACCTAATGGGCGCCCAACATCGGTGGGAATCAAGTTGAGAATTTGTCGTGCTTGGGGTGTAAAGCGACGAATTCGGATGTCGGCGCCTAACATGACAATTGGAATATTAGTACTACTAAGTAAATTCTCTAAATCGTTGCTGAGTTGGTTTAATTCATAATTGCGTCGAAACAGTTCTTCGTTAACGGTATTTAATTCTTCATTTGTCGCTTGAATTTCTTCTTTGGCGGTTTCAAGTTCCTCATTCGTACTTTGCAATTCTTCATTGCTGGAGAGAATTTCCTCATTGGCAGCTCTCAAATCCTGATAAGAGGCTTCCTGTTCCTCAATAACCGATTGCAAATGCTCTTTGGTAGCTCGAAGTTCTTGTTGGAGCCGAGTAACTTCTTTATCAGTTGTTTCCTTTCTGCCTCCAGTCCCACTAATAGTTTCTGCTTTCTGAGTTGATACATCCTCAAACAAAATTAAAAAGTAGCGTTCTTCTAACGTGCGCGCTTTGAAGGGAATAATATTAATAGTCACCAACCGCACCCGCTCGTTTTCCCAGATTTGCAACCCCTCTTTTATAATTGGCACGTCCTGCTTCTTTGCTAGCCCAATTGCTGTGCGGACTTCTAGCCGCAAATCTTCTCGAACCATTTTGAGCAAATTTAAACTAGCCCTTCCCGGAGCTGGTTCAAGATAGCGACTCGTCTGCCCCCGAAATTGCAAAATCTCCAAATCAAAGTTTGTTACCACGCCAGCTGGAGCATAGCGATTTAAGACGATTCGATCTGCTTCTTTCTGCAAATCAAGGTCGGTAAAAGTCTCTTTGTTAATTTCGGAATTATATTTTACTAAGTTTAAAGGATAGTTGTTGCTAACTACATCTAGAGGTAGCCTTGCTGGTGTCAACTTGCGGGCATAAATTTTGTACTTTTTATCAACCAGCGAAAACAAGTCTAAAAATTCCCCTACGGTTTCCGAGGTTCCTAACATCAAAAATCCGGTTGCTTTCAAACCATAGTGGAAAGTAGGCAAGATTTTCTTCTGCAAAATCGCCCCAAAATAAATCATTACATTCCGACACGTAATCAAGTCGAGCTTAGAAAATGGGGGATCGACGCACAAATTTTGCTTGGCAAACACGCACATTTCGCGCACAGGCTTACAGATTTGATATCCATCGTCTACCTGGACAAAAAACCGTCGTATACGTTCTGGCGAGACATCTTGCATCTGGCTGTGTTTATAAATACCAATCCTTGCTTTTTCAATGGCATTTTCACTAATATCTGTGGCATAAATCTGAATCGGCGGCGCCAGGGGTTTTGTCTCTAAAAATTCTAATAAGCAAATCGCAATTGAATAAGCTTCTTCCCCAGTTGAACAACCCGCTACCCAGATGCGGATGGGTATACTAGGCGATTTATCTTTTGTAATTATGGGAAATACTTTACTTTTTAAAGCTTCAAAAGCTTCGGAGTCACGCATAAAACTGGTGACATTAATCAAAACATCTTCGTACAGCGCCTGCACTTCTGCGGGATGATTTTGGAGAAATGTCACGTAATCCTCCAATTGGTGTATCTGGTACAGCATCATCCGCCGGAAAATTCGCCGTTGAATCGTAGTGTGTTTGTAATGGGTAAAATCAACTCCCGTAGCAACCCGCAGCAATGCAAAAATACTTTGTAAGCTATTTTTGCTTTCTATTAATTCTTCTGCCTCAACGACATCTACCACAGTAGTATCGGCGACGTAGGGATGACGGCTGATTTTTCCTAATTCAGCAGCAATTTCACGTGGTGTTAAAATGAAGTCTACATGCCCAGTAGCTACGGCAGTATTCGGCATACTACTAACTTGTGCCGTGTCTTGACATTGAGCAAAAGTAATCCCTCCTGCAGCCTTAATAGCCTTTGCTCCCAGTGCGCCATCACTATCACCCCCAGATAATACGACTGCGAGCGCTTTGTTACCTCGATCTGACGCTAGCGAAAAAAAGAAAGTATCAACGGTCATCGCGACTCCGCGAGTCTTCTCACGAGGCATCAGTTTTAGCACCCCGTCAGATATAATCATCTGCTTACCAGGGGAAATCACATACAGATGGTTTGGTTCCACGGTAGTATCATCAACCACTTCATGCACTGGCATCTCAGTTGCACGCGAAAGAATTTCCCTCAACAAACTTTTATGATCTGGTGATAAATGTTGCACCAGCACAAATCCCATGCCAGTATCACTAGGCAAATGCTGTAACAATTGTGTAAATGCTTCTAATCCACCCGCAGACGCTCCAATCCCAACAATGGGGAATATATTCGAGTTATTTTGCTGCTCTCCATTAGACGGCGATTTTTCAGTACGCTGGGGTTGAGATTTTTTCTTAGCTGGTCGCTTGTTCATTAATGAGTGTAGCTCTCGAAAAAGGTAAAAAATCTAACCCTGGCTTAGAGGTTGTTTTAAAAGTCTAAAAATATACATCAAACCCCTCTCCAAACCTCTCCCCGTATCGGGGAGAGGCTTTAAAAACCTTATATTATCGTTCCCCTTCCCTCGTAGGGAAGGGGTTAGGGGTTAGGTTTTGGTAAATATTAATACTTTTCAAACATCCTCTTAGAGCTTTCCGTTTCACCCTATTAAAAAATGAATCTATATTAATCTATGAAGGTGAAACATAATTATGTCTCTATATCTATCTTACTACTAACATAATTTTTAAGTAAAAATAAGTTTTTATACTTATATGTTTAGGTATATATTTAACGATTACGCCAAACTGCATGACTACGTGCGGTTAAAAAAGTATTGATAGGAATCGCAAACCTTAAAATTTCTAAACGCTTGCCTTGTTTTTCAATTTCTCTGGCAATACCGTTAATACCGATTAAATTTCCTTGTTCATCTAATACTGCACCTCCACTCATACCAGGTACGGCTCGATTATCGTACACTAAGGTATAACCCTTTTCACCAGTTTCCAAACGACTACGAATATTACCTTGAGTAAATTGGTAATTACGTTCTTCCGTAACTCCTGGTATACTTGAACCCCATCCAGCAACATAAACAGGCATCCCTTCGTATGCTTTATCAGAATTTCCTACGATAGCGACATTATAATTTTTAACACTGCTAAATTCTAATATTGCTAAATCTAACCCTGATAATTCTCTAATACGCTTTACTGAATAAATGGCGCCGTCATATGTTTTAATTTCATAATTACCATCATCCGCGACTACATGCTGATTAGTCAAAACGTAATAAGTATTTCCTTTGCGCTCAATAATAACTCCAGAACCGGCACCATCTCCACCAACAACAACCGTAAACCCTTTAGCAATAGCATTAATTTGTAACGGTGACAACCCGAAAGCCATTTGCGGTTGAATTACAACAACCGTAGCACCGAACAGCAATGCTGGGAGATTATCTATAAATTTCATACATACCGTCGATTTTTGCTCTGCAGGAAGTCAATTTATGGAAATAACAACTTGAGATAATTTTCTAATGGTATTCCCCAGCTATACTGCTGCATTTGTTTTTGCATAACAGGTGCAGGTTCAGTTCCATCTTGATATACATAAGGATTACCCCAAAGTGGTTCAGCGTGCATACCGTTAATTGCGATAACCTCACCTGCATGATTTAATACAGGTCCACCACTCATACCTTTTTGGATATCGTTAGTGTAAGCAATTTGATACCCACCTTCTAATGCTTTATTTAAAACAAGGGAAACTCGACCACTTTTGATTACAAATCCTTTGTCTGTATTTGCTTGTGTATCTCCTGGAAACCCTGCTGCATATACTTCGTTACCTTGTTTAAGCTTTGACGTCGAACCAAGCTTCGCTTGAGGGTAACTTTGATCAACGCTTTGAAATTGCAATAACGCTAAATCAGCTTTTTGTAGAGATGTTGAATGTGGAGATACTACATTTAACTTCTCTACTGGTGTTGCTGAATATAATCGACCGTTGTTAGTTTGAATTTGATAAGGTGGTTTACCTGCCCGAAGAACGTGGGCATTAGTTACCACAGTATAAACTTGTCCCTGATTTTTAATTAATATCCCTGACCCCAAAAAATCACCTGCCAGGATTTTAACTGTAATTGACGAGGCAATGTGCTGGAGTTGCGGCTGTGATTTTATAGATGGTTGCTCAAGCGCAACCATATAATGCGGCACTTTGGGCACCGGCAATAATGATAAACCGCTCAAACTGCCAATAATGATAATAAGACGTTGGCGCCAATTCATCGATTACACTTCAAAATTAGTCAACTACTCTTGATTCGTAACACTACCAGCTTGCTCAGACTCACTACTTTTATGATCAATGATTTTCTGAATATCAAAGTAATCAGCATCATCGATAGTTAAATAATCTAAGCTCTTATTTCCCTCACTAAGTAATATAGAGCCATCGCTGCTACTTCCAGCACGATTATCGAGTAGTTTTTGCATAACTTGGCGAGGGTTTGCATTATTTTTGAGAGTAACTAACACCCCACTTGGTAAACAAGGACCTCCCTTATAACTGGCAACACACAATACAGGTTGCCCATTAAACTTGCCAGCACGTAAAAAGTTAAGCGTACCATTACTAAAAAACCTTTGGAAACGCGCGGATATATCCTCACAGCGTCGTACCGGAGTCCAAGGAGCAGGAAAAGCAGAGTCAACCCAGCGAATCATTGGTTTATTACCCCGTGGTGTACGAACTAGGGTAGCTGGTACACCTCTACTAACCCCGCAATAAAACTTATTAATTTGGGCATTGCTAGGTTCGCTAGTAGCACTGGTTATAGTGAGTGCAATCGCCGTTACACTACTGAGTTGAAAACATGCACCAAGCTTCATAATATCGAATAAGCCATTTACAAAATGAACCTTTTAGATTTACTAGTAGCCTAAAAAGGCGCCTATAATCCAAAAAGAATACCGATAACCTGATTTTTGCGTTCTTAAGCGAATCGCTCCACAAAATATTCAATTCAACTTCAGTTTATCGAATTCTCCACAAATTACAATACGAATCCCAAATTAAAATTATGCAAACCTTGTAATACTTAGTAGAACTAATTGTATTTAAGAGCGTCAATCACACCTAAGAGATAAAATTAGCACCAATACTTTCGCGTATATTACATGTTTAATTTATTACTTGCCATTAACTATGATCAGAAAATACCAGTCTCAAGACCGAGACGCAATAATAAAAATGATTGATTCTATATATCACGAGTATGGCGACAAAATTTACTTAGAAGGTGCCGATAGTGATTTACTCGATATAGAAGCTAACTATTTACAAAATGGAGAATTTTGGGTAGAACAAGACGACACAGGAAAAATAATTGCTTGCATCGCTATAAAACGCTCTATAAATAGTTTATCAGAACCCACAGCATCATTAAAACGATTTTATATACTGCTAGAATATCGCGGCTTAGGACTCGCACAGCAAATGCACAACACAGCTATCGAATGGTGCAAACAAAATAATATTAGTCAAATATACCTTTGGTCAGACACAAGATTTACACGCGCGCATTCCTTTTATAATAAGCACGGTTATAAACAACAAGGTATTCGTGACATGAACGACGGCGCCATGCCTTATCAAGAATATTATTTTGTGAAAACCCTGTAAAATAAGACTATACTCGATTAGTAATCATTGTAATATAGTCATCTTGTGAATCACATGCAACTTTAATATAAGCCAATATTAACCATCTTCTCTGATTACGGGGAATAAGAAGCTTACTTAAATAAGTTTGCTAACCAAACAACAGCTAAAATTCCTAATAGTAGCCAAATCAATACAATTATACTTGCAGCTATAAAATTAGTAGGTTTCCTTTGAGACTGCATTGCTTCTGCTCTCTCTCGACACTCATCTAGAATATTTTTGGGAATCATTTTTATAACAAACCAAATTCCCAACGGTACTATAATTAGGTCGTCGAGATAACCTAAAATCGGAACAAAATCTGGAATTAAGTCGATAGGGCTAAAAGCATAGGCTACGATTATTATAGATAAAAGCCTTGCATACCACGGAGTTCTTGAGTCTTTGCTTGCGAGATAAATAGCATAAGTCTCTTTTTTAAGTTTTTTCGTTAGTTGCTTCAATGAATGCATTGATTAATATCGGCGCCGAAGTGTTGGTTACTATCAATGTCTCATAAAGAGGCGCCTGCAAGTCAAATAAAAATTAAGCCGACTGTAACTCAGCTAAATTTGATACAATTTTACGTAATCTGTTGCTAAAGTACACAATCTCATAATCAGGCGCCAGTTCTATTTATAATTGCTTCCATTTTCACACATGATATGTGTCTCATGGCACTGGTAAAAAGCTTAGATAAAAACAACTTTGACTCTTTACTGCCAAGCACAAAACTTGTATGAACATTGCTTTAGCGGAGCGTGGGAAATTACAAGCATTAACTCCTTAGTTGTAGGGAAATAAATGGGGCTGATAAGCCCCATCTAGCCTAAGTTTTAATCTAATACGATTCAGTTAAGGTTTATTTGATTTGTAGAGATGCGAAAAACATTGCGTTTCTACAAAAGCTTTTTAATGAATTCGCGACAAATAATTAAGCGCCTACTGCTTCTTTCGCTGCGTATAGAACTTCTGCGTTAATGTTGCCAATACCGCGTTCGCGAGCGAATTTTTCTGTATTGCGTTTCACCTTACCGCGTACAAAACCAGGTATTTTGTTGAGTTCCGCTAAACCATCTTTTGTCCAGCTTAAATCAGATTCTGCGGAGATACCTTTGGTAATAACTTCTTTAGTATCGTGTCCACCAAATATTTCTAATAGGTGGTCTTCCATTCCCAAGGTAAACGAGTTATATACTAAGTCAGCTACTTGGTTTGTTCCTTCGTAACCCATGAATGGTTTGTAACCAATGGGGAAATTTTGAATATGGATAGGCGCCGCTATTACACCGCAAGGAATATCTAACCGTTTACCAACGTGACGTTCCATTTGTGTACCGAAAATAGCTGAAGGTTCAACGCGCGCTATCGCATCTCCAATGGCGCCGTGGTCTTCGGTTATTATTACTTCGTCGCAATATTCACTAACTTGTTCACGGAACCAGTCAGCATCATATTTACAATAAGTACCTGCCCAAACAACGTGAATGCCCATTTCACGCGATAAAATCTTGGTCATTGCTGCTGCGTGGGTAGAGTCTCCAAACACTACAGCTTTTTTACCAGTTAAGTTTTGACAGTCGATGGAACGTGAGAACCAGGCAGCTTGTGATACATACAATGTTTGATTATTAATAAATTCTTCATAATCAACATTGGCGCCACTCGCGTTGATAACTTGCTGAATTTTTCGGATACAACGCGCTGTTTCTACTACACCCATCGGCGTAATATCTACATATGGCGTTCCAAACTGTGCTTCGAGGTATCTTGCTGTTTCTAAACCAAGTTCGCGGTATGGACACAAGTTAAACCATGCGCGCGATAAATTCTTCAATTCGTGAACTGAGGCGCCTTCTGGTATTACAGCATTAACTTCGATACCTAAGTCAGCCATTAACCGCTTTAACTCGGTGCAGTCGTGCTGGTTATGGAAACCTAAAGTGGAAATACCAATGATGTTAACTGAGGGTTTTTCGGTTTTACCTTCTGGTAACTCACCTTTTTTGCGCGCTTTTTCAATGTAAAACTGGACGATTTGTTGTAATGTTCGGTCTGCTGCTTGTAACTCGTTGACACGGTAGTGGTTAACATCCGCTAGCATCACGTCACCTTTTGCATCGAGTTGCGCGCGTTCTACAAAGTTTTGTAAATCTTCTTGCAAAATGCTCGATGTGCAGGTAGGAGTCAAAATAATTAAGTCGGGGTGTTCTTCTTGGTCTTTACGAGTAATGTTATCTACTACCTTTTCTTGTGAACCGCGTGCTAATACATGACGGTCTACAACACTCGCTGTGACTGGGGTAAAATTTCGCTCTCTCTCTAGCATCGAGCGCATTACGTTAAAATAATCATCTCCTAAAGGAGCGTGCATTATTGCATGAACGTTTTTAAAAGAACTGGCTATTCGTAGCGTACCAATATGAGCAGGGCCTGCGTACATCCAATAAGCCAACTTCATATATGTTCTCCCTTAGCGTTTCTTTTTTATTAACGTTTTTGATTGTCGCAAAACTTTTGGCGCCTTTATGCCTTAGAGAAATGAAAGTTATTATTTGGGGCAACGGATGTAACGGATGTAGCGGATGTAGCTTGAAGTTATCAACAAAGACTTGTTTAATAAAAGAAATTATCCGTTACATCCGTTTTTATCCGTTGCAAAAGCTGTCCGAAATGCGTTGACCCCTATGTGTAGCTATTTTTAGAATTCAACCACGTTATAAATACGTATATAAATCAATGCCCCTCAATTCTAAATTCGCCGTTGCTACACTGTGTTTACTTCTTGGTTCCAGCGTTTCAGAGTTTACAGCCAACGCGACATTACCTCAACAAAAACAGCCTGTAGCCACAGCCCAAGGAAGCATTGTAATAAATAAGACTATTATTCCTGGTAAGCAGGTAGGCGCCATTACTAGAAAAACGAAGCGTGCGGATTTGGTAAAGTTGTTCGGCGCCTCTAAACTTAAGGATGAGCAAACGTTATTTTTTGGTGGAGAAGCAGAGTTTCCCGGTACGGTAATAAATTTGGGTAAAGATAGAGGGTTGACTGTTCTTTGGAAAGATAAAACCCGTACCCAAGTTACAGGTGTAATGGTATATGACTCACAATGGAAGACTTCTGAAGGTATTGGAGTTGGAACAACTGTGAGTCAGTTGCAGCAAAAAATAGGCAAATTTAAAATGAGTGGCTTGGGGTGGGATTACGGTGGTATTCCTGACCTTGAGGGAACTAAATTAGCGAGTTATAAGGGTAGACTCGTTTTGCGGATGAGTGTAGATGAAAAACTTGCTCAAAAGTATGAGAAGGAGTCCTTAGCAATTTCAGGTGACGGTGTTACATTGTCTTCGAGTAATCCTAGTTTAAAGCGTTTGGGTGTCAACGTTAGGCAAATGATTGTTTTCTTTTAATTTTGTTTGTAGGGGGACAGGCAGGGATGCCTGTTCCACAAGATAAGAGTTATTATGTGCGGTAGGCAACACGCAGGCTTTGTACCAAAATAATTAATGATGCAACTGCCATTCCGGCGCCCCAAACCCAGTATGGTAACAGTAATTGTTGTTGAATTTGGGCGGTATCAGAAAGTCCTAATTCTCCAGCTTTGTAACTAAATAAATAATCTAATTGGTGATAAGTACTTATACAGGCTTGGACTCCAAGAAATTGCACGGCAAAACCTTGTACCCAACGACTAGCTTTGAGTCCAACAGCCAGAATTGCTACACCAAGTAAGGGTATTAATACAAATCCAAAGGGTGAACGTACCCATATTAAGGTTGATATTAATAAACTTATTCCTAATATTTTTAAACTTAATGATGCTGTTTTAAAGCTGCGTGATGCGATAATTAAAGCGGCGCCTGCAATTGGTGGTCCCATTGGTCCTGCGGCAGCAACTAACGAGCGACGTATAGGGTCCCAAGATGAAGGAAATGCAAACGTTGCAAACCCAGAACCGTTAGAGAATATTTGTAACTGTTCAAAATTTCCTCCTAGTAGCGCTGCTGTTAAACCATGCGCCATTTCGTGAAACCAAGTTGCCAAAATTGTAAACGGATAAAGAATATAGTCACCACCAGGAATTTGCCATAGCACCGCAGTTGCAATGGCTGCTGCTACCAACCATTTAAGCCCCATGCGGTCTATAACCGCTGGGGCTTCTTTTGTGAGCAAAGGTTCGTTATATTTCCACTGTTCGCTCATACTACATCCACTTATACACTTGACTCTATCGTAACTAGACTGAACTGGGTTTGTGGGATGTTGCCCAAATATCTAGTTCGCTTGGCGCCAGTGTATTTGTTTCCAAATGAATCTGAATTTGCGGACCAGAGCGTGCTAAACGAAAAATAACTCCATCGCTGACTCCGGATTGCAAAATTTTCTCGCCATTTATATATGTTCCATTTGCTCCCAGACTTACGATTTCCCAACCGGGAGTTACACGTCGTACTTCTACGTGGTGGCGAGAAACCACGGCACTATAAAGAACAACATGATTATCGCTTGCTCGTCCGATGCGGATTATAGATTCGCCCTCAAAAGTCCAAATTTGAGGTGGAAGAGATTCTAGTGGGTGTACGAGGGTAAGTGTTATCACGCGCCGAAGCTGTATTAAATTTCTACTGTTTGAAACAGAAATGTTACCAAATCACCCTTGCCTAAACCAATGCGGTCGCCTGGTCGAAGCCTATGTCTATTGCCGGGTAGCAATGGTAAGTTGTTAATGTAAGTGCCGTTTGAACTACCTACATCTTCTATATAGTATGCGTCAGCTTCGACGCGAATATCGGCGTGAATCCGCGAGACAATTTCCGAGTTAGAGAAACCCGATACATCTATATCTGGCGGGATACGGTCATTCGGTTTACCAATATGAATTACCGGAATATTTTGCGGTAGTTCTATGGTTTGTTCCGACTGTACGTGAACAAGCCGTGAGGTTATTTGCTGTAGCTGGGTTCTAGCTGGCGATGGTGCAGGCGCCGATACTGGTTCCGCTTGTGTAACAGGTTCAGGAATAAATGCAACAGGCTCTGGTTCCGGTGGTGCAACAGGCTCAGGTTCCGGCACTATAGTTGGGGGTGGTACAACAATTGGTGGCGAAGTTGCAATTGGCGGAGCAGTTACGGTAGGTGCAGGAAAATTTGCAGGAGCAGGTGTATATTGTGGCCTTTCATTCACAACCACAGCTGTTGGTGGAAGAGGTTCTGGGTCTGGAACCAAAAGCGGAGCAGGAGGCGCCGTCACCACAATTGGTTGTGGTACTACTGTTTCAGGTGGTGGAACTTCTTGTGGCACTTCTTGTGGTGTTTCAGGGGCAACTGTAGGTGGTGCTACCGTGGGATAAGGAGTACCAACAGCAGCAGCCCGCAAATTAAAGCCGCACTGACCGCAGAACGATGCATCTGCCTGCACGGTTGCCCCACAGCTTGGACAGCTAACTGTAGCTGGTAATGGGGTGTAGCAAGCTTCACACTGAACGGCACCGTCTGGGTTGGGGTGATTACAGTTAGGGCAGACGATCATGGAGATAAGCCTTTGTTCTAGGTCATCTAATGGTTATTGTAAAAAGCAAAGAATTTGCTCTCACTTTTAATTATTTACTTTGGCGCAAGACAAGTTAGTTGCTAGCAGCACAAAAGAATAAGCGTGTTTCAGTTTTGGGTTTTTAGATATACTGAAAGTATACCCATACCTTTATCTGTTATACAGACGCATCTGCTAACTCGTCACCCGCAGCCGCATCTAACAGCCACAAAAGCTCTCCTTGCGGTTTAATCAAGCGAGATGGATAAGTAAAGTTGTCAGCAGCAGGTGCAAACACTTGCGCTAAAGATGGTTTTTTATTAGCACCAGCCACTACAAACATAACGCACCGAGCCGCGTTAATAAATGGGTATGTGAAAGTTATGCGCTGACTATCTCCTTTATTACCAACGGTAACAAGCTTATCAGTGACTTTTAAAGCATCGGTATGAGGGAACAATGAAGCCGTATGAGCATCGTCACCCATACCAAGTAAAATTACATCCAATGCAGGGAATTCACCGGCTTTAACTTGAAAGAATTCTTGGAGTTCTTCTTCGTGCTTTGCTGCTGAAACTGCTGGGTCGCCATCAAGAGTTGGCATCGCGTGAATATTTTGTGGGGGAATATTAACTTTGTTCAACCACGCTTGACGTGCCATCAGTTCATTACTATCTGGATGGTTAGGTGGAACGTAACGTTCATCACCCCAAAACACGTGTATTTTCTCCCAAGGTAGATTTTGGGCGGCAATCGCCTCATATAATGGTTTAGGCGTACTACCTCCTGATAAAGCAATTGTAAACTGACCGCGCGCTTCAATAGCAAGAGAGAGCTTCGCCAAAATAATAGAGAGCGAGCGTTCAATTAGTGCAGGCAAATCAGGCAAAACTTCTACTTTTCGATTCATGTCATCACCATGTTGCTGACTTATCAGCAATTACAATAGCGAAAATATTCGCTTTCCTTTGTGATCACTTATATTTAATTAACGAGAATTGCATCCCGTTGTGCTGTTAATAGCTGTGTAATACCCTTTTCGGCAAAATCCATTAACTGATTTAACTGAGTTCGGCTAAAACTTCCTTCTTCAGCAGTTCCCTGAACTTCGATAATTCCAAGATTTTGATTCATCACCACATTAAAGTCTACTGTTGCCGCTACATCTTCAACGTAGTTCAAATCTAAAAAAGGTTCGCCTTCTAACAATCCCACTGATACTGCCGCAACTTGCCCTACTAACGCAGAGCGTTCTAACACACCTTGTTTCAGTAATTTATTTAAGGCGCCAGCAACAGCTATAAAACCACCAGTTATGGCTGTTGTTCGCGTTCCTGCATCAGCTTGTAAAACATCAGCATCAACAGTTATCGTCCGTTCGCCCAAAGCCTCAAAATCAATTGTCGCACGTAGCGAACGACCAATCAATCTTTGAATCTCTTGTGTACGTCCCGATAACTTTAAAAATTCGCGTTCATGCCGCTGTTGCGTAGCCGATGGTAGCATTCGGTACTCAGCAGTCAGCCAGCCTTTACCCGTTCCTTCAAGAAACCTAGGAACACCATTACTTATACTTGCCGTGCATAGAACCTTAGTTTCACCACAAGATGCAAGTACAGAACCAGCTGCATAGCGAGTAAAGTTTTGCTGAAAGCTGACTCTCCGCAGTTCATAGGGTTGCCGACTATCGGGACGCTGCCACATATGTAAATTGCCTCAAATTTATAATAAAAGACGATACATTCCCTTTATGCAATACTGTTAAATTAATCTAATTGATTTTATATAACTGACGTAACACCACATCAACCGATAAGTGAAATTATATCTTCAAGGACTTTATTGGGCGGCTGGTCGCCATTAACCGTAATTAAACGGCGCCTGCGGTCGTAATACTCCAAAATTGGAATAGTCTGGTCATAGAACAACTCAACGCGACGCTGAACAATCTCTGGATGGTCATCGGGTAAAGAACGTCCTAGAGAACGACTTACCATTACAGCTTCAGAGACTTGTAAGTATACAGCAAACGACAGCTTTTGTCCTAATTCCGAGAGTAAAAAATCCAACTCCGAAGCTTGAAAAGCAGTACGAGGATAACCTTCTAATATCCAACCACGTTCGACATCGATATTTTTAAGACGTACACGAACAAACTCAATCATCAAATCGTCAGCGACAAGTTCACCAAGTTTTACATAAGGCATTGCAAGACAACCTAATTTTGATGAACTTGCGTCATGTTCGCGTAAAACCTCACAATAAGAAATCAGAGAAATATCAAAGTGCGTACAAAGACTTTGAGCTTGCGTACTCTTCCCTGAACCTGAACCTCCTAAAATCACTAATTTCACAACAAAACACTCCTAATGTAGTCAAAAATAAAACTATGTAAATTTGTTGTGCCCAAACTTTCGGCAAATGTAACATAGATAGACTGCTCCCAAGGCTTTGATTTTTGAATCAATTTCTGTATCGTGAATGCTGGTTCTCATTTTTACGACATAGTACGTGTGAGTAAGCGTGTAAATATAAATTTTAATTCCACTTGACTTAAAGGCAAACCAAATGATTGACTAGGAATGCCACTTACTTACCCACACTAAATTAAAAAAATCCTGGCTATAGAGAAAAAAAATTTCAAATTCACCATCCGCAAATTCTCTCAAACTCATTGTTCTTTTTTAAACATCAAATTATGGTTGTTCAGTTAGAAACCTCAAGCACAAATCAGACTTTAAGATTACCATACACAGTTGAGGGTTTAATACAAGTTTTTACTACATCGCATCGTAACTTTTTTACCACAGTTATGGCAGAAGCACTTAGACTAGCAGGTCAAGGAACTCCTGTACTAGTAGTGCAATTTCTTAAAGGTGGTATTCATCAAGGGTGCGACAAACCAGTGAAGCTAGGGCAAAAACTAGATTGGATTCGCTGTGATTTACCGCGATGTATTGATACACCTCATCTTGAAGACAGCGAAAATGAATCGCTACAAAAATTGTGGCAACATACACAAAAAGTAGTATCTTCTCTTAAGTATTCTCTCGTTGTACTAGATGAGTTAAGCTTGGCAATAAATCTTGGCTTAATACCCGAAGCTGATGTATTAAGCTTTTTAGCAAGGCGCCCTCCCAACATAGACATCATTCTCACAGGTCCAGAAATGCCCAAATCCATTTTGGACATAGCAGACCAGATAACAGAAATTCGCCGTAGTCAAAGACCGTAGGGGCGGGTTAACCAATATCTTAAAACAGTATTAATATCTCCTAAACCTGCCCACTCCTAAACCGCCCACACAAAAATGTTTGACCATATTTCATTAGGCATCGCCAACCTGGAAAAAAGCATCGTGTTTTACGATGCCGCATTAAAATCATTGGGTATTAATCGCATGTTCGCTTCGCCTGATGCTGGAATTGTTGGTTACAGTGGCCTCGGTGGCGCCTGGTAAAGATGAAGGAAAACCCAGTCTACGTATCCAGTACCATCCAAATTATTCGATAACTCTGCTCCCCCATTAACACCGTGATTAAAAACGACATTTGGATTCAACAAATGGCTCAACAGGGAATGATATCTCCTTTTGAACCAAGCTTAATTCGTCAGTTAAAAAACGATGATGCATCATCACCACGTCACGTTATTAGCTACGGACTATCTTCTTACGGTTACGATATCCGCTTATCTCCTGTAGAATTCCGCATTTTCCGTCATATTCCCGGTACCGTAATTGACCCCAAAAACTTTAACCCACAAAACCTAGAATCTACCCAACTCCATACAGATGAAACAGGAAGTTACTTTATACTTCCTGCTCACTCATACGGTTTAGGTGTAGCCCTAGAAAAATTACAAGTTCCAGATTACATCACAGTAATTTGTATCGGTAAATCTACGTATGCACGCTGTGGAATTATCGCCAACTTAACACCAGCAGAAGCCGCTTGGCGTGGTCATCTAACTTTGGAATTTTCTAACTCTTCAAGCGCTGACTGCCGTATCTACGCATCCGAAGGTGTAGTACAGCTATTATTCCTAGAAGGAGAACCTTGTGCAATTAGTTACGACGCTCGACAAGGTAAATACCAAGACCAAGCCGAAAAAGTAACCTTAGCAAAAGTCTAACCTTTTAAGTTAGGAGTTATGAGTTATGAGTTATGAGTTATAAGTTTATACTCTAAATGCGTAAAATGTGAACTTATGTCATGCTGAGGAACGAAGCATCTAAAGATTTTGAAGCTTGTTTAGAAGTAAAGTTCTAACTCGTTTTGAGTATAATTTAACTCCTGACTACTAACTCATTTTTGATTTTAGAGGATGTTTGGAAAATCGAATGAGGTATAAATTGTCATTCTGAGCGCAGCGAAGAATCTTATACTGAGATACTTCACTGCGGTACTTATGACGTTTAAAGACACTTTTGAAACATTCTTTTAGCTCGACTTTATCCAAAATTAAGAACTTGGTTTCCTTTATCCGGCAAAAACCTTAGCTTTTAGGCAAAAACTTTTTGCATGTCACTAATTATCGGTGAGAGATAAAAAGTAAAACAGCCGTCTCACAAGGGTTTCAGCCTCAGCTTTAACGCTTCGGAATCCAGGGATAAAGTCGAGCTGAGATGACTGCTGATCAATTTGAAGCTCAATGCTACCCTGCGAGAAAAGCTACCATAAGTAGAAATGCTCTGGATTACACTTCACGCCTTACAATTGATGAAAATGATGAATTTATTTTAAAATCGTAATCTGCTAATTAGCTTTCGTTATTTATATTTTTTAAAGGTTTATCTTGTTCATATATAAAATACTCTTGTTTTGACAAAGCAAGCTCTGCCTTTTGTAATTCTGTTCCCAAATACATTGCATGTTCAACATCTAAACCTGGACAATCCGCAGCTATTTGTTGATAAATTTGTTTTGCTATTTTACCTGTGTAGCAACCAACTATTTCTCCTGAACCAGCAGTCATATGTTCCACAATAATATTGCTACCTTCTAAGTAAATTACAAAACTGCCCACCGGGTCTGCATAGTTTCTTTGCTTACAAATATTTTTATATTGCGATTCAATTACTCGTTCTGCACTCTCCCAACAATCATCGTAAATATGAGCGCTTTGGCTAATAGTGATTAGTGGGCCCATTGCTAATTGATATTTAGTTCTTTGGTTAATTGTATCGCAAATAAATCTTTGTAAAGCTCTAAGCCCCATTGCATTTGCTGGCCAAGCCGAAAACATATCATTACTGCGAAATGTAGCGGTTAATGACAGTTCTTGAGCAACAACTCTTACCCAAATATGGTTTAGACATGGTGGATTATTATTATTGTCTTTTGTAACATCCCATAAAGACATTACAGCTCGTGCGGAATCAATATCAGCTATTAATTTATCTATTACCTGTGCAACTTGATTCACTCCAAAATGTGAATGCAGTCGTTGACCATACGTATATTTTACGCCTTCTTGCGGAGACTCAATATTTACATCATCTTTAATTTGAGATATATATTCTTGTAAAAAATTAGAATCAATTGGTAAGTAATTTGGTTCTGGAAAGTAAAATGTAGGAGGATCACCACTATACTCATCAGTGACAATAGCCATTAGATTTATTAATTCTTGCCATTTACCATCATGGACTGTAGGTCTGATTGTTCCCGTTGTCTTAATCAGATGAATTATTTTAACCCAAGCTTCCGCAATTGTTTTGCCTTCAACCCTATGTCCATAACGTTGACCTGGTAAAATATTAGGCAAAACAGTAAGCATCTCAATATCTTCTATAGGGGAACCCCAAGGCTCTAAATGCGCTTTTTGATTGTAAAACCTGACAAGACTAACTGCATCTGAAATATTTTCTACACGACTACATTCTACGGAAGCTCGCAGCAAATTTAGGTGATCGGCCTTAACCTCTTTATCTACATATCCATCAATTCTTGATTTGATTTTCCAGCAAACTCGTCCAGTGTCACATTTTCCTTCTTCAAAACCATGTTCAAAGAAATCAACTAGGCATTGACATGCACCTGAGTTTCTATCCTCTTTAGTAGCATCAAGGACAACTAAATAGCGAACGTGAGGATTTGCCAAAAGATTTCGTACTAGGTAGTTGATACCTCTTGTAGGGGAGTATAACTGTCCGATAACAGCATACTCATCATCATACAAGTGCTTTTTAACACTATCCTTCAGTGTCCATCCTGTAATCACAGCAATTTGACCGTGACCATAAAACAGTTGGTTCGGCTTATATTGTGCCTTGTACTTTAATTGGGTTATCTGTCTTTTTTCTGTCATTTTTGCAAATATAGGAATCCTGTTTGATTCTTGAAAAATTTTGACATCAAACCCTTCTAAAGCAGGCTTTTTAGTCTAATATGTCTTCAAAAATAATGAAGTTTTATAACCACGATCTTATACATTAACATAAAAATATTGGAATTATACATCTAATGCAATTTTATTTTCAAGCTTAATGACACGAAAACTACGTGCGAAGTTTTAATATCATAAACTAGAGATAAAGTCAAGACACAACAAATTTCTGATATTACTTTACAAAATTTAATATATTGTTTACAATTGTTTACAAATCCAGCAATAAATTTTTAGGAAAATCCCATGACATACAAAGGTGCTATCGTAGATGACCAGGGTAAGATGAACAATTTTGCTCTTGAGCCAAAGGTATATGTAGATGAACAAGGCGACCGTACTGGTTTTACTCCTTATGCTGAGTTACTAAATGGTCGTTTAGCAATGATTGGTTTTATTTCGTTGATTGCGTTAGAAGTATTTACTGGACAAGGTATTTTCGGTTTCTTGCAAAATCTCTAAATGTTTTAGTATTTAACTAAGTAAAAATAGTCGTAGTAATTGTGATTCGACGATATTTAATAAACCCGCTCTTACATGTTGATGTGTTGGGGCGGGTTTATTATGGTTTTAGGCACTACACAAAAGGGTTATATATGGCTTTAACAGCATCTACAATGGCAAATCTTGGTACACAGGCGCCTGAATTTTCACTACCAGATGTGGTATCAGGAAAAACTATCTCACTATCTGATTATGAAGGGAAGCCGTTGCTGGTAATGTTTATATGTCAACATTGCCCATTTGTGAAGCATATCAAAGGCGAACTGGCGCTTTTAGGCAAAGATTATTTAAATACTGATTTGGGTATTGTAGCGATTAGCGCTAATGATGCAGAAAAATATCCTAATGATGCGCCTGAATCTTTAAAAGCAATGGCAATAGAACTAGATTTAAAATATTCTGTTTGTTACGATGAAAGCCAAGAAGTGGCAAAAGCTTATACGGCTGCGTGTACACCAGATTTCTTTTTATTTGACGCAGAACATAAATTAATTTATCGTGGACAATTAGACAACAGTCGTCCAAGTAATAGTGAACCAGTAACAGGAAAAGACTTGCGCGCGGCAATAGAATCAGTGTTAACAGGCAAAGAAATCATCGGGGATCAAAAACCAAGCATAGGATGCAATATAAAATGGAAACCGGGTAATGAGCCAAATTAAGTTGGTTAATGGGAAGAACGGAATAGTTAGTAGTACAGATATTTAATTTAAATAATTCCTCACTCACAAAAAAACTACTAACCATTACGCTGAAGACCTTATCCATTAGTACAAGCGTAATTAAACGCTTGACATTAGTGCTTAATCTCCAAATTTAAAATATAAGTTCCTAATTGAACTTTCCCCGACCATAATTCATACTCAACTCGTAAATGTTCGGGTAACGGGTGTCCGTTAAGAATAAGACTACGAGTGTAATTACGGAGACGAATTGGTTCATGAGGTTGAAATGATTCGCTGGGTAGCCAATACCTACTTACACCACACACACCCTGTTCCCAGAAGTGGCGGTAACTCAGCTGTGCATTTCCTTGCATTGTCATAGTGACACGATAAGGCGATATTTCCAGCCATATAATTCTAGGACTACCAGGGGTAGGAATGTTACAGCTTGGATACATCTCCTCGTGCGTTCGGCGGACAGATTCACTATTTTTTTGGTGCGGCGCCGTCAAGAGTAGATGGAATCTATCGCTGTCTTTTTGATACAATGTTGCCGCAGTTTCGACGACAGACCACACGGGAAGGTCTGTAGAAATGAGCGACAGGCATACGGGCTTGCGTTGGTGTGTCAGCATGGGAGCGATACCGGCAATTAAGTTCCAATTAAGAAAAAAAACAAAACACGGACTAGTGGTCAATTCCTGATAAGAGCGAGCATCCTGATAAAATGGGCAATGCAAAACAACCGTAAAACTAAAGCAAAAATAAATTCAAGCGAGATAGAGCAGCCCGACCATAGAAAGCGGTAGGATAATGTTCGCAGTCACACGCCAGTTTATCCTAATGTCGCCTTCTGTTATAACCGTAGAAACAAAAGAAGACGTTTCGCTTTCTTTAGTTATTAACCAGATAAGTTCTGGTATCTCCTTACAGGGTCGCATACTCGTACCAGGTGATAAGTCTATATCTCATCGTGCCCTAATGTTGGGTGCTTTGGCACAAGGAGAAACGAAAATTCAAGGTTTACTTCTCGGAGAAGACCCTCGCAGCACTGCGAGTTGCTTTCAAGCGATGGGGGCAAAAATTTCTCCGCTTAATAGTGAGATGGTAACAGTAACAGGTATTGGGCTTGGTAACTTGCTTGAACCCATTGATATTCTCAATGCTGGCAACTCAGGTACGACGTTACGATTGATGCTGGGCATTCTAGCTTCGCACCCAGGTAGATTTTTTACTGTTACTGGCGATAGCTCACTACGTTCACGTCCCATGTCGCGCGTTGTTAAACCTTTGCAACAAATGGAAGCGCAAATTTGGGGGCGAAAAGATAATTCGCTTGCTCCCTTAGCTATACAAGGCAAGGTACTCAAACCAATTCACTATCATTCACCAATTGCATCAGCGCAAGTCAAATCCTGCATTTTATTAGCTGCATTAATGACAGATGGCAAAACAACCGTTACTGAACCCGCAATCTCGCGTGACCACAGCGAACGGATGTTACGCGCATTTGGCGCCGACTTAGAAGTTGACCCTGATTCTAAAAGTGTAACTGTCACAGGCGGAAAATCGCTACATGGTCAAAACGTAATTGTACCTGGTGATATTAGTTCAGCAGCTTTTTGGCTCGTCGCTGGAGCTATTGTTCCTAATTCCGAATTGGTAATTGAAAACGTCGGTGTGAATCCAACTCGTACAGGAGTATTAGAAGCATTAGAAATGATGGGCGCCGACATTGAGTTACAAAACCAACGCGAAGTAGCAGGGGAACCAGTAGCCGATTTGCGCGTGCGTACTAGTAAATTAAAAAGTTGTACTATCTCAGGAGATATAATTCCTCGGTTGATTGACGAAATTCCAATTTTAGCAGTAGCAGCCATATTTGCTGAAGGTACAACAATAATAAAAGACGCTGAAGAACTGCGAGTCAAAGAAAGCGACCGTATTGCTGTAATGGCAAAGCAATTAACTAAAATGGGCGCCAAAGTTACAGAACTTCCCGACGGGATGGAAATAACTGGTGGAACACCATTAACAGGGTCAGATGTGGATAGTCATACAGACCACCGCATCGCCATGAGTTTAGCAATAGCTGCACTCAACGCTAAAGGAACTACAACAGTAAACCGTGCGGAAGCTGCAAGTATTTCGTACCCTGACTTTACGAATACTCTGCAAAAAATCATAGTCAGTTAACTGGCAACGGATTATGAACGGATGTAAAGGATAATTAACTTATCATTACAACTCGTTCTAACCCGTTTAGAGTATAACGTGACAAATACAGTGATAAAAATGTTACCAAAATTACATAATAATCCTGGTTTACGTTTAGCCAGTGGTGCAGCACTCACATTTTTCATAATTTGTTCAATATTAAACCTACACCGTTACTGGAGTTATTACGCTTCATTTGACCAAGGATTATTTAATCAATTATTTTGGAACAGCGTTCACGGGAATTTATTTGAAAGTTCACTATCATCAACACTTTCAACCAACGTCGTTCATGCAAAACAGGCGCCTGAAGTATTTTACAGTCATATAGGACAACATTTTAATCCTATTTTTTTACTATGGATGCCAATTTATGCAGTATTTCCTTACAATGAAACCTTAATTATTTTACAAGTTTTATTTGTAACATTTGCGGGCTTAGTATTATACGCATTAGCGCGACATTACTTACAACCAATGCTCGCAGCAATGACAACAGTCAGCTTTTACTGTACATCCACTGTAAATGCTCCCACCTTAGCCAACTTTCATGATATCAGCGCGGCGCCGTTATTACTATTTGCCGTCTTATTGGCAATGGAAAAGCAGAAATGGTGGTTATTTTTTCTATGTGCAATTTTACTACTCGCAGTTCGCCAAGATGTAGGGATATCCTTATTTAGTATTGGCTTTTATATGCTTGTGAGCAGACGTTTTCCCCGTATGGGTTTAGTAGTATGTTTTCTTAGTCTTGGTTATATACTGCTAGTAACCCAATATATCATGCCAAAATTTTCTGCTGATGTTGCTCGAAGAATGACAATAGAAAGATTTGGGCAGTTTACCACAAATGCAGAAGCATCTACAGTAGATATAATTTTGGCTATTTTAACTAACCCAATGCAATTATTAGGAGAACTTTTTCGTGGTTTTCCAAGTAAATTAGGCTATATAGTTGTTCATAGTTTAGCTTTAGGCATAATACCAGTTTTATCAAGTGCTACTTGGACAACCGCAGGCTTTCCTTTGCTTTACTTATTTTTGCAGCGAGCGAGTAATGCTTTAAAAATTTCGATTCGCTATGCTATGCCTGTTGTACCAGGCATATTCTACGGAGCAATTATTTGGTGGTCAACAAGGCAAAATTTATATAAAAAACCCAAAATACGTCGTTTTTGGAAAACTTGCATTATTTTATCATTATTAGTATCAATTCTTGGCAATCAGAACAGCGTTTTTTATTTTATAATCCCAGATTCAATCAGCCCATTAGTATACATATCAATTCCAGAACAATGGAATCACATTCATCAATTTCAATCTTTAATTAAGCAAATACCCGCAAACGCTAGTGTGTCAGCGACTACTGAACTTATCCCCAAACTATCTAATCGTCGAGAAATCGTGCGTATACCAGAATTACGATTAATCAACGACACACGACAAAGCATTACAGTAGAGTACATTATTGCTGACATTTGGAGGCATCATAAATACCAAATAGCGAAAAAACGCCCATTATTAGAAGATTTTTTCCAATTCATCGACGAAGTTACTAATAATCAACAATATGGAATAATTGGTTTTGCTGACGGAGTAATTCTACTTAAAAAATCTGCTATCTCAAATTCTCAAGCTACGAGCGCTTGGTTGGGTTTTCGTAAGAAGTCGGAAGTGGGCAGTGGCAACGGATTATGAACGGATATAACGGATGGTTAATTTATTGTTACAAAATTTTTCATCTTTCAAGGTGACGTGGCACTACCACAACCCACAATAACAAAAGCGATACAATATATATTATTTGAGATTATAGGAAAAATTATGCAAGTCCGGTCTTGCTTCTTGCCAGCGAGAAACAAAACCAAAAGAGCCGATACACTGCGGCAAGAAAAAAGATGAGTGGTATAATGAAAAACTAACAGTTTCTCCTTTAATTGAAGACTGTGCTGAGTTTTTTAGATATACCGAAGACGGTCAAATTTTAGCAACAGAGGCTCCTAATAATAAAGAGAAAGCTAAAGTAACTATTGATAAACTTAATTTAAATATAGACAAGCTTAAAGTTTTACGTAGCCAAGCGATAGAAGGTGCTTTAGAAGGTTTTGAAGAACTTTCTGATGTGGAAAAAGAAATATTACTCCAAGGGTTTGAGCAAACAAATGCCGATGGTGAGTACGAAGAGTTTTGCAGTACAATTGTATATATTATTAAACAATTCATTTAGATTTGATATCCTTGACTTTTGCCCCACTCTAGCCAAGTTTCTGCCATCTGTTTAACTTTTCCTCTTTGTTCTGGCTTTATTGGGTTTACACCAGTAATTTTATTTAATGCTAATAACCAGTACAAAGGTTTCTTCTTAAGGTCTTGAAGTAACAAGGGTACAATTTTATTGCCCATGCTAATTATTTCTTGGTATGCAGGATGTTCAGACATGGTAGCAGTAGAGGAAATTCCTTCCACTTCAGCTTCCCACTGATTGGCAAGTATATAAAACCTATTTGATATCTCTGATGGAACTTTGCTCATAGTTAAAAGCGGTAATTACGATTTTTTACCCACAAGCTAAGTGGAATTGCGTTACCTTGGGTATCAACTTTTGCTTCTACTACAAAAGGTTGTGGTTGTCCTGGTTTTACTTGTTGCGCTTGGGATATGTCTTTGTTGATTTTGTCTCGTTGGTCTTCGGGTAGGTAGTAGGTTTCTAGGTTGTAATTGACTGAGTTGTATTGAGAAATGCCTTTGATGGCTACTTGGTTAGGCGCCAATGATGTGGGTTTTTCTATACTAATACGTACAGGTTTCCAAGGTGAAGGCACCGCTTTTTGTGATGATTTCTGCTCTTGTAGTGTTATGTAAATAGTTGTGTTTTGGGCAATTGGAGCATATTTTTTGTCTTGACCAGGTGCTTTTTTAAGTACTTCATCCCAACCTGGAAGTTTCTTTAAATTGTCTTGGCGAGAAATATCGTAACTAAGGGTTTGTGAATAACCGCGTAGTAAGTCATATGGGTCTACTGGTAAGGTTTGTAATACGACTGTTTTACCTGTTATGTGGGTGTATACTGCTTGTGCTGGGATGGAGAGAATAAAGGCTGTTTGGATAAAAAGGGGTAATGCGAATCGCCAAATTTTCATAATGTTTCTTTGTGTACTTTGTGTCTTTGTGGTAAATAGTAAGGTGGGCATTGCCCACCATACAAATGCACATCTGTGACTTTGTGCTACGAGTTGGGGTTTGGGTTGGTTAGTCTGGTATTGCCTGTGCGACGTTCAAACCAAATTCCGGCGCCAATTACTGCGACACCACATAAAATAAATACAAATGATTTAAATAGTAATTGAGTATCGTACTCTAACATGCGGCTAATAATTTGCAATGTTAGTAATATAATTCCACCCCAATAGGCGCCTCTTTTTCCTAATTCCAGTGCTTCCTTGATTAAACAACAAGCTAATACAGCTAAAAGTAGATTGAAAGTAAAGATAGAAATTGCAGGAGCTATAACGCGAAAGTGATGTAAAACAATAACGGCACTACTTAAAAGAATGAAGCACCCAACAAAAATGTTAGTAGCTTCAATTCGAGTATTTTGTCTAGGACGTAATAAGTTCCACCACTGCCATATTGCGATGAGTGTAAAAATAACTACATCTATTATAGGGAACCAAGCTTGTATAGAGTTCGAGGCATTAGCTTGATAATTGGACTCCCATTGCCAACGGAAGGAGTAGATATAGAAATTGATAGCAAAAAATACAAAAGTTAACGTGCGTGCGGTTGGTTGAAATCGTGGTGAGTTTGAATTTAAGAAAGAAAATGGTGAGTCGCTGTAACTCCACAATAATGCAGGTGGTAGGGCAAGTACAGTTAATCCAGCCCAAAACGGTGTATTTAAGTTGATTACATCAAAATAACGTAGATTAAATTGTAAGTTTATAACTATTGCAATTGCACTTAATCTAAAAATCCATCGTGAGCGGCATAAATAGGCCAAAGGTACAAATACCACAGCTAAAATCAGGGGCATGTGTCGTATCATTACATGTCCCCAACTTTGATACTTCTCCCAATAATAGACTTCAGAAAGTCCTGTCCAGTAACCAATTTGTAATAGTATTAGGGCAAGTACGGCAAGCGTTGTAATATGTAAGCTACAGGCCATCAGTACAACTGCTAAACCCCAAGCTAAATAAAGGTGATATGGAGAACCACCGATGTGGAACATTTGCGCTAATAGTCCCATATTGGCGCCTATCAGCAAGTTACCCAAAAGTATCAAACTTGTCCCGAATGTACGCTTGCGTCGTTGGGTTCTTCTTGCTGAAATAGAAGTGGGCAACGGTTGGCGCCATAAATAGAAACCAGAAATATTAGTAGCTAAAAATAAAGTTAGTAATAATACTAATTTTATTTCGCGTGATAAAACTTGCCAATTAGCAGCTACAAACGTAATTACACCCAAAGCCAGTAATACGGCGCCTAAACCAATTAGTATAAAAACGAAACTGTCGCGTCCTTCAGCTTCGAGATTGTTAAATTCATACCTGGTAGCAAGTTGTTCGTATAAATGCTCGTCAATCAAACCTTCATCACGCCAAAGTTGCGCTTCAGTACACAACTTACGCTTAAAGTTATCACTCATGCTAGCTTCACTCCAACGCTGTTGAAAAATTTAACAGCTTATATTTGCCAGTATGAAGCCTGCTAGATTTTTAACCAAGCAGCAATGTGACAGTTTAAATTGTTAGTTGAATTTATAAATTAATTTGCTGCTGCTTCTTGATAGATAATTTCTTGGAATTGAATTACGTCTTTTTGTGGGTCAGATAAGCTCACCTTGACAAGTAACTCTTCTCCCAACGTCACTGGACGCTTGAAGAACATTGGTAACTGTAGACCTAAATCTTCAATTAAAATCAGTGCTAAACCGCTATCTTCGCGTAACCACATTAATACAGTAACTTCCCAAATTTCATCAGGGTTACGGCGTAAATACTCAAGTGCCCAGTAGCGATTGGTTTGCCGCTCTACCATTGTGACTTCTTGAGTAATTGTAGTCACCATTATCATTACTTCTCTAAGCTGGTCTGCGGTGAAAGGCAATACTTCTCCGCGTAAATGCGCTTTTAATTGGAAGTGGGTAAGTAAATCACTATAACGGCGAATTGGAGAAGTTGCTTGTGTGTAAGTATCTAAACCTAGACCAGCGTGACGAACTGGGGTAATACTCATTTCACTTTTAGGCATACACCGTCGCATTGCACAAGCGCGTACAAAACCCGCAGGCAACAATATTAATTCTTCTTCTGGTGGTAATTCTGGCTGAGGCTGACCACGGAAAGGTAAAGGTATATTATTTTCTTTTCCATATCGAGCGGCTACTTCCCCGGCAACAATCATCATTTCAGCAACAAGCCGACGCGAGGGAGAATCATCTAATAAATCGATGCTAACTTCATCTCCTTTAACTTTAATCATCGCTTCGGGCATGTTAATACTAATTGCCCCTTGAGCATAACGCCATGCTTTGCGTTTCTCTGCCGCATCAGCTATGTCTTTAATTTCCGGTTCTGCTTGAACGCCTAATTGCAACATTTCGTCAACATCTTCGTAGGTCAGACGATATGTAGGTTTAATTAAGCTCGCGTGAATACAGTAATCTACAACGGCACCTGCTTCATCCAAAATAATACCAAAACTCAAAGCGCAACATTCTCTACCTTGAACCAAACTCATTGGTCCAGTGGCTAATAATTCGGGGAACATTGGCACCATTCCCGTAGGTAAATATACGGTACTGCCGCGCCTGCGTGCTTCTAAATCTAATTCATCTTCGGGCATCAGCCAGCGCGTTGGGTCAGCAATATGAACCCAAACACGTTCGCGTCCGTCTGGTAATCGTTCCCAACTCAAACCGTCATCAATCTCGGTGGTACTCTCATCATCGATAGTGTACACCTTGAGATGCGTTAAATTCAGACGGTCGGTGTCTTTGTCTGGTGGGATAAAATCCAAACGCTGCTGCGCCACTTCTATTACCTTTGTAGGGAACTGGATTGGAATTGACGAACGACGCAAAAATAGGTTCTCATGGGGACTCCATAAACCTAGGTCGATAAGAAGCTGAAAAGCTGCTTGGGGTGTAGCAGGGCGCCCCAATAAGTTCATCGTCTCTAGTACGGGCGCACTTGGAGGATAAGCACGCGCGACAGTTTCATAAGTTACGCCTGCTTTAGTAGTGTCAGCAAGTAGGGCTGCGTATTTTTCTAAAGCTTCAATACGGTGACGGTCATGTCGCTGCCACTCAACAGGTGTACCGTTAAGTGCTTTATCAACTCGGTCTAAAAATTCTTGCTGTCCTCTAACTTTAAGAGCTTCTACTTCCAATTGATGCTTACGCTCTGCGACCTGTGTCGTAGTTCGAGGTTCGTATGCATCTCCTTTCTGCTTAAAGTAAGTTTTGTCGTCAGACAATAACCAGTAAGCAGCATAACATTGAGAAGGTAAAGATTCTGAAAACAGTAGTTCCGCCATTTGCTTCGGGGTAACAACTTCGCCATCTTCAACGAGTAGTTCCCAAGCAACCTCCAGACTTGATGGGTCTAAGTAACCATTAACTTCTTGTAGAAACTTTGGTATCTGTGACGGTTGAAAAGTTTCCCCAGTCACTGTATAAGTAATTTGCCGAGGGGCAAGGCTGTGGGGTTGACCTCGTTCGTCGATTACAAAAACACGGGTTTTACCATCTGGTCGGTCAACTACTCCCAGACGTCGTTCTGTTCCAACCCGAAATTCTACTAGCGTCCCCTTCTCCACAAGCCTTTAAGTTATAGATTTATCTTCGATAATGAATGGATTTTAAGATTTTAGATTTCAGCTTGGATTTCTGAATTATATAACTAGTATGTAATACAAAAATCCTATATCTTTTAGATTGTAGATTGTTAAACAAATAAGATTCTAGATTTTGGTAAAATTGGATACTTTGGCAAATCCATTCATTGTCAAAGACAAATCCAAACTCCAAAATCCAAAATCAGTTTAGCCTTCTGCGTTAATGAACGGCAATAAAGCCATAATTCGCGCGCGTTTGATTGATAACGTCAAATCACGCTGTTGCTTTGCAGTAAGTCCAGTTATACGACGTGGAAGAATTTTGCCACGCTCGGTAACAAACTTACGTAGCAAATCAACATCTTTATAATCGATTGGTTCACCGGGTTTAATCGGTGACAGACGGCGACGATAGTAACTCATTCCTACAATATGTCCTCTACTTAATCTCTTTGTGAGTCGTGTGCTTGTTACAGTGCGTACAGAACTTACTTAGTTCTAGACGGTTGGTTGTATTGCGACGATTTTTAGTCGTAGTATAACGCGATACACCAGGGGAACGTTTGTCAGAATTTGACCTACATTCGGTACATTCGAGTGTCACTATAATACGGACACCTTTGCTCTTAGCCATAATTGTTCAAACCAACGGTAAAGCTTGAAGAGAATTTAACACAAACTCCTATAGTCGCACATTGCGCCGCGTTTTTTCAACTAATCGCTTTAACTTTAGGTCAAGCGAATAGCCGCGACGCGACGAGACAACCATAGTACTAGCATAGCGGTCATGCAGTGCTTGTTGCCATTGAGTATCCGAAAACGCCGTACAGCAATCAATAGCCAGAGGAATTACTAGCAGTATAGCAGTCGGATTCCGAATAATATTACCCAAAGCAATCGACACTAAAAGGGCGCCCAAGCCAATAATAGCTTCGCGTTTAAATAAAGATAGTAAATCAGGAATAATGGGTTTTCCCAATTCGAGTACCTTCAAGTCAAAGCAGAAGCGCCCTAAACTTTGACCTTTATTGTTGTAAACTACAACGACCCGTAAAATCAACCAAGCGAGAATAAAAACCAATATTTGAACAACTTGAACACCAATATCACCACTACCAAACACCGAACTAACCAGCCAAGCACCCAGAAAATCAACGCTCAAAGCCATCGCACGTCTAGCATAGCCAGCTTTAGGGAAATATGGCTCGTCGTCATTAGGCTTGGAATACTTTGTAATGGTCATAATAAAGGGAAAGGTAAAAATAGTGAAATAGTTATAGTTAGCTTGTTTATTTTTTTGATTAAATTAATCGCCATGCAGTCAGTCAACGAAGCCGAAGCAATTATATACAGCTTAGTGCAACCTCTCGATAGTCAATTAGATACAGAAACTGTTGACTTACTTGAAGCAACTGGACGCATTCTAGCAAAACCCATCACCAGTGACCTCGACTTTCCCCATTGGGATAATTCGGCGATGGACGGTTACGCAGTACGCTACGAGGATGTTTCTGACTGTAATGCTGAAAATCCTGCCGTACTCTCCATTATCGAAGAAATACCTGCTGGCTATCAACCCAAATCAACACTACAACCAGGACAAGCCGCGCGTATCTTTACAGGCGCCGTCATTCCAGCAGGCGCCGATACAATAGTTATGCAGGAAGTTACACAGCGTGAAGGCAACCAAGTTTTTATCTTTGCGGCGCCTAAACCTAAAGAATTCATTAGAAAAAAAGCATCATATTATCAAGCAGGGAATGAATTATTACCCGCAGGAATTATACTCAATGCTCCGGAAATAGCTGTATTAGCTGCCGCGCAATGCAACCAGCTATATGTTTACCGCAAAATAAAAGTAGCAATATTATCAACAGGAAATGAATTAGTCACAGTAGATAAAACTTTACAACCAGGGCAAATAGTTGATTCCAATAACTACGCATTAATAGCTAACGTACAACAACTAGGCGCCGAACCAATATCATATGGCATCGTGCCCGATGATGAAAAAATATTAAAAGCGACTATCGAAAAAGCTGTTAGCAAAAGTTCTGGGGGCGCCGATATTATAATTTCATCTGGTGGAGTATCAGTAGGTGAATACGACTATGTAGACAAAATTTTAGAATCACTAGGTGGAAAACTTCACATTCGCAGCGTTGCCATGAAACCAGGTAAACCCCTAACAGTCGCAGCATTTCCTGACAATAAAATATACTTCGGTTTACCAGGAAACCCAGCATCAGCATTAGTCACATTTTGGCGATTTGTACAACCAACCATCAAAAAACTATCTGGACTCGCATCCGGTTGGCAACCCGCAATTATAAAAGCAAAAGTATCAAACGAACTACGTTCCGACGGCAAACGCGAAACATATATTTGGGGAAAATTAAAACTTATAAATGGAGAATACGAATTTGAAATAGCAGGAGGCAATCAAGTCTCAGGAAACTTAATTAACCTAGCACAAACCAACGGCCTAGCAATTTTACCAGAAGCAACCAAATCAATTTTGCCCGGACAACAAGTAAACGTATTAATCGTAGGAGCCGGTTAACTAATGCATAAGGTTTCAGAGCAGACAGTACAAATTACACAGAAACACGCCTTGCAATCACTTGAGCATGGTAAATTGGTAGAAGAAGTTGGTAAGCGACTGCAAAACGACAGTCAAATCGAGCCGAAAGTCGGTCAAAGCATTGAAGCATCTGGAAAAACTATTCAGGAAAACGCCCAAGAATTTTTGGAAAAGTCGCAGGAATTAGCATCCGATGCCTCAACACAGGTGTTTGTAGAATCTGTACAGGCGCATATAAACGCTAATCAAAGCCACATTGCTGCTGTTAAAGAGTTTCAAAAAGGATTACAGGCGCCGTATAATGAGGTAAAGAAATACTGTCAGTCATAAGCAATTTTATCTGACTTGTGAGAATCATAAGCTTAGAATCCTTGTTTCTTCAATAAAGCGGAATTATATATGTTGGGTGGATAAACTCATTCTGAAGCGCTTCTTAATTTTTATAATTTATCCACACCTTTATAATTTGTTTCTCCTATGATATATATTATTGTTAAAATAAAGCTATAAACTTATGTCTCGACAAGTGCAATACGTTACAAACCCAGCAGGAGAACGGGTAGGTGTATTGTTGGATTTAGAAACTTATCAAAATCTAACAAACTTCTCGCCGAATGATAAAGAAATTTTAACTGGTATGAGTGTTGAAGAGCTACAAGCATTAGCAGAAAGTGAGCTATCTCTAAAAGCACAAAATAAATTAAATGATTTGCTCGCACGAAACAAGGAAAACGAGCTATCTCTAGAAGAAACTGCTAGTCTAGACAATTTGCTAGTACAGATTGACTAACTTAATATTATCAAGACTAGAGCTAGGTATACCTTACATAAACTTCAAAATCAAATGAAATTATTGTGAGCGTATATATTCCATTTGAGTTACAAAAAGAAATTCGTGCTAAGTTTGGCGACTGTTGTGCTTATTGCCTGACTGCGGAATTTTTAATAGCTACGACATATGAGTTTGAACACATCAGACCTCGTTCTCCTGGTGGGGAAACAAATTTTAACAATATTTGTTTGGCTTGTCCTTCTTGTAATCGCTATAAAGCTTCACGTCAAACAGGTTTTGATGAAGAACAAGGGCAAGAAGTTGCTTTATTTCATCCCCAACAACAATTATGGGAAGAACATTTTACTTGGAACGAAGATTGTACAGAAATTATAGGGATTACAGAGATTGGTCGAGCAACAATTACCGTATTAAAAATGAACCGTCTACAATTAAAACGTATACGTAAAATGTGGGTAAAAATGGGAGAACATCCTCCAAATATCTAAAGGTTCGTTTCTACAGTTAGCTGAAACTGGTATCTACTAAAATACGCACATAGTTAGATGAGGAAAAAAGTATAAAGAAGTTATCAACTTAATATGTGTTAGTTTTTGAGAGCATCGGGAAATGCATAAAGTTTCAGAGCAAACAATACAAGCCGCACAGAAACACGCCTTGCAATCACTTGAGCATGGTAAATCAGTAGAAGAAGTAGGTAAGCGTCTCCAAAATCACGGTCAAATTGAGCCGGAAGTCGGTCAAAGCATTGAAGCGTCTGGAAAAACTATTCAGGAAAACGCCCAAGAATTTTTAGACAAGTCACAAGAATTAGCATCCGATGGCTCAACAGAAGTGTTTATCGAATCTGTACAGGCACATATAGACACTACTCAAGGCCATATTGCTGCTGTTAAAGAGTTTCAAAAAGGATTACAGGCGCCGTATAATGAGGCGAAGAAGTACTCTCAATAATACAGCAATCTTATACGACTTGTAAGAATTGTAAAGCTTAGAATCTCGGTAACTTCTACGAAACCGGGATTTTAAATGATACAAATCTTCTCTATTTTATATTTATTGCTTATAATGCAAGCAAGTACTTGCATGAATATCATGGAGAATTTACCTTCAAAGACATTACAAACTCGCACAAGGTTGATAAAAGCGGCAACCGAAGTGTTTGCTTCTTCAGGCTTGACAGGAGCGACAACCCGTGAGATAGCGCGCGTTGCTGGAGTGAATGAGGTAACTTTGTTTCGCCATTTTTCAAGCAAAGAGCAACTACTAGCTGCTGTTATCCAGCAAGTTATAAGTTTGCAGGCAGAAGCTTTAGCCCATCAAGATGAGTGGACTCAGGACTTATACATTGACCTTAAACATTATGCAGAACTTTACAACCAGATGTTGGAAGAACATGAAGCTCTAATTCGCACTTTTATTGGTGAGGCAAAGCGACATCCTGATGCTGCTCGTCAAATACTACATGATGCTTGTCAATCGCTCAACGAGCAACTGGTGCGGTACTTAAAGAAAGGTCAAGAGAACGGTACGGTGTCCCCAGAATTTGAGCTTAAACCAGCAGTAGACATGTTTACAGGTATGCTGCTCTCCGGTATGTTGCGTCGTACTGCTACCCCAACCACGCTGGGTTATAGTAGCAAATATTACATCGATAATTGTGTCAAGTTGTTTGTGCGAGGTATTAGCATACCAATAGATACAGCTATTTTATCTTCAGCAGGATAAAGGCGCCTTGTGTTATTGGCTGTTTATCTAAATGTTATTACTTATTGCTATAGCTATAGAAATTACAATTCGTTTCAAGCAGCGCTACCAAAATCTAACCCAAAGCAAAGAGAACAAAGATGTCTCCTGAGTTACCCAAGTCTTCCTTTCCCATTGAAGCAGAACAGCCTGCTGTTAAAGATCATAATCAAGCCCAACAAGAATTACATGAGTCACGAGGAGAGCAAGAGCAACCGTTGAAGCCGCGTCAAAAACCACGTTGGCCTTTAATATTGTTTATTATTCTTTCCATTGGAGGTGCGGGTTTAAGTTGGCGTTGGTGGCAAGCTAGCCATGCTAACCATACACCTAATGGTTCTTCTGGGACGGCAGCCAAGTTACCAATGGCAACGAGTGTCAAGCTAGCAGATGTAGAGATTGGAACCGTTCAGGAAACTTCGGTATTTATTGGTACTTTAGAGGCGCCACGTTCTGTAACAATCAAGCCACAAATTGAAGGGCGAGTTAACCAAATTTTTTCCAAAGAGGGCGCGCGGGTTAAACAAGGGCAAGTAATTGTTAGCCTTCAAAGTGATGATGTCCAAGCCTTGTTATTACAAAGGAAAGCAGCGTTAGAACAAGCAACTGCAAATCTTGCTGAACTAAAAGCTGGTACTCGCCCTGAACAAATTGCCCAAGCCAAAGCTACATTAGCTCAAGCCCAAGCGAAACTTACAGATGCCCAAGCTGGAGCGCAGCCACAGGAAATAGCGCAAGCGGTCGCTCAAATTGAGGCTGCTAAATCTGATTTGGACTTAGCAAAATCGCGAGCCAAGCGATACGAACAATTGAGCAAAGAGGGTGCAGTTTCTCAAGACCAGTTAGAAGGATATCTTAAGGAACAGCGCAGTTCTGAAGCAGCCCTTGTTGTAGCGCAAAAACGCTTAGAGCAACTTCGTAAGGGTAGAGGTTCTGATATTAGTGCCCTATCTGCGACTGTAGAACAGCAAAAACAAAACTTAAGGCAACAGGAAAATGGCCCCCGCATTGAAGAAATTGCCCAGGCACGCGCGCAAGTTGCTCAGGCAGCCGCACAACTTCGGGCAGCACAAGTCCAACTGCAATATACAAAAGTAGTAGCTCCTTTTACTGGCGTTGTTGGTAATATCCCAGTAAAGGTTGGAGATTATGTAGGCAAAGGAGATCAACTCACTACACTGACCAAAAACGACTCTTTTGATTTGAATATATTCATTCCTTTAAGCCGAGCAAAACAGTTGCGCGATAGATTACCAGTGCAGTTGTTGGATGGTAAAGGCAAATCTATCGCAATGGGTAGGATAAGTTTCATCTCTCCAAATGCCACTTCTGATTCGCAAACTGTCTTAGCAAAAGCTACTTTCGCTAATTCTAATGGTCAACTTCTCAACCGCGAGTCAGTACAAGCCAAAGTTATCTGGGATCAACGTCCGGGAATTTTAATTCCAGTTACGGCAGTATCTCGTCTGGGTGGGAAGACTTTTGTTTATGTGGCTCAAGCGGCTTCACAATCTAAACCCGGAACGCCTTCACTAACAGCTCAACAAAAGCCAGTAGAGTTGGGAGCAATTCAAGGGAATAATTATCAGGTTCTTCAAGGATTGAAGCCTGGTGAAAAAATTATTGTTTCTGGACTTCTTAATTTAACCAATGGCGCCCCTATCATGCAGGCACCGGAAGAAGCTGGTAATCAGACTGATATTCAAAAGCCCCAATCTTAACCCTACTTTATGTTTGTCAATACGTTTATTAAACGTCCAGTTCTGACAACAGTCTGTACATTTATTATTTTGCTGTTGGGAAGTATCTGTATTCCAATTCTGCCTATTTCTCAACTACCAGACCTTGCTCCGGTTCAAATAAATGTTACTTCTACTAATACTGGTGCGGATGCTCAAACAACGGAAAACACAGTTACTAATATTATTGAACGACAAATTAATGGCGTTAAAGATGTATCTTATATATCATCCAATACGGGTAATGATGGTTCCAGTAATATAACTGTCTCCTTTCCAACTGGTGTAAATAGCGATATTGCCCAAGTTAACGTTCAAAATAAACAAGCCCTTGCTACACCTCAATTGCCAGATACTATTCAGCGAACAGGTGTTACTGTTGAAACAGCATCGAGCAGTCTTCTTTTGGTTTATGGCTTTTACTCAGATAATACTGAATATGACAATATTTTTATTAGTAACTATATTGATTTATATGTTCTCGATCTAATTAAACGGGTTCCCGGTGTAGGAAGTGTCAGGATTTTTGGAGAGCGCAAATACGCAATGCGTCTCTGGCTCGACCCAAATAAACTTGCCCAAAATCAATTGACTGCCCAAGATGTAACAACTGCCCTTCAAGAACAAAATATTCAGGTAGGTGCAGGCGCCCTTGGTAAGGAACCGGCGCCAGATAATCAAAGCTTTGAATTTGCTTTGCGGGCAACTAGTCGGCTCAAAGACGTATCTGAATTTGAAAACTTGGTGCTAAAAGTAGGTCAAGCTGGCACTCTGGTTAAGCTTGCAGATGTGGGTAGAGTTGAATTAGGGGCAGAAAACTATCTTTCTGATGCCAAATTCACTTTACAAGGAGGTAATCCCAAGTCCGCTGTGGGTTTAGGAGTATATCAACTTCCAGGTAGTAATGCTCTGCAAGTTGCCCATGCTGTGGAAACACAAATAGAAGAACTCGCAAAAAGTTTTCCACCGGGACTCAAGGCAGAAGTATCATTTGACACTACTCCATTTGTGGAAATTTCCTTAGAAGAGGTGTTGCATACCTTAGCTGAGGCAATTGTCCTGGTGGTCTTAGTTATTTTTGTGTTTTTGCAAGACTGGCGCACTACAATTATTCCTACTATTGCAATTCCCGTTTCCTTGGTTGGAACATGTGCGGCGCTTTTAGTTTTAGGATTTCAGATTAATACATTAACTTTGTTTGGATTTGTTCTAGCAATCGGTATAGTTGTCGATGATGCCATTATTGTAGTGGAGGCAGTTGCAGTTAAACTCGACCAGGGTATGAAGCCCTTTGATGCAGCAGTTGAGGCAATGAAAGAGTTGACGGGCGCCGTCATTGCCACCTCACTCGTTCTAATGGCAGTGTTTATTCCCGTAGCATTTATTCCGGGTACTACTGGTATTGTTTACAAACAGTTTGCATTAACTATTGCTTGCTCGATAGCCATCTCAACCTTTAATGCTTTAACCTTCTCTCCAAGTATGGCTGCTATCCTCATGCGACCATCTGCACCTGCATGGGGTCCCTTTGGCTGGTTCTTTGGGCTGTTTAATCGAGGATTTGCCTGGTTTACGCGCCGATACGTTGGATTTGTTAGCTTCCTTACCCATGTTAAACCGATTGTTATTGGGGTATTTATAGCCGGGTTATTAGCAACTGGCTTTATGTATAAATTAGTACCTACTGGATTTATTCCAGAGGAAGACCAGGGGTACTTTTTTGTAATTGCCCAAGCACCCGATGGGGTTTCTTTGAAGTTCACAGAATCTATTATGGAGAGGGTTGCTAAGGAAACCTCAGCAATTCCAGAAACTAGAGCGACTTTTTTAATTAGCGGCTTTGGTTTTGATGGAAGTGCTTCTAACGTGGGACTTGGGTTTGTTAGTCTTAAATCTTGGAAAGAAAGAACTAAAGAGTCTCAATCTGTCTACGGTCTACTTAAGAACCTTAATAAAAAGCTTTCTGCAATTACAGAAGCGAGAGTACTTGCTGTTAATGCTCCTCCAGTTCGAGGATTAAGTACTACGGGTGGTTTTGAGTTTCTAGTGCAAGACCGAACCGGGACGGCGCCAATTGAAACGTTAGTAGAAAATGCTCAAAAAGTGATTGCAGCAGCAAACAAAAAGCCAGTTTTACAAAGAGTATTTACTCAATTCACTGCAAACACTCCTCAATTTGATATTCAGGTAAACCGCAACCAAGCAAAAGCTCTGAACGTAGATGTTAACCAAATCTTCGGAGCGTTACAAACTTACTTAGGGTCACAATATGTAAATAACTTTGTTCAAGGACAGCGACAGTATCGGGTATATGTCCAAGCAGATGGAATATTCCGCTCTAACCCTGACGATATTGGTAAGCTTTATGTTCGCTCTAAAAGTGGAGCAATGGTTCCTTTAAGTAATTTGGTTGAAGTCACGCCCTTTGTTGGACCAAAAACTATTTCGCATTACAACTTGTACAGGTCAATTAAGATTCAAGGTAGTCCTGCTCCCGGCGCCAGTTCTGGACAGGCAATTCAAGCAATGGAGGAAGTAGCCAAAGAGGTCTTACCCCAAGGTTTTGGTTATGAATGGACGGGGACTTATCTCCAAGAAAAATCATCTGGAGGAGCTACAGGGTTGATTTTCCTTTTAGCAATCGTTATTGTTTTTCTAGTACTATCCGCTCAGTATGAAAGCTACGTTGACCCAATTATCATTTTGCTAACGGTTCCTCTAGCTATCTTAGGAGCAATGACAGCGATTTGGCTGCGCTCGAATATTTTTATGACAGATAGCCTCTTTCCAAAAGTGGTAGATGATATTTACTGTCAAGTAGGTTTGGTAACTTTGATTGGTTTAGCTGCGAAGAATGCAATTTTAGTTGTGGAATTTGCCAATCAGCTACATGAGCAAGGAATGAGTTATACGCGCGCAGCAGTGAAAGCAGGGGAAGAACGTTTGCGACCGATTTTAATGACCTCGTTTGCAGCATTGTTAGGATTTTTACCCCTGGTTCTTTCTGAAGGCGCCGGAGCAAGCAGTCGTTGGTCTTTAGGAACAGCACTTTTTGGAGGACTACTGCTAGCTACATTCTTAAGTCTGTTTTTAGTCCCAATTCTTTATATATTGGTGAAAAGTCTGGCTCAGTATGCATTTAAAACATTGCATAAAAAGATGGGTTAATTTGCAACGGATACAACGGATATAACGAATGAGTTATTGGTAATTGGTGACGTAGGGTGGGTGACGCTACGAAAAAACTTCAACGTAGTTATAATACTTGTAGCGTCACCCACCAACTTTATTCGTCAAAATCTAAAGCCAGAATGCTTCCGCCCCCAAAGTAAACAGAACCATTTTCAAGCACATTACAATTTAAACACTGTTGCACAGAAATTATAGGGATTACAGAGATTGGTCGAGCAACAATTTCGGTATAAAAATGAACCGTCCCTAATTGATACGTATACGTAGAATGTGAGTGGAAATGGGAGAACATCCTCCAAATATCTAAAGGCTCGTTATACCTTTGAAGATGTGTTAGATGTCCAATTCGCCCAGTCTTGAGGCTTTAGAAAAGTTTCATATAACTCTGCTCCTGGTGTCTTGGGTTCTACCTGGTAGCCGTATTCCCACCTAACCAGTGGCGGCAAAGACATCAAAATTGATTCATTACGCCCATTAATTTGCAGCCCAAACAATGTTCCTCGATCATGAACTAAGTTGAATTCTACGTAACGTTCACGTCTATAGGTTTGAAAGTTCCGTTGATGTTCGCCATAAGCTATTGACTGGCGCCGTTCTACAATCGGTATATAAGCAGTTAAAAATGCTTCGCTACAGGATTTAGAAAACGTAAAAATTTCATCCCAAGTTCGTTGTACTGGTAGAGATAGCTGATTGCTGCAAAGTGCAGAAGCGTCTTCCAAATTAGAACCACGGTATAGAGGGGCTTGACCATTTTGATAGTCAAAGAAAATTCCACCAATACCGCGCGTCTCTTGCCGATGCTCTAAATAAAAATACTCATCACACCATCGTTTGAAAACCGGATAATAAGCTGGATGGTGAGCATCGCAAGCTTGCTTAAGTACTGTGTGAAAATGGATAGCATCCTCGAAGAAAGGATAATAAGGCGTTAAATCAGCTCCACCCCTCGAACCGCGCAATAGTAACGCTTTTACTTTATTTGGCTGCAACGGTTAAATCAGCAATAACCTTCACCAGGTGCTCTGGCTCAACTGGTTTGGCAATATGTCTTTGAAACCCTGCTGCAAGCGCTTGCTGTTGATTGATTTCTCCGGCATAGGCAGTTAGCGCTATAGCTAAAACTTCTTTGCCTTGTAATGATGCCATTGCCCGGATGTTTCGCATTAACGTATAGCCATCCATTTGAGGCATTCCAATGTCGCTTAGAAACACATCAAATTTGGTTTGCTCAAAGGCTTGCAAAGCTTCTAATGCGTTTGCTGCTGACGTAACGATGGCGCCGCTTTGCTCCAGTATAAAAGCTATTAAATCTCGTGTGTCTGTTTCGTCATCAACTAGCAAAATTCGCACATCCGCAAGGGGCAGGGATGAGGAACTCACATTGAAGGATGAAGAAGTTGACTCGTCCAAATTCCTCTTGCTTTCAGGGTTTAAAAGCGGCAAGTTAACAGTAAATGTAGCCCCCTGCTCAATTCCAGGGCTTTCTGCTTTCACGGTTCCCCCGTGCAGTTCTACCAAATGATGAACGATCGCCAACCCTAACCCTAATCCGCCAAAGGTTCGAGTTGTTGTGCTATCGGCTTGACGGAAATATTCAAATACGTGGGGAAGGAAGTCTGGACTAATACCCTTGCCATTATCTTTAACTTGAATTTGAGCTTCACAACCCACACGGTTAAGTTTAATTTCTACGCTTCCTGCTGAAGGCGTAAACTTAACGGCGTTAGAAATTAAGTTCCAGATAATTTGCTGTAAGCGAGCAGAATCTCCAAGGACTTGCCCTACCTCTGAGTCTAATACTGTATTAACTCGAATTGATTTGGCTTCTGCCGCTAACTGTACAGTTTCCATTGCGGCTGTGATGATTGATGCCAGGTTAGTCGGCACCATATTGAGACTAAGTTTACCACGCAATATGCGGGAGACATCTAACAAATCCTCAATTAGTTGCACCTGTAGCTTGGCGTTGCGCTCGATTGTTTCCAAACCATAAGCAGTTTTTGCGGCATCTAATTTACCGTTGCGAAGCAACTTGGACCAACCCAAAATCGGATTGAGCGGCGAGCGTAACTCATGAGAAAGTACCGCCAAAAACTCATCTTTAATTCGATTTGCAGTTTCGGCAGCTTCACGCGCGGCTTGTTCTCGTTCCAGAACTTGTTCTCGTTCGGCTTCAATTTGCTTGCGCTCGCTGATATCTTTGAAGAGGACGGCGACTTTCCGGTTTTCTGGTTGTCCAATACGGCAGGCATAAACTTCGTACCAACGGTTCAGTGCTTCGGCACGATTTTCAAAACGAGCAGGTTCGCCCGTCAGGACAATTTTGCCATAAATTTCAAACCAATGCTTTTCATGCTTTGGAGCGAGTTGAAGCATCGTTTTGCCTTCGGCTTGCACGAGTCCTGTTTGTTTCTCAAATGCCGGATTGGTTTCCAAAAACAGGTAATTAATCGGCGTATTGTTTTTATCAAACAGCACTTCGATCACGCAGAAGCCATCGTCAATGGACTCAAACAGCGTTCGATAGCGTTCCTCCGAGCGCTGTAAGGCTTCTGAGGTATTTTTGAGTGAGGTAATATCTATTAAGGCGCCAGGTAACGAAACTGCGTTGCCAGCTGCATCATACTCGACTTGCCCCCGTGCCGACACCCATCGCTCCTCGCCACTGGCAGTCCGAACGCGATACTCGGCAATATATGGCTCACCTGATTGAATTGCTTGATCAATTGCCATCGAAACACGAGAGCGGTCTTCTGGGTGTATGGCATTAAGAAACAGATCGACGGGCAACCCGGATATACATGCGAGCGCAGGGTCTACAGCAAACAAGTGAGCAAAAGCGGTATTAGCGATGACGCGATTTGTAGAAATATTCCAACGCCAGGTGTAAACTGCTCCAGCCACCAAAGCAGACTCTAATTGTACATGTGCTTCTCGCAAAGCAATTTCAGCTTGTTGGCGTTCGGCTTCTATGTGCTTGACTTCGGTAATGTCCCGTGAAATAGCAAGTAGTTGTGCAACTTGTCCTGATGCATCTCGAATTGGGGTAATAATTATATCCCACCATTTCGACTTACCCAAAGCGGTGGGGAGATAGCCTTGAAATTGACCCGTGTTCCCCATTCTGGCGGCTGCGAGCGCTTTCGACGCTTTGTCAAGGTCTTCGCCCTGCCAGAGACAAGACCAGTCGGCACCATTGATAGACGCAGGGTCGTCGATTTCTAAGAGGCACAGTCCACCTTTACTGATGTAGAGAATTTCGTTGTTTAACGTTAAAACTTTGATGCAGTCAGTACTGCTGTCCAAAATGCGTTGCTTCAACTCTTCGCTTTCTCGCAAAGCTTCTGCTGCCTGCTTGGTCGCAGTAATATCAATAAGCAAACCATCCCAGGCATCTCCGTCTTCTGTTCGTAACGCACTCGACCTACCTTGAACCCACTTAAGTTTACCACTAGGCGTGATAATTCTGCCTTGCCAATCCCAAGGTAGAAAATTCTCAACTGCAGCGCCGACCGATGCGGTAAACGAAGGTAAATCGTCGGGATGAATCAAGTTCCAAATTGAACCTGCATCCTGTAACGCTGTTTGGGCTTCTACTTCAAACAAATCACGACAACCAGAACTAACAAAGGTAAAGCGGTCTTTACCATCAGCGCAGGGTACATAGCGATAAACCATCCCTGGCATATTTGTGATCAGACTCTGCACTCGCGCTTGGCTCTGGTGTAGTGCGAATTTCGCTAACTGGGCTGTTTGAAGAGCGCGACTACTTTGTAAAGCAGCGGCAGTAAAATCCGCAAGGCTGTTCATCACGCGCACATCTTCGCTATCGAACTGTCTTTGCTCATCGTGAGACAATATCCAAATCGTGCCTAGTGGATGCTCATCAATAACTAAAGGAATAACTAAGCCCTCAATTGTTGAGGGTTTGGCTTCTTGGAAGTAAGTAAAATACCGTTCGGGATACAAATAAAGAATCGGCGCCTGCCGTTCTAGGCACACCCCACAAGGGCTAAAATCGCCTGGAGTTGTCCTGCCCTCATATTGCTCCAACTCTCCAGCCAATGCCACCCAACGAAAAATTTCCTCTCCACTCTGGCTAGTTTCTAGTAAGCTAACTCCAGCAGTTCCAGCTTGACATAAGTCTATTGCAATATTGACAAGGGTTTTGAGCATGGTTTGACGCGAATTAGCCAGTTGCCGAGCTAGGGTATGCATAGCTTGGTTTTCAGCTTGCAAGTCAGGTATTTTAGGCAGGCGACGAGTTAATTCTTCGGTAATGAGAATATCTTCCAAATTAATCTGTTTTTGCTCATCACCTATCATCGCCAATCTCCATCTCCTTAAAATACATATTTAATAATGCTTTTCCAGGTACACCGTAGTTTACGAACTAAATATGAGCTGGAGCTTGGATAATAATAAGACAAAAGGCATATATTTATCTACTTTCTTAAGGATGAGTATTGTACTACCAATTTATATCCCCTTGATCTAGTAGTCTATGTCAAAAATTTTAACTGTATAAAAAAACTCGCAACTTAGGTATCTTGCCTGGCCGTAGCACAGGCATCTCTACCTGTGTAGTATTGTAATTATTTTTACTACAGAGACTATTAGGGGACAGAGGGAAGAGGAATGAACCATGCTCGTCACAAAGAAAGAGCAATTAAGATATAACCCACCGAAATTAATTATATGACCCAGTAGTGCTAATAGGTGGAAAGCTTAATATTTCATCTTTGTTGCGTAAGCCCTGATTAATTCCAAATTGGAATAAAATATATTTTAATTTACTGTCTTCTCAAACTTAAATGAATGAATCATGATGTTTATATAGAAGCGGACAGGAAACTACCGCAAAACAAACAAGTTTGATCATTATGAAGGACATTGGTATGAAAATTAACGAAACTGTCGCCCTTGTAAGTGGCGCCAATCGTGGTATCGGTAAAGCATTTGTCGAAGCATTGTACAGCGCAGGCGCCGAACGCATATATGCAACCGCGCGCAGTATCGATTCTCTTACAGATTTAGTTGCAATTGACCCACAGAGAATTATTCCAATCGCGCTTGATGTTACTAAACCTGACCAAATAGCTGCTGTTGTTCAACAAACACAAGGTGTGAATTTACTGATTAACAATGCTGGTGTATTGGGGAGCGGTGGATTTTTGCAGATAATAGCGATGTAAGCGCGCATTGGGAAATGGAAACCAACTATTTCGGCACGCTTGTAAATTTACGATCTATACATTTTAATTTAATACCCAAATTCAGCAATGCAAGCGAATGCAAGATACTTGTAAGATGCGACATGCTGTAAAGTTTTGTAGCAAAAACAGAAAATACAGCCAATGTCCCACATGCGCGCTATGAACCTATAAAGCCAAATCGACCTCAACCCATTTGTTGTTGAATTTTGCTCTTGGCAGCTTTGAATTGAGTCGCCATTTGCTCTTTTTGCTGGTCGCTACAATTTTTGTCAATCGCTGGGAACATCGTAAATTCTTCTTGACGAATGTGATCTCCAATCGACTCCATCAACTGTTTAATTTTTGATTTGAACTCGTCGGTATTCTTAGGGCCAATAGACTTAATTTCATCAAGCATCTGCCTCCATTCGGCTTGCTCGCTGTACAACTCTTGAGTTTTGTCATCACCGTAAAACGAGCGAATTTGAGGGTAAACGACTTCTTCTTCAGCTTGAGCATGGGCTAATAAATCGTTGTAGAGTTGCCCGAAATATTCTTGGAGCTTTTGAGGTTCTTTGGTAGCTCCAATTTCGGTGAAGATGGTATTCACTTTGGCATGATCTAGCCAGATGAGGTGCTGGATGTTCATATCCTGCTTATCAGTGTTTTGGGTGATTACGCTACCAGCGACACCCGATAAGGCTGCAATCCCATCTTGTACCCGTGCCCAGAGTCCTTGCGAAGCATCCTCGCCCGTCATTTCGCGAACACCTGCCTGTTCAAGCATCCCCTTGAGTTGTTCTTGGTGAGCGCGTCCCTCAAAGCTAAGGGTATTCAAAGGCGTAATTGCCACTTCAATATCTGCCCCTACCTTCTGAGCCGCTTTATGGATCATAAGTCCGCTCATGGCTTGACCATGCTTCATCAGTTCATGGTGAATGAGTTTTTGGTAGAACGTAAACTCCGAACCTGACATCATCTGTTCAAACTGCGGAATAAATATTTTGGTTGCTGCACTAGGTTCTACTTGAATGCCGTATTGAACGATTACAGTCTCTATGATGCCTAGGTTCTTCTGGTCATCCGACAGCATATTTTGGAGACGTTCGCGAATATCGGAATAAGGGCAAGCATCTATTAGTTTTTGCTCGTTCGAGATGATTAAGTTTTGAAATGCTCTTAGGTCTGCCAATCTTTCGCCGATAGCAAGCCGCTTTGTATCCAAAGGCATTGTAACCACGTTTAGTTCTCCTCTATAAAAATAATCTGGTTCATAAGGCAACTCCCGCGCGCATAAAGCAAGTGTTGTTCACTCTTAAGAGCCAGATTGGGTTATGTTTTCAACTGACAAAAAGCTTGAATACCCTAATTTTGAATGTGATTGAGCTTAAGTCCACCTAACCCTGGTTAGATGTTTTGGCGTATGCGCTCAAATAGTAAGAACAAGCACCCGCCCCCACAACATCAAAAAAACGAAAAGTGGGGGCGGGTTTATTTTTACTACGGATGAGCGGATTGCTTGAATTACCAAAAAATCGAAGGTAAAAAGGCGCCTTTTGGTTCGTTATATAATCCAAAAGTCATTAAATTCATTGGTGCCACCACACGCAAACCTTTCTCTAAACACCAGCGAAATAGCTCGCTGTTGCGCGTTGGTAAGATAAATCCTAGTCCAACAAAACTTGTTGCAGCACCGATAAGCGCTTTCAATTCTTCGTTACTTTTGCCAACAGCATATCCATAGAATCCAGCCATACTCGAATATCCTGTTATTTGACCGTCATGAACAACAACATTTGCGGTGAGTCGTTTTACCGCTTCTATAAGTTCTTGTTGGCGGTCGCAACCGTGAACCTTAAAACAAAGCTGGTTACACGCATTGATATCATCTTGAGTGCAAGAGCGAACCTGATATCCTGAAATTTCTAAATTCAAAGCATTACCTTGTATAACTACAAGTGGTTCTTGTATGTTGAATCCAAGCTTAGTATAGAGAGCCAAAGAGCGATTGTCATAACCAGCTTGCACGAGTCGAACACTTACAGAACCTTTTTGTTGGGCATACTCCAATACATTTTCCATTAGTCGCCGACCAACCGAGTCATTCTGTACATTTGGAGCAACTGTAACAGGTCCAACACCAGCAATATCTCCCCTTATCTTCAGAAAGTTACTTGCAACAATTTGTCCGTCTATTTCCGCAATTATCGAATAAACATTTTGATTTTTGAATTTACCTATAAACCAATCTATAACCTCCTGTAAAGAAGTAAAATATCTTGGAAAGTTATGTTTATCAGCGATATTATTAAAAGCCTCATAGCAAATTAAAGCACAGAGATGAGCATCAAGAGGTCTACCTTGCCGTAATGTTATTTTACTTTCCATGTATACTCAATTTATCTTATAAATAAAGAATGATATCAAACATCACAGTAAATCCTACATTAAATAGCTGGCATGGCAAACTAGATTTAGTATATGCACATCGCCAAGATGCAACGCAATTAATTCATGCTCATCATCAAGCACCCTTAAAAGTACAGCGTCCGTTTTACCCTGAAGGTAAATTAGTTTGCCATAGTGTAATTTTACATACTGCTGGGGGTGTTGTTGGGGGTGATAAATTATCTTGTAATTTCCAGCTTCAACCACAATCACAAGTATTGATTACAACAGCGGCAGCAAGTAAGATTTATCGTAGTAATGGGCGCCTAGCTACACAAAACATTAATATCGAAGTTAATGAGGGCGCCACTTTAGAATGGCTACCGCAAGAAACAATTGTTTTTGATGGCGCCATATATCGCCAAGACACACGTATAAATTTAGCTGAAAACGCGAACTTTATAGGTTGGGAAATTACGCGATTTGGACGTAGCGCGCGCGGAGAGAAGTTCTTACAGGGTAATTGGAAAAGTTATACAGAAGTTTGGCAGCAAGGTAAACCCTTATGGATAGACAGACAATGGTTGCCTGGTAGTGAAGAAGTATTTTATAGTCCCCATGCATTAAATGGACAACCCGTTGTAGGTACATTTATATATATAGGTTCAACAGTCTCACCAGAATTTATCGAAAAAACTCGTACTTTGGAGGAGACGCGATATATCGCGTCTCTACATTGCTATGGGGTTACTCGGTTAGAACATGGATTTTTGTGTAGATATCGTGGTAGTTCTACCTCTGAGGTGAGAAACTGGTTTACGGCAGTGTGGCAGTTATTACGGCAATCATTATTAGAACGTTCCGACTGCATACCGCGTGTTTGGCAAATATAAAGGGGTAGTAAATGCAGCTAACGCCGCAGGAAAAAGATAAATTACTAATTTTTACTGCTGCTTTATTGGCAGAAAGACGTAAAGATCGAGGTTTGAAGTTAAATTACCCAGAAGCAGTTGCTTATATTTCTGCTGCAATATTAGAAGGCGCCAGAGATGGAAGGACAGTTGCTGAGTTAATGAGTTTTGGTACAACTTTATTAAAGCGGGACGATGTAATGGAAGGTGTACCAGAAATGGTGCATGAAGTACAGGTCGAAGCAACTTTCCCAGATGGTACTAAGCTTGTCACTGTACATAATCCTATTCAATAGATTTTAAATTTTATGATTCCAGGGGAAATTATTACGCCAGATGGCGAAATTGAATTGAATGCAGGACGTGAAACTGTAAGACTACAGGTTGCAAATACTGGAGATAGACCAATTCAAGTAGGTTCACATTTCCATTTTTTTGAAGTCAATACAGCATTACACTTTAATAGACAACAAGCGCGCGGAATGCGTCTCGATATTCCTGCTGGTACTGCTGTACGTTTTGAACCCGGTGATGAAAAAGAAATTGTTTTAGTCCCGTTAACAGGAAGGCGCCAGGTATATGGTTTTAATGGATTGATTAATGGCGCCTTGTAGGGGCAGGTTAACCCATAAGCTTCATCATCAACGCAAAATCTACTAAACCTGCCCCGGATAATTAGGACGGGCAAGGATGCCCATCCCACAAGAAGTTTACCAAACCCAATTCAAAATGAGCGAAAACCAGAACCCACACCAATTAATCCGCGCGAAAGCAATTAAGCAACTGCAAGAACACAGCTTTTCTCACCCTTGGAACAGCAATTCTGAAATTAAAGGTGTATTCTTAGGTCAAGCTGTGGGTTTACAAAGGATTGGAATTACTTTGGCGCATATTCCACCTGGTAAAGAATCCTTCATTTACCACTCGCATCAATTTGAAGAAGAGTTTATATATATTCTTTCTGGACGGGGTATTGCAGAAATTGACGATGAAGAATTTGAAGTAGGTGCAGGTGACTTCATGGGTTTTCCAACTCCCTCAGTTGCACATCATCTTCGCAACCCCTTTGATGAAAACCTAGTATATATAGTTGGTGGAGAAAGGCGCCAGATAGACATAGCTGATTTTCCCCGCTTGCAAAAACGAATGTTCCGTAACGGCGCCGAAGTACAGATAGCAGATTGGGACAACCTCAAACCAATGCAATAAAATTTAATCAAGTGCCCATAGTAAAAAATTTCAAGCAGAAAGCAATTTATAGTTTAACTTGGGTCTTGCTTTCAACCACAGACACTATAGCGGGAAACTGCTTGTTAAACCTTCTAAAAAGAAAGTCCTAGACTTTTGTAAAACAATTGGTGAGGTGAAAAAAGGTCTAAATGGAGCAAATCAAGAAACGGTCATTAGGAAACTAAATCCAATTCTCAGGGATTTTGCTAATTACTACAAAGGTGTGGTTAGCAAAAAAACTTTCTTCTATATCAAATCACGAGTATGGGAGTATCTTTGGAGACGTTGTAAGCGTAGACACCCAAACAAAAATACAAAATGGGTACGGAAACGATACTTCCAAACTATTAAAGGTAACAAATGGACGTTTGCCTGTAAAATTTATGACCGTAGGGGAAAAGAAATAACAATCACACTATACCCCATAGCAGAAACTACCATTGAACGCCATATAAAGGTCAAAGGTAACGTATCCCCAAACGACCCCACCCTAAAAGAATATTGGGACAAACGTCACCAAAAACATGGTAAATCTTACTGGGAGATTGATGAATAATTATTACCTTGCATGTGCTACCAGCTTACATTATAAAGTTATACAAAAGTTCTCGCTGTACCTGCTTCTATCCGCTTAATAATAATCGAGTCAAGACCATCCCAAGGAGTGCAATAATGAGCTATCGAATGTCGCGCCGCGCGTATGCAGAAACTTTTGGCCCTACAGTTGGCGATAAAGTTCGTCTTGCTGACACAGAGTTATTTATCGAGGTTGAACGAGATTTAACTATATATGGCGATGAAGTAAAGTTTGGCGGTGGTAAAGTTATTCGCGATGGCATGGGACAGGCGCCTATCTCAAACCAAGACGGCGCCGTAGATGTTGTAATTACCAACGCTTTAATTCTTGACTGGTGGGGTATTGTTAAAGCTGATATTGGAATTAAAGACGGGAAGATATACAAAATTGGTAAAGCTGGCAATCCTTATATTCAAGACAATGTAGATATTATTATTGGGCCAGGAACCGAAGCGATAGCAGGTGAGGGAATGATTCTCACTGCTGGTGGTATTGATACTCACATACATTTTATTTGCCCGCAGCAAATAGAAGTCGCTATAGCATCGGGTATTACAACGATGATAGGTGGTGGAACTGGGCCTGCTGCGGGTACAAATGCGACTACTTGCACGCCGGGACCTTGGAATATTTACCGGATGCTACAAGCTGCTGATGCTTTTCCAATGAATTTGGGATTTATGGGGAAGGGCAATAGCAGCCAACCTCAAGGACTTGTTGAACAAATTGAAGCGGGTGCAATGGGGTTGAAGTTACACGAAGATTGGGGAACAACACCTGCTGCTATCGATACTTGTTTGAGCGTTGCTGATGAATATGATGTGCAGGTGGCAATACATACTGATACTCTCAACGAAGCTGGTTTTGTTGAAGATACTATTGCCGCTTTCAAGAACCGTGTTATCCATACTTACCATACCGAAGGCGCCGGAGGAGGACATGCACCCGACATTATTAAAGTATGTGGCGAGGCGAATGTTCTTCCATCTTCGACTAACCCAACTCGCCCCTATACTGTAAATACTCTTGATGAACACCTCGACATGTTAATGGTGTGTCATCACCTGGATGCGGGTATTCCTGAAGATGTGGCTTTTGCTGAGTCGCGTATTCGTCGCGAAACTATTGCCGCTGAGGATATTTTGCACGATTTAGGCGCCTTTAGTATGATTTCCTCTGACTCGCAGGCGATGGGACGAGTGGGTGAGGTGATTATTCGTACTTGGCAAACAGGGCATAAAATGAAAGTGCAGCGTGGTAGCAACGGATTACCAACGGATGTAGCGGATAATGATAATTTTCGGGCGAAGCGGTATGTGGCAAAGTATACGATTAATCCAGCTATTACGCATGGAATTGCTCAGTATGTGGGTTCTGTGGAAGAAGGTAAAATTGCTGATTTATGTTTGTGGCGCCCTGCTTTTTTTGGTGTAAAACCAGAGATGGTAATTAAAGGCGGAATGATTGCTTGGGCACAGATGGGTGATGCAAATGCTAGTATTCCTACACCTCAACCTGTGCATATGCGTCCAATGTTTGGCAGTTTTGGCGGCGCCTGTCATGCAACTTCATTAACTTTTGTTTCACAAGAAGCGTTAAAACGAGATATACCCAATCAATTAAAACTGCAAAAACGAGTCGTTGCAGTTTCAGGTATTCGCAACTTAAGCAAGCGGGATATGAAATTAAACGACGCTATGCCACATATCGAAGTTGACCCAGAAACTTACGAAGTGCGTGCGGATGGTGAGTTACTTACATGTGAACCCGCAACGATTTTACCAATGGCACAACGATATTTCTTGTTTTAAGGCACCCGTAACCAATAGACAAAAACTTGTCCATTGGCTGAAATTTTGAAGAATAAGTTTACGTGCCATGATTTGATTGAATAAGTAATTATGTTGAGTTAACTAGGCACCAAATAGTATATATAGTAACTTGATAATTGCTTTCTGAGAAAGAATCATTCTTAGGCATGAGGCAAAATCCAACAACTATACCAAAATAGGGATATAAATAAAACTTATTTCTATCTTTTGGTTGTTAACTTCATAATTCCTTAATATATGACTTATTCTGCTGTTCGGCCAGACAAAATTCTTATTGTTGATGATTCTCCTGATAATGTATTTCTGATTGGAACGATTTTAGAAGAAGACGGTTATATCGTTAGTACGGCTGAAAATGGTTCTACTGCACTGGCAAAAATCGAGGAATCTAGTTTCGATTTGGTGTTACTTGATTTGATGATGCCGGGAATGGATGGTTACGAAGTTACACGTCGTATCCGTGCAAATAAGGAACTGAGGTTTATGCCGATTCTTTTAATTACGGCACATGATTCTCCGAATGTAGCGCAGGGGCTTGATTTGGGAGCGGACGATTTTATCCGTAAGCCTGTAACGGTTGATGAGCTTCTTGCTCGCGTGCGTTCTTTGTTACGTCTTAAGCACAGTATAGATGAACGTGATGAAATCGCGCGGCAAAGAGAGGATTTTGTATCGCGTCTCACCCATGACTTACGAACACCGTTGGTTGCTGCTGAACGGATGCTTGAATTATTGTTGCAAGGTGCCGTAGGTGAACTATCACCACAAATGAACGAAATTATCACCATAATGGGACGCAGTAATACTAACTTACTGGAGATGGTGAATACTTTACTCGAAGTTTATCGGTTTGAAGCAGGACGTAAAGCGCTGGCTTTTTTACCAGTTGATATTAATAAGTTACTTAAAGAAATAGTCGGTGAGTTGGCGCCTATTGCACAACCGAAAGGACTAACTATAAATTTTGAGACAGAATTAAATCAAATTACTGTGATGGGTGACCGCTTGGAACTTCATCGGCTTTTTACCAATTTAGTAGGTAACGCGATTAAGTTTACCGATAAAGGTGGAGTCACTATTCGTTTGACAAAAGCAAGCGATATAGGTGAAGGCATTATGGTGGAAGTTGTTGATAGTGGTATGGGTATTCCATCTGAAGAACAAGCAACTTTATTTGAAAGGTTTCGCCAAGGTAGTCACAAGCGTTCGGGTAGCGGTTTGGGTTTATATCTTTCACGTCGCATTGTTGAGGCACATCAAGGAATTATTCAGGTTAGTTCTCTTGTTGGTAATGGCAGTGTATTTACCGTTTGTTTACCAATGAAACAGTAGAGACCGAATTAATTCGGTCTCTACGACGATGTTGTAAAATTGGGATGCTGTTTGGGAATAGTTTAATGACAGTTCAATTATCGCCAATGTCAATAAATACTCTTGTCAGCAAACAACGTCAATACTTTTTAAGTCATACGACTAAAAGTATTGATTTTCGACTGACTCAACTTCAAAAACTAAAACAAGCAATAAGTGAAAGTGAATCCGCTATTTATGAGGCATTAAAAGCAGATTTAAGCAAACCTATAGTTGAAGCTTATACTTCGGATAATTCAGTATTTATGGAGTGAAATTCGGCTTTTAATTTTTACTAAAAGTATATATTTAAACTAAAATACTATCTAACAGTACTACTGGTTAACTTAACCAGTAGTACCAAATTGCGTTAATTATAGGGGTAGGCGCCGATTTACCTCTTCTCTGTGCCGTCTGCGCCTCTGCGGTAATAATATTTACCGTCAAAATTCATGGTTTATGTTGAGTTGTGCCTACCCTACCATAAAGGAAAACTACCAGTAAAGGGAAAACTACGTTTACGTTAATGGGATATCCTACCAGTAAAGGGAAAACTCCGTTTACGGATAACGGCATACTGCGTAAACGTAAACTCCACCCAACTTACAGTGATACGGATATTCTTTAATAAGTAAACAATTAAAATTCAGTATATATATGGAGTAAAGTTCGGCTTTTTATTTTTACCGAGAGTATATTTTTAAACTAAAATACTATTTAACAGTACTACTGGTTAAGTCAACCAGTAGTACCAAATTGCGTTAATTATAGGGGCAGGCGCCAATTAACCTCTTCTCTGTGCCCTCAGCGCTTCTGTGGTAATAATATTTACCGTCAAAATTCATGGTTTATGTTGAGTTGTGCCTACCAGTAAAGGGAAAACTCCGTTTACGGATAACGGCATACTGCGTAAACGTAAACTCCACCCAACTTACAGTGATACGGATATTCTTTAATAAGTAAACAATTAAAATTCAGTATATATATGGAGTAAAGTTCGGCTTTTTATTTTTACCGAGAGTATATTTTTAAACTAAAATACTATTTAACAGTACTACTGGTTAAGTCAACCAGTAGTACCAAATTGCGTTAATTATAGGGGCAGGCGCCAATTAACCTCTTCTCTGTGCCCTCAGCGCTTCTGTGGTAATAATATTTACCGTCAAAATTCATGGTTTATGTTGAGTTGTGCCTACCAGTAAAGGGAAAACTCCGTTTACGGATAACGGCATACTGCGTAAACGTAAACTCTACCCAACCTACAGTAATACGAGTATTAATAACTATAACGTTCTTCAGCAAAGGGTTCGCCACGTTGGTGATAACCATTGCGTTCCCAAAAACCCAAGTCTTCCTTTTCAAGAAATTCTAAACCGTTTATCCACTTAGCGCTTTTCCAAGCATAAAGGTGAGGTACAACTAACCTCATGGGTCCCCCATGTTCTGCTGGTAACGGTTCACCAAATAATTTAAACGCAAAGAAGTTTTCTTCGCGCACAAAGTCATCCATTGAAATGTTGGTTGTGTAACCACCATAACAATGTTCCATTATATGCTTGGCTTTTGGCTCTACTTCGATGACCTTCATAAAGTCGGTGATTTTAATACCAGTCCATTTCACATCTAATTTTGACCAACGAGTAACACAATGAAAATCAGCAGTAAATTCACTTTGGGGTAACTGCATAAAGTCATCCCAAGTCAAAATTTTAGGCGCCACAGCACCCCATATACGAAATTCCCATTTTTTCATATCGACTGGAGGAGTCGAGCCATAAGTTAATACGGGGAACCCGTTCGTTAAATATTGACCTGGGGGTACTCGGTCGTTTGGTTCGGTTGGTTTTTGAAAAAATTTCCCTGGCATCAGCAAAAATAGTTAGGAGTTAAGAGTTAGGAGTTAGAAGTTGCAAGTTCAGAGTATTAATAACTCATAACTCACAACTCATACTCATAACTTTTATTATTACTCTTCGTCTTCGCTTTCTTCTTCATCTGTTGGATAGACGAAGGTTGAACGTCCACTCAATATTGATTTACCGAGGGAAATTGCTTTTTGTGCTTGGACTTCGGCTTTGCGTCTCCAGGTTGCACGTCGTGAGTCACGCTTAGATTTTGAGGTTTTCTTCTTTGGAACAGCCATGTGTTAGGATATCGCAATTTTTGACAACCTTTTAATTCTATGCCATTTACGAGAATTGGGAATAAACCAATTCAGAAGAGTGCATTGTTCACTGGTTCGGATTTCTTGGACTTGCTGGTGCTGGTGCTGGTGCTGGCTGAGGAACTGGTTGTTGTTGACTTACTGAGGAGTCAAATTGTAATAAACTGCGTGCGGTTTTAAAATACTTTGCCCAAACTTTGGGGTCAGGACGGTTACGCCATTGTTGACGACTAACTCGTAATTCTAGTATTGGTGCAATTGCGCCATAATTTTGCCCAGATACTATAACTGATACTTCTGTAATTAAAATATCTTGGTCGAAAGTTCGCTGTGCGGCCGCACGTGCTGCTGCTTCTGCTCTAGTTAGCATGTTTTGGTAAGTTTCTTCAGACAAGCGGTCAATGACAATATCGCCAGTTGCAGTATAAGCTCGCACTACTTGTGGTGCTATTCCTTCCGTAGCAACCCATACAGGTACGGCTATACCTAACATTAATATGGCTTTAACTATCCGGATTTTTGCTTCCAACCTAGGCAAAGAGGGATTAAATAACTTTAAAATATTCTGAAACTGTAGTGTATTTATGCTTAAAGATTTATGAATACTATTTTTCATATGTTTTTCGCTCCTGAGAAACTCCTAATTGAGATTGCATTAAAAAGCAAGTAATAAATTTAACCTTAAATCTTACTGGTCGAAATAATCACTTAGACTATTAGACATAGGTTAGCCTTGTTTTTTAGCAGAAGCAAACCGCAATTCTTCGATAATGTAAACCAAGTGCAATCACAGTGATGGCAAATAACTGGGCGATAGCCATCGGTATCAATCAATATCAGTTCCTTCAACCTCTAGCTTGCGCCGAAGCTGATGCTATGGCACTCAGGGCTTTTTTGATTGAAGATGGCGCCTTCAAAGAGCAGCAATGCTTGTTGATGAGCGATACTTCGCCGCCAATTGGTGACCGACCGACTACTCCGACACATGAGAATATTTTATTACTACTTGAGGATTTAGCCGCCGCTTGTTGGCGCCCCCAAGACCGGGTGTGGTTTTTTTTCAGTGGATACGGAGTTAACCACAACGGTAGAGATTATTTAATGCCCGTTGATGGAACTCCTGAACGTATTGAAGAAACGGGCATTGAAGTTGCAGCCCTGATGCAAAGTCTACAGGTATCAGGCGTTAACTTACTAATGTTGCTTGATATTAACCGTGCGTTTGGAACATTGAACGAGATATACGTTGGGCAAGAAATCATTGACCTCGCGCAGGAGTTACAACTCCCCTTGATTTTGTCGTGCCAACCCGAACAATTTTCCTACGAAAGCAACGAACTCGGACACGGTTTCTTTACAGCAGCACTTTTAGAGGCTTTACGTTCAGGAAATGGCAACACATTAGGCGAATTAGAAGCCTATTTAAGCATTCGGACACCAGAACTCTGTCAGCATTTCTGGCGCCCGACACAAAACCCTGTCACAGTTATTACTTCAAGCAAGCAGGTTATTTTGGGAAACTTTGAATTAGAAAACGACGACGCACCAGCGATAGTAGTATCTGAAGAAATCTTCGCCTCAGCACTATCAGCTCCCCTATTAGAAAGCGCTACAAACAAAAACAACTCACATCCAGCACAGTCTCCATCCAATTACTATTCGCAGCTTCAAAATGCTCAAAATGCGACTAACACCAAAAATCAAGTTGCCACAACTAATTTTGGTGAATATGGGCAAGGATATATAAATTCTGGTGTACAGTCAGCAATTCCACAACCTAGTCAACGAAACTTACCCCCTTCGCTTCCTCCAGCTAGACCTAGGGTTGAAACTCAACAACCAGTTAGCAGTATTCCCCTTCCAAACAAACATCCGGACGAGCATCAGGAACAAGAACACGAAAATAGTGCAGGTATTCCATTTTGGCTACAAGTATTATTGTGGGGTGGTAGCATGACGTTACTGCTAGGGATGATAGTACTTTTATTATTCCGTAATCAATCTGGAGTAGAGCAAAATAACTCAACATCACCTAATGTCTCCCCAGATGAAACATCACTCGTTAGAACTGCTCCAGAAAATTCAGTCGCTAGACCACCTCGTACATCTGAGCAAACGGCACCTGTTACACAACTAACTACACAACCAACTACACGCCCAACTATACAATCTACTGCATCACCCACTGCAAGTGCGACACCTGAAACTACGCCAAAACCTCAAATAGCAGCACCAATAGTAATAAACCCGCAAATTCGTAAACAAGCACTTGCCGAGTTAGATAGATTATCGCTTACCCCTACACAAGCAAATGATTTGAAGATAGCCATCGCTGCCGCACGTAAAATCAAACCAGACGACCAGCAATACTCTCAAGCGCAGGCTAATATTCAAGTTTGGAACAGTATGATATTTGATTTAGCACAGGAACGTGCTAAAAAACGCCAGTATTCTTCGGCTGTTGCTGCTGCTCAACTAATTGGTGAGAATGAAGCGTTATACCCAAAAGCAGATTCAGCAGTTACACAATGGCGCCAACAGGCTAAACAATATGTAAGTAATAAAACAGTTGTTGAAGCAGCTACAGGTTTGGTTAAACCAGGACAAGCATCAAGCTATAACCGCGCTATAGAAGTTGCTAAAAAAGTACCAAAAGGTGAGCCAGGTTTCGACGCAGCGCAAAAATCTATCGATAAATGGAGTAAAGAAATATTAAATCTAGCCAGAAAACGCGCAGCTAATGGTGACAGACAAGCGGCAGTTAGTACAGCCACTTTAGTTCCACAAGGAACACCCGCTTACAGCGCAGCACAAAGAGCCATTCAACAGTGGAAAAAATAACTAAGAGTTATGAGTTAGGAGTTAGGAGTTATGAGTAATACTCCTAACTCATAACTCCTAACTCCTAACTTTTAACAGTATTGCGAAACGTCTTCGCCACATTTATCAGCAAGGTAACACAGTGCCCGAAAGCGTAAGCCAACAACCTCGTCATATAAAGGATTGAGCTTACACATTGGCGGAATGTGGAATAAGGTTTTGCCGAATAACTTTATATCGCGCTCAAACGGACATTGGGATGGAATAAATTTACAAAGACGATGCGCGATTTTGCTGTCGCTAACTTCAATGCTATCTACAAACGAACGCAACGGCTTCAAAAAATCAAAACCTGGCTTTTTAGGAAGATGGTTCTGATGAATAATATTTTTGTCTTCAGTTTGCGCGTGGTTGAGAGATACCCAGCTTGCTAAAAAAATCTTTTGTGTGGTATTACCAAATACCTTCATGGTTCGCTCCTCTGTGTATTTGAGGCTATTTAACTGTAAACGAACGTTTAATATCAAAAGCTAATTATCTCTCCCGGAAGAAATTGGCTTTACGCCTTGATGCAATCTGATGTACTGGTGACAACACAATTTCGGTTTTTTTGTTGTGCTGCACAGTCTAAGTGTTTTTGCGATCGCGACTTAAATTCAGAGTTCACTTATTATCTACGTCTAGTTAACAGCAAATTCCTTATAATCGGTAGTGCGATGCTACTATCTTGTTGATAACTTGACACACTTAAAATTTTAATAAAGACATCTGTCTTTGGACAGATATAAACCTCATTTTATTCATTTTTTTTACAACATATTATCGGTATTATCATAGATAAAATTCTATATGTTGTATTCTGGCATAAGTGACTTATCGAAAAAACCACCCGTTAACATCAGAAGCAGGCTGGCATACATTAGTTCCCCAAGATTTAAATTTAATTTACCTAAGTAAATTCTATAGGGGCTTTTAATTTGAGAAAGTTCGCTTGGATACTAGTTTCAGGGTTTCTAACGTAAAAAATATTACACAAATTCTTGTGAGTTTCTACCAAATTGTTGTTTACGGTGTATTAGGGCTAACTTATTTGGGTTTAGCGGTTGGATACGTACCTGGTTTACGTATGAACCGTCCCACGATAGCCTTTGTTGGTTCTAGTTTTCTGATTTCTCTCGGCGCCATCAACTTAGACGAAGCATGGCAAGCTATTGACGCTAAGACCATCATATTTCTGTTAAGTATGATGGTGGTTAACGCTAATTTAACTTATGGGGGATTTTTCGCGCGCGCTTTATATTTGCTGCTGCGCTTGACGCGAAGTCCGTTGGGACTATTGATAGCTTTGACTGTGGGGACTGGTGTTCTCTCTGCCTTTTTTCTCAATGACACACTGGCTTTGATTTTTACCCCATTTACTTTAAGTCTGACTCAAGCATTAAAACTGAATCCCATACCCTATTTATTAGCTTTAGCAGCTGCGACAAATATTGGGTCTGTCGCGACTCTTAGTGGCAACCCCCAAAATATATTGATTGGTTCTTTTTCGGGTATCCCCTACCTTGATTTTCTCGCTCATGGACTACCAATTGCTGTAGCAGGCATGGCAATTCAAATTATTTTGTTGTACCTCTTCTATCCAGAAGTACGTTCAACTGTTCCTTGCGATAATTTCTCTCTAGATAACCAACGTATATATAAACCTTTATTCAATAAAACCCTTTTCATTGTCGCAGGACTGCTAATTGGCTTTGCTATCGGTTTACCATTGGCACAAACAGCATTAATTGCCGCTAGCTTACTGTTAATAACACGGCGCCTCAAACCCGAACGCATTCTTAGCAAGTTAGATTGGAACTTAATATTAATGTTTTCTGGATTATTTATTCTTAGTAAAGTTACACAAAAATTAAACCTGATTCAAGCTTTTACAGGCATAATTAATACATCAATTGGTTTAATTAGCGTTACATCTATTTTATCTAATTTGATATCAAATGTACCTGCGGTCTTACTTCTAGAACCGTTGATCCCCAAAGATGATACTCAGTCGTGGTTATTACTTGCTTTCTCTTCGACTTTGGCAGGAAATTTAACATTATTTGGCGCCGTAGCTAACCTTATTACTGTCGAAGCTGCCGCAAGTTTAGGATATAGATTAACTTTTTGGGAACACTTGCGATTTGGAGCGCCGCTAACAGTGTTAACCTTGGGGTTTGTTTATTGGTGGGTAAGGTAATCTTGGCAACGGATTATTAACGGATGTAACGGATGAGCTGTTCGTTACAAACACCATCTAGTTACTTGCAATAACCTATCCGTTACATCCGTTGTATCCGTTGCCAATTTTGTTACGAAGCGACTTGTGCAGCTGTTCTAGTACGGCGCCTTCTACCATCACTTGCAACAGTTGTTGTTGCTGTTGTGGTTGCCGCAGTAACATTGACAGTTGGTTCTTCAGGAATTTGCATCAATAATGTCACGGTTGGTTGACAATGCAATTCTTTACGTAACGAACGCGCTAAATCACGTTCAATTAACCCTTGTAAACCACCCCAGTCTACATCGGTTTTACCTTCGTAAGTTTGAGCAAATTCGCCCCAACGTACACTGAGAATTTCTTCTATTCGCTGCTGTACCCAATTTAGTAACAAAGGTTTTTCAATACTTGTTACTACTCCACGCATATGAATTTCGGGTCTTGCTAGTAATTTACCGCTCCAATCTATTGCGGCGGCAATTGTTACTAGACCTTCTTCCGCCATTTTCTGACGTTCTTGCAAGACTCTGGCACTAACCATGCCTGAACCTGAAGTGTCAACTAACTCTAGACCCGCAGGCACTTTAGCACCTACACGAATTGATTCTTGCGTCAGTTCGATAACATCTCCGTTATCGATAAGCACCATGTTCTCTTTCGGAACCCCCATGCTTTGCGCTGTTTGCGAATGCTTTATTAACATCCGGTGTTCACCGTGTACTGGTACAAAGAACTTGGGTCGAGTTAGTGCCAGCATTAATTTTTGGTCTTCTTGACAACCGTGTCCAGATACGTGAATTCCTTTGTCACGTCCGTAAACTACGTTGGCACCTTGCATCATCAATTTATCGATGGTATTAACAACAGCTATAGTGTTACCAGGAATTGGGTTGGCTGAGAATACTACCGTATCACCTTCACGAATCTTGATATGAGGGTGTTCTTTGTTCGCAATCCGCGTCATCGCTGACATTGGCTCACCCTGAGAACCTGTTGTTAAAATTAATACTTTTTCGTCTGGTAAATTACGAATGGTATTCAGCGGTTGCAATAAATTATCTGGACACTTGATATAACCAAGGTTGCGTGCGTGAGCAATCAAGTTGAGCATCGAACGTCCAACAACGCTAACGACACGACTGTGCTTCTGCGCTAATTCCAAAATCATGTTGATGCGGTGGACACTCGAAGCAAAAGTGGTTATAAACAACCTGCCTTCTGTTTGACTGAAAACCCGGTCGAGATTTGGATACACCGAACGTTCGGATGGCGTAAATCCTGGTACTTCTGAGTTAGTAGAATCACTGAGAAGACAAAGTACACCTTTCTCGCCATGTTCAGCTAATCGCTGTATATCAAAGCGCTCACCGTCAACGGGTGTATGGTCAAACTTAAAGTCACCTGTGTGGATAACTACACCAATTGGGGTATGAATGGCAACTGTAAAACTATCAGCGATGGAATGAGTGTTGCGAATATATTCCACTAAAAAGTTCTTGCCAATTCGCACAACGTCACGTGGCATAACTGAACGTAATTCAGTGCGGTCACGGACTCCTGCCTCTTCCAATTTACCTTCAAGCATTGCCAACGCTAGACGTGGTCCATACATAACAGGAATTTCAAACTGTTTGAGGTGGAATGCAATGCCACCAATATGGTCTTCATGTCCGTGTGTAACAATCATCCCCTTGATTTTATGGCGATTTTCACGGACGTAAGTCATGTCAGGAAGGACAATATTTACACCATGCATCCCATCAGTAGGGAAAGCCAAACCTGCATCGAGAAGAATTATTTCATCGTCGTACTCAAAAACACAGGTATTTTTACCAATTTCATGCAAACCGCCCAAAGGAATGATTTTGAGGGCGGCTGAATTTTCGTTTCTAGCCATTTTCTCCTTAGATTTTAACGAGTGTTAATTGTTAGTTTGTTAACTGCAAAATTTGATACACGTACCAAAACTGTAACCGAATATTTATAAGTTAGGTCTGACAGAAGCTTTGCTTGATATATAGATTCTCAATTTGAGGTCAATCAATTGCTTAAATAAAATTTGTTTTTACTTCAATCAGTCATATTAACGAACTATATACATTCATTGGTAACACAACAATATCACCTGTCACCTGGTGAGATTTACGCAATATATTTATATGTATCTTCTACTACTTTAACTCGGAACAGTAGAAAAAGCCCCTGTTTAGATCAAATCTAAGTCTTGCAAAACAACCTTTAAGTGTTGGATAACTTCGGGTGAAGCATCTCCAATTGGTAGACGACATGAACCGACTGCATAGCCAGCTAGCCTGAGAGCTGCTTTTACGGGGATTGGATTGGTTGTAACAAATAATGCCTTAAATAAGGGAAAAAGCTTTAGGTGAATAGAGGTAGCTTGCTGTACTTGCCCCGAATCATAAGCTTGAATCATTTGTTGCAATTGTTTGCCAACTAAGTGCGAAGCGACGCTGACTACACCTTTAGCCCCAACAGATAATAAGGGTAAGGTTAAAGAGTCATCACCAGAGTATATTTCAAATTCAGGTGGTGTCAAACGACGTATTTCGCTGGCTTGGTCTAGATTCCCACTTGCTTCTTTTATACCAATTATATTATTTACTTCGGCTAGTCGAGCCACTGTCTCTGGTTGCAGGTTTTGACCCGTGCGACCTGGAACGTTATATAACAACACTGGTAAAGAAGGTTCGGCTTCAGCTATTGCGCGAAAGTGTTGATATAGTCCTGCTTGCGGCGGTTTATTGTAATAAGGAACTACTTGTAAACAACCGTGTACTCCTATTTTAGCGGCTTTTTGAGTTGCTGCGATAGCTTCTTCTGTAGAATTTGACCCACAACCTGCCATTACCTTGGCTTTACCTGCCACTGCTTCTAGGACTACGCTGAATAATTTATACTCTTCATCCCATGAAAGCGTTGGTGATTCACCTGTTGTACCGCAAACTACGAGTGTATCGCTACCACTAGAAGCAAGGTGCAAGGCAATTCTGGCTGCCAAATCGTAATCTAAACTGCCGTCGTCTTTAAACGGCGTAATCATCGCGGTTAATACTCTGCCAAAATCTACCACCCTTTTTAACTCCTGAAAAATCTGCACGTCATTTGTCTTTTATCTCGTATATATAGATATTCATAGATATTCGACAAATGACTTGCTTTGCGACTACAAAAATTTATTAATCCAAAATTTATGTTAGTGCTACTGCTAGCTTTGGCTTAACTATATTTTTTTCCACCAGCAACTCGGCAATTTGAACAGCGTTCAATGCTGCACCCTTGCGAATTTGGTCTCCACACAACCATAATTCCAATCCACATCTGTGGGAAATATCTTGGCGGATTCTACCTACTAATACTTCATCACGGCCTGTTGCATCTATTGGCATTGGAAAATAATTACCTTGCCAGTCGTCTACCAATTTTACACCCGGCGCCGACGATAGAATTGCTCGCGCTTCATCTTTATCAAAAGGTTCATCAAATTCTAAGTTGATAGCTTCTGAGTGTGCGCGTAGAACAGGAACTCGAATGCAAGTTGCAGAAACTCGAATTTCTTGAGTACCAAAAATCTTCCGAGTTTCGTTAAGCATCTTCATTTCCTCTTCGCAGTACCCCATCTCATTTAAAGGAGTATTGTGAGGAAATAAGTTGAACGCTAGCGGATAAGGAAATATGGATGTTACTGGTTGCTGGCCCGATAAAATTGCACTCGCTTGCGTTTGTACCTCTGCCATTGCTTTGGCGCCCGCACCACTAGCAGATTGATACGTCGCTGCAATAATTCTTCTTATTTTTTTTACCTTATGCAACGGATAAACCGCCACCGCCATTAAAATTGTTGTACAGTTGGGGTTCGCAATAATACCCTTATGTTCAGATGCTGCCTCTGGGTTGACTTCAGGCACTACCAAAGGTACTTCTGGGTTCATCCGAAAAGCACTGGAATTATCAATAACCACCGCACCTGCTTCTACTGCTTTTGGCGCCATTGCCTTAGATGTAGAACCACCTGCACTCGCTAAAACTATATCTATACCATCAAAAGATTTATCACCAACAGCTTCAACTGCGAGACTTTCTCCTTTGAACGATATTTTTTGCCCTGCACTACGTGCTGACGCTAACAGTTTTAAATCAGCAAGCGGGAAATTACGGCTTTCTAGTAACTCCAACAGTTCCTGACCAACAGCTCCAGTTGCTCCCAAAATAGCTACACGATAGGGTCTAGACAAACTGGCTTCCTCCTTTTCAATAGTAATTATGCACGATTTTTAACAATAGTTTAATATTTAATTCATCAATATAACTTATGTCTAATAAAAATAAATAAACTTAACCAGTAAAACCTAATGAAATAAATAATGTGTATTTCTATTAATCCTTCTTAAATTATCACTCTCACTCACTATATACCATCTACATATACCATCTACTTTTGATACTAAATATACCAGCATTTTTAATAATATTTTGATTTTACAACCAAAGTATACAAAACAATAAACAACTGATATCTATCAGTATTTAAATTATATATTATACAACATATTTATTTTTTCCGCGATAAAGAAAAAATAATCTTGTTATAATAGCTAGCTGAGTCAGCAATGATAACATACGAAAAAGGAATTAAGATAATATTTTTGTATTTAAGTATGTTTATTTGTCTAAAATTA
>NZ_MRCD01000043.1 GCF_001904745.1 Calothrix sp. HK-06
AAAACTTGATTTTTATTTTGATGTTTACTTAGAAGATGAATATTGAGGAATGGCGCCAATTTCTTAAAAGTTACAGTATTGAACTGCTTCAGGCTGAAGATTTATGGCTTGAAGTTCCAGATAAAGCTATACACGTAATATAATTTGATCTCACTTACTGTGAACAATTTTGTGGCACAACGCGCGTACGATAAAAGTTTATTGCACGCTCCCAAGTATATGTTATCACTTAGTATAAGAGTAAGTAATAATTTGATTCTTATTATCAAAGTCAGTCAAAGACTAATATATCCAGAAGCAACGTTGTATACATCTAGGATAAACAATAATATTACCTCTGTATCACGCCACTTGCTACAACGGGGGGAACCCCTGCAACGCAGTGGCTCCTCTGCGCTTCTATGGTAAAAAATAATTACTACTCTTACATAGAGAAATTTTGAAGCATATCCATGTCAAAACTAGAACAAATAAAAGAATACAAACAGCAACTACTCGTTGACTTCAATTCTCGTACTAATTATGACAAAGGTAGATTTTACATACCAATTGCCAAGCGATTAATAGAAGTGGCAAACCTGCAAAACGCGCGCAAAATATTAGACATTGCCACGGGTAGGGGAATAGTAGCATTAGCAGCAGCAGAAAAAGCAGGTGCCCAATCTAAAGTAATTGGTATAGATATTTCTGCGGGAATGTTAAGTAACGCTAAACAAAAACTAGCTGCTTCTGGTTTACAAAATGTAGAATTTATTAAAGCTGACGCAGAATTAATAGACTTTGAGCAAAACAGTTTTTATGTAATATTATGTTCTCTAGCAATTTGTTATCTAACTGATATCCCTACAGCTTTACATAAATGGCACGGTTTTCTCAAACCAGGTGGAAAACTTGTATTTAACGCTTGGACAAAAAATGCATTTACAACCTCTGCTCTATTTCGAGAAGTCACAGCTAGATATGGTATTAATGTACCCAACCCAAATGCACCATTAGGTACACCTCAAAAATGCCTGCAATTATTGTCAGCAGCAGGTTTTGAGAATAAAAATATTATAATCCAACAAGAGCAGTTTGGCTGGTACTTTACGCCTGACGCAAACAGCGCGCAACAAATATGGGAAGTTAATGTTAAAAACGTGTTTGGTTATCAAGTGCAGCAACTGGCGCCCGAAAAACTCCAAGAATGTTTTGCAGAATATATAAAAGAAGTCCAAGCATTACCAGTTACTGAACAAGGCACCTGGTGTAATGCATCAATATTTTTTGTAACAGCCGCAAAAATATAATAATACCAGGTTATGGAAAAAAATTTAACTTACTTTATTAATGCTATAAAAGTGTGATTTAAATATGTCAGACAATTTATATAATAAACCTATACTCGACCAATACAAGCAGCAAGTTGCTGATTACTTCAACTCTCGAACTAATTATGACGATAGCCACTTAGCACACAAACGTGCGCGTCATTTTGTCGAAGCTGTTCCAGTCCAAAAAGGACAGACAATATTAGATGTTGCTGTTGGTACTGGTTTAGTTGCAATTCCTGTAGCAGAGTTAGTTGGTAACGATGGTAAAGTTATTGGTATTGATATTGCCGACGATTTACTTGATATAGCGCGCGATAAGATAGAAGAATTAGGAATCAAGAATATTGAATTTATCGAAGCAGATGCAGATTATATAGATTTCTGTGAAAACAGCTTTGATGCAATTCTATGCTGCTCTGCCATCATGTGTTTTCGGGATATCCCTAATGTACTACACAATTGGTATCGCTTTTTAAAACTAGGTGGACTAGTCGCTTTTAATTCATACCACGAACAATCTTTAATGGCGCCCACAATTTTTACCGCTTGTGCAAAATATGGTATTTCACTACCCAATATTCATGCACCGCTTGGGACTGTACAAAAATGCGAAAGTATGCTTGAAGAAGCAGGATTTAAAAATATTGAAGTCAAAACTAAGCAATTTGGAAAATATCTTACCCTTAGCGACGCGCACAACACTTGGAACGGAAAAACTTGGCTTTATCCAGATAACCCGTTGTTAAAGTTACCTACATCCACAATTGAGCAAATAAAAGCTGAATATGATACACAAATTGAAGCATTAGCTACTGAAAAAGGTGTTTGGTGGGATATCACTACTTTTTTAGTAATTGGTTATAAAGCTTAGTTGTTACTATAAAATCAGAGTAATTATACTTATGCTATAGCTTTATGAGACCGCAACGCATTGAACCTCAACCTGGGCAAGAGTCAGTATGGGACTATCCCCGTCCACCACGTTTGGAAGATGTCAGCAAACACATTCAGATTATTTTTAATGGTGAAACAATTGCTGATACTCACAATGCAAAGCGAGTTTTAGAAACAAGTCATCCGCCAGTTTACTATATTCCACCTGCGGACATTAAAATGGAATATCTTATTAAAATGCCTCAATCTAGTTTTTGCGAGTGGAAAGGGGCAGCAGGATATTACACACTGCGCGTAGGTGATAAAGAATTACAAAACGTTGCTTGGTTCTATCCTAATCCCACACCTAAATTTGAATCTATGAAAGATTATGTCGCGTTTTATGCACACCCAATGGATGCATGTTATGTAGATGGCGAAAAAGTGGTGCCGCAACCAGGAAATTTTTATGGTGGTTGGATAACTAAAGATATCGTTGGGCCATTTAAAGGAATTCCTGGTAGTTGGGGATGGTAATACTATAGGGGCGGGCAATTTTAAGCCCGCTCCACAAGAGTTTATCCACAAGAATAAATTATTTTTGCCAACCCAGTTTAGTTGGTTGTTCATATACCTTTTTTAGGGTGTTTACATCTCTTGTTGAGATTAATGGTGGTTTACGGACTTGAGAAAAGTATAAAGCGTCGCTTTGTAGTGGGCTATGTCCCCAAATACCTAATGCGTGCCCAAGTTCGTGTCGTGCAGCAGCAAAAAGGTATTCACCCGTTTGACTAGGACTCAACAAAATATTAAACCTATGGTATAAAATATTATTTTTTGTGTAAAAATTATATGTCGTTTGTGCAGAACGTGCGCGCGGTGGGTTTCCTTGAAGTGGCGGCGCCTTTCTTAAAATTGTAATATCGGCTGACTCTGACTGCTCAACTATCTGTAACGGTAAATAAGTATTCCATTCTTGAACTGTTGATGATACAGTTTTTACCCATGCATCTGCTTGATTGTTATTAAGATTTTCTGGCGTTTCGATATAAACTTTAACAGGAAAATTTGACCAGACTAAGTATCCTACTTCTGTTGGTTTCACTGCATCAAAATAATTACCACTGTTTCTCACGTCTTGCCAACGCATGAGTGTTAACGGTAGAGGATGTGTAAGTGTTGAAGGTGTTTGCCCAACGACAATAAAGTGCGAGTTAATTAGAACTAGCAGCCAAGTGGTTAATAATATTCCTAAAAATATAAATATGCGGGTTGGGATATTGGGTCTAGGGTGACGGGTATAGTATTTTTGTTCCGTTCCCATTCCCGTATCCTCCCTATAATGTCGTACTAATTATTTAGGCAACCAACCAGCGCTTAACACTACAGTCAACCCCATAAATATAGCAGTTAATGCCCAAGTAACTCGGTTAAGAGTACTTTCAGCGCTTTTGGCACTGCTAAATAATTGAGCTTGTCCACCAATGGCGCCAATACCATCACCTTTAGGACTGTGAAGTAGTACCAAAATAATTAAGCCAACAGCAGCGAATGTCCAGATTCCTTGAACAATATTAGTGACGGTCATAACCAAGATTACTTAAAAGAGGTTAATAGTTAATAGTTAGTAGTTAGTAGTTACTAGTTAGATTTCAAGATAATACTCTTAGCTCCTAACTCATAACTCCTAACTTATAACTCTCTATTATTCTACATTCCCACTTGTGCAGGTGTGCGGTTGTTTCGCACTTCGTAGCCAGCAGATACTACTAGGGATTTCCCGGTCATTTCTGCTGGTTGGGGAATTTGCAAAATCTCTAAAATTGTTGGCGCAATGTCCGCTAGCTTACCATCCGAGCGTAAGTTAACATCTGTACCGTGCCCAGGAATTTTAGCTCCTTCGCCTTCGACTAGTATGAGGGGTACTGGGTTTGTAGTGTGGGCAGTCCAAGGATTACCCGAATTATCTAACATATATTCTGCGTTGCCGTGGTCGGCTGTAATAATTGCCGTGCCACCTGCTTTTATTACACCCTCTAGCAGGCGCCCCACACAACGGTCTACTGTTTCAATAGCTTGCACTGTGGCTGGAATTTGACCCGTATGACCTACCATATCCGGATTGGCATAATTTATTACCACTAAGGAGTAGATTTGCTTACTTATCGCAAAAGTCGCTACATCGGTGACGGCTTCGGCGGACATTTTAGGCGCCTGGTCATAAGTTGCCACCATTGGACTCGATACGAGTTCGCGGTCTTCACCTGGGTAGGGGTCTTCCAAACCACCGTTGAAGAAATAAGTTACATGAGCGTATTTTTCAGTTTCCGAAGTGCGGAACTGTTTTAAACCCCGGTTTGAGATTACTTCCCCCAAAATGTTACTAAGATTTTGTGGCTCAAATGCAACACTGACTGGTAGTTCAGGGTCGTATTGAGTAAAAGTAACAAAGGACAGTGGCGCAATTAACTGTCTCTCAAAACTATTAAAATTAGGACTCACTAAAGCTTGAGTCAACTGCCGCGCGCGGTCAGGGCGGAAGTTAAAAAATATAACACCATCGCCAGCTTCAATTGCTCCTGGTGCTAACCGCACGGGAACAATAAACTCGTCGGTTATGTCGTCAGCATAAGAAGCTTTGACAGTTTCCATTGCCGAGAGTCCATTACCTTCACCATCAATAGTCATGACATCGTAGGCAAGTTTGACTCTATCCCAACGACGATCCCTATCCATTGCGTAGTAACGACCGCTAATTGTCGCTATTTTACCAACGCCGATACGGTCTATGTAATTTTGAATTAGTCCTACTGCTTCTACACTCTCTTTAGGTGCAGTATCACGACCATCAGTGATAGCGTGAATACAAACTTGAGAAATACCTTGTGCTTTAGCTAAGTCAAGTAGTCCAAACAGGTGGCTAATGTGGGAGTGTACACCTCCCTCAGAACAAAGCCCGACCATATGCAGTTTGCCGTTTCGACTCAGGACTTCCTGACAAATCTTTATTAACGCTGGATTTTTATTAATGGAACCGTCTTCTACTGCATCTGAAATGCGTACTAACTCTTGCGGTACCACTCGACCAGCGCCAATATTCAAATGGCCAACTTCTGAGTTACCCATTTGACCTTCTGGCAAACCGACGGCTTTTCCTGACGTGCGAATGAGCGTGTGCGGATATGCCGACCATAGGCTATTCATGACTGGAGTCTTAGCCTGTGCAATTGCATTTCCTTTCGTCTCTTCGCAGTAGCCCCATCCGTCTAAAATGACTAGCACCACGGGAGCAACAGGTGCCTTGGTCATAATAAAACTGCCCTTTACTTTTTGTAATATCCGAATAATACCACTGCTACCCCTGTTAGCAAGTGAATTTCTGCTTATTAGCTTCTCTTATTATAAATATCCGTTTTTTTAGATATTTCTTAATTATTGAACACCTATAGACATATTTACTATCTTTCAATACTGTCACTAGATAGATGCAATTTATTCATATCTTGCTTGACTGTATCGGCGCCAACTGTTAAGTAACAATTCTCGACACTTTTCAATTATATTTTCTAATGCAATTCCTTGTAACCAATTAGTAATTTCAAATTAGTGTTTCATTTATTTCAACCAATTGCAATAAATTCTCATTTAGCAATAATGATTATAATTCTAATGCAAGCTGTGTTTAATAAGGGCGGGCTAACAGCCCACCCGCACAAGATTGTGATTCCACAAACAATTGCTACTTTTTCTTTGCGGTAGATTTAGCGCTTTTAGCAGCTTTCTTCGCAGCTTTTTCTTTCTCAATATCAGCCAGACGTGCGGCTTCTTTTTCTTCTTCAAGCTTGCTAAGATAGTAATGGTAATCACCCAAATAAACACGAAACTCACCATCGCGAATTTCGACGATTTTATTTGCTATCTGCGAAACAAAATAACGGTCGTGTGATACAACAATTACGCTACCATCATAATTTTGCAGCGCATCTTCAAGCATTTCCTTGGCAGGAATGTCTAAGTGGTTTGTTGGCTCATCTAGAATTAATAAATTCGCTGGACGTAGGAGCATCTTAGCTAATGCCAAGCGTGCCTTTTCACCACCGCTTAATGCTGATACATTTTTAAATACAGTGTCACCACTAAATAAAAATCGTCCTAAAATAGTACGAACTTCTTCATTTGTCCAGGTAGGCACTTCGTCATGGATAGTTTCCATAACGCTTTTACTTAAATCAAGTGCTTCTGCTTGGTTCTGTTCAAAGTAACCAGGAAGAACATTATGGTCGCCAAGTTTTACAATACCTTCACTCGGCGCCTCCATTCCCATAATCAAACGTAGCAATGTAGACTTACCTGCACCATTGGGGGCAACAAAGGCAATTCTATCACCGCGCTCAACTATTAAACTGGCGCCTAAGAACAGAATTTTGTCGTCATACGTATGTGTCAACTCATCAATAATTACAACTTCGCGTCCGCTGCGAGGTGCAGGAGGAAACTGGAAGTGTAAAGTGCGTACTGAACTTGTAGGCGCCTCAATACGTTCAATTTTATCAAGCAATTTTTCTCGGCTCTTCGCTTGAGTACTACGAGTTGCACTAGCGCGGAACTTTTCTACAAACGCTTGTTGCTTTTCAAGTTCTTTTTGCTGACGTTCAAAAGCACTAAGCTGCGCTGACTGATTTTCAGCTTTTTGTTGCAGGTACGAAGAGTAATTACCTAAATACGTAGAAGAAACACCACGTTCAGTTTCGACTATTTGAGTACACAAACGGTCAAGAAACTCCCGGTCATGCGATACAATCACCATCGGGGTAGTAAGTTTCTTGAGATAACCTTCTAACCATTCGATAGTTTCCAAATCTAAGTGGTTCGTAGGTTCGTCCAGCAGTAACAAATCAGGTTCTTGCAGCAAAATCTTACCTAAACCCATTCGCATTTGCCACCCACCACTGAAAGCACTTACTAAACGCTCCCCATCTTCAATTTGAAAACCCATTTCTGGTAAAATCTTACCGATGCGCGCATCCAACCCGTAACCATCAAGTGCTTCAAACTGACGCTGTAACTTGTCTAATTTATTAATTAATTTATCCAGTTCTTCGGGTGTGGCACTTTCCATCTCGCGCGTCACTTGTGCCAACGCCAACTGTACTTCGTTTGCTTCTTTAAATACCGTCCAAAATTCTTCGTTAACAGTGTGTGATGGGTCTACCTCAAACTCTTGGTTGAGGTAAGCTATATGTAAACTCGAAGGACGAACAATTTCACCCGAAGTCGGCTCGACTTCACCTGTAATAATCTTAAGCTGGGTGGACTTGCCGGCGCCGTTTACACCAACTAAACCAATTCTGTCGCCAGCTTTGACCTCCCAATTAACATCCTTGAGGACTTCACCAGTCGGGTAAATTTTACTGATATGTTCGAGTCGTAGCATCCAGTGTCTCCAAGGTAGGGAATGAGTAGGTACATGCGCGCGTAGCCGCATTGTGTCTAATCTTAACAAAAATTAATGCAAATGTAGAGACGTTACATGTAAGTCTCCACAAGATTTTGATATTTATTTCTACCACACAGACACAGGGTACACAGAAAAGAGGGTGACTTAATATCTTGCACCATTCTCAACAAGCCAAAAGAAACCGGGCTTCTATACGATTAATTAATGTTTTTTAGCCAAAGTTTCCCAAGAAGCCCGGTTTCTAAACCAGGTGCAAGATGTGAGGTGAGAGGCTGTAGAGATAGGACGCCTGTTAAGAGTCTGAACCGTCTTTTTGTACTACCTGCTTTTTTTAAATATTTTCTTGACCGTCTCTGACTTTTAGTAATTCGTCTTTAGATTTTCCTAAAATACGGGCGAGCGGCGCCATCAATGCGTCTTCTATTTTGTCACCTGCGTAGATATTGTTTAATTCGACAGGTGAAACTTTAAAAGTGTCGCAAAATTTAGCAAATTCTTTATCACCTAAATCTAATTCTTGCTGTCTTTCACGTAGAAATCTTGCAATTGCAAATGTGCCTGACTTTGGAAGCTCACTGGTTTTTAGATATTTTTTGATTAGTTCTTTAACTTGACTAGCATCACCACCTGATTGCCTAATTAAATCGGTACAAGCTGTAGTCAATGCTTTTTTCAATAACTCGTCTTCATTTAACTGTTTGATTATCGTTTCCGAATATTCTTTTTTAAAAAATCCAGCTACGGCGCCTTTAAAATAAACAGGCATGTAACTTTCATGTATACCTAATTGCCAATCGGTAGGTTCATTGCGTAAGGACATGGCTGCACCTGTAAAATACGTATAAGACTTTACCTGTTATAGCCTCTCTTACAAAAAATGCCCCCTTGGCTCATAAGTAACTATTTATACTAAAAAATCTTCTGGACTCTAAGAAGTAAATTAACTCTTGCATGAAAACATAACTATATAGTCTACTCTGTTCTCCAGTATTTTGTCTTCTGCCCTTGTGGCTATACTTTATATAAAATGCGTCGATTCAAGTAGTTTGAAGAATCTACAAAAAGTATTAGTCTTTTTAGACGCGAAAAATCGTACTATATAACTAATTGCATCGTTTGAAGTTCGTAAATCGCTTAATATAAAGCCATAAGTATTTTTACTTGGCTAGTACCGCACTATACTACTACCTCTAGTACATGTAATATATAAACCTTGTACAGCGCCTAGATTCCGTAGCGCTTCTGAAACGTGAGTTTGTATAAGTATGCAAAGGTAATGGTATTAAAAGTGTGGAAGCTTGAATATATCTCCACAGTTACACGCAATATAAATCAATAGGATAAGACAATTGGAAGTACTTCTACGCTTGGATACCAAGATACGTAATTACATGCTGATTTTGTTCGCAGCAGGTTTACTATTTTGGTCGAGTATTGGAGCGTTGTTATCAACGTTACCGCTTTATATTGAGGATTTAGGCGGTTCTAAACAGCAAGTTGGCATTGTCATGGGCAGCTTTGCTATTGGGTTGTTAATTTTTCGTCCTCAGTTAGGAGAACTAGCAGACCGACGTAACCGTAAAATTGTTTTAATTATTGGTGCCTTGGTTGCAGGTATTGCACCATTGGGTTATCAAGTATTTACATCAATACCTGGACTTATTGCACTACGCGCGTTTCATGGAATTAGTATTGCAGCTTTTACTACAGCATACGCAGCACTAGTTTCCGATATAGCTCCGGCAGAAAATCGCGGTGAAGTTTTGGGCTACATGACTTTGACTGGGGCAACTGGTTTAGCACTTGGCCCAGCAATTGGTACCTATATTCAAGAAAATGCGAGTTACACATTATTATTTAATACTACTGCTATTTTAGGTTTACTCTCGCTTTTATTTGTACTGCCAATTGAAAGCTTTCCTGTATCCCAAGATGTGAGTGAAGATAATCGCGCCGACAGTATTTGGCAAATTTACAAAAGTCCGAGGGTGCGGGTTCCAGCACTAACTATGTTATTAATTGGGTTAGCAGTAGGTACGTTAAATACTTTTATTCCATTATTTATTAAATCTATACATGTTGACTTCGATTGCGGTTTGTTTTATACAATCGCTGCGGTGTCAAGTTTAGTTTCGCGATTTTTTACTGGCAGTGGTAGTGACCGAATTGGTAGGGGTGTATTTGTAACTCTTGGTTTAATTGCTTATACGCTTTCGATGTTACTACTATGGCAAGCAAACAACGATTTGTCATTTCTTATGTCGGCAATACTTGAAGGCGCCGGGGGTGGCACATTCCTTTCGACAATGGATGTAGTTATAGCCGACCGCTCATTACCCCAAGAGCGCGGACGAATTTTTGCTCTATGTGTAGTGGGGTTTGACTTGGGTATTGCAATTGCTGGCCCGCTTGGAGGTTCGATTGCCGAACAAGTCGGTTATCATAATATGTTTGGTATTGCAGGCGCCTTAACTTTCTCAGGAGTTATAATTTTCTTGGCTTTATCAAACAAAACTCTTATCAACTCATTGCAGTTTGCTATTGGACGTGGTGTTGATGACTTTGCGTATAGTACAGTTGTAATTCCGGTGCCGGATTTTGACGATAGCGAAAATTATCCCGCACTATCTGGTATTACTGCTGAGTAGTTGTTAAAGAAAATTAGCAACGGATGATAAACGTATGAAACGGATAGTTGATTTTAAAGAATTAGACTTGTTTTGTAACGAGTAACTCATCCGTTACATCCGTTCAATCCGTTGCTAAAGCTGCTGTTTAATAATTTCAGCGAGTAGCCCACTAGAAGCCATATTCAAATTTAATGTATAGTCAATATAATTAAAAGTTTCTTCCAAAGGTTTTAAAGTACTCTTCCAACCCAAACCATCAGTAATCCAAATAAATTTGTGATTTTGCGCCGTTAAAAAATCATACAAACCCTTATACTCACCTGCGGTGGCTTTCAACTTAGAACCACCTCCACCATAAAAATTGACTTCAATTAAATAAATTAACTCTTGATTATTAATTGCAAAATCAAATCTTCTGCTTGATTTATCTACTTCAACGATAATATCCCATTCAATCAAAATCTTCTCAGCAGTAGCTTGTTTAATATATGTAAAATTACTCGCGTTACAAATAGACTTTACTAACTCTTCAACGATAATTTCCATCGTATCTCCAGCACGATTTTTTCTCCCGTTACTATCTAGTCCCACCTCTATTCCTAATACATAATCTGGAATACTCTTAATAGTACGGTTTTCAAATAGTTCCAGCACACCAGTTTGTCTGACAAATTCTACTGCTGCATCAATATTTTCTGGAAATAAAAGACTTTGACTGCTAAAATTAAACCCTTTATATTGAAAATGTCCTTCTGTAAAGCTAGTTATAATTCTAAAATTTTTTGCTCGACAAGCTATTAAAATTGGAATTGCGCTGTAAATGCCTGGATAAGTTTGTAATAATTCTCTAAATTCTTGCTCTATATTACTTTTTCCAATTAAATAATTTAAAGTATTCAAATGTATTTCGACGCTTTTAAAATTTGATAGGACTTTTTGCCAATTGACAAAATAGTCCCATATTGTGATAGAGTCAGTCAAAGTATTTTTCAAATGCTTAAATACATCTTTGGTAGCAGCACTTCCCAAAAAATCATGAAATACCTGACTATTTTTCATACTTTGCTTGTTTATTATAGATAAGGTGCGTGACGCTAAATAAGGTGCGTGACGCTATTAGACTATAATTTGATTACGTTACTTGTCGTAGCGTCACGCACCCTACTCATAATTCATAATTAAGAGTTCGTTAATTTGACCGCGTTTGGATGCGTTACAGTTAATTTTACGCGCAGCTTTTACTCGCTCAATTCTATAGGCATTATAAGCATCTTCAAAGAAGTTATCGTTAATATTTTCGTTTTTAGGGTCTGAATTACTTAATAAGAGCTTGGCGCCGAAACCATCCAACTCAGCGAAAAAATCCCTCAACCTTAACTGCTCACTATCATGCCATATATTTTGAGAATAACCAGTAAAATTAGCAGTACTGCTTATAGGTCGGTAAGGAGGGTCAAAATAGACAAAAGTCTTATCATCAACATAATCTTTGCACTTTGTAAAATCTCCTAACTCAATACAAGTTTTTTGCAGCACTAAAGAAATTGCCTTCAAATTATCTACATTACAAATTAAAGGCTTCTTATATTTGCCACAAGGAACATTGAACTCACCTCTAGAATTAACTCTAAACAAGCCATTAAAACAAGTACGGTTCAAAAAAATAATCTGAGCCGCACGCTCTACCCAATTACTACTAAATACATTAAAATCAATACTTCTTCGCTTTGAATTAAATAATTGCCGCACATAATAAAAATACTGGCTTTTTTCAATATCTGACATAGACCAATACTTAGATTGAATCTTTAATAAAGCATCAATCAATGCATACACATCAAGTTTAATAGTTTTATAAGCAAGTATCAATTCAGGATTAACATCATAAATAAAAAACTCATCAATGCTCGACTGATAACCAGAAGAAGCAAGATAGAAAAACATTGCCCCTCCTCCCACAAACGGCTCAACATACCTTTTGATTGAACCATTTAATAAGCTTGGCGGCAAATATCTACTTATTTGTTCTAGAAGCTGACCCTTCCCTCCTGCCCATTTCAAAAATGGTTTTGCTGGAGCCTGGTTTGCTGTATAAACATTGTAATTAGAAGGCGCCTCAAATACACCTCGCTTCGCCACACCTTTTTGCAAAGCTAAATGAGTTCCTACTTTCACATCATAGTTGCTACGTACTATATAAGCCATTAATTTATGATCAATCTAGTTTAGTACTATAGTACTTTAAAAAATCGAAAAAAGAATACTTGTTCTACTTTACTCCAAAGAATAAAATTGCAAAACAAAACAGTGTAATATCTTACCCGTTTTTACCACTAGCCAGCGCAAATTCAGGCAATACAGATATCTTATTGTCAAAAAAATAACTGACTGTAATTAGTAGGTTGGGTGGAGCGTAAGCGTAACCCAACATAAAGCCCCAAATTACAACAAACAAATATTATCCGTAAGGCGCCGACTCAACTAGCTTTAATCTCCGAACCCGACAACTCAATCGAAGAAGCAAATCTATCCATAACAACACGACCAATAACCGCCACATCAGACAATGGCATCACCTTAATTTGCTTAACAATCTGATTCAAATCTGAGGAATTAGATTGCGGCTTAATCCCCAAATAATTTAAAAGCTCCTCGATTGTATAACCTGCTCTATCAGCAATATTCGCCAAGTTAAGAACATCGGGAATTGACTCGCCTTTTTCCCACAACTGCACCGTTGTATAAGATACATCAAGTAATTTTGCAAACGCTCTTTGGCTCATGGAATCACGAGCCGTTTTTACTACTTCACCCAACTTCTTCCGCGCTTCTAAATCCACTGCTGTAATATTCTTCTAACCGTACTGACCACGATATTTTAGCCTGGAAAACCTAAGCATTAAACTTGTATGTCAATAATTCCGGTAATTGTAGAGTACACAGCGATTATTTATACCGCTAACTAGCTTTTGGCTCCTCCAAAGATTCAACAGCCGCAGCCAACCGACTGGCGCCTGCTTGAACAATCTGAGCCACTTGAGACAGAGGCATATGATTGATTTGCCTCAAAATCAAACTCAAATCAGAAGCTTCTTGTACAGGTTTGCCTTCCAAACAGCCAAGCAACTCTTCGAGTGTATAACCTGCTCTAGGTGCAATTTTTGCTAGATACTCTGTATCAGGCACATTCACGCCCTTTTCCCACAACTGTACAGCAGTCGCAGAAACACCCAAAAGTTTGCCAAAGGCTCTTTGACTCATAGAACCACGAGCTTGCTTAATGATTTCAATCAGTTTTTCCTTGCTTTCGATATTCACTGCTGTGGTTACTAGGAGAGCATTTACAAATTTAGTTTAGTAATCAATTACAAAAAGTTTCGTTGTATATTGACAACTTTCCTTGGAAGATGTATCTTACAATTTAGGTTGTCAATGTATAACTACTAATGTAGTTTTCTGCTGGATATTATCTGGATATTATATAGATGGGGTGCATCATGCGTAAGCGAGTAAGGCAAAGTTACTATAAGGCTCCAAACAAAAAGGTTCACAGCTTAATCGCCGCTAACAAAATTACACCACATGTTTGGCGGCTGAGCGAAGCCAATTTAATCGAATCGCTCAAAGCTCAAGGTTATAACGTAAAGAAAATCAAGAAAATCTCTTACCTAAAGCACCAAGTAAGCATTTCGTACTGGGACACAAAAGGTGGAGTTTGCAGTGGGTTTTTCAGCTATCGAATTTTTGCACGCTGGCAACAGGCCGTTGAAAGATTAGTTTACAACTGTGGAAGTGTAAGGCAGTTACAACAATTGAGTGAATTGATTGAGTATGAATATACTCATTACCCTTATCCCTTTGAAATACAAGAAGCAATCAATAACACAATAGAGACTTGCAACTCTGAGCTAACTGCGCTTGAAAGTTACAGAAAAACTGTCCAACGTGAAGTTGCTTGTGTTTGATGAAAACGCAATGTATATGTTTATGTTTTAATACAAAATAAAAATGCTAAAAACATTCTGGGCTACTGTTCGACAAGGAAAAATAGAATTATTGGAATCAGCAGAACTTCCCGAAGGGGCAAAAGTGTTAGTAACAGTTTACCTAATGATGAAACTGATTTCTGGCGCCAAACTAGCCAAGTCTCACTTGATACAGTATGGGATAGCATTGAGGATGATGTGTATGCCCAGCTACTCGATAAATAGCATTATCTGGTTTATCACTCCAAAATTTGAGAAACCTTATACGCTAACTAGCCTTTACTTCTTGACCCAAAGTTTGAGCCGCATCTGCAAATCTTTCAGCAGTAGCTTTGGCAATTACCGCTACCTCTGATAAAGGCATTACTTTTATTTGTTTAATTATTTGGTTGACATCAGAAGTCTCAGATTGCGGTTTAACACCAAGATAGTTCAAAAGTTCTTCAATTGTGTAACCTGCTCTATCAGCAATGTTGGCTAAATTCTCAATATCTGGTACTGATTCCCCTTTTTCCCACGCCTGCACCGTAGTATACGAAACACCCAAAAGCGTTGCAAAAGCCCGTTGGCTCATAGTATCACGAGCCTTTTTTGCTATTTCACCAAGTTTCTTTCTAGCTTCTGGATTCACTGCTTTAGGTTTGTTGCAAGCGCAATAATTAAGTTCTAGCGTTTTTTTACAGATTGTAAATTTTTTCTTGACAAAGGTAGCTAAAATCAATATTGTTAGTTTAAACCTGTCAATGACTGCCTGTAGCCTGCTAAAGATGAAAATTTAATAGACAAACTTATTCTAGCCTGGAAAATCTTCTTTATTGAAGCCCTGCGGTCAATTTAAATTGGATGGTGCATCATGACTCGCAATCTACGCAACCGAAAGTGCCGCTCACGTCGAAGCCTAATCTCGGCAAACAAAATTACGCCTCGTCTATGGCGCCTGCGTGAAGCTGAAATAATAGAAGCGCTCAACGCGCAAGGCTACGATGCTCTTAAAATCAAGAAAATTTCTTACCTCAACCACCAAATATCTATTTCGTATTGGGATAACAATGGCGGAGTGTGTAGTGGGTTTTTTAGCTATCGAATATTCGCACGCTGGCAATATGCCGTGCAAAAGCTAGTTTACAACTGTGGAAGTACAACAGAGTTAAAGCGTTTGAGTTTGCTAATTAAGTACGAATATAATCACTATCCCTATCCTCTGGAAATACAAGAAGCTATCGATAATACAATCGATACTTGTACTTTTGAGTTAACCGCCATTGAAAGTGACAAACAAACCGTTCAGTATGAGGTTGTTGGTGTTGCTTAAACTTTTAGTAATCAAATGAGATGAAGGCGCCTGTGTGTTTTCGTTGCAGCGCACGTATCCTTACACCAAACAAGTCATAATCTCCATTGACTCTTGAAAGGCAGTACGTAAAATAATACGTATAAGCAAGATTGTGGCTCAAACTATGGTAAGAGGGAGCGATGAACAGTATTTACTCAGATGAATTAATAACAGCTACGGAGCTAAATCGTCAACCCGGACGTGTTTTAGATAAAGCATTAGAGCATCCTGTAACAATTACCCGTAATGACCAGTCTTTCGCTTTACTACGGCGTGAAAATGTAACTTTATTTGTGAAAGCTGCCCAACGTAGTAAAGAAATTGTTGAGCTTCTTAGTACTGCTTTCCGTTTATTGCTGAAGCAAAAAATAGGAACCGAGCATCCTTATGGTTGGCTGAGAGTATTTGATTCAGATGAACTCACTGAATTTATCGATGAGGTGACAGAGGCGTATCGTTTGGTTGATTTATACGAAAAAGCTTGGGATGAGTTAGATGCAATTATCCATGAATGGCATGAAAGCGCTTTAGCAATATTTAATCCAGAACTTGAAACTGCTTTTAGTCAAACAAGTGATGAAGCTGCTCTGAAATAATATTGTCTCAACCTCAAAGTCAAAACGTCGCTTCAGTATTTGATATGTCATAGTCCAATTTTGCTATACTAAGAAAATTAACTTAAATTAATTACAATAATATGATGATTATACTTGAAAATGGTGTTGGAAAGAGCGCTACTGGTAGTCATGCTGAATGCGTAAGTAAATTTTTTCAAGCTGGCTCAGTCGAAATTGAAGACGTTGACTACCCAGGTAAGCCTTATTCCGGAGGTATTAATAATTCCTGGCTTTTCTATACAAGCGCTAATAAGAATAATACCTTCAGGTTTACTGTTGAGGAAGGTGTATCAAAATTAATCCTTTCGGAATCTGAATACCAAAAATTAGTAGATGCACCTCTAAATGATGCACCATTTGAAGTTATTGTTTGTGATGGACAAGGATTTAACCATAGGAGAGTCGTTTAACTGAGGTAAGTTAGAGTGTAACATATATGTTATTATGCGCGAAAATGCGCTTTTGCTTCCAATATAAATAGTTATATGGCTACCACAAGTTCGTTTCTGACTCAATGTCTCTAAGTTTGTCTAACATTTCTTGGTAGGAGACTGTACGTCCTTCGTTAAGGTAAAGATTTGCAGCTTTCTGTAAGTCCTCAACTGCTTGTTTATAGTCCCCTATTTCAAAGTAGCAATCACCCCGTAAACTATAGTAATAAGCTGGTTCAGAATCTAGTTTAATTGCTTGAGTATAGTCCTTGATTGCTTCTTTATAATCCTTCATTTGACAGTAGCAATCACCTCGCAAACTATAGTAATAAGCTGGTTCAGAATCTAGTTCAATTGCTTGAGTATAATCCTTGATTGCTTTTTTATATTGCCCCATCTCAAAGTAACAACTGCCACGCCTTTCATGTAAGATAGCTTTGTCGGGATAAAAATGGAAAATACATTTTATTATATCTATTTTTAGTGCTTTACTATAATACCTGATGGCATTTTTATATTTTTCTCGTTTAAAGTAATCTTCTCCAATATTGAAATAAGCTTTTATAATAGACGATAAATAAATATTCGTCAATGCATTTCCCAAAGTGACTGCTTTATTATAATCTTTTAAAGCTTTATTTGTGTTTCCTATTCTATTATAAACATCTCCTCTTCTATAGTAATAATGAGCGTCACTAGGCTCAATTAAAATAGCTTTATTATAATCTTTAATTGCTTGTTCATATCTTTCCATATCTGCATAAAAATCTCCCCTTACATAATATAATTCCGCTTTAGCAGGGTATAATTTAATTAATTCATTAACATCATTAATAGCTTCCAAATACTCTTTCATCTTAAAACGACATCTTACTTTCCATGCATATAAACTAATATTTTCAGGGTTGAATTTAATCGCTTGATTATAATCTTCTATTGCTTCTTTGCAAGCTGCTGTCATATATTTAAGAAAAGCTCTTTTATTATATAATCTAGCTTCTTCTGAATTTAGTATAATTGCTTGATCATAATTTTTTATTGCTTCTCTACTCTCATCCATTTGGTCATAGGAATCTCCTAATTTTTCGTAAAAATCAGCATTTTCAGGATTTAGCTTGATAGCTTGTGTATAATCCTCTATCGCTTTTCGCGTATAGTCCTCTATCGCTTTTTCGTAGTCTTCTTCCCATTCATAACCAGCAGAATAAGCATTACCTCTCCAAAAATAGGCATCAGCATAGTTAGAATTTATATCCAAAGCTTGGCTAAATTTTTCTATTGCTCCCTTGTAGTCTTCCTTCTCATACTTTTCCCGACCCTGATTATAAAATTCCTCAGCAGTTATCTGCTCTATGAAGGTTTGTAAGGATTGTATAGTTCTGCTATCAATGGCTTCGATTTGATTAGCTAAGTCTAACCCTCTTCGGACTATTACAGAAGAATGACCTGTCAGTCGTTGTTTTTGGACAGGAACAATGCTCTTGTTCCTTTGCTCTTTGCCGCTACTCATGCTCAAAACCTCACCTTAGCTTTTAATTCCTTAAGCCGTAATTTAGCAGTAGCAATTTGCTCATCAATATGGGATGCCATATCTATTAACAAGTCGCGTCCTTCTTCTTGTGCGGTAAGGATTTTCTCTCTTAGTTGGTTCAGTTCAGATTTTTTTAAATCCTCAATTTCACCCTCGATTACTTTCAACCGCTCCTTTACTTGGGCAATTTTGCGAATGATGCGAGTTAGTTCAGCAGCAACAACTTTACATTGAACAAACTCAGGACTATTTTTCCACCCCTGCAAAATTGTCTTTAACTGCTCTTCATCTCCATTCTCATAAGCTAGATTCACCTCAGTCATGAGTTGTTGCCTACGCTGACGTTCAACCTCATCCGTTGCCAAATCTGGGTGAATGCATTTAGCAACCTCGCGATAAAGTTTCTTCAGGCTCTCCCACGGTTTGAAATCTCTAGAAAATTCCTGATTTACAAAATTTTCGCTAGCAGCACGTTTGGAATTTTGCGCTCTAGTCCACGCTTTCTCAACCTGTCTTCGAGCATTACTGTCCTTTGGTTTTAGATACGTTAGATATTTAGCAATCTCATATTCTATCTCATCGAGTTCCGCATATCGAACACCAACTACTCGCAAATATTCCCGCTCAAAAGTATGTAAATTACTTTGAAACGTTGCTAACTCCAATTCACGCTCAGTAAGTTCTGCTTCTAGTGCAGCAAGTTCAATCAGTTTTTTGTTTAATTCCTCATCTTCTGATGTCAACTTGCGTGTAATAGTGTTTTTCATACTGTTCCGGAGATATAACTGACAGCAGTAGTATTTATGACTTCATTTTCCATTTTTTGCCCTTTAGTTTTTTGCTCATTACACAAAATGGTCTAAAACAATCGATTTATTTTAATAAATCAAACATAAGCAATAAAACAACACAAAAAGAATGTAGAATATACTGAAAGTTTTTCATACATTTAAAAAGATTGTGTTTAGGCAATATTGTACATTTCCGTACAATGAAAGAAATTGGTGTTTTGGATAGAGACAAGGGTTAATGGCGTTCTTACCTGTTGGAGTTGGCAGAAATCAACAGTGAGACAAAGTTTAAATCTCCGTCTAATTGCCCAAGTACCTAGGTGTATTCTGCATTCTATTTTGAATATTCATTAATGACCTATAACTAATTTATTGCTAAGTTGTACTCTTAAGCATATCTATAAAACGATTTAGATAAAAAGTCCCGACCATTCAAATATTTTGACAAAAACTATTTAAGTAATTATAAAGTTCACGAAATAAAGGACATCTTTGGAGGAAAGACCTAAAGAATTTGTATGTATATTATCTAAGGGTTCAAAATGGGTTCCTGTGTTTTGTCCCGGAGGGTTATAAACTGATACGGCGCCTTTCCCTGGTTCCTTATCATGAAATTTGTAATAATAGAAAGGGCTGGATGAAGCTGATTCATGTAAATCTTCTCCGCTATATAGAAATTCCTCGGAAATGCTAACTCTAGGTTTATTTTTATCAACGTAAATTTTTAAATCAAGAATTCCGCTATTTCCAGAAATGCCGTTCTGTGAAATGTCTGAAAAACAATATGCAAATCTGACTACAGAAGGACTTGCTGCATTACTATCTAAAATTCTATTACTGCCAATTTGGGCAACTGCATTCTCAAAACTGCTAACACCTCGACTCTCATCGGGAATAGTAATTATGCTATCTTTTAAAAATCTTAGACAGTTGGTAAAGTTGCTTTTGCCTGAACCGTTTGAACCGATAAATATATTGAGTTTTTTTAGGTTTACTTGTGTATCTAAAGATAAGTTTTTATAATTTTTGGTAGCTAGGAAGCGAAGAAGAGGTTGATTCATAGCATTTTAAAAAATTGCATATCATAAGTTTTCCACAATTTATTACCATTATACTTATAGCGTGTATCTTCACAAAACTTTATAGAATAGATTGCGTTTGGTATGCTTGTTAAATTGAGGAATCGCGCCTAAATTTTTATTTTATAGCAGTGTATGAAATGTTGGGTTACTACATAAAACAATAGAACAGGCAGGGATGCCTGTTCCACAAGATAAAATGCTCATTCTATGAGGATTAGTTGTTGCCAGCATTGGCGGCTAGTTCGGCTAGTTGGTCTTGTTGGTCTTGGGAGATACAAGATTGTATTACTGTTTCTAGGTCGCCTTCGAGAACTGGGGTTAAAGAGAAGTTTTGGTTGAGACGATGGTCGGTGACGCGGTTGTCTTTGTAGTTGTATGTGCGAATTTTTTCGGAACGTGCGCCTGTTCCTACTTGCAGGCGCCTTGCTGAAGTGATGGCTGCTTGTTGTTCTTGCAGTTTCATTTCATACAATTTTGCGCGCAAGATTTGCATTGCTCGTTCTTTATTTTGCAACTGGCTTCGTTCTTCTGTACAGAAGATGCGGATACCTGTTGGTTTGTGCAATAAGTCAGCGGCTGTTTCTACTTTGTTGACGTTTTGTCCACCTGCACCACCCGAACGCGCGGTTTTCATTTCGATGTCTTTGGGGTCAATGTGTACTTCTACATCATCGACTTCTGGCATTATTGCTACTGTCGCTGTTGATGTATGTACTCTTCCACCTGCTTCGGTGAGGGGGACACGCTGGACTCTGTGTACTCCTGCCTCAAATTTTAATTGGCTATATACGTCGTCGCCTTTGATTTCTAGAATTACTTCTTTCCATCCACCCATGTCTCCTAATGATTCACTCATTAACGAAACTTTCCAACCTTGGGTTTGAGCATAACGAGTGTACATCCGCATTAAGTCACCAGCCCAAATACTGGCTTCGTCACCTCCAGTACCCGCACGAATTTCTAACATGATGTTTTTATCATCGTTAGGGTCGCGTGGTAGTAGTAGTAATTTTAAGCGGTTCTCTAAATACTCAATTTTCTCTTCGAGTTCTTTTACTTCCAGTCCTGCCATTTCTTGCATTTCTGGGTCACTCGCTGACTCTTTATATATTTGACGCGCTCCAACTAAGTCGTCGGTAGCTTGTTTCCAAGTTTCGTAGGTGTTTACTACTTCTTCTAAACCTGACCGTGCCTTGGCTATCTTTTGATACTCGTCTTGGTCTCTTGCAGTATCTGGGTCTGCTAGGCGCCGAGTCAACTCGTTAAAAGTTTGTTCGACAGATTTTAATTTCTCCAGCAAATATTGTTCAGCCATAATGCGTGCCTCACGCTCCTTCAAAAATAAGTTGATTAGCTCAATTGCAAAGAACAAAAAATCGACCCGGCACTTCTCTGTGCGGGGTCGTTCAAAGCAAAGCTAACCAGCTACTTCTGGTCTTCTTCTTTCGCGGCAGCTGATTGGTCGAACATACCGTACTTACGAAGGAAGCGTTCTACGCGACCTTCGGTGTCAATAATCTTTTGAGTTCCTGTGTAAAAGGGGTGGTTTCCAGACCAAACGTCTACGTGTAATTCGGGTTTGGTGGAGCCTACTGTCATTACAACTTTTCCGTTGCAATAAACTTTCGCTTCTGGATACCACTCAGGGTGAATTCCGTCTTTTGCCATTTTCCTGTTGTGGTGAATCTAAGTTAATTATAACATCTTCGTAAGGTAGGCAGTGCCCACCCTACTGCTACGGCTAAATTTTTATCGTTTCGAGTATTGAGGAGCTTTGCGAGCTTTGTGTAAACCGTATTTTTTACGCTCTTTTGCACGAGGGTCACGGGTTAAGTAACCTTCGGTTTTGAGTGGAGGACGGTTGCCTGGGTCTAGTTGGCACAATGCACGCGCTACGCCTAAACGTACTGCGTCTGATTGACCTGTAAGACCACCACCTTCGGCTTTTACTAAGATGTCATAGTCATTTTCCATACCTAGTGTTTCTAGGGGGGCTTTGATGATACCTAGGTAGTTGGCGTTGAATTGGAAGTACAAATCTCCCTCTTTCCCGTTAACAACTAGTTTTCCTGTGCCTGGAACGAGACGTACTCGCGCTACTGCTGATTTACGGCGCCCTGTACCAAAGTACATCGCGCGACCGCTGGTTTCGGTGGCTTGCATTAACCTTCTGCTCCTGGAATTGTATTGATTATTAATTCTTTAGGTTTTTGAGCGGTATGAGGGTGGGTTGGACCTGCGTAAACTTTAAGCTTTGTAAATAGACTTTTTCCAAGGCTATTTTTGGGAAGCATACCCTTAACTGCTTGTTCGATAATCCGTTCGGGTATACGTTCTTGCAGTTTAGCAAAGGTTTCTGTTTTCATCCCACCTGGGCGCCCAGAGTGGCGACGGTAAAGCTTTTGTGAGCGCTTTTTACCTGTTACAGCAACTTGTTCAGCGTTAACTACAATTACAAAGTCACCTGTATCTAAGTGAGGGGTAAAAGTAGGCTTATTTTTGCCTCTTAGAATCATTGCAATTTCGCTAGCTAAACGACCAAGACGTTGGTCTTTGGCATCTACTACATACCAGTCACCCTCAAGGGTATCAACTGGTGGAAGATATGTTTTTTGGGCTGTCATCTTTTTTATTTCCTTTGTTTATGAGAATTGGTTTATTATCCCCTATTCCCCAAATACAAATTTCGGCTGCGCGTCGTACCAAATTTCTTTTGGAACTGGAAAGTCTGGATACCCTACTCGCAATAAGCATAAGCCTTGTGCGGGTGCCGAATGTTTCACTTGTTCTCGGAGTTGGTTTTTCCAAAGATTTGTGAAGTTTGAAACTGTTCTTTCTTTTGTTCCTACCTGTACTAACATCCCTACAATCAACCGCACCATACCGTACAAAAAGCCGTCTGCTTGTATTTCTATATTTAGAAACGCCCCTGAGCGATTACATTGTGCTGCTTGCACTTCTACTATTGAGTGCGCTCGCTTTGAGTTGGCACGTCGAAAAGCACTTAAATCATGCTTTCCTACCAGAGGTTCTAACGCTGTTTGGATTAATGATTCATCGAGTGGCGCCTGATAATAATGCCAGCAAAAGGGTTGGATAAACAAATTTGGGCGTGCTTCAGTATAAAGCGTATAACGATAACGTCGGTACAATGCGCTAAAACGTGAATGCCATGTGCTATCAACTTCGATTGAGGCTCTTATCAATATATCTTTCGGTAAGTAAGTGTTGAGAACAGGCGCCCATTTATGTGGTGGCAGCGGACTTGCAACATCAAAATGTGCTACTTGGGCTGCTGCATGTACACCACTGTCGGTACGTCCAGCACCATGCAAGTTAATATGTGAACCCACAATACTCGCAATCGCTTTCTCAATTTCTTCTTGTACGGTACGGTGTTGTGCTTGCCTTTGCCACCCATGAAAATTAGTGCCAAGGTATTGAATTACTATGGCTATGCGCTGTAAATCTATGGGTTGAGACGTTAACATTGAATTAGGAATTTTATACTAATTCAATAATTGCCATGTCACAATTGTCGCCACGGCGTGGTACGGTACGCAAAATACGGGTGTAACCACCATTACGATTTTCATATCGTTTTGGCGCCTGCTCGAATAAGGCTTGTACTAGGTCTTTATCATAGATATAACCTAGTGCTTGGCGCCTGCTAGATAATGAACCGTCTTTTGCTAAGGTAATCATTTTGTCAACTTCAGCTCGTACAACTTTGGCACGAACTAAAGTAGTAGTAATTCGACCGTGACGAATTACTTCGGTTGTGAGCGCGCGCAAAAGGGCACGACGCTGGTCTGCTGGTTTGCTTAGTTGTTTAACTCGACAACGGTGACGCATAATAATTGACGCATGAAAAATAGAATGGAATTGATATCCGAATCAGCGGCTGATAGCTAGTGGGTACCGAGTAATGGGTAATAGTTAAGCTATTTGAAAGGCTCCCACTATTACCCTTTGCACCTAATAACTACCAATCATATGCAAATAACTATTAACTATTAATTCTTCAGATTTACCTTAGTTACTAGCTATGCTTTGAACCCCGCTCTTGAGGTAGAGTAATACCCAAACGTCGCTGCAAAGCTTCTACGACTTCTTCCGCTGACTTTTGACCGAAATTCTTTATTTCTAAGAGGTCTTCTTGAGTATAATCCAATAAGTCAGCTACAGAGTTGACTTGGGCACGCTTCAAACAGTTGTAAGCGCGTACAGAAAGTTGTAACTCTTCGATAGGAATTTGTGCGGTTGGGTCTAAGTCTTCAGCTATACCTGTATCTTGCTCAGTGTAAGTGAAGTCTTTTAATGGATTAAATAAATCCACTAATATACTTGCTGCTGAAGATAGCGCTTCTTGTGGGCTAAGACTACCGTTTGTCCAAACTTCTAACAAAAGTCTGTCTTTGGGTATGTTGCTTTCACCGCGTGTTTCTTCAACACTATAGTTAACTTTACGTACTGGCATAAATACAGAGTCTATCTGTAAAAAATCTAACGATGTCGCTTCTTCACGACCACGTTCGACTGTACGATAACCTTTGCCCTTTTCAATCCGAAACTCCATTTCCAGTTTGGCGCCTTCTGCAAGAGTAGCGACATACTGAGTTTGATCAATCACTTCAACTTCACTAGGTAAATCAAAATGCGCTGAAGTGACGTTCGCTGGGCCAGTAACAAGTAAGCGACCGATTTGAGGCTGAGAGGAATAGCTTTTGAGGATAACTTCTTTCATCCGCATTAGGATTTCAAGAACGTCTTCCCGCACACCTGGAACGGTGGCAAACTCATGTGTAACGCCCGCAATTCGTACCGCAGTAACCGCCGTACCCTCTAAGTTAGAGAGTAATACTCGTCTAAGGGCGTTACCAACTGTTGTTCCTTGACCTCTTTCTAAAGGTTCTAAGACAAACTTGCTGTAATGGCTCCGAGTTTCTTCTGTATTGGACTCTACACATTCAATTTGAAATTGCGCCACGGAGCAGCCTCCCTTGTATAACAGTCCTGAATTCGCAACTGCGTAAAAATTGCTAGTTCTTTCTTTGACATACGTTGCCCAGTTAAAGCTCAATTATCAGAGTTCTTATTATTGAGACTGGGCGATACGAATTAATTTGCGGCCACTATCGCGAGTGAGGAGAACTTCAAAAACGCTCTTCTTGGGTTAGTATCCCAATTTACTACTACTATCTCTATACGCGGCGCCGCTTAGGAGGACGGCAACCATTGTGGGGTATAGGAGTGATATCGCGAATCAATGTAATTTCTAGCCCTGCTCCTTGTAATGCTCGAATCGCTGTTTCACGACCCGCTCCAGGACCAGAAACCATTACTTCCACTTGACGCATACCAGAGTCAATTGCTCGGCGTGCTGCGCTTTCTGCTGCGGTTTGAGCGGCAAAGGGAGTACCTTTTTTCGCTCCTTTAAAGCCGCTTGACCCTGCACTTGCCCACGATATGACATCGCCGTTTTGGTCGGCAATAGTCACAATACTATTATTGAAAGTCGATTGAATGTAAGCAACTCCGTTGGGAACGTTACGTTTTGCTTTCTTGCTCCCGGCTTTTTTAGGTGTTTGACGCGCCATATTAATTCGTTTGAGTTAGCGTATAACTTGCTATGGAGCAAGCGATGAAATTTATTTCCCTGGTGCTTTCTTCTTACCAGCTACTGTCTGACGTCTACCGCGTCGAGTCCGAGCGTTCGTCCGAGTTCTTTGTCCCCTTACTGGTAGCCCCATCCGGTGACGACGCCCTCTGTAGGTGCCTATATCGACTAAGCGCTTGATGTTCATTGCTTCGAGGCGCCGCAAATCACCTTCTACTTGGTAATTGCTTTCAACTTCACCCCGTAATGCGGTGACATCAGCATCACTTAAGTCTTTAACTCGTGTGTCAGGATTAACACCAGTTGCTGACAATATCGCTTGTGCCCGCGATAGACCAATTCCAAAAATATAAGTCAGACCAATTTCAATCCGCTTGTCACGCGGAAGGTCTACTCCGGCAATACGTGCCACTATGAATATCTCCCATTGATTGCGTTGTTTTTTGCGCTGTACTTTACACAGCTGATACTATGTACTTAGTGAAGAACTTGCGACTCGCACTTGCTTTCAAGGATTTTAACCTTGACGTTGCTTGTGCTTGGGGTTTACACAAATTACCATGACGCGACCGCGACGCTTAATGACGTTGCACTTTTCGCAAATCCGCTTGACTGAAGCTCTAACTTTCATGTTTCGCTCTTTAACTCCAAATGTTAAATTATACCATTTTTAAGAAAAAAATTCTGTTTTCAGAGTAGATATTACCCCAAAAATTTTTTGTTGTGGTAAAATCCTCTACATAATCTACTTTTTCCTTAATCGATAGGTGATTCGACCCTTCGTTAAGTCATAGGGAGTAAGCTCCACTTTGACTCGGTCACCAGGTAGAATTTTGATGTAATTACGGCGAATTTTGCCGGAAATATGAGCAAGGACGTTAAAGCCATTGTCCAGGTCAACACGAAACATCGCGTTGGGCAATGACTCTGTTACCGTCCCTTCCATTTCTATTAGGTCTTGTTTAGACAAGTTGCTTCCCTCTTGTTTCCAATCAATTAATTTTTGCGCTTTTTCGAGCGTAAGTTGGATTTTTTAAAATGGCTTGCTGTATCGTCTATACTACAAGCACATAGATTTTGTCAAATACACTAACAGTTTATTAATATATCTTATTTAATTAAGAACTGGCAGTTTCGTTTTGGAGAGTAAGGGTGAGAGGGTTAGATGTGAGATAAGATATTCCCACACTTCCACACTCCCACACTCCCACTAGCTATTAATAGCTTGACCAATTTCAACAGTGACTTCTTCTAGGGACTGGTTACCATTGACTATTACTAGTTGCTGTTTGCCTGTGTAGTAGTCAATTAAAGGAGCTGTTTCTGAACGATACACTTCAAGACGGCGCCGTATTACTTCTTCGGTATCATCTTTACGTCCTCGCTCAAGCAGGCGCCCAATCACAATTTCGTCAGGAACGTCAAGATTAACAACTTTTTCTCCATGATGGTCTAACCTATCAAGCAAAGCTTCTAAAAAACCAGCTTGCTGAACAGTTCGAGGAAAACCATCAAGAATCCAGCCATGTTTGGTATCAGCTTGAGTGAAGCGTTCCTCAACCATGTCTTGCACTAACTGGTCGGGCACTAACTCACCCCTGTCCATATAACCTTGAGCTTTGATTCCTAAAGGAGTTTGGTCTTTTAATGCTTGACGTAAAATGTCACCCGTTGAAATGTGGGGAATTTGCCAGTGGTCGGCTAGCGCTTTCGCTTGCGTCCCTTTACCAGCTCCGGGCGGTCCCAAGAAGATAAGTCGCGTCACTATTGTTTCACCATTCCTTCATAGCGCTGAGAGATGACATAGGTTTGTACTTGTTTAGCAGTATCAATTGCTACGCCAACCAAAATTAATAACGAAGTAGCACCCAATCCCTTAAAGGTTGGAACTCCTAGCGCGCGCTCAATTGCAGTCGGAATAATCGCAATCAAGCCTAAAAAGATAGCACCCAAAAAGGTTAGTCGATTTAATACACGCTCAATGTACTCGCTTGTAGCTTTACCTGGACGAATACCAGGAATTGAGGAACCCATTTTCTTTAAGTTCTGTGACACATCAACTGGGTTAACAATTAATGAGGAATAGAAATAGCTAAAGAAAACAATCGATACAAGGTAAACGAGCGCATAAACCCAAGAACCACTGCCACCAGGACTCAAATAAGTATTGACGATATTTGCTAACTCAGCATTTTTAGTAAAGTTAGCTATTAATAAAGGCAAACTGAGAATTGCCGCAGCGAAAATGATGGGCATTACACCACCTTGGTTAAGGCGTAAAGGTAAGTAGCTGCGTTGTTCTGCTAGAACCCTACGACCAACTTGGCGCCGTGCTGAGATAATGGGAATACGTCGAACACCTTCTTGTACGAAGACGATACCAACGATTGTTACTAAGAACAGCAATAATAAGACGATGACGCGACCGACAATTTCACGACCACCAGATTCAACAAATTGAATTGTGTCGCCTAATGATTTTGGCAGCGTTGACACAATGTTGACAAAAATCAACAAAGAGGCGCCATTTCCAACTCCACGTTCAGTAATTACCTCAGAAGCCCACATTACGAACATTGAACCAGCCACTAACGCAATTGCAGTTTGAGCGACAAATAAAGGTCCAAAGTTGTAAGCATACGGTTTCAACCAGAATGACGCGAGGAAAACACTTTGTACAATCCCCCATCCCAATGACACGTAACGTGTATATTGAGACAGTTTGCGTCTACCTGCTTCACCTTCGTTTTTCTGTAAATTTTCTAAAGATGGAATGGCGGCAGTCAAAAGTTGGATAATAATCGAAGCATTAATATAGGGCAGAATCCCTAAAGCAAAGATTCCCAACGCCGACAGTCCGCCACCCGAAAAGATATCCAAAAAGCTTAATATCTGATTATTACTGGCAACGGCACGGGCAAATTCTACACGATTGATTCCTGGAATTGGTAAATGAATACCAAGGCGTATCAGCATGAGAATACCGACCGTGACAAGCAGCCGACCTCTTAGTCCAGCTGCTTGCGCCATTTGCATAAAAGTTTCTTGAGCGGTTGGGGGTTTATCTCGACTAATCATAGCGGGTGTTACCTAGAGAACGAACGGAGGCGCCAACATGCTGAGAGCTTGCTTTTAAGCAAAGAAGTGGGCGCCGAGGCTCACCCTATAACTTCGCAGCTCCCACCAGCAGCCTCAATTTTGCTGCGTGCCGAACCTGTAAAGGCTGCGGCTTTCACTTGAAGCGCAACACCTAACTCTCCGTTACCCAAAATTTTCAAAGGTGCTTTACCACTTGTGAGAATCCCAGTTTCTTTGAGCGATTCCAAAGTTACCTCTGTATTTGCGGGGAGCGATGCTAGCTTTTCTACATTAATCGTAGTGTATTCTTTGCGCGGAGCGAGGGGAAAACCCTTCAATTTCGGTAAACGACGGTATAAAGGTTGTTGACCACCTTCAAAACCTGGACGAGTACCACCACCAGAACGCGCATTTTGACCACGCATCCCCTTACCGGAACTGGCGCCTTGTCCGGCGGAAATACCGCGACCTAGACGGCGCGGACGCTGTTTCGAGCCGACTTGCGGCTTTAAATCATTAAGTCTCATGACTCTATATTTAGTCCTTAATTACACTAAAACCTATCTACTACTGAGCGTAGAGATTTTCGATTGGCACACCTCTATCTTCTGCTACTTCCGAGAAAGTACGTAGAGTTGAGAGTGCATTAACTGCGGCGCGTGCATTATTTAAAGGATTGTTCGAGCCGAGTTGTTTTGCCAATATATTACGAATTCCGGCTAGTTCTAATACAGTACGCACGGCACCACCTGCAATTACACCTGTACCAGGAGATGCTGGACGCATTAGAACTTTTGCACTACCACCGACTCCGTTGATGGGGTGAGGTATAGAATTAGCTTTGTTCATTGGCACTTCAACGAGGTGTTTTTTGCCATCAGCAACGCCTTTTTTCACGGCGCCAATAACATCAGAAGCTTTACCAACACCAACACCAACTTGACCGCGTTCGTTGCCGACAACAACGATGGCACGGAAGCTGAGTTTTTTACCACCTTTTACTACTTTGCTAACGCGGCGAATTTGAATAACCCGTTCTTGCCAGTTGGTTTCTTCTTTTTTCGTTTTGTTAGTTTTACGACGACCACCTGTAGCCATATGTATTGTTCTCTCGTTTTGTTGTTTGCGACTGCCTTAAAAACTTAAACCAGCTTCGCGCGCAGCGTCGGCGAGAGCTTTAATGCGACCGTGATAAAGGTTTCCACCTCTGTCAAACACAACTTGGGTAATACCTTTTTCTCGCGCGCGCAGCGCAATTAGCCTACCGACTTCGGTTGAAGCAGAGCAATTTCCACCTGAAGTTATTTTTGATTTAATTTCAGGTTCCACTGTTGAAGCTGCGACTAAAGTATGTTGAGCAGCATCATCAATAACCTGAGCGTATATATGGTCGTTCGAGCGGAAGACTGATAATCTTGGACGTTCGGGTGAACCATTTACTTTGCCACGAACACGACGATGGCGCCGTTGTTTCGATTCTTTGCGAGTCAGTTTCATATTTTACTTCTTACCCTTACCAGTCTTACCAGCCTTACGAAGAATTACCTCACCGGCGTAACGAATACCTTTACCTTTGTAAGGTTCAGGTGGTCGAACCGCACGAATACGCGCAGCAGTGTTACCAACAATCTCTTTGTCGTAACCGCTAACTATAACGTTTGTAGGATTTTCTACTGCAAATTGGATACCATCTGGTGGTGGTATTTGTACTTGGTGACTGTAACCCATACTTAATACTAAGTTACGTCCGGAAAGAGCAGCACGATAACCAACCCCTTGAATTTCCAACTTCCGTTGAAAACCAGTTGAGACACCTTCAACCATGTTGGCGACAAGTGTTCGGCACAAACCGTGTAGTTGGCGAGATACGCGCGAATCATCTATACGGTTAACATTAAGAGTTTCTCCTTCTTGAGCAACCGTAATGTTAACTGGCAATTCGCGAGACAGTTCGCCTTTTGGACCTTTGACAACTATTTTGGCGCCATCCAAAGTTATTTCAACTTTGGCAGGAACCGTAATTGGACGTTTACCAATTCGAGACATAATGTTTACCTTTCTTTACCAAACGTAGCAAAGTACTTCACCACCAACATTTTGACGACGTGCTTCACGGTCGGTCATAATGCCACTGGATGTGGAAATAATTGCAATACCGATACCACCTAAAACTCGTGGCAGGTCTTTTCGGTTTGAATAAACGCGAAGTCCGGGTCTGCTAACTCTTTTTAAAGCGGTGATTAAAGGTTGACGACTTTTGCCTTTATACTTCAGGGCAATTACTAAGTTCGTTTTGATACCTTCACCTTTCTCTTCAAACTCACCAATAAAGCCTTCTTCACGAAGAACTTTTGCAATACTGCGAGTCATTCTGGTTGCGGGCACTTCTGTAGTCTGATGCCGCGCCATGTTAGCATTGCGGATGCGCGTGAGCATATCTGCAACTGTATCGTTTGCCGCCATCTTTACCCTCTAATGGTTAAATTACTGGTCGCGAAAGGGCATACCCATTTCTTTTAACAACGCGCGACCTTCTTCGTCGCTACTCGCGGTTGTAATGATGGAAATATCCATCCCGCGAATTTGGTCAACTTTGTCGTATTCGACTTCAGGGAATATCAATTGTTCACGAACACCGAGTGTATAATTACCGCGTCCGTCAAAACTTTTTGGACTAACACCACGGAAGTCACGGATACGTGGCAATGTCAAATTGATGAATCGTTCTAAAAACGAGTACATCCGGTCACCACGTAATGTCACCATAATACCGACGGGCATTCCCTGACGAATTTTGAAGCCCGCAATCGCTTTTTTAGCGCGCGTGACAACTGGCTTTTGTCCTGTAATCAAAGCAATTTCAGCCAATGAAGCTTCGAGAGATTTGGCGTTTTGCGCTGCCTCTCCCATTCCTCGGTTAACAGTAACTTTAATCACCTTGGGAACTTGGTGAACGTTCGTATATTCAAACTGTTTAATCAGTTTAGGAACAATTGTTTCCTGATATGTAGTTTTGAGTGTATTTGCCATAAATCTTAGAAGGGTCGTATTAGTCCCTGGTCTTGGTCAGGAAAAAAGTAATGAATTTGTTGTGTAGAGACGTGATTAATCACGTCTCTACTTGTCAAGAATTTCCCCGGTTTTCTTGAGCATCCGCACTTTCTTTCCTTCGGCTGTTACTGTGTAGCAAACGCGACTAGCGACGTTTTGCTTCGTGGAGTACAGCATGACGTTGGAACTGTGAATGGGGTACTCTTGGGTAACAATACGTCCAGATTCCCCTTCTGCTTGGGGTTTGACGTGTTTTGTTTTAATGTTCACGCCAGTTACAATGACCTTGCTTTCTTGGGGAAGCGCTTTGGTAATTTCCCCGACTTTGCCTTTGTCTTTGCCAGAGATTACCTGAACGGTATCACCTGCTTTGACGTGCATCTTGTGAAATTTGGGTTTTTCTTTTGTTTTATTACCCATTACAGAACCTCCGGCGCCAGCGATACAATTTTGGTAAAGCTTTTATCACGCAGTTCGCGAGCTACTGGTCCAAAAACGCGAGTACCTCTAGGATTTCCATCTTTGTTAATGATGACTGCAGCGTTGTCGTCAAAACGAATACTCATGCCGCTATCTCTACGGATAGTATGACGAGTACGAACGATAACTGCTTCAACAACATCAGACTTTTTAACTGCCATGTTGGGTGAAGCATCTTTAACGACGGCGATAATGCGGTCGCCAATGAAACCGTAACGACTGTTACCTGCACCCAATACGCGGATACACATTAATTTACGGGCGCCGCTGTTATCTGCGACATTTAAATAGCTTTGCTGCTGAATCACGATTTGTTCTCCTTAGCTAGTGAAACCGTGGAACCACGATTTACATTTTTAGTCTTATTTCAGGATTTCTGTGACTTTCCAGCGTTTAGTTTTGCTCAAAGGACGAGTTTCAGAAATGCGAACACGGTCGCCAATTTTACACTGATTCTCTTCGTCGTGAGCTTTGTAACGCTTGGTCTTCACAACAATTTTTTTGTACTTAGGATGTGGAGCGCGGTTTTCAACGGCAACAACTACCGTCTTTTGCATTTTGTCGCTAACCACTAAACCAACTCGTTCTTTAAGTGCCATAATGTCTCCTAACTTTGTTTCGCTGCTTCACGTTTACGCTCATTTTCTACAGTTAACAACTGCGAGAGACGGTGACGAGCATGGCGAAACTGGTGAGGCTTTTCTAACTGACGTGTGGCTTTTTGTAAACGCAACTGAAATAACTGCTTTTTAACTGCGGTTATTTGTTCTGACAGTTGCTCGTCGCTCAATTCTCTTGCTTCTGAAACTTTGGAAAGTGCCATTACCTACTCCTGTTCACTCAAAACTGGCTCGCTGGCAACTGCTTCATTTGCAACTGCTTCTGAGGTAACTGCTTCGCTATCATCTATATCAACAGATGGTTCGATTTGAGTACGCGAAATAAACTTTGTTTTGATTGGCAGTTTATATGATGCCAAACGCATTGCTTCGCGTGCAATTTCTTCACTAACACCAGCAATTTCAAACAAAATTCGACCGGGTTTCACAACAGCTACCCAAAATTCGGGGTTTCCCTTACCAGAACCCATCCGGGTTTCAGCAGGACGCATTGTTACAGGTTTGTCAGGGAAAATACGAATCCAGATTTTACCACCCCGACGAATATAACGAGTCATCGCACGACGTGAGGCTTCGATTTGTCGGGAAGTAATCCAGCATGGCTCTTGTGCTTGAAGTGCAAAATCTCCAAACGACAAAGAGCTACCGCGCGACGCCAACCCTTTCATTCGTCCGCGTTGCTGTTTGCGGAATTTAGTTCTTCTTGGACTTAACATAATTGGGTACCAAACATTTTAGATTTTAGAAATCCAAAATCTATTTATCCTTCATTTGAACGGTCTTCAAACTGTTGACGGCGGCGCCCAGCACCACCACCACCACGACGACGCTGGTCGCGATCTCCACGCTGGTCGCGGTCTCCACGGTCACGTGCTACTGGCGGTAATTCGCGGTCTTCTTGACCAGGAATAATTTCTCCCTTGAATACCCAAACTTTGATACCAAGGATTCCGTAAATAGTTTTCGCAGTGCAATAAGAGTAATCAATATCAGCACGTAAAGTATGTAAAGGTACACTACCTTCACGCGAAGCCTCTGTACGTGCAATTTCAGCACCGTTGAGACGACCGCTAACTTGAATTTTGATACCTTGTACACCAGCACGTTGCGCGCGCTGAATCGCTTGGCGAACTACACGACGGAACGAAACCCGACGTTCGAGTTGTTGTGCTACATACTCAGCAATTAAGTAAGCGTTAGCATCAACTCGCTGTACTTCAACAACGTTGATACGAATTTGACGATTGCTGCCTAAAAGTTGTTGTAACCCGGTTCTAAGTGAGTCAATACCTTGACCACCACGACCAACAACAACACCAGGTCTAGCTGTACGAACTTCAAGGTCAATTTGATCAGCTTTACGCTCAATCCGTACTTCTGAAATTCCGGCGTTGTTTTGTGCGTATCTACCCAGTTTTTCTTCTATATATTTACGAAGCTTATAATCTTCTTGCAGAAGCTCTGGGTAACGACTGGGGTCAGCAAACCAACGAGATTGATGTTCTTGTGTAATCCCTAGGCGAAAACCTACTGGATGAATCTTCTGTCCCACAAATACTCCCTCTAAAATTTCTTACTGTAGAAGTTTTTCATTTCTTATTCCGCAACTGCACCAGCAGCTACAGCAAGAGTTATATGACACGTTGGTTTGCGAATTTGGTATGCTCGACCTTGCGCTCTAGGTTGAAAACGCTTTAAAACTGGGCCTTGGTCAGCAAAAGCTTGTGTAATTACTAGTTCTGCACGGTTAAGTCCATTGTTATGTTCAGCGTTAGCTGCTGCACTTCGCAATAACTTTAAAACTGGGTCGCACGAGCGATAAGGCATAAACTCTAGAATTACCAAAGCTTCGCGGTAAGAACGTCCGCGTATTTGGTCGAGAACACGTCGCACTTTTAAAGGAGACATGCGTACAAAGCGCGCGATAGCTTTGACTTCTGGACTAGTAACTTCAGTTTTTGGCATAGTTTCTTCTATCTCCCACCTTTCTTATCGCTCTTAGCATGACCACGATAGGTACGTGTAGGAGCAAATTCGCCTAATTTATGACCTACCATTTGGTCACTTACAAACACAGGCACATGCTGTCTACCGTTGTGTACAGCAATTGTATGTCCAACCATTTGCGGCAGAATTGTCGAAGCACGCGACCAAGTTTTAATAACTTCTTTTCTATTAGAAGCGTTAAGCCTATCTACTTTTTTCAACAAATGGTCTGCAACAAAGGGACCTTTTTTTAGAGAACGACCCATAACAAAAATTTTTAGTTGGATAGGGTTGGGGTGTGTAGAGACCGAATTAATACGATCTCTACAAACAAATTTATGATTCGCGTCCGCCGCGTCCACGTTTCGATGTCTTACGACGACGACGTACTATATATTTAGAACTTGGGTTCTTACGCTTACGGGTTTTCATACCCAACGCTGGTTTACCCCAAGGTGTAACAGGCCCCGAACGACCGATAGGCGCCCGACCTTCACCACCACCATGTGGGTGATCTACTGGGTTCATTACGCTACCACGAACGGTAGGACGGCGCCCTTTCCAACGATTACGTCCTGCCTTACCTGCACTGAGGTTACGCGCTTCTACGTTACCTACTTGTCCAATTGTGGCGTAGCATTCGCGACGCACCATACGGACTTCAGTTGAAGGTAATTTCAAAGTTACATAATCGCCTTCTTTAGCTACTACTTGAGCAGCAGCGCCTGCCGAACGCACGATTTGACCGCCTTTACCAGCTTTGAGTTCTACGTTGTGAACTGTAGTACCCAAAGGAATATTAGCTAAAGGTAATGCGTTACCAATTTCAATTGGAGAAGTTGGACCCGCGATTATAATTGTTCCAACTGCTAAACCAGCAGGTTGGATAATATAACGCTTTTCACCGTCTTCGTATTGCACAAGCGCAATGCGAGCATTACGGTTTGGGTCGTACTCAATAGCTATGACGTTTGCCGGAATATTCCGCTTGTCGCGTTTAAAATCGATAATCCGATAAAGTCTTTTGTGTCCACCACCGCGATGACGACATGTAATGCGTCCTTGGTTGTTACGACCTTTAGCCCGGTGTTTATAGACGGTTAAAGACTTTTCTGGGTCTTTTTTAGTAATTTCTGCGAAGTCCGAAATTGTGACTTGTCGCGTACTTGGAGTATAGGGACGGAAAGAACGAGTACCCATTTTGCTTTTTTACACTTCTGGGAATAGGACTTTTCTGATTTTCTCTTCATCCCCAGGAGCGACAGTGACTATCGCACGCTTGTAATGGGGTTTGTAGCCAACAAACTTACCAACACGACGTTTTTTACGTGGTGGGTTTGCAGTGTTGACTTTTACAACTTTGACATCAAATAAGCTTTCAATTGCTTCTCTAATTTGCAACTTGTCAGCTTTTGGAGCAACTTCAAAAGTATATTTATTTTGCTCCATATTAATAGTCGCTTTTTCAGTCACAATTGGGCGACGTACTAAATCAGGTAAGTCACGGGTCTCAATTCTAGGCACTGTAGACCTCCTGAATTTTTTCTAAAGCATTGGCGGTAACAATAATTTTGTCAGCGTTTAACAAGTCGTAAACGTTGAGTTGGTTTGCTGGTAACAACTTTAAATTTTCAACGTTACGAGCTGAGTAATAAACGTTATCGTCACGTTCCGAAGTTATTAATAAAGTTTTGTTCTCAGGTTCTGAACCCCAGCGAGTTACTGCCTGCACTAATTCTTTGGTTTTAGGACGAGACATTTGGGCGCCGAATTCTTCTACAACGATTAAATCGTCAATTCGACTAGCAAATGCTGTACGCAGTGCTAACTTCCGCTCTTTGCGGTTCATATCCAGGTTAAAATCACGCGGTTTGGGTCCGAAAATGACACCACCACCACGCCACAACGGTGAACGTATCGAACCAGCACGTGCGCGACCAGTTCCTTTTTGGCGCCAAGGTTTGCGACCACCACCTCGTACTTCCGAACGGGTTTTAGTATTTGCCGTTCCGCTACGCGAATTGTGCAATTGGCGAATCAAAGCGCGATGCACGATGTGAGAAGCTGATGATTCCTTGGCAACCTTCATCTCAAACGTCTTTTGCTCGACTTGCTCACCTTGCCAGTTTTTGACTGTATACTCAAACATTTCTGTTTCCTTCGTAAGAAAGCTACTTTTGTCTACCGACTAAATTGGCAGGGACGACATTTACTAAAGCTCCAGGTTTGCCAGGAATAGCTCCCTTGATTAGCAACAAATTACGTTCAGTATCAACTCTAATGACAGTTAACTTTTTAATAGTTACCTGCTTACCACCGAGACGACCAGCCATCCGCATACCAGGAAAAACGCGACCAGGGGTTGTACCCGCACCAATCGAACCTGGTTCACGGTGGTTTTTAGAACCGTGTGACATGGGTCCTCGACCGAAGTTATTGCGTTTTTGGTTACCCGCAAAACCTCGACCAATACTAGTACCGCATACGTCAACTATTTGACCTGCGCTAAAAATATCTGCCAGAATCTGTTGACCTAAAGAATACTCGCTAGAATTTTCAATGCGATATTCCCGTAAGTGACGCAAAGAAGTTGCTTCCGACTTTGCTAAATGTCCCAACTTTGGTTTATTTAAAGATTTGGGTCTCACTTCACGATAGCCAACCTGAATGGCAGAGTAACCGTCGGTCTGTTTTGTCTTTACTTGTGTAACAGTGCATGGCCCCGCTTGAATGACCGTAACAGGAATTGCAGCTCCTGCTTCGTCAAAAATTTGAGTCATGCCCAGTTTGGTGCCGAGAATACCTACAGACACAGTTACTGGTTCTCCTTTTTTTTATACGTACTTATGTACTTATCTTTTGTTTACTCGCGCCCAATATAAATTGAGGGGTTTACTTTTTATAAAAGCAAAACCTTTATCAATGCCGAAAGCAATGCATTAATTTACTTTGCTTCTGCTCTGACACTGTGGCGCCTTTAAATGGACTTAGACAGCTATTCGCTTCCAGTATCCTTTTGTTCTTCGCCTTAACATCAACCTTAAATATAATATTCAAGGTTCAACTTACTTGTCGGGACTAGTCAATAAAACTAATATACTAGTCAATTGGGTCTTAGAATGCATTTACAAACGAATCTACAAACTTTTCCCAAGCTCTCTAAGTCTATCAGCCACTGGCGCCAGTTTCAACTAGCGGTTCGTCGCGATTCATAATCTAGACATTATAATATATCTAAATTCAAATTGCGGCACATCTAGCTGTCACTTTCAGACAATGAGACGAGGCAACCAAATTTTACTTTGGTCACAATCTAACAATATAAACCGTTTATAAAGATTTGTCTAGAGGTCATTTAAAGAAACCGGGTTTCTGATGAAAGATTATAGTTAAACATGTAGGTTATCGTAAGAAACCCGGTTTCTAGGGTTCTATGGTGACTATAAGTTTATCGCGTAACTTAAATTAACAGTTCGGAGTTGATAATAGATATATTGAAGTGGAATATGACTCAAAATCTATGGCACTAATAACCACTGGTAAAGGATTAATCCGCGATTTGGAGAAATACGGCGCCCTTGGCGTTTACGTACCACTCGAAGGCGGTTTTGAGGGTCGGTATCGGCGCCGTCTACGTGCAAACGGATACACAACTCTCAATTTTACTGCGCGCGGTTTGGGTGACGTGGCTGCTTATTTAACTCGCATTCACGGTGTAAGACCTCCACACCTTGGTAAAAAGAGTACTGGTAGTGGTGCGGCTGTTGGTGCTGTATATTATGTACCACCAATTTTGTCGTATCAAATCGAACAGTTACCACCAAAGTCAAAGGGACTTGTATTGTGGATTATTGAGGGACATATTCTCTCTGACCAAGAGATAGAATATTTAGCCGCGTTACCTAGTATGGAACCTAAAGTTAAGGTAATTATCGAACGGGGAGGTGACCGCAGTTTCCGTTGGACACCTTTAGAGAAAACCTTGGCTGTTGCTAGCTAGTAATATATTATGTGGCATTCGGCATCCTGCTTGACTATTACACAGGCAGGATGCCTGTGCTACGGGTGACACAATTATTCAAAATATTAGTCATACTTATATAGAGGGGAAAGCAGTTTAGATTTAGACTACTTGCTCCCGATACTTCAATTAAACTGACTCTTCTTCAAAAATGAGACGCAGACCTCCCGGTAGACAAGCTACTACTTCTAAACCATCTGCTTTACAATCCCCACTTTTCAACTTCACGACTATTGCGATTTTGGGAGGGGTGTTTGTATTGGGTATTGGGATTGGTATAGCTTTTAGTTCGACTACTACATTGACTCCCTCGAATGTGGCGTCACGTGAATTTATTGATACAAAGGCGCCAAACCCTGAAATTTGTGTTCAGTATGGAGCTAGCGCAATGGTTATGGACGCACGCTTGTTCGTGACGCTCAACCCGTTTAATGTTTACGTTGCTCAACCGAGTATGCGTCCCGGATGTGTTATTCGGCAAAACAACTGGGCAATTTTAGAATCAAGAAAGCTTGTAACTGCTCAACAGGTTAATGAGTGCAAAAACCGTTTGAACACTTTTGGTTTTACGGGTGATTTAGGTAGTGATAAACCTGATATTCGCTGTATTTATCAAAACGAAGCAGCCCAAAACTTGTTCCTTAGTCAACCTGGGGCAGTTGGCACACCCCAAGAAACAGACAGATTTTAATCAAAAGTATGGTGGGGGCAGTGCCCACCCTACTATCTATCTTTGAGTTGGTAAATTTTGCCCCCAAGGAACGACTTCATTAAGATTAGTATTGGTTATTGGAATGTTTGGGGATGTTGGGACTGTAGTTGTGGGAACTATAGTAGTAGGAAAGTTATTGTTAGGCGTAATTAATGGTGGAGTATTAATAATTCCTCCAGATGGGTTTGGAAAAGTTGCTGGTGGAAGTATTGAGCCAGGTATTGGTGAAGTGTTATTAGTGGTGAGTGGAGGTACGCTCACAAATGGTTGTTGCTGCTGAGTATTTGTGTTTGTTGAGGGCAAGTTGGCACCTTTCTGTGGTCTAATTATTCCTAATTGTTGTGGTGCGTAAATGGAATGTTGGATGTTATTGTTTGGTGGTTGTGGTGCGTAAATAGATTGTTGGATGTTATTGTTCGGTGGTTGTGGTGCGTAAATGGATTGTTGGATGTTATTGTTTGGTGGTTGTGGTGCGTAAATGGATTGTTGGATGTTATTGTTCGGTGGTTGTGGTGCGTAAATGGATTGTTGGATGTTATTGTTTGGTGGTTGTGGTGCGTAAATGGATTGTTGGATGTTATTGTTCGGTGGTTGTGGTGCGTAAATGGATTGTTGGATGTTGTTTGCAAAGTTAGCAAATGGTCGTAATACCCAACTAGTAGGAGAGGTTGGTTGTACGAGTACTTGGCTCGGATTTATTGGTGTTCCTGGCGCCAAATCTAAGACAATACGTGTAACGCTCTCGTTGAGTTGAGATAGGCGAATACGTTGAATGGCGCCAGAATAATTTTGTTGAGTTGGTACAAAGCCTAATTTTGTTCCTGGTAAGTCTATAACCAAGCGCTCTGGTTGAGAAAGAAAGAAAACTTTTGGTTGAGAAGCAGCAGATAGAGTAAATTCAAGTTGTCCCAATTCTTGAGAAAACCGCCAATCCTGAAGTTGAGCGTTTGGTGCAGCGGCGATAGTTATGCTAGAAAGTGTTAACACTCCACACAGACTTCCTATGCTAGTTGATAATAATCGCTTATACCAACTCTTAGCGTTAAGACGGCGCCACAACAGTAAACCAAAAAATCGTTTACTCATACTTTTACTTCGTTTCAGCATATTATCATCCTTTGCTATTTCAAACATTCAAGATTTATTTGAATGACTGTGTTGATTGCTCTTGAGGTTTCTGGAGAATAGCATTAAATTTAATCGATTTTGGGACATCTTTGAAAGTGATTTGTCCAGAAAGTCGTCCTTCTGGTACTAAGCTAGCTTGTAACGTTTCAGGTATGGCATTACACAAACTAGTGTTATCAACCCTTCCAGATAAGCTGAAAGATTTATTATTAAATTTGCCATTTAGCGAATAATTTTTTTCTCTGTGAGTAGATATTTCTTGGTTGGTTGGAGTCGATAAAGACGCATTCAGAAAAATTCCTGATTGTTGAATATCTAACACCAAAGTATTTTTTTTGCAGTTCGATAAATTTTCGGCAAGTGTAATATCATATTTGCCGAAAACAGATTTTGGAGCTTTGAGTTGGCTTTCTCCGTATGCTGTGACGACTTTGAACACTAGCAAGACTGAAGTTATGGCAATAGTGTAGAAGGTTAGAGATTTGAGGTTAAATTGGTGCATAAGAATCCCTTTTTTTATTCAATCTCTAACTGGCAACTTGTGAGTGCATATCTGCAAGTACAGATGTTAGATGTGCGGTCACTGGACTGTAGCGACGGGTGATTAAAAGCGAGGAACGACAGTAAATTGCCAGTTGGTCAGTATATCTACCGAGGGTTTGCCGTTCAATACCCCAAGCACGACTAGTTCCGGCAATGGTTAAATCAATTCCTTCAGATGCTGCAACTACTGCTTGAATTGGTTCGACTGCTTCAACGGTTTCTACATGGATACGTTCACGTACATTACACGGTAGCTGTTCCATAAGTGCTTGCACTTCGTAACTTAATTCTTTTTTGATGTGTTTATCTGTGACGACTTGGAGTATTTTGACTGTACAAGTATCTTTATTTAGTAGTAATCTCAGTGCCAAAATAATGGCTAAATCGTCATGAATATTAGCAGAAAAGGGTACTAGAATACTTTCTATTTTTTGTTGACCTCTATCTATATAGACTGCGACATCAACATCCGCAGTAGAAAGAATTTGACCGACTCTGCCACCTAGACGATTTTTACTGAAAGCTGGACGGTGCCAACCAAGTAATATTAGGTTCGCTTGCTCAATACTGGCAATTTGGGTTGTTTCGCGCGCGACGTTATTAGTAATTCTAACAATTGGCTGAATGTGTAAACGTACTTCTGGTCGAAAACGATAAATTAATTCCTCCAACTCATGGTGACGTTGGCTAATCATTTTCTCTGCTTCCGCAGGGGTGCTTTCAAAAGCATAATCTTCGGGAAGTTCGATTAAACTCAAGGGGTTAACTATTGCATTTTGGCGCCAATTAAAAGCAATAGCGGTTGCGAGTTCTAACAATCCTTTTTGAGTACTAGGGTTAGCGACTGGTACCAAAATTCGGTAGGGAGGGTTAGATGATTCGACGTTAACCACCGTGGGATTAGTTTCTTCACTATCACTATCGCTGTGACTATCAATAACATCTTTACGAATTAAACGTTTGGGATATGTCAGTTCAAGTAATGGCGAAGTCATGAATGTTGTTACTAACGCCATAATTACTAGCATTGTAAATAATAGTGGTGATATCACTTTTAACTCCAAACCAATATTAAGAACAATCAACTCGGTTAGACCACGAGTATTCATTAACCAACCGAGAGCAGATGCTTCACGGTGTGGTATGTTACTAAATCGCGCAGCAACATAAGTTCCGAAATACTTGCCTACAATTGCAACAGCAAGTATAAGCAAGCACAATCCCCATAACTCTGGTCGGTTGAGCAAACCTATTTGTGTTCGTAACCCGCTATAAGCAAAGAATACTGGTAGCAAAAAAATCAATACAAAATCTTCCGTTTTAACGGCGAGTTCGCGTACTAAACCCTCGTTTTTGGGCATAACAGCCCCAAGTAAAAAGGCTCCAAAAATTAAGTGAATACCGATATATTCTGTAATTAAAGCTGACGCAACAACACCACCATAAATTAGAGCCATCATTAACTGGCTTAATCGTCTAGCACGTTGGTAATGATGAGAAAGACGTTTTAGAAACCAACGTCCGACAGTAAACATGAAACCTATGTAAACTAAGCTTTCTACAATTGTCAAAATTGCTTGTTGGTCGATGCTGCCATTCCGTGCCACAGCTATCGCAACTGCCAAAATACACCATGCCGTCACATCATCCACTGCTGCACAAGTTAGAGCTAGCGTTCCTAAACGTGTTCGGTGTAAATTATTTTCTGTGATAATGCGCGCTAACACCGGAAATGCTGTGATTGACATTGCGGCGCCGAGAAATAATGCAAATGCTGTAAATGGAACATCAGAAGTTGACACCAAGGGATATATGAACAGAGACAAAATTGTAGCTAGTGAAAACGGGACAATAATACTGACATTTGATGTCAAAATTGCAACTTCCAGATTTCCGCTCAAATATTTTGGATCTAATTCCAATCCAATCAAGAACATGAAAAATATTAACCCTACCTGCGACAGCACATTTAAAAAAGGAACTGCTTCAGGAGGAAATAAACTAGCTGCTACATCAGGAGCAATCATACCAAGCAGCGAAGGTCCCAGCATTATGCCAGCAACAATTTCACCGATTACTAATGGTTGATTAATCCATCTAAATGCTACCCCTACAAGCCTTGATAACCCTATTACTACTAGGATTTCAAATAAAACTACAACGACTATATGCATCTTTCCCTCACTAGCTAATGTCCAGTGTCTTTAAGATAATCAATGGAATCAGTCACGAAAGTCAACTCTTTTTAGTTGCTTTTATCGCCTATTTATTGTTTTCTAAAGGTTTTATTCTTTTTTCGTTATTTATAATCTTGCTAACACATATAATTTTAAATGTCGAGTTAATTCTTATCATTTATGTAAAAACTATTTGAAATTTTAATTAGGCTCACTTAGGAATTTATGTCAACACACCTCTGTATACATTGCTGTATAGTAATTTTTAGATAGATATATTTTATTAAAGATTAATTGTGAAGTTTTATGTAGATTATGTTACAAATGTTTTTAATCCCCCAACAGAGCGCGTGGTGCTGGGGGGATCAATTTCATTAATCAAGCTAACGATTTTTCATGGCTGGTTCCTTGCAATAATATGGCAACTAGTGGAGATGTCATTAAGGTTGTCATTATTGCCATAATTACCATGATTGTAAATAATGTTGGAGTTATGATTCCTTGTTCTAATCCAATATTCAGAATAATTAGTTCCATTAAACCGCGCGCGTTCATTAAGGCGCCTATTGTAGCTGCTTCTCTCCAATTTTCACCAGCGATTTTTGCCGCGAACATACAAGCAATTCCTTTACCCACAACTGCAAGTAGGATAATTATCGCCGTTACTCCCCACAATGCTGGGGTGTTGACTAAGCCAATTTGTGTATTTAAACCTGAGTAAACAAAGAATATTGGCAATAAAAATCCTGTCGTTAATGATTCGACGGAGGATGTTAATTTATGAGCAAATTCCCCACGCGGCATTGCTGTTCCTAAAATAAATGCACCAAATACTGCATATATGCCAACTGCATCAGTTAACCAAGAACAAAGCATCAAAACAGATAGGATGAGCGCTAAAAGTGAAGTCGTCATTCCACCGCGTGCGTACATTTTAGAAAATATAGTTAGTGCCGGACGACCTACAAATACAGTCAAAAGTACATAACCAATCCCACCACCTATTGCAAATGCAGCAATATTCGCACTCGATTTAATACTTGCTAGTACAATAGCTAGCAAGCACCAAGCTGTGGCATCATCAATTGAACCAGCTGCCAGTGCTAAGGTTCCAAAGCTAGTTTTTGCTATACCCCTTTCGTACAACATTCTTGCCAGCATTGGAAAAGCCGTTATTGACATCGAGGCGCCTAGATACAGTGCTGCTTCACCGACTCCAACACCCGATTTAAACAAGTCACCTCGTGCGTGCAAGAACAAAGTCGCAGCAGCACCCAAGCAAAATGGTGCCGCGATTCCTGCAAAAGAGACTAAAAAAGCGCTTTTGAGGCGCTGTCGTATTAAATCGGTGTTAAACTCCAAACCAATGAGAAACATGTAGATGACAAGCCCTACCTGACTTAGGGCAAATAATATTGACATCGATGGATTTGGAATTTTTGCACCTGTTGACAAAATTAACGGCACATTGGGAAATAGCCATTGCTGTAGTTGTGGCGCCACTAAACCAAATAGCGACGGTCCAAGCATTACACCTGCTATCATTTCACAAACAACATCGGTCTGTCCTAGGTAGCGTCGTCCTACTATCGTTACTACTCTACAAGTGACTATAATTATGCTCAGTTGTAGCAGAAGTCTGAGAACTAAATCAAAGTTTGACATACGCTTTATTCAAAGAATATAGAAAAGAATCTTAATAAACTGTCTAATCGTGGGTTGGGTGGAGGAACGGAACCCAACAATTTTAGAAGCTAGGAAGTTGGGTTACACAAAGCCTCCACCCAACCTAGAACTACAAATAATGTAAAATCTATAGTGTATGTACTATGGTAAGCAGAATTACAAATCTCAATGCTAAATGTTATCAAGATTTAAGAAACCCAGTTTGTATGCAATATCTTTATATGTATTACACAATATAAAAAAGAAACCCAGAAACCGAGTTTCTATGCGATATCTTCGTTTTTATTACAAGATATAAAAAAGAAACCCGGTTCTATATCCTATTAAGTTAAACGGGCGCGCGATGCTAAAGAGCCTACAAGACGGACGTTATCGAATTATCGCAGCTATTGGAGGCGGGGGATTTGGGCGTATTTATGTTGCTGAGGATACTCGGCGCCCTGGTAATCCTAGATGTGTTGTCAAGCATCTCCAGCCTGCCAGCAGGGAATTAAATTTTTTGGAACTTGCACGGCGCTTATTTAATACAGAGGCAGAAATTCTTGAGCAGCTTGGTCGCCACGAGCAAATACCCCAATTACTCGCATATTTTGAGGAAAACGAGGAATTTTACTTAATTCAGGAATTTATTGATGGTATTTCACTGTCTGATGAGTTAGTTACTAATGCTAAGTTTGATGAAGCTCAGGTAATTTTGCTTTTGCAAGATATTCTTAGTATTTTAGTATTTGTCCACTCGCACAACTGTATTCATCGGGATATTAAACCGAGTAATTTAATTCGGCGTGCAAGCGATGGCAAGTTGGTTTTGATCGATTTTGGTGCGGTTAAACAAATTCGTCAACTACCAAGTAACTCGGGGCAATCGGAAATGAGTGTTGCAATTGGCACTCAAGGATATATGCCAAATGAGCAATCTGGTGGTAAACCCAGACTAAATAGTGATATTTACGCATTAGGTATAGTAGCAATTCAAGCGATAACTGGCTTACGTCCCTCAAAGTTACCCGAAGACCCTAATACTGGTGAAATAGTTTGGCGCCATCAAGCGAGAGTCAGTAACAAGCTAGCGGATATTATCGATAAGATGGTGCGCTACGATTATCGTACTCGCTATCAATCTGCAACCGAAGTACTACAAGCTTTACAAGAAATAACAAATCCGGATTTAGCAAATAAACGTTACACTTGGAAACAATTTTATCGTAGTGGTTTAAGTATTATTGGCGCCAGTTGGTTAATAACTATAGCATTGGTTTTAGGAGTTCGTGAACTAAAATTATTTCAACCATTGGAACTTGCTGCTTACGACCGAATGATGCGGTTGCGGTTTACTACTGAGTTTTACCAAAGTTTAAGTTCAGAAGAACAAACGAACCAAAATACCGACCGAAACTTATTAGTAGTTAATGTTGATGATGAAAACATATCTAACGATACTATAAATAAGTTATTGGTTAAGCTTCAATCTTACAAACCAAGTATAATTGGCTTAAATTTATATAAACCTCAACAAAAATTAGCTGCTTTTAATGGGCAAAAGAATAATCAAAATAATATTATTGGTGTTTGTGGTCTTGGTAGCTCATCACAACTAGGAATTTCACCACCTTCACTTCCAATAGAAAACATCGGTTTTAACGATGTGTTGGTAGACGACGATAATATTGTGCGACGCAGTTTACTATTTGCCAATCCTGGCACAAGCAAAAAATGTACAGCCAACTATTCCTTTGCAGCTTTACTTGCAACTCAATTTCTCCAACAGAAGGGTTTACAAGCTAACTTTACTCCAAAAGGAGAGTGGAAAATAGGTCAAGTCTCAATACAACCCCTCAATTCCAATTCTGGTGGGTATCGTAGAACACCTGATGCGCGGGGTTATGAAATTATGCTTGATTATCATTCAGTCGGTAAAGTCGCGCAAGAAGTTACTGTAGATGAGGTGCTAGCAAATCGAATCAATCCCGATAATATAGAAAAACGTATTGTTATAGTTGGGACAAGTATATCAAAATCTAATCGAGGTTTTTACACTCCCTATAGTCAACGGCGCCAAATTAGCGGTGTACAACTTCAAGCGCAAGCAGTTAGTCAAATTTTGAACGCTGCAACCAATAATCGTCCTTTATTAAAAATTTGGTCAGAATATGAGCAAATAGCATGGATTAGTTTTTGGGCACTCGCTGGAGGTATTCTCTCGTGGCCACTACGTCGCTTTTGGGTGTTATTTCCCAGCAAAGTTGCTATATTGCTCGTACTGTTAGTAACTACATTCTACATTTTTACGCAGTCCGGCTGGGTACCTCTCATCGCTCCAGCTCTGGCTTTAATAATAACAGGATGGATGGTAGCTGGTTTAAGAGTTTATTTGAATAAACATCAATTGAAAATCCGTACTCCTCGCACTTCTATATCTAAGATACAGAAACAAGTTGGAGACTCACAGTTAATAACGGTTCCACCAATTAGCATTTTACAAGGTTCTGGAAATACCGTACTCGAAGGAGAATCGAGAGCAAATCAAATTACTCGCTATACAATCACTTGCGAACAAGGACAACAGCTTACACTCGATTTATTAGAAGGTGACATAAATATAAAAGTAATCGACCCAGATGGTATTACTATTGCTACCGCTATAACTAAACCTATGAGCCAAAAAACCCAATGGCAAGGTTTAGTATCTACACGCGGAGATTTTATAGTGGAAGTCGCCACTATTAATAAATCACATTATTCAGTGAGCGTTACCCTTCACTAGATTATTAATGTTTTGAAACGGGGTCGACGAGGCTCGAACTCGCAACTTCCGCCGTGACAGGGCGGTGCTCTAACCGATTGAACTACGACCCCAAGTAGTAGTTTCTTTTAAAGAGCGCCTGCTCTTTTCGGCAACTTATTCATTATGCTCAAATAAAATAAATTTGTCAAGTTCTTTTTTGAATTTTATCAACTGGCGCCAATGTCCGAATACTTATGTATTATATTATACGTTTTTATCTCGAAATACTGGGCGTGAGATGACGCGCGAGACTTTGGAGACAGCATAGTTAAGCCATTCTCGAACGCTGAATTTTTGATTTCGCTGGTTTTCGGCTAATTGACTGATAATTTCTGGCTTCTTTTTTTCCAAATGTAACCGCAACATATTTTTGCTCTCATTCATTTCGATAATTGACTTTGTATTTTCAATCGACTCTAAACAATCAATAATTTGTTGACGTTGACGTGCAGACAAGGTGAGAGTGATTACTTTTTCACACTTACCCGGATTCTCAAGCGAGAAAAACAATAAATGGTAATAACCTGTATTCACAAGAGCTTGTGCAATTTTTTGGCTTTTGCTATCCTTCATGTCGAGAAAATACGACAACCAGCGCGTTAAATCAAACTTTTTATCACATAAGGTTGTTACCCAAAGCAATAAGGGGTACAAATTTTTCTGAAAGATAAATTCAGTATTACTGATTTGCTTAACTAGTACATCTATTTCTTTTTTAGGTAACATTGCCCATAGGGTAGGGATGCTACCTTGGGTTGATTGTAGTAGATGCGGAAAGCAAATAAGTCCCTTTGGCTTGTTCACAGGCCATGTTTTCTGCAAACAAATTTTTTCGGATATTGAGGTAACAGGTACTAGTTGTACATTTGCAGGATTGTAAGATTGGTTTGTTGAGTTAAGAACTTCGCCATTCTCTAACTGTTGGATACGCTCCAAACTACTTAAAACTTTTCCCATATCTTGAGGACGATTTTTGACTTCTTTTGCTAAACAAGTCATTACTAGCTCTTGTAGCTCTTTGGGAATTCTCAAATCAGGGTTAATTTCTTTAAATGTTGGTGGTGCTTGAAACTTATGTGCTTGATACCAATCTCCAAATGAATTGGTTTTGAGGGCAAAAGGGTGTTGTCCTGTAAGTATTTCGTACATTAGTACTCCCAAACTGTAAATATCAGAACGCACATCTATCAATTTGCGTCCTTCCATATGTTCTGGAGAGCAATAAGGCAAACTACCAATAAAAGATTCTGTAAGCGTCATTCCAGCACGCTCTGTCAAAAACTTAGCAATACCAAAATCGAGTATTTTTACTACATCCCCTTGTTTTGGGTCTTCGACAATAAAAATATTTTCAGGTTTAATATCGCGGTGTAAAACAGGATATATTTCTCCTTTGAGGCTAATACCTTGATGCGCGCATTGTAAACCTAAGCAAATTTGATAAATAATTTCTAATGATTTAGTTAGATTTAATGAATTAGATTTAATAATAGCTTTGAGATTTCTACCTTGTAGGTATTCCATCACATAAAACGGAATTTTACCATCGGTGACACCATAGCTCAAAACGCGAGCAATTTGTTTACTCTTACGTCCTAATTGGGCGCCGATAAAAATTTCTCTACCGAAGCGTTGTGAGGTTTGCTGGTTATCAATACTTAAAGATAGAATTTTGACAGCTACAGGCATTCCACCCTTAGCAGCATCTTCAGCCAGGTAAACCCTGCCCATTCCACCTTTGCCAATTAAATCTCTAATTAAATAACGATTATTTAAAAATTTTCCTATGTATCCGTCTAAATCTGCCTTATGCATTACTTCATCTTGAATATCCGACAACATAGAAGTTTTCATAAATGTTAAGCTTTCATCCCATACTATTATTTGCCCTTACAGTTACTTATTAAGTATAGCGATGATAAAAGTCACTATTATGAAAGAATTGAATAGCGTCCATAAAAATTAGTTCAAGTAAAAATAAAATATATATAAAGTCAATAAATAGGCTGTGTAAAACTATCTACATTAAGGTTTAACACATACTTCAAGCTATCCATATGAGAAAATCCACTGAAACATAAAAACCGCTCAATAAGCGGTTATGATTAGTTCAGTACATATACTTATGTAGTTTTTACTGTCCTGAAGGAAACAAGCGACGCAATAGTCGTTGTAATCGTGATGGAGATTCGGTTTTGAGCTTGAAAGCGATGAATTGTGTACGCTGGATTTTCTGAAAATTGTTATCACTCACAACAATTAAGGTAGGTTGTCCATTAGGTAGAACACGACCCAGCGTTAAACCTTCTATATTATCGAGGGAAACGTCAAGTTTACGTAAATCTAACAGTAGTTTTTTCTGAACAGGTATGATAGCTTTTGTGTCTACCTGTAAAAGACTGTCAACGTTTTGAATATCAGTGGCACCTTCAAGAGAAACTTGAAATAGCGAAATTGCAAACCCTAAACCAGTGAAAGCGCGCTCAATACTAATAAAATGTCCTTGATTATCAATCGCATGTAAGTCTGGTAAACCTTGAGCGTATTTACCAGTGATGTTAATCAATGGCTTTACTGCTTCAGTTCTATATAAATACTCTTTTTCCAACTGGTTAGTAGAAAGATTATATTGCAAAATGCGGCTAGATGTGCTAATACCTGGTTTAGCTTCGGAACCATCTTGAATGAGTGCATTTTCCGTAGCAGAGAATAAATACTTATTATCGGGTGTAATCGTCAGGCTTTCAAACGCTAAGTTATTACGAATACCTTTTTTACCATCACGTGAAGGTAAAAACTTTTCTGGGATAGGCAAACTACTAACTTCTTTACCCGAAGCAAGCGAAAACTCTTTGATAAACGGGTTGATTAACTTTGCCGCATCACCTTCGGAAGATATAAATACAGTACCTCGGTTAGTTAAAGCAATTCCCTCAGAGTCTATAGTGCTTCTAGCAAAGTTCTGATTATTTTTATCTACTAATAAAGTAACCCCAACAGGCGCCACATTTGCATCTTTGAGTACTCCCTGACTCAAATCGATTCTAAAAGTATAAAACCGTGCAGGGGCTTTTTCGCTGCGGTCGTCTGAAATTGCATAATAAAGCTGGTTGGTATCATCGTAAGTAATGCCAGACAGTCCTCCAATAGGTGTATTTTGAAAAATCGTACCTGTCGGGATAACAGCTTGTCCAATAAACTCGATACCAGTAATTTCAACCGCAGATGAAGGTTGATTAAAAAAAAATAAACTAATAATTAGAATAGGTATACAAAAGAAAACAGTTAGTTGTAAGGCTTTGTTTTTTCTGATTAACTGCATAAATATAGCCGTCTCGTCAAAATCACCAACACAATATCATAATTAATTCAAGTTGATAAATTTAAGCTTCAGCAAAGAATTTCGCTAACCAGTCTTTTACACAGCGTGTTGCATGGCAATCATCTTCGTTATAGCGCTGAATGATTGAAAGCATCGCATGATTTCCTGTTTTTAACCATTGGTCATACCAGTAAATACACTTAGCACCACTCGCATCACTATCACGCCATTCAAATTTTAACCACTTAGCAATAACTTTGAGTGCGTAGCTTTCTATGGGTAGAGCCACATTTTTAATTAGTTCTTCATATACATCAACAAAGCGACTGAGTATTGGCAACACAACATCGTTAGGAGTGCGATATAGTTTTGCGAGTCGTTTGACGGTATCAAACTCATACACGCAAAAATGGTAAATAGGCGCCTCTGGGTACTGATTTACTAAGTCCACAAACTGCTGCCATACTAACTCTTCGTCTTCAGGTTTCTCTGCCAAGAATGAATAAAACCGTTCAGTCTGTGCGACTTTATCAACAACCAACACTCCCAGTAAGTAATTAAGATTCAAATCTGGTTGTGCTTCTATATCAAAGTAAAGTTCTACAGGATACTCTAGACGAATATCTTTAACGGCTATTTGACTTTGACGCAACGAAGAAATACTTGTATATGTATATGCTTCGGTTAAACCGATATTTTCTTCCACTTTGCGTGTTGACGGTTGAAGTAGCAAAGCACGATTCTCGGTAATCGATTTAGCTTGTACTACCAGCTTTGGGGCAATATAACTATCAAATCCGGGTAAATTTTCGAGCATCAGGGGATTTGTATTAGCCAGAGCTTCGGGAGTATTAATATTGAGAGCTTGAAGTTGAGCATAACGAACTGGAGTAACTCCAGGCATTAGCGAAAGATGACGTGAAGCGCGCGCAACATTATAACAATCAGTATGCCAATGACAAAGAGTGCATTTTTGTCGTGAGATAAATATATCGGGTGCGATTTCCGCTTCGAGTGACTCTATGCATTGCGACAAAATTCGCTGCATTTGCACAGACCATCTTTTTAAATCAACATGGTAACTCGTTTCTTTAGAGCGCAGTATTAAGCCAGCAGTTGTAGGTTCGACGAGTTGCGTTATTCTAAGTATTTCAGCATGGTAAGCAGCAATAACTTGATACTCTTGTTTAGGACGCTTACCAAGTTCAATAGTGGTTGGAATGTACTGAAAATCGCCAAACCGTGATTTTCCTGGTTGTTTAATTAATAAATCAGGACAACTTACTAGTGTATACTCACGACTTGGAACATAAGGAGAAAATAATGGCGGCGCCGTGTAATTACTAAAAGAATCTTCAAGCGAGAAAGGAAGCGTAGAAACATTATCATCACTTTCGTCATTAGCAGCAACGGCACCGACAGCAGCTAACTCAGTACTCAAAATATTTTGTTCTAAACTATTAGAGACTTGGGTACGCCATTCAATATCAGCATAATCTGCCAATAAAACCCCTTGGTAGATACAATCAACACCTTGCTGCATCAATTCCAAAGTTTCCACCGCACCCGCACGCCAATCACGCGGTCGATAGTTCGGTCGAGTGACGAGCGTGCGTCGTAAAATACTTTTTTGGTGGTTAATTTTATCTTGTTGAAGTTTAACCAGTAAATCGGTCGGTTCAGAGCGCAATGTATAGTCGCCGTAGATGTCTAAAAACGGTCGGCGCCTACAGCGTTGGAATTGCAGCAGAAGTTCAGCGTTAATTAACATTCCTCTAGGCTAACAATAATTTGGTACGAATAGGAGTAAAACATACGTAATATGACAGATAAACTACATCAGCATCGCGCTTTGTTTCCAGCATTGGCAAATAAGACTTACTTTAACTATGGTGGACAGGGTCCAATGCCACAAGCTGCTATTGACGCAGTTGTTACAGCACAAGTTCAAACGCAGCAGCTAGGTCCATTTAGTAATGCAGTGTATTCCTGGATGAATCAACAAATAGCGACGGCACGCAATAGCATTGCATCGCATTTACATGTTACATCTGAAACAATCACCCTTACAGAAAATGTTACCGTGGGTTGTAATATTGCGATGTGGGGTATAAATTGGCAACCAGGTGACCATTTGTTACTTACAGATTGTGAGCATCATGCTGTGATTGCAATTGCACAAGCTATCAGGCGCCGTTTTCAAGTAGAAATCACAACTTGTCCAATTCTTGCAGTAGATAATCCTGTTGATGTAATAGCCCAACACCTTCGCCCGAATACTCGTTTGTTAGCGATTAGTCATATTTTGTGGAATACGGGCGAGGTTTTGGCTATTGATAAAATATCTCAATTATGTCGAGCGAATAAAACCTTGTTATTAGTGGATGCAGCACAGTCGTTTGGTTCGATGCCTTTACATTTGAATCAGTTGTCCGTAGATTTTTATGCGTTTACTGGACACAAATGGATGTGTGGCGCCGCTGGGTTGGGTGGGTTGTACGTGCGGAAAGAGGTTAGAGAAAATTTGCTACCAACTTTTGTGGGTTGGCGTAGTGTTATAACTGATATGCAAGGACAACCGCAAGAGTGGCAACCAGATGGACGAAGTTATGAGGTGGCAACTTCTGATGTACCATTACTTGCAGGGTTACGGGAGGCAATGGTAATTCATGAGCAGTGGGGAAATATTCAGGAACGTTATGAGCAAATATTGAAAAATAGCGAGTATTTGTGGCAAAAATTACAATCACTACCTGAAGTCAAATGCTTGCTAACCTCTCCACCACAAAGCGGTTTAGTGTCATTTCAACTAACAAACATGCAACACCAGAAATTAGTTAATTATCTAGAGACACAACATAATATTTTAACTCGGACTATTGCAAATCCTGATTGTGTGCGTGCTTGTGTACATTATTTTACTCTGGAATCGGAAATTGATGAATTGGTTGCGGCGGTTCGGGAATTTTGTGTGTGATTTACGTGTGGGGGGGCAGGTTTACGAGGTTGTTGTGATAGGTTATAAATCTTGGTTAACCTGCCCCTACGGTATTTTATACGGTATTTCATACGGTATTATTATGGAACGTCCTACTATATATATTGCTATCACGAATCATGGTTTTGGTCATGCAACACGTACTGCTGCTGTTGCTGCTACTATTCAAAAACTGTTTCCTGATGTTTTGCTGATTTTGGTGACTACGGCGCCGCGTTGGTTGCTGGAATCTTACATTGAGGGTGATTTTATTCATCGTCCGCGTGCATACGATTTAGGTGTGGTGCAAGCTGATAGTTTAACGATGGACAAAGAGGCAACATTGTCCAAGTTAGTAGAAATTAAGAAAAAGCAAAATTCAATAATTGCCTCGGAAGTAAACTTTATTCGCCAAAACCGCGTTAATTTAATTTTGGCAGATGTACCCTTTCTTGCGGCGCCAATTGCAAGTGCAGCCAATATACCTTGTTGGATGATGACAAATTTTGGTTGGGATTTTATATATCGTGACTGGGGTGGAGAATTTATTGCCATTGCTGACTGGATAGGTGAATGTTATAGCAAATGCCAGCGCACTTTTCGTCTTCCTTTCCACGAACCTATGTCAATGTTTTCTAACATTACTGATGTAGGTTTAACTGGTGGTTCTCCCCATTACTCTACTGAAGAAATTAGTCAAAAATGGAAAATTAATGCTCCTAAAGAGAAAACTGCGTTACTTACATTTGGTGGTTTAGGTTTACAAGAAATTCCTTACCATAACCTCAATAAATTTCCCGACTGGCAATTTATTACCTTCGATGCTTCGGCGCCGGAATTACTAAATATAATCAAAATTACAGACCGTAAATATCGTCCAGTAGATATTATGCCAGTTTGCGGTCAAGTTATTTCTAAACCTGGTTACGGAACATTTGCCGAAGCAAGCAAACTGAATATACCCATAATCACAATTACGCGCGACAACTTTGCTGAAGCTGCTTACTTACTTGAAGGTATTAGAAATTACAACCAGCATAAAATTCTCTCACCACAAGAATTTTTTGAAGGAAACTGGGGTTTTCTCAACCAAGAATTTCAGCAACCGAGTGAATCAAAAGCAATTACTAAAGATGGTAATGAAGTGATTGCCCAAAACGTAATTAACTTTTTAAAGCAATAAAAAAAGCGCGACATATTAAAAATGTCGCGTCATCCATCACGTATAAACTTATTCTAGAAACCCGGTTTATTGGAGAAACCGGGTTTCTTTAGGAGAGTGATTTTTTGTAAACAGCGTTATTGCCACCAACAATAAACACGTCAAGTTTATTGCTGCCTTGTGAAGTTGCAGCAGGCGCCGAGATAGCTGTACCACCGATATTTTCCCAGGAACTCCAAGTTACGCCATCTGAGTATTTACGGTAGACTGCATTATCTGTACCAACTGCGAATACATCTAAACGGTTGGCGCCCGATGAAGTGACGGCTGGAGCATATAACCATAAACCACCTAAAGATACCCAATCACTCCATACTTGACCATTCCAGTATTTATGGTAAATAGCATGGTCGCCACTGCGTACAAATAAGTCAATTCGATTTTCACCCCAAGATACTGCTGTAGGCGCCGATAGTGCAAGTCCGCCCAAGCTAGTCCAGTTACTCCAAGCGTTACCATCCCAAGTCATTTGGTAAACAGCGTTATCTGCACCTACAGTAAATACATCTTGACGTGTACCCCAACCTGAGACAGCGACACCTTGGTTACAGAAACCACCTAAATTTTCCCATTCGCAGGCGCCCCAACTTGTATCACTGCAAGATAAACGCTGTATTTGGCGTTCTTTACCGATAGTAAATGTATCGATGCGGTTAGGTGCTGGTGATATTGCAGCAGGCGCCGATAAGCTAAACCCACTTAGACTTTCCCACTCACTCCAAGTCGTACCATCCCATGTTTTTTCGTAGACGGCACTATCACCACCGATAGCAAAGATATTAAGACGTTTTTCACCTAAAGATACAGCACCAGGTGCAGAGAAGGCATTTCCACCTAAGCTTTCCCACTCGCTCCAACGAGGTAATTGAGGATTTAATTTATCAAAAGCAACTTTGGGTTGAAGAATACCTGCACCAGTATTTTGGTCGAAACCAGGTTCACCAATATTTTTTGCAGTCTGCTTAAAGAGGTCTTTCATTTCCTCTTGGGTGATGCCTGGTTTTGCTTGTGTGAATAATGCTGCCACGCCAGCAGCAATTGGACAAGCCGCTGAAGTACCGTTATCGCTACCAAAATAACCTCGGAAATGTGTAACTGAACAGAAATCTGGTTTGTTGGGGTCAAGTGTTGCTGGCCCTTGGCTACTGTAACCTACAAATTGTTCGTCTTTATTAACAGCGCCGACTGTCATTACTAAAGGATGTCCATTGGCGCCCCAAATACTTTTACCAGAACCAATATCACCACCGCAACGGTCTGCTGGACAAGTGCCACCACAGTTCCCAGCTGCAAACAGCATAATAATGCCTTCGTTGATTGCTTCTACAACCTTACGAGTGAACGGATGGTCTGCATTGGTCGCGTAGAATTCATCCCAGCTTTTTTGATATATACCCCAGCTATTGGAAAGAATATGTGGTGTACCATCAATACGATGTTGGTTAATTGCCCATTGAAATACAGATAGTGCATTAGATATGGAATCACCACCAGCAATGCGACAGTCATATAACTTTGCTTCAGGCGCCATACCGAGAATATCTGTGGCACACATGTTACCGTGTTCACCCCAAGAACGCGCTTTCGTTCCCCAATCTTGTGCAGGGCCACCAATTACGTTTGGAATGCGACGAATACCTTCAAATGGGTCAACAGGGCGCCCTTCCGCAGTAATACCACCATCAACAACGCCAACTACAATACCTTGACCTCTAAATCCAGCAGCCCAAATTTGGTCTACACCAAAATATTTTGCTACATCTGCAATTGTTCCTTTTGCTGTAGTCGGTGAACAGTCACAAGTACCAACAGGACAGTTACCTTTACCATCCATCGGTTTGACTAAATCGTAGGTAGTCTTTTCCAAAACCGATTGATTGAATGGAGCAATAGGTGTATCTTTGTAGACTTTAACAACACTTGGTTGAGCTTCGAGTTCAGCAATTCTACGTTCTTCGACTTCACCGCGAATGATATAAGTCTCTTCGTTAGCACCCATAATACTTGCAACAATGTTGCTAGATGGAGCAACTGGAACTGGTTCGTATGCGGTATCGAGTCGAAAACTGTCAATACTGGCGCCAACGTTTTCTGATGCACCAACAATACCTTGTGTTCTAGATACTCGTAACTCTACAAGAACCTTTTGCATAGCACTATAAGAGTCAGCATTCATCTGCACGCTACTCATTACCCCAGTTCCACGCGACTCACCCATACCCAAAGACGGCATGTTGTTAGAGTTAGATGATGGAGGCGCCTGTTTAGACTTACCATTACCGTTACCATTGCCATTACCATTGACGCTTCCATTGCCCGAAGCGTTAAAGTCATTATTTTGCATATTCTCAATCCTTTTTTAAATCTAATTTTGTGGAGAGTGCGACCACCGCACACAAGATTGCTTAAACCTTACTTTTTGGAGGGTAATGTAAGTACTGACGACTTTAAATAAAGGGCAAAAGATAAGGTCAAGAAAAACTTTACGCGAGATAGCCAAAAAAATACAGGTAAGGAAATTTACTAATTTTTTTACCTTTAATTTCCTGAGCTTTACCCACCGGATTTTTCTCTCTAACTTAACTTTTGCCCATATTCAGATAGGCTTTTCGACTTGTCAGGGAGGAATTCTAGCCTCGGTTTTCACCGAATTGCTATGGTTGATATTATGAGCAGTAATAAGACTAAAGTGAATACGTGATAACACTGAAATTCTTACTTAACCACCGTTGAAGTTCAGTGTAAATCACGGTATCATTTATAAATTAAGGCGCTATGCATCGCCAATTACTTATTTCGCCTGTCTTTGTGGGGCTTTACCCCTACTTGCTTATACCCCTAATGCACTTGACCCCTACATTATGACACCCCTCATAGGTAATGGCAAGTTTCTAATACCAGTATCTGTAATATCTTGCAGAACATCTTGTAGAGCAACATCTTGTGGAGCGGGCATCCTTGCCCGTCTCTAATAATGGACTTAACAATGGACAGGCAAGGATGCCTATCCCACAAGACTATTCACAAATTCTTAGTCAAGAAATAACACTTATGACCCGGTGGGAAATTTGGTAACTCACCAAACACCCGATAACCATGTTTCTCGTAAAAATCAGGCGCCTGAAAGCTAAAAGTATTGAGAAAAACTTGTTTTACACCCCTACTACGAGCCTCATCCTCAGCCATTTGCAAAATAGTACTTCCATACCCACCTTTCCGATATGGTTCGCTAATCCAAAACAATTCTATATAAAAGCAATCCCAATAAGTCTCTCCAACCAACCCACCAACTATTTTTTGTTCAGCATCCCGAAGTGAGAGACACAGCTTTTTATAGTTGTAGTCTCCTGCTTGCTCTTGGTTAAACTGATTTATTCCTTGCTGAATAGCTTCTGTAAATACACTATCAGACTTTTCTTCATGAATAATGACGCATTTTTGGTTCATATCACTACCGAACTAGCGTTATCATCCACAAATATCTTTTTTGTGCCATCAATTGCAATAAACTTATCTAGCAACTATATATTTTTCAGGCTGCTGATTTTGCTATAAATTCGCTACGCATTATCGCAACTTCTTGCTTAAGCCTTTCCAAATCAGCAACTTGCCGTTTTAAGCTTTCCAAATCCTCACTGATTTTCTGCAAATCAACTTCTGCCTTTGGTTCAGAAGCGACATAAGACTTTATCCACTTTAATATGATGTCAGAGGCATTTTTTCCTTCCTCCTCCAGGCGCCGCATAAATTCATCTTTCGTTTGCTTGTCGATTCTAATTGCAATGCGCTCGTCTAGCTTCATCATTTCTTGTTTTTTCATACATTTTTATAAACAATTTTTACTCCACTTTTTAATTTTAATCATTTGGTGCAAAATTGTTGACTTATGTACGCATCTGTTATACCATTGTTGTAACAAGCAATCAGCTTACACTTGATTAGATGGTTACGCATCGAATATCAAGTAAACAAAGAACAAAGTGTCCACCTTATTCCTTTAAAGATGAAGTAGACACCCAATAAAAAAAGTATACAGCAATGATGACACAGATTCAGGGTTTCGGCACCTCCGATTTAAACTTTCTCTCGAATATCGAGACCGAGTTCTACGAATATCTATCTTTTATTACAGACCGTGCGGTAACTCCTGGCGCCAATATATTTGGTGCTACAGCGCGTTTATTAGACTTTGCTTTTTGGCTTGCCGAACAAAAAGTATTGCTTACGAAAATAGAGTTCAAGCAGTTGTTAAGTAAATTTGGATGGAAAGGCGAAGAAAAGCGTTACCTCAAGGTAGCAGATGCTTTTCAAAATTATCAAGCCCATGAACTTGCTTTAATTGAACCCCGCACAATTTTCCAACTAGCTGGAAACGTCAAAAAATATCAGTCAGTTATCAAGCGGCTTTCGACACTACCGAAAATTACCCAAGATGCAGTGCGTGGACTCATCGCTAATTGCCGAAAGCCAAGACAAACAAAGCAAGAAGATAAAAATAGTATTTGGCGTCGAATCCCAGAGGGTGGTAGATTTGCACAAATACCTCCTATTCATGAAACAGATGAACTTACCGGAATAACCCTTCAAGCAATGGCTGATGCTGAAGGTCTAACTTTTCAGGAAATTATTAGAGATGCTGTAGCATTAAGAAAAGCGCGTCAGGATGGGCAATTGGTTTACACTTCGGAGTTGGGTATGAGAGAAGAAGAGTTCTTAGACTTATGGGAGCAAGATGAAGAGGTTGGAGAAGCTACTATCTATTTGTCCGAGGCGCCAGTCAATGGTTTAGAGAATGAAAATAACTTAGTTCAAGATGCTTGGAATGAGCCAGAACCAGAACAAGATGACGAAATAGAAAATTATCAGATATTAACTTCAGCTTCTTTACCTGTAGTGGAAAAAACACCCATAGACTTTTTGGTGGAGACATTGACTACAGCACATACTTGGCAGGAGATTAGCGAAGCACTCAATACTCACAGCCAATATAAATATCAAGCTTGGGAAGTACTTACTCCATTAGAACGGCGCCATGTAATAGAAATAACGCCACCCGAAGTGCAAAAACTATCCAATGCAAAACGCGCAGGTAAAATAATAGATTTTCGAGAAGTAAGTGAAGGTGTGTATGAAGTAAAATATAATGGTTGTTTATCAGGCGAAGTTGTAATTAAATTAGAGCTAGAAGCTTTTTTAAATCAATTAGATTTGAAAGCGGCATTTAGATAGCATTTGTACTAAGCGTTTAAGAGGCGCCGACATTAAGAGAAACTTACAAAGCGCGCGCTAGGAGCGGTAATTACTAATGATACACTTAAATTACATTGCATTAAAAGTTAGACTGTATTTCCGTATTTACCAAGAGGACTGTTATACAAAAAGAGGAATAGCATAAATAATTGGCTCTTCCGTACTTAGTGGGCTAAATTTTTAGTATAATGCCAAAATAGCAAAGCCCGCATTTGAAAATTATTAAAATTTCTAAATCCAAATCTGCAGCGTTTAAGTAACTTCAATTTGTTATTAATTCCTTCAACTACCCCGTTAGTTGTTCTTCGTTCAAAATATCCTAATATCTCTGCCAACCACCTTTTAATTGCAAAGCTCGCCGGGGGAAGCTTCCCCCGGCAGACTTTGCTGTTATTGGTAAATCTCTGACTAAATATCTTTTATTTTCATGAAGATGATGACTACTTTGACCACATCGTGGGCAAACTGCTGTTTTTTTCGATACTTTTACAGATAAGATTAATGTTTCTTCGATTTCTTTACTATCTTCTACTATGACTCCAGGTAAATTTAATAACTTAGTCATTAAGCTGTTCATGATTGATTAGCTATTTTTGATTTTTGGGTTATTATTTAATATTTTAGCCCACTAAGTACGGAAGAGCCGAGTTAATTTAACTAGCTTCTTTATGTTATTTTTGCAACATACTAATTTAGGGATGATATTGTTATTGGTTTTTGTAGCTAAAGTGATTTTTGGTAATTCAATTAAAAGTAATTACAGGTACTTTATTTAATAATGGAATGGCTACACTGAAAACAAGCAGGCCCCTTATTTTAAGCTTCTCTGTGTACTCTGTGTCTCTGTGGTAAAAATATGTTGTTTATGTTAGGTTCCGCTTGCGCTCCACCCAACCTACATTAAGTTTTAATTTATGAATGATTTGGAAGAGTTGGTTACGGAAATTAGTCGCTTTGAGGCAATTATAGCTGATTGGGATGAACGAGAGCGTGGTGTTGCTGTTGGCTTGAAAAGGGCTATTGAAACATTACATAAAGAAGCACTCGCGCGTTTAATTAAAAGCGTCAAGCAAGAATCAATGTCGGCATTGCGTAATGCTGTTCAAGATGAAGTAGTATATGGTGTGCTGGTTTACCATGAATTGGTTAAACCACCTAAACCTTCACTTGAAAAACGTTTACAAACAGCTATCGAAGCAGTTCGTCCTAGTTTAAAAAGTCATAATGGTGATGTTGAATTAATAGCAATTAAATTACCGGATGTGGTGGAAGTTAGATTAATTGGAACATGCAAAAATTGTCCCTCTTCTAATTTTACTTTGTCTCAAAGCATTGAACAGACTATTCAAGCATACTGTCCTGAAATTACTAAAGTTGTTGCAGTATAGGTAATGTTCATTCCAAAATTGCCCTTTTCAAATTTAGGCGCCGATATCATATTAGGTACACGTGAAGAATTTGCAGTACCTCTGGCGCCTAGTGCAGTATCTATGTTCGCTCCGCGCGGCGCCTGTTTAACATCAGAAAGTGGTTCTTTATGGGTTGCGGATACAGGACACCATCGGTTATTAGGATGGCGAAACTTACCAACTCAAGATAGTCAACCTGCTGACTGGGTAATTGGACAACCTGATTTTTTTCACGAAGGACAAAATGCTAAAGGTATACCAGGAAACACAACACTAAGTGTACCGACAGGTATTTGTGTTTGTGGTGGTGGTTTAGCTGTAGCGGATGCTTGGAACCATCGCGTTTTAATTTGGAAACAAATTCCAGAAGATAGCAATGTGCCGGCAGATATTGTACTAGGGCAAAATAATTTTACTGATAATCGACCAAATAGAGGTGAGCAAGAAGCTTACGCAAATACTCTTAATTGGTGTTACGGTGTTTTTTATCATCAAGGAAAGCTGTTTGTTGCTGATACTGGTAATCGTCGGGTATTGGTTTGGAATGAATTGCCAAGTCAGAATGGTCAACCTGCTGATTTAGTCTTGGGACAACCAGATATGTTTTCTCGGAATGAGAATGGTGGTGGGACTGCATCCGCTTCGAGTATGCGCTGGTGCCATGATATTACATTTTGGCAAGAAAATTTAGTTGTCACTGATGCTGGTAATAACCGCATTATGATTTGGGAAGGAATGCCAACTGAAAATAATACTCCCTGTCGCGTAGTTTTAGGACAAAAAAGCTTTGATTTTGTTGAGTTAAATCAAGGTGTTTATTTTCCTAATGCTAGTAGTCTCAGTATGCCATATGGTGTTGATACTTTTGGTGATTGGTTAATTGTGGCTGATACTGCTAATTCGCGATTGTTGGGATGGAAGAATTTGACATCATGTGGGGTAGATGCAGATGGATTAATGGGACAAAAGGATTTTAAAAGTAAGTCTGAAAATGGTAACTTTGGATTACCAAAGCGAAACAGTGTTAATTGGTGTTATGGCATTAATATATGTGGTGATACTGCTGTGATTTCTGATTCTGGTAATAATAGAATTTTATTATGGCGCCTTAATTAATCCCCCAACCCCCCTTAATAAGGGGGGCTAAGAGGTGCTTCTTGTTCCCCCCTTAATAAGGGGGGTTAGGGGGGATTTATAACGAACCGTAAAGGACACAAAGGAAAGAAAGAAGAGAAGGAATATCTTATAAATTATGTATGAAGAAATACGAGTACGGGGTACAGTTCAAGGAGTAGGATTTCGTCCTACAGTTTATCGTATTGCCGTAGCGAATGGGTTACGCGGCGAAGTTTATAACGACGGTGAAGGGGTTGTAATTCGCGCATTCGGATATGAAGAATCTTTAGAAAAATTTGTTCGCCAATTACAGCAAGAATGCCCGACCTTGGCAAAAATAAATGAAATAACACGCACACAACATATATCTGAGGGTGAATTTAACTTTGATGATTTTATAATTTCTAAAAGTATTAATAATGTAGTTAATACCGAAATTACACCCGATACTGCCACCTGTGTACAATGTCAAAGCGAAATCTTCGATCCTCAAAGTCGCTGGTTTCGTTATCCTTTTACCAATTGTACCCATTGTGGACCACGCCTAAGCATTATTCGTTCTATACCTTATGACCGCAATAATACCAGCATGGCAAGCTTTGTGATGTGTCCAGAATGCAGGGAGTCATACAACGATATTACAAATCGTCGCTTTCATGCTCAACCAACGGCTTGTCATGTTTGTGGTCCGAAGGCATGGTTAGAACGTGCTGATGGCAAACCTTTTACAGCTTCTATGTTCTCAATGCTAGATGAAGTTGATGCCGTTTGCACTTTGCTACAAAAAGGAGAAATTGTCGCCATCAAGGGTCTCGGTGGAATTAATTTGGCGTGCGATGCTACGAGCGAAACCGCAGTTAAAAAACTCCGCGAACGAAAACAACGATACCACAAACCCTTCGCCTTGATGGCGCGTGATATTACTGTTATTGAAAGATATTGTACTCCTAATGCCAAAGAACGTGAATTACTTTTATCTCACCAGGCGCCTATTGTTTTAATTGAGAAAGGAGAAGGGGATTTTGTTTCACCATTAGTGGCGCCTTCCTCAAGTACTATTGGTTTCATGTTGCCATATACTCCTTTACATCATCTTATTCTCAAACGGATGAATCGTCCGATTGTATTTACTAGTGGCAATATATCTGATGAACCGCAGTGTATTGATAATGAGGAAGCGCGCGAAAAATTAGGACATATCGCCGATTATTTCCTTCTCCATAACCGAGATATTATTAATCGTGTGGATGATTCGGTGGTTAGAGTCGTTGGTGATAAAACTCGAATTATTCGACGCGCACGAGGATATGCACCTGCTTCTATTAACTTACCCTCTGGTTTCGCTACTTCACCTCAAGTTTTAGCGATGGGAGGTGAGTTAAAAAGTACCTTCTGTTTATTACGTCACGGCAAAGCTATTATTTCACAACATTTAGGAGATTTAGAAAATGTCGCAACGTTTAATAGTTACCAGGAAATGCTTGATTTGTATTTAAACTTATTTGAGCATAAACCAGAAGCAATTGCCACAGATTTGCACCCAGAGTATTTATCTACAAAGCTTGGCAAACAATTAGCAGCTAGTAACCAGTTAATTGAAGTACAGCATCATCATGCTCATGTTGCTGCTTGTATGGCAGAGAATAATATAGATATTAATACGGCGCCTATTTTAGGTATTGCTTTCGATGGTTTAGGTTATGGGGAAGATGGAACGCTCTGGGGAGGAGAATTTCTTTTAGCTGACTATCGGGAGTATACACGAGTCGCAACATTTAAACCTGTTCCAATGATAGGAGGCGCCTTAAGTATTCATCAACCTTGGCGTAACACTTATGCACACTTAGTAACAAAATGGCAAGAGTTAGAGTCTAAGTATGGAAGCTTAGAATTATTCCAGTTTTTACAAACGAAACCTATATCACTACTTAATCAGCTAATCAGTAAACAAATTAATTCACCTCTAACTTCTTCTGTTGGGCGCCTTTTTGATGCTGTTGCTGCTGCTATTGGTATTTGTCGCGACACATGTAGTTACGAAGGTCAAGCGGCAATTGAAATGGAAGCATTAATTGATGATAAAGAATCACTAAGCTATGACTTTAATATCGAAAAATCAAATAATATTAGTTATATTGATTCAAGCTACATGTGGATTCAACTTTTAGATGATTTGCAGCAAAATATACCAAACCAAGTTATTGTTGCTAAATTCCATCAAGGTTTGATTAATATTGTAATTCAGGTGGTGAAGCATCTACAACAGGAATATAAATTTAATCAAATTGCTTTAACAGGTGGAGTTTTTCAAAATGCTATCTTGTTAGAACAGCTTCAAGACAAATTAGCAAAATTTGATACAAAAGTCATTACTCATAGTTTAGTACCTTGTAACGATGGTGGCATATCGTTGGGACAAGCAGTAATTGCCGCTGCACGATTATAGAAACCCGGTTTCTTAGTCGATAACTTGTAATCAAAATAACTATTTTAGTTAGAAACCCGGTTTCTTTATAATTTATTGGTTGTATTTATGTGTTTAGGAATTCCTGGTCAAATAGTTGAAATTACCGATACTAATAATAAACTCGCTGTTGTAAATGTTGGTGGAGTCAGGCGCCAAGTAAATATTGCCTGTATAGTTGACGAAAATCACTCTCCTGCTGACTGTGTTGGAGATTGGGTATTAGTACATGTAGGCTTTGCAATGAATCGAATTAATGAGAAAGAAGCGGCTGAAACCTTGCAAATTTTGCAAGAACTAGCAGCCGCGCAAGCAGCACTTAGCAATTAATTGGCTAAGGCTAATCATATCGAAGTTAAACCAATTTAGACTATTAAATTAATATAAAATCTCACGCATCATATGAAATACGTTGATGAATACCGAGAACCGCAAAAGGGAGAAATATTACTCCGTGAAATCGAAACGTTATCAAAAAAATTAAACAAACGTATAAAAATTATGGAAGTATGTGGTGGACATACGCATTCCATTTTTAAATACGGTATCGAAGATGCTTTACCAGAAACAATCGAATTAATTCATGGCCCTGGTTGTCCAGTATGCGTAATGCCAAGAGGGAAACTAGATGATGCTATAGCTATAGCTAAACACCCAAATGTCATATTTACTACATTTGGTGATACAATGCGGGTTCCCGGCTCCAAGACTAGTTTATTACAAGCTTCTTCAGAAGGCGCCGATATTCGTATGGTCTACTCACCATTAGATAGTTTGCAGATAGCTAGAGATAATCCAGATAAAGAAATAGTTTTTTTTGGTATTGGTTTTGAAACCACTGCTCCAAGCACTGCCTATACAATTAAGCAAGCTTTCTCAGAAAATCTTCATAATTTTAGTTTATTTTCTAATCACGTATTAGTAATTCCGGCATTACAAGCTTTACTCGATAACCCAGATTTGCAACTAGATGGGTTCGTTGGGCCCGGTCATGTCAGCATGGTAATTGGTTGTAACCCGTATAATTTTATTGCTAAAGACTATAATATACCTATTGTAATATCCGGTTTTGAGCCAGTAGACATTCTCCAATCAATTTGGATGTTACTACAGCAATTAATACGAAATCGCTGCGAAGTAGAAAATCAATACAGTCGTGTTGTACAGACACAAGGAAACATTCAAGCAATTACAGCAATGAATGAAGTATTTGAAGTTCGTTCTAAATTTGAATGGCGAGGTTTAGGTTATATTCCTGCTTCGGGTTTAAAAATTCGTTCTAAGTACGCGCGCTTTGATGCAGAAGAAAAATTTGCCCTTCCCAATAACCAGGTTGCTGACCATAAAGCTTGTCAATGTGGAGAAATACTCAAAGGAGTTCTCAAACCTTGGCAATGTAAAGTTTTTGGTACCGCTTGTACCCCAGAAAACCCAATTGGTACTTGTATGGTTTCTAATGAAGGCGCCTGTGCTGCTTATTATAAATATGGTCGATTATCTATCAGTAAATAAAAACGAATTATAATATTGGGAATATATTAGCATTTAATTAATGACTACTTTGTATACTTCCATCGGGCATTATTGTATTACAAAATATAGTTTCACTTAAATCGGCGCCACTTAAACTACTGGAGTTTAGACTAAGCAGCACAAAATAGCCCAGTAGCACTGAGTTTACAGAAA
>NZ_MRCD01000044.1 GCF_001904745.1 Calothrix sp. HK-06
GCCAATTTTATATAAAATTATGACTTCTTAAAGCAATTATTTATTTGATGAAAAAATTTTTTAAAGTTACTTTAGCTAATAATTATTTATCAAAATAAATTCATTATTTACACATAATATTTACAATATAGCAAAAAAGCATATGACACTAGCAAACTTGCGTAGACGGCAAATTTTATTGCCGCCGGAGTGCAAGTTATTCGTGACAAGATTTCACAAAAATCTTATAGAAACCAGAATTATAAACTTAATCAGTGGTTCCATCAAGATATGCTTGTGGGACACCTTTATCTGTTAGCAATTGTTTAAGTGCCAACCAGATAAACGGTGGAATTGTTTTGGTATAACGCTGCCAGAGTCGGCGCGGTTCCTGCATCCAACGGTAGAGCCATTCTAATCCTAAATCACGAACAACACGAGGCGCCCGCTTATGAATTCCTGCGTAAACAGGGAATACACCACCTAGTCCAATCATGACTGCTTGAACTTTACCTCTATGTTGAGCCATCCAGTTTTCTTGTTTAGGACAACCTAAAGACACGAGTACTACACCAGCACCACTAGAGTGAATCTTGTCAATCAACGCTTGGTCTTCTGCTTCTGTCAAGGGACGAAAAGGTAGAGGTTCCATTGCTGCTATTTTCAGTCTCGGAAATTCCTTGTTCAAACGTTTTCGCATTCGTGAAAGAATCTCAGACTGCGAACCTAAATAGAATACACTGATGTTTTTAGCTTCAGCTAATTTACACAGTGACATCATAATATCCATTCCCGCTACTCTGTCTTGATATCTGGCGCCCATTTGACGCATCATCCAAACCAAAGGCATACCATCTGGAGTCACAATGTCTGAACCTTTAAGGACATTTGCAAACTCCGGATTCCAATGCGCTTCCATCAGCATGTGTACATTCGCTACGCACACTGTTTTACTTTCACGTTCAACAGCCCAATCTAAAATCGTTTGTACTTGATCATCAAGCTTTAAAGCAGTTATAGGGAAATCAAGAACCTTCTTAGTAGGGAGAAAGGTTTCTCCTACCATAACTAAACTCCTTGTGTTTAAAAAATAGACAATTCTGAATTCCCAGCTAGAAATAAGTACGTGTTATCAACTACTCTTTCTTGCTGTAGGAATATCGTCAGTCAACACTTGGAGATGCACTAGCTCTCAGTAAATTTTCGGCTTCCTGGTAATTTTATCATTAACGCTATTGTATATTACTTTACTCACAAAAAAAATGCTTATTATTTATTTGCGATAACTTTACATTTACTTTATATTCGCTTGTTGTTTTTTTTACATATACGTAAAAACAGCCTCTAGGCTATTTAAAAAATTCAAATCTAAACAGCCACGTAGTATAAAAAATTATTGAACTACTGAATTTTGATTTATTTGTGAAATTTATATATAGAGGAATAATAGATAAAAGAAATTATAATTTATTGACATAATTAATTAAAAAAAACTGGGAGAAGAATATCTTTTCTTCCCCCAGTCTTGATTGTCTTGATTTTGATTTTTGTTCTGATTTTTGTCTTTCTGGTTTTGCTTCGTTTCCTCCTTGAGTCGCTTCCGCAGCATTTGCTGTTGCTTCTTAAGTTGTCGTTGCCTTGCCGAACCACCTCGACCTTTGTCGTTTCTCCCTTCTTTTCGGGGAGATTCCCATCGTTTTAGTCTCATACTTATATCCCTAAAGTTACTTTTGAAACAGTAAATTATTATTACTCTGTACTATTAATTTTACTCCATACATTTAATATCGTCAAACTATAAATTAATCCAAAGAAACCGGGCTTATTTTTGATAGATTAAGGTTTCTAGCAAAATATTTGCGAAGAAGCCCGGTTTCTAACTAAGTAATTTTGCCTTCACTTTCCTATATACTAACCCAAAGAAACCGGGCTTATTTTTGATAAATTAAGGTTTCTAGCAAAATATTTGCGAGGAAGCCCGGTTTCTAACTAGGTAATTTTGCCTTCACTTTCCTATATACATTATACAATATTTACTTTCCGGAAAAGTTTGATGCAATTTTTGACATATTTTATCAACATTATGGTTATCTCAGTGACAAAAAGGAGGTCATGAGTATATTTTCATCTCATCCTGTAATAATCCGGAAAGCTTGGCAACGGATTATGAACAGATGTAACGGATGGTTGATATTAAACGACTAGATTTTGTTTGTAACTAAAAACTTATCCGTTACATCCGTTGCAAACTTCGCCTTCTCAGCGCTTCTAAAAGTTTTGTAAACTCCTGGGGAGGCGCCGCCGTAGCTTCTATATATTCTTGTGTAACGGGGTGTTGTAATTTTAGGCGCCATGCGTGGAGTGCTTGACCAGATAAATTGACACCTAGCGACCGTGCTGAACTATATATTGGGTCGCCAACAATAGGATGACCAATTTGTGCGCTGTGAACTCGAATTTGATGAGTACGTCCAGTTTCTAACTGAAAGCGTACAAGTGTATAATTTCCCAGACGTTCTTGTGCTTGCCAGTGAGTAACAGCTTCGCGTCCTCCTTTTTCTACTGGAACTACTGCCATTTTTTTACGGTCTATCAGATGGCGCCCAATTGGTAAATCAATTGTACCAGTTTCAGTTTTAGGCGCCCCGTAAACGATACCAAGATATTCACGACGTGCGGTTTTGGCTTTGAGTTGTGCTTGCAGGTGCTGGTGTGCTTGTTCTGTTTTGGCGATGACGATGGCGCCTGTAGTATCTTTGTCTAAACGATGCACAATACCCGGACGCTGAACTCCACCAATTCCAGGTAAGTTAGGACAATGTGCAAGTAAGGCATTTACTAACGTGCCGTTAGGATGACCTGGTGCAGGATGAACTACTATACCTGCTGCTTTATTAAGAATTATTAACTGGTCATCTTCGTAAAGAATATCAAGCGGGATATTTTCGGCAGAGAGTTCGAGAGGTTGAGCTTCGGGAATAGTAATCGTTACCAAATCACCCGATTTTACGACTACCTTTTTTGATGTGCATTCGTTGTTATTGACGTAAACACAACCTTGTTCGATAAGACTTTGAACGCGCGAACGAGATAAATCTGGCAGTTCCAATGCCAAATAGCGGTCTAAACGTTCTCCAGTATCTTCAACTTCAAAATAAAATTCAGTCACAATTATCTATAGTGTATGTTTTAAAACCTCTCCCCCAACCCCTCTCCTACTAGGAAAGGGGAGTATATTTACTCCCCCTTCCCTCACAGGGAAGGGGGTTGGGGGGTTAGGTTTTACGTTTGTAAAGTCTATTACAAATCTAATTATAGTTAAATCTTAAATTTTCTCTATTTTTTGCAGTCGTGTTACCTAAGAAAACTTGATTAACGTTGGGTCTCCCTATGTGAAAACTATGTTTACGTTCCTCGACCCAACCTACGAATTGTCAATTGAGAATTTCTAATTTTAAAATGTCCGGAAAATAATCTTGATATAGGAAATTATATCTAATGTATATAAGGATGATTCACCTGCAAGATTGACGAATAATTGCTAAATTGCTAAAAATAGGTTGTTCACGCACTTAATTTATCCGGTTACATTTATAAGTACAGATAAACCTATCACAAGTAGTTTCTTATATTACCAACTTTATATTATTAGAATCAGTATAAAAATGCAAACACTCCCTATTGGAAGATACCGATTTTTTCAGCGTTTACAACCATTGCAAATTTTAAGCTCTTCTGTTAATGCACACGCAACTGGTTGTTTACAAGTTTTTAGTGTTTCTGCTTCTTGGCTTATATATTTAGAGAAGGGTAAACTTGTATACGCTTGCTATGAGTCGGGAATGTTTGAGATACTATATAAAAAGTTGCAGGTACTTAGTAAAACTGTTCCAACACTTAATCGTGAAGTATATACTCGACTAAAAGCTATTTTTGAAACCAGTATTGAAAATCAAGCAATACCCAATTCAGATTACTTAGCAATATGCTGGTTGGTCGAGCAGAAATATATTAACCTAACTCAAGCTGCAATGCTTATTGAGGAAATAGCAGTCGAAGTTTTAGAATCATTCTTATTATTAAAAGAAGGTTGTTACGAATTGGTATCTAATAGCTTCATTGAGAAAATGCCAAAATACTGCCGTTTAAATATTCTCTCACTCGTTGAAAAAATTTCTTCTCCAAATAAACAAAAACATCAAACTAAAAACACGACTAATAAATATAATACATCTAAACCATCGAAAAAACTTCCGAAATTACAATACACAATTATGTGTATCGATGATAGCCCAAGTATCTTAAATGCTATTAAAACCTTTTTGGATGAAACTTTTTTTGATGTTGTGCAACTCAATGATTCTGTAAAAGCTTTGATGCAAACTATTCGCGTCAAACCTGATTTAATTTTACTCGATATTGGAATGCCAAATTTAAATGGTTATGAATTCTGTTCTTTATTAAGAAAGCACTCGTATTTTAAAAAGACACCTGTAATTATGGTGACAGCAAGGTCTAGTTTAGTTGATAAAGCTAAAGCTAAAATGGTCGGCGCCTCTGGGTATATAACTAAACCATTCACACAAGTTCAATTGATGAAGGTTATTTTCCAACATTTAGAAGTGTAAAAGTAATTTTTTTAATAGTAGTCGGTTAAGATTTGAATCCCCCCTAGCCCCTCTTAATAAGGGGGGAAAAGAGAGTTTTAAGCCCCCTTAATAAGGGAGAAAAATAAAATTTAAAGCCCCCCTTATTAAGGGGGGTTGGGGGGATTTAATGACACAAAAAGTTTAATTAAGCAGTAACAATCATTAGTCGGTGCGTGACGCTACAAGTTTTATAACTGGTACTTACTTCAGCTAAAAATCTTATTTGATGTTGGGTTCCGCAAAGCCTCCACCCAACCTACAAAAGAGGCGCCGAACTACAATTAAATAAGAAACCGTACAGACGTGATTAATCACGTCTGTACATTTAATTTCCTATTTATTTAAACTTTTGCAGCAGCTTTGGTGAGTGCGGTAAGTTCGCCTTTAGCGTACTTAGCAGCGAAGTCATCCAAGGACATTTGCTTGATTTTGCTTCCGTTACCAGCAGTACCAAACTGTTGATATCGGTCAGCACAAACTTTTTGCATGTACTTGATGGAAGGTTTGAGGAAGTGACGGGGGTCAAATTCCTTGGTGTCTTTTGCTAGTGCTTCGCGCACAGCAGCGGTGATAGCCAAACGGTTATCGGTGTCGATGTTTACTTTACGTACACCGCACTTGATACCTTTTTGAATTTCTTCAACAGGTACACCGTAGGTTTCAGGAATGGCGCCACCGTATTGGTTAATTAATGCAATTAAATCTTCTGGTACAGAAGAAGAACCATGCATTACCAAGTGGGTGTTAGGCAAACGACGGTGAATTTCTTCAATACGGCTAATTGCCAAAATTTCGCCAGTTGGTTTGCGGGTAAACTTGTAGGCGCCGTGGCTGGTACCAATAGCAACAGCTAAAGCGTCTACTTGTGTTTGTTCAACGAATTGAACCGCTTCGTCTGGGTCGGTTAGAAGCTGGGAATGGTCGAGTTTACCTTCAAAACCATGTCCGTCTTCTGCTTCACCCATACCTGTTTCCAATGAACCCAAACAGCCAAGTTCACCTTCAACACTTACACCTAAAGAGTGAGCCACTTTCACTACTTCGCGAGTAACGTTGACGTTATACTCAAAGCTTGCGGGGGTTTTGGCATCAGCTTGTAATGAACCATCCATCATTACACTGGTAAAGCCATTTTTCATTGCTGAATAGCAAGTTGCTGGCTCGTTACCGTGGTCTTGGTGCATCGCAATAGGAAGATGAGGGTAAGTTTCCACTGCTGCCAAAATTAAATGGCGAAGGAAATTCTCACCTGCATACTTACGGGCGCCGCGTGATGCTTGTAATATTACGGGGCTATCTGTCTCATGGGCAGCCTGCACAATTGCTTGAATCTGCTCCAGGTTGTTAACGTTGAAAGCTGGAATGCCGTAACCGTTCTCAGCGGCGTGGTCCAACATGAGCCGCATTGGTACGAGCGCCATAGATAGTCCTCCTGAATGTGTTGTCAGATAATCGGTTGAATGATGAGCGTATGTACTACGCTGAATCTTAATGTTTTTTTCAACTTATAGGAAATTATAACTAGTGATTGGTGTTTATGTTTAAAAAGTTTAAGAGATTTAGTGTTCAGTGCTGAGTGCTGAGTGCTGAGTGAATGGAGGATGATAATGAAGAATTATGAGTTGAAGAGAAAATTAAATCTGTAACTTATAGTTCAATAGTCTTATTCTATCTTGTGGAACAGGCATCCCTGCCTGTTACTATTAATTAATTTAATTAAATTTCGAGTGCAGGCAAGGATGCCTACCCCACAAGAGTATTTGAATCTTTAGTATGGGTAACCCGGGACTCGAACCCGGAACTAATCGGTTAAAAGCCGAGTACTCTACCATTGAGTTAGTCACCCGTGCCGCGTTTTTTTCGCTGGCTTATACACTCTAACACAAGGGTATATAGTTTTGTAAAGGGGTTAAGAGAAAAAATTTGCTGTGAGTTTGAAAAATGTTGAGTAACTGGCGCCTGGTTGGAGTACTGTAAGGTTTTCGCCCGTGTTAATGGCGTTTCTACCTGCGCTCCAAGGTTCGAGACAGTAAAAGTCTTTGCCTTTGAGTGTCCAAAATACTAGGGTTGAAAATACGTTGTCGTAATCGAAGGTTAATTTGAGTTTACGGCTTAAGTCGGTAACGGTAGCTGTTTGACTGCTAAGTTGTTTGAAAGCTACATCGATTTCATCGCGGTTAAAGTCGAAACTGCCGTTAAATGTGTGATTTTCTTTGGTTTTCTGGTCTTGGTACTCTCGCGATGGTATATCAAACTGAAGTTGATTTTTATCCTGCACGACAAAGTAAGGATGAAACCCAAAGGAAAAGGGCATTGGTTGAGATGACTTATTTATATAATGCTGGCCAACATTCAAACTGTTACCTTGAAGTTGATAGGTAAAAGTTATCTGAAAGTTGAAAGGGTAAACTGCTTGTGTTTGCTCGTTGCTATGTAAAGTAGCTTGCAGCGACACTCCTTCATCTGAGACAGAACCAAGAGATACCCAAGGTAAATCGCGTGCAAATCCATGCTGCTTAAGGGTATACTGTTTGCCCCCTGTACTGTAAGTGTTTTCTGGTAAGTTACCGCAAATGGGAAATAAAATTGGATTACCTCCTCGAACACTCAACTCTGGGTTGACAAAGCGTTCTTCATCGAGGTAAAAAATTTCTTTTCCATTGAGGCGCCATTTAGTAATTATGCCACCACGTTCGGGTACAACTTCTAACTGGGAGTTAGTGCTTTCATCTGTGAGGATGTAGGTTTTATATTGATTCTGTTGAAGAGAAATTGAATACATATGTTTTATATTGTAGAGACGTGATTAATCACGTCTCTATCTACATTGTGCGTGTGTTGTTTACTCGTCTTCGGCGAAGATAAAGCGGTATAACTCGTCTGGACTTGGTTCGGGACTGCTTTCGGCAAATTTGACGGCCTCTTCGACTTCTGTTTGTATTTTTTTGTCGATGGCTTTTAATTCGTTGGCAGTTGCTAGTTTTCTTTTAATCAATTCGCTAGCTAGCTTTTTGATTGGGTCGCGTGCGAACCAAAATTCTTTTTCTTCTTTGCTTCGCAGTTCGTCTGGGTCTGCTAACGAGTGTCCTCGGAAACGGTAGGTTAATGCTTCGATTAAAGTTGGTCCTTCTCCTGCACGCGCACGTCGCACAGCTTCTTTGGCTGCTGAATACACTGCAAGAACGTCCATACCATCAACTTCAATACCCACCATATTGAAGACGCTGGCTTTTTTATAGATTTCGGGGTCAGATGTTGCGCGTTCGTGCGCCATCCCTATTGCCCATTTATTATTTTCGACAACAAAGAGTATTGGTAATTTCCATAACGCTGCCATGTTGAGCGTCTCGAAAAATTGCCCATTGTTGGCGGCGCCGTCACCGAAGAAACAAGCTGTTACCTCCATCGGATTGGTATCACCTAACACTTCTTTGCGGTACTTGCTTTGAAATGCAGCACCCGCCGCTACAGGAATGCCTTCAGCAACAAACGCATATCCACCGAGTAAGCGATGTTCCGCAGAGAACATGTGCATCGAACCACCGCGTCCTTTACTACAACCTGTAGCTTTGCCAAATAGCTCTGCCATAACTTCGCGCGCTGGCACTCCAGCACTTAAAGCATGAACGTGGTCGCGGTATGTGCTGCTAACATAGTCTTCTCCCGGTTTCATGGCTTTGACAATACCACTGGAAACAGCTTCTTGACCGTTGTAAAGGTGGACAAAGCCAAACATTTTTCCCCGGTAGTACATTTCGGCGCACTTATCTTCAAACATGCGCCCCAAAACCATGTCTTCGTAAAGCAGCAAGCCTTCTTGCTTCGTAATTTGTGCGGATGCCGCATCAAACGTTGGTAACGTGCGTTCTTGAACCATTATCTTTTGAGTATCCCCGTAGTAACACTGAATGTCACCATTATTTATATAACGTTCATGTGCGCTGACTCGATTTATAGGCGACTTCCTTTTAATGCAGGCGCCGCGCTACCCAAGAGCGTCCAATTGCTTCGGCTTTACTACTCTCTAAACTTAGAAGCAGCAAATAAACTGTCAAAATCAAGATTCGATAACTCGAAGCTCGTTCATTTGATTGTAAGGAAGCAACTTTATTTGATGTCCTAGTCGGCGCGCTTTCGCTACCCTCGGCTATACACTAACAGTTAGGATAGCAAGATTCTGCATATTGATTAACAATTTTTAGCTTTCGGCACAGCGTTACTTATCAGCAATGTGCTTCTAGGTAATTGTAACAATAATATCGTTGTGGTAGAATTTTACTCGCTCTATAGTAGCGAACAACAGTTCACAATGATGTATAATTCGTTGCTAACCTGAGAATGAATATAGCTACCTATTTATAGTGATAGTTAATTATTCAATCTCTTGGTATTGTTGTATACTTCTCGATTACTTAACTATTTTTTACTTATGTTCATTAGTTAAGTGTAGAGGGAAGCTGGCTTAGATATAGGCGGCGATTACATACTTTAAACAACAGTTGAGTTGTAAACAAAACGCGCGTGTAAGTTCAACAAGGTATTATTATGGCACGGTTTGATAATGCCTGGAATGGTCTAGGTGAAACATCACATAATACGCTGTAGGGGAAGTAGGCTGTGCGAATTCCGCTCGATTACTACCGTATATTAGGATTACCGTTGGCGGCAACAAGGGAGCAATTGCGGCAAGCTTATAATGACCGCATTGTCCAGCTACCACGACGGGAATATTCAATTGCAGCAACTACATCGCGAAAACAATTAGTTGAAGAAGCTTACGTGGTTTTATCTAATCCTTTAGAGCGCAAAGAATACGACAGGGTGTATTTAGCGTCTGCATATACTCAAAACGGTACCGATGTCGCTGTCGCTGTTGAGAACAGAGTTGCTCGAAACCCAAATTCTGATACTCAAAACCCAACTATAGATGTTAATGAAGACGAATTAGTCGGCGCCTTGCTGATTTTACAAGAGCTTGGAGAATACGAACAAGTTCTTAAACTTGGGCGCCCATACCTTGTTAACAGAAATAAAACAGATAATGAAAGTTTTGCCTCCGAACGTCCGGATGTAGTACTAACAGTAGCATTAGCCTGTTTAGAATTAGGACGCGAACAATGGCAGCAAGGAAACTATGAAAACGCAGCAATTTCTCTGGAGACAGGAGAAGAATTGTTAGCAAAAGAAGGAATGTTCAATAGCGTTCGAGTTGAAATTCAAGCTGATTTAAATAGATTGCGTCCATATCGCATTCTCGAATTAGTTGCATTGCCACTTGACCATGCAGCAGAAAGGAAGCAAGGATTACAGCTATTACAGCAGGTTTTAGAAGAGCGTGGTGGTATAGACGGGTCGCTCAACGATGAGTCAGGATTAAACGTTGATGATTTTTTACGCTTTGTTCAGCAGTTACGGCATCATTTAACCGTAGTTGAACAGCATCATCTATTTGAATCAGAAAGTAAACGTCCTTCAGCAGTTGCCACATATTTAGCTGTTTATGCTTTAATCGCACGTGGATTTACTCAGCGTCAACCAGCATTAATTAGGCAAGCAAAGCAAATGCTGTTGCGTTTGGGTAAACGGCAAGATGTTCACCTTGAGCAATCGTTATGTGCGCTACTTTTGGGACAAACAGAAGAAGCTACTAAGGCATTAGAATTAAGTCAAGAATACGAAGCTTTGGCTTTTATTCGCGAACATTCTCAGTCTTCGCCAGATTTATTACCAGGACTGTGCTTATACGGTGAACGTTGGTTACAAAATGAAGTATTTCCACATTTTCGTGATTTAGAAGACCAAGTAGCATCGCTCAAGGAATATTTTGCAGACCCTAACGTGCAAGCTTATTTAGAAGTTTTACCCAGTGATGCAGAAAATGTTGATGGTGACTGGCGTACTTCTACACTCAAGTCTCCTAATGGCACATCAAATACTACATCAAGTAATTATAATAATTCTACAGTTACGGCTCGACCTAATTATCGCGATAGGGTAACAGAAATTCCCAAGTCGGCGCCTGTGAATTACACTATATCAACCGATAACTACGATACTAGATTTAATCACGAGGTGCCTGTTACTTCCAGACCACAAGCGAACGGTCGTGTACCAAAAAATCAAAATAGCCAAATTGCGACAAGCACAGTTACGGCGCCAAAATCGAAAAGACGTAGACATAAACCATCTAGTAATGTTAAGAATATTCCGAACGCGAACCAACGTGTGGCGCCAAGACATAGACAATCTCGTAATAAAAGTGCGAGTTTGTTGCTAAAAGTATTAGCTTCGGTCGCGGGTGTATTATTATTTTGGCTGTTAATTAGTACAACATTTAGCTGGTTAAAAAATATATTAATTCCAGCCCCAGCATTACAAGGGAAACAGCTAGGAATAGAAATAAATGAACCACCTGTAGCGATTCCTACACCAGGTAGTCAACCGCAGTACCCAGAAGGAGATTTAACCAAAGAATCTGCAACACAAGTAGTTCAGAGTTGGTTATCAGCAAAATCAGCTTCTTTAGGTTCCAAGCATGATATAGATAGTTTGAACAAAATACTAACAGGTTCAGCATTATCATACTGGAGAGGTATTGCTTTGCAAGTCAAATCAAGCAATAAGTATCGACAGTACGAACATACAGTATCAAACGTATCTGTTAAACCAGATGTTAATAATAAAAACCACGCAACGGTAGAAGCAACAGTAGTAGAAAATACGACTTACTACGAAAACGGAGAAAAGAAGGAACCAGAAAAAGATAAAGTCAGAGTTAGATACGAAGTAGTGCGTGTAGACAACGGATGGCGTATTCGTGATATCGCTTTGGTTAACTAACTTTTACTTAATTAAGGTAACTTGGTATTGGATTGCATTAACGTTGGGAAGAAAATAAATTCTACGGTTCCCAACTAGCCATTACAAGCAAATTAATTTAATGACTGACACTTTATTTCAAGCTTACACACCTTTAATTATCTGGATAGGGTTAGGGTTACTGGTATGTCGCTTACTACCTAAGTCTTTCTCAAAGATATTAGGTCGTGGTCTTTACTGGGTTGGAGTCCCTCTAGAACTTATTGCGTTGTCTCGTCAGGGTACCCAAAAGCAGTATCAAGCAATTGATACTTCCGTATTGGCGCCAGTAATAACCGTTGGTACATTAATAATTGGTTTACTGGTGACACTATCAGTTATATGGATATGGAAATTATTAGCCAACCAGCAAGAGTCTGAACACGACTCAAAAATACAACCATTGAGTCGAGTCAGCGAGGGGAGTTTTCTTCTCGCTGCTGTTTTAGGTAATACTGGTTTCGTTGGACTGGCAATTGCACCTTCGTTAGTCGATGCCAATGCATTAAATTTAGCAGTAATATTCAGTATTACCCACAATGTTATTGGTCCATTTGGTTTAGGAGTATGGATTGCTAGTTACTATAGCCACACTCAGCAACAAAATAACTTTTTAACGCAACTACGGGATATTTTAACAGTACCTCCGTTATGGGCATTTATATTTGGATACTTTACGCGCTCTTTAAAACTACCAGATGCTGTTGAAATAGGACTTCAACAATCAATTGGCATCGTTATTGCATGTGCTTTTTTACTCATCGGAATTAGACTCGCTCAACTACAAGGATGGAAAAGCCTTAAATTAGCCCTTATTCCGGCTACTTTGCGAGTTATTATAATACCTTTACTAGTTGGAATTTTTACTAAATTTGTACTTAAGCTGCCTGCTTCATCAAGCTTGGCAATGGTACTGATGTCAGGAATGCCATCAGCATTTTTGGGTTTAATTCTGGCAGAAGAATATAATTTAGACCGTGATTTAATTGCTAGCAGTATTTTTGTATCAACAATATTGTTGCTTTTTGTATTGCCATTATGGATTTTTATATTTGGATAAGCTTTTGTGCAAGTGGCGAAATTTGGTACTACTGGTGTGCGTTAACCAGTAGTACTCTTAAATAACAATTTTAATAGTTTAAATCTATACCATTACTAAAAATGAAAAGCCGAGTTTGACTCAATATAAGTACTGAATTTTCGCAAATGGGTCATTAAATAATACTAGTATAGAACTTTGAGTGGCGGAATTTGGTACAAAGGCGTGAGTTAACCAGTAGTACTGCTCACCCCATCGGATGTGATTACAACTTGTTAAACGAATTGTTCTTCAATTAGCGCGCGAGTTCCAACAAGAAATTGCATTTTAAAGTAATCACTTAAATAAAAAATACTATTCGTCTCGTTTTTATAAAACGACTATTCCATGCTGGGAAAATTTGGCGCCAAATTTAAATAGTGCTTAAGAATTTAAGTATTTAGGCATTTACATATCAATGCTGTTTAATAATCAATGAATTGCGGCGCCAGGTTCAATTAATACAGATTGCCTTTATATTGCTAACCGAGGTTATATTCAATGAATAATTTTTTTGACATAGCAATAAAGTTTATTGAGATAGAAAATCTAGATATATATACTACTCATAGAGAGAGGCTAGATTCAACAGTTGTCTACTACCTCAAGGGTGAATTTTATGAAGCAAGCTTAATATAAACTGCTTTGTACGTAACAATACTTCACATACATAAAACGATGAAAGATATTATTCGATTTGGAAAACAGCTACTGTCGATGTTTTTAGTGCTGGTTGCAAGTAGTGTAATATTTTTGTCATTTCCTACTGGAACTGCTCCTTTATCAATAGATAGAGATACTATTAATAAAGAAGAAAATCAAATATTAAAATCAGATAAGCCTGTTAAAGCATCAAAGCCCGATGAACCTACTGTAATTTTGACACCACAAGAGGCTGTAAGACAAGCAAATACTTCTGCTAAAAAACGAGAATCTTTTTCTAAAGGTTTTTTTAGTGAATCAAAGACTAGCAAAGAAACGGCGCCCTCTTCAAAGTAAATTCAACATGGTAAGTGGTATGGTAGGCACCACCCACTTCTCGCGTGCCGCGAGTTTCAGCAAGAAACTGCATTTTAGCCCAAACCCCGTTGATTGGGCAGCTTTTACGCTAATTGGAGAAGCTAATTGATTTATAGTACTTGAGTATTTGTGGGTAGGCGCCGTTTCAATCCATGACTGGGCGTTCATATCCGTTCGTAAATGTCCAAATAAGGTAGTGGTAATTCTTATTACAGATTTTTTGAGACACTGCGTGAACGGTTCAACGACAGTGGGAAAAATCGTTTTCATCCTTAACCGACGCTTGAGACTGGCTAACCTCATTGAGTCTTGACCTGTAAGCGGACTAAAAAGGTTCTATCCCTAACGCAGAAGGAACAGTTCTACGTTGAGTCTGGACATAACCCGGAATTATTAGAATTGCTCCTAATTACCCCGTTTTCCCGTTACGCCACTACTAGATAATTTCATCAACTACGACGCGACGAATAATTTCGGTGACATCCGCTGCCATACGCGCGTCAACTTCAACCAAGGTACGGGGTGGTTGCACTGCTGCTCGTAATGTCATTGCTAGGGTTTTGAATTTACCAGGTTGGTTTGCGTTACTGTTACGTTCATCGATGAATTCTACGAGCACAACGTAAGTAATTTCGTGTGAAGTTCTACTTTCGCTAAAACCATTACCTAATTTTGAGATAATGACCCCAGAAGTAATAACATTTTCTAGTCCAAGAGTTTCTATTGCCACATCTATATATCTTGCTCTGTCGTTACCCATTGCTTGAACTATAGATTTTAAACTTTGCCATTGGGCGCCGGGTAAACGTGCATCTCCAGGTAAATGCCAATGCCATCCTAACATTGAGATTAACCGCGTCAAATCGTATGCTGATAATAAATTTTGACCATCAAGTGGGGCGCCGGGTGAAGTGAGTATTTGTTTGCCTGAGACTCTATCGAATAGTTTTGGTTGTCTAATAAATGCATTTTCACCATATCCACCCCGAAAACTAAGCTGTTGATTCCCTGTAATATTTTTAACCCATGTTTCTAACGCTGTTGGAGTTTGAAACAGTTTTAAGCAAGCTGCTCCGGCATTTGAGGAAGTAATTTTGCCTCGGTAGCTAATAATATCTAAAGCGATATCAGTAAATTTGTTTTGTAATTCATTTACATAGCAGTTCGCAATATCAACTCCAGGCGCCTTAGTGTTAGCATCGCAAACTGTGTTTAGAATTGGAATAATCTTGCTAGCGCTCCAGAACTGACGTTCTTCAAGAGCATTTTTTCCCAACCACCGAGTTTTTATTTCCTCATTCGCAAAATTACCAATACAAATACAAGCTTCTTTAATATCCGCATGAAGAAAGTTTAAACCTTGACTATCTATATTCGGAATTACTCCTCGTTTCGGATACGGTGTATAAGTTGATGGCAAAGCTTGAGGTTCATGCTTAGTTGTTAACCTTTCTGCATACTCAGCAATTTCTGTAATGTACTTAGAGTTTTGTATACCTCGATGTAAAAAAGCAACTTCCCCTTCAGGGGGTCGGGTAGCTTTCGCAATATCAAGTAAATTTTGGAAAGTTTGCGTGCGGTTACTAGTTACCATTCCTAGAACAGAAGGTAACTGCTTTTTGGTTAAAAGATTTTGAGCAAAGTTTCTATCGTATTGAGGAAAGGGAATACCAACAGCATCACAAAAGCTTTTAATCGCATTCCTAGTTCTTGGGCCAAAGTCACCATCAACAAACTTTCCACCCGGATATAAACCTAAAGCTCGTAATTTCATTTGAATTTGTGCAACTAGCTGATTATCAGCTTTTACTTGCTCTTCACTAAGACGGGAAGTTATATTTTCTAGTTTCATACTATATGTGTTTATGTATAAATTTTCCTAATTATACAAGTTTACAGTTAACCATTACGGAAAAATTCCCCCAACCCCCCCTTATCAAGGGGGGCTTTAGATTACCTTTTTCAATGTAAAAATAATTACTCTGTTCTCCAGTTACCCCCGAATTCGCGTTCTTGTTAGGGGGATCAAATCGATAGAAAACCCACCATTTAACGGCAGAAATGAATACTTTACTAGTGACAGTAAAATATCTGTCACAAATGTACTTTTTAGTATTTAAGTTTTATAACAGTATTTTATTACTATTTTAATACCCATAAATTATGACGACGTGCATTTGCTTTCCAATCACACAGTTCGATGCTGTTCTAAGTTTCTTAACAAACAGGCGCCAGTTTATAGCAAATAGTATAATAGTACAAAAGTTTTCAAAATATTGTAATCGGGTGGCGCCATGACCACTGTGGATATTATGACACCTCAAACCGCTGAAGTAGCACAATTAGAAACGCAATCACCGGAAGAAGAGTGGCAACCACCGATGCCACCTACAGATTTAATATTTGATGACGGAGAACCCTTGGAAAGTAGTCGTCACCGCGTCACAATGTACGCGCTAATTCGTTCTTATCGGCACCATTGTGCAGGACGAAATAACTTTTTTGTTGGCGGCAATATGTTTGTTTACTATAGCAGTCAGCAAGTTAAAAACAAAGAATTTAAAGGCCCTGACTTTTTTATTGTTTTAGATGTGCCACCTGACCCAGCACGTCAAGGTTGGGTTGTTTGGGAAGAAAACGGACGTTATCCTGACATGATTGTTGAGTTACTTTCTGATAGTACAGAAGTAAATTACCTAGGAGAAAAAAGCGCTGTACGAAAAAGTCTTTAAAGCTAAAGATTATTTTGTATTTCATCCCTTCAAGGTCAAATCACTACAAGGATGGCGCCTTGATAGCTACAAAGGCTACCAACCAATCGAAGAAGATTCGCGAGGATGGTTGTGGTGCGAGAGTTTACGTCTTTGGTTAGGGACTTGGAAAGGTGTTATTGAAGATGATGACGCGGTTTGGCTAAGGTTTTACCACGAAGCCGGAAATCTGGTTTTATTGCCAGAAGAAGCTGAACAGCAACGCGCTAATGCCGAACGGCAGGCAAGATTAGATGCGGTATCTCAGTTGCTACAAATGGGATTAAGCGTCGAACAAGTTGCACAGGCACTTTCATTAACTGTCCAAGAAGTTGAGGCAGTTAGGTAAAATATCTCTTTAGAAACCAGGCTTTTTAAAGAAGCCTGGTTTCTTGGTCTGTATTTTCCGAAATAATTTAGGCGGTGCATGTAGTTAAAACCACAAGAAAATTCCAACGAAAAAGATTATTATTGCGGAGAAACTACATGCCAGCTTTATCAACTCCTATTCAAAATTTAATAACTAACGCGCGTTTTACTGTTGCCGAAATGGTTGAGTTAGAAAGACGCATTAAAGCAGGGCAAACAAATAGGCAAGAAGCGGAAGTAATAGCAACTCGTTACGCTGACACAATAGAACCAGGTGTAGGTAGCTGGTTAAATAAACTTTTAAAATCTCTTGGTAGCAACGTTACAGTTGCACAACCAATTGCTAATCTTGCTAGCGATACCGATTTACTTAATGGCAATATTAGTTTACCCGACTCAGGACGTAATCATCCCTCTGTTCGTAATATTCAACGCTCGCTAATTGCTTTAGCCAGCCGTACTAGTAAATTAAACTACATGTTACCTGAGTTTGGCGCCGATGGTGACTATGGTGATGAAACAATTAAAGCTGTAAGGGCATTTCAACAAGGTAATGCATTACTTGTTGATGGTAAAGTTGGCGCCAAAACAGCAAAAGCTATTGATGCAGCACTTCGTAAAACTGATGTACCAGGAATTACAGGCGCCAGTCCCAAAGATTTAGTAAATGCAGCAATTGAACTTTCCACAGGCGAAGTAGCAAAATTTTATGGTGTACCTCAACCTTGGATAAACATCGACCCCAGACATAACGTACCTACCAACAAACCCTTTGATTTTCTCAAAGACCGTTGGAAATGCAACTTATTCGGTGGAAATGTTTTGCGTAAAGGTGGTTACGAACCTCCTTATTACAAAGACAACACCAACGACGGTAAAGGTGAATACCCCAACGCGAACCAATGGTTTAGATGGACAGATAAATACGCTGCTGCAAATAACAACCCCGTTCGTTTCGTATTAATAGACGAAATTAAACCAACATCATTAACCGAAGCACAACTTTCGACACGACTTAAACAACTATTTGCAAAAATTCAACCCGGTGACTTCTTAATGGTTGACCACCAAGGTAGCGGAGTTCAAGACGGTGGACACACGCGCGTTGCAACCAAGAATAATTTCGCTAGCTCCGGTACAATTTCCTTTGCACAAGCAAGCTTTGATAGCTCGTTAATTCGCGAAGAAAGTATTGAAGCTCTTTTCGCAGAAGAAGCTATTTGGCTAATGCGTCCTAACACCAAAATGTAAATTACAGTGTCATACTGAACGCAGTGAAGTATCTAAAATCAGTATCGACATCTCAAAATGTATTTATATATGAAAAAAAACCTGCATTTAAGCAGGCTTTTTTATAGCAATCCAAAAAAGCAACCATCTGTAACTGTGACTAAATTTACAAAATTTTTGTGAATTGTATACTTTCTAAGTGGCGCCTTTTAATATTTGATACTTGTATTATCAGGAAAAATAAAGTATTGTTTGTTCTTAATAAATAAGCTTAGTGTTACCTTTTTGACATAATCGTTTAATCACAGCTTTGCTTCAAATATTTAATGCAGGTCTAAGTCGTAGCGCATGTCATTTCTCAAAGAAAGATAGGCTAGACGCCGTTTTTTATTCTTCTTCTCTGTGTAGAGACGCGATTTATCGTGTCTCTACATGTCTCTGTGGTAATAAGAAAAACATTGTGGATTGCACATCTGGGACTTTGTGCCACATCAATTTGCACCCTCAAAATTAAATGTTATGGTTCCATGACATGATTTTGAAGATTTGAAGGCTGGGAAAGCTTGTAATTACGTTGAATGTTACAAAATGATGACATATTGCTCCCCGAAAGCGTGTAAATTCGTTGAAAGCTGAAAAAATACCCTTTGAGACCCCTTGATCCCTAGTGGGGGTGATTGGTTAATATTCATTAACATAAAGACTTGTTTCGCTCCTAGTGAATACCCGTAGGAGAAAAGCAAGTTGTAAAAGGTAGATTAATTCAAATAAAAGCACGTTTCTTAAGCTATAAGTTTAGCAAATAAGAACGTTAATTTTTGATTATGTGAATAACATTTATGCTCATTAGTTGAATTAGCCAGGGGAAGTAAAACTTAAAAATCTTAGGAAAAAACTGGAGTTAATATTCATGGCAAAAGAACGCCCACCGTTAGACGAGATGACATTGCGACAGTTACGTAAAGTAGCTAGTGCTTATGGTGTATCTCGTTACAGCCGGATGCGTAAGACCCAATTACTCGCATCTATTTTAGAAGTAGAACGTAGCAAACCTTCATTAAATCAATCTCGTACATTAGAGGCACAGGAAGTCGTGGAAGCAGCAAAGTTTGAGTTAGGACAAGTAGACCGCAATGCAGGAAATCTCTCGGATGTAGATGAGTTTTTAGCTGACCTACCAGGTGGTTATGGTGAAAGCCGCATTGTATTAATGCCCCGTGACCCACAATGGGCGTATGCTTACTGGGATATACCCAAGGAGCATAAAGAAGAGTTGCGTCGCAATGGTGGACAGCAATTAGCTTTAAGAATCTACGATGTTACTGATATAAACTTTGACACTCAAAGCCCCCACAGTATTCAAGAATACCCAAGCGATGAAATGGCGCGGGAATGGTATTTACCTGTTCCTGTAAGCGATAGAGATTATGTAATTGATATCGGTTATCGTTGCGCTGACGGTCGCTGGTTGGTGCTTGCTCGTTCCGCGCGCGTTCACATTCCTCCTGTGTATCCATCTGACTGGATTGAAGATGTCTTCATTACCGTCAACTTTGAAGAAGAACTCCGCAGTAAAACTTTATACGAACTTGTTCCTCCTGCTAAGAAAGTTGCTGCGGGTGCGGGTGCCGATGTTGCAGGCGCCAATGGCAATGCGATTTACGAACAAATCTTTGGTATGTCAGAATCTACCGAAGCTTTACGTGTAGCTGGTTCATTGTTTGGTTCAATGCAGCACGTACCTGGTTCGATGGCGCCTGAGCAAGCGATTAGTTCTTACGTATTCCCATCTGGTGTAGGTATGTGGGCAGTACCCACCACATCAGGTTTGAATATGTCTGGTGTAGGTATGTCGGGTATTGGTTTGGGTGAAGTTCCAATGCAACCCCGTAAGTTCTGGTTAATTGCTGATGCTGAGTTGATTGTTTACGGTGCTACCGAGCCAGATGCAACTGTTACAATTGGTGGGCGCCCAATCAAGTTAAATCCAGATGGAACTTTCCGCTTCCAAATGTCGTTCCAAGATGGATTAATTGACTACCCCATTATGGCAGTAGCAGCAGATGGAGAACAAACTCGTTCGATTCAGATGAAGTTTAACCGCGAAACCCCATCGCGCAATACCAATACTAAAGACGAAGCTGTCTTGGAATGGTTTAATTAATTTTCAATTTTGGAACAATAAAATCTAATATCCAACTAATAGCTAAATGTTTTGAAGCCCACTATACAGGTTATAGTGGGTTTTCTGGCAACGGATATAACGGATGTAACGGATGTGTTATGAGGAATATTGTTAAGTTGGTGATTTTATTGGGGTTTGTTGTTGGTTGTCAAAGAATAAGTCAAAGTGTACAGGATGTAAGTGAATCTCCTGGGTTAAAGTTAGAACCTGTTGCTGGGAAAGCAAAACAGGATTGTGCTGACAAAAATAAAGATTTTAGTATTGAGTTTTTTAAGACAAATAATTCTGGAGATGTTTATGAACGAGGTATTAATCACGTAATTATTTTTAATCCCAAGTCTGACAAGCTTGATTTTAAGGTGAATGTGGGTTTGGCCCATAAATTGTATGAGAAAGATAATCAAGGTAAAGTAAAACGAGAGTATGTAGCGAAAACGTTTCGTGAAATTATTAGTGATGAGAATGCGAAGTTGAAGGGGCAATTACCAATTGCTGCGATTAATGCTGATTATATAGATACGCTAAATAAACCCCAAGGTTTGAATATTTCGCGAGGTGTTGCGTATGCAGGTGATTTTCAAAGTAAGCGCTCGTCGTTTGGAATATCGTCTGGAGAAGCAACAAGGCGCCGAGCGACAATTGCTACAGGTAGAAGGAAAGAAGATATTTTAAATTACAATTTAGTGGGTGGTAATGGTAGATTTTATCGAGATGGAAGTTTTAAAGATATTTGTCAAGATTTAGGTGAGTTTGCTTGTAAGCAAGCTACTAATCGTTCAATGGTAGCAGTTACTAATCGCGGTTATGTAATTTTATTAGTTAATGACGCTAAAGCTAACTCGGATATAAGTATATCGGAGAACAATCAGGAGTTGTTGCCTGACCAGTTTAATAATGTTTTGATGGGAATAGCGAAAAATAAGTGTTTAGGCGCCATTACTGAAGCAATGCTATTTGATGGGGGGATGTCTCCTGGATTGTACTATGACAATAAAATCTACGTAGAAAACCCAGGATCCATAGGTTCGGTGTTTTTAATATATAACTTCGCTCTTCAGCATATTCTTTATAAGAAACCCGGTTTCTAAGCCAAATCTTCATTTTTATTACAAGATAACGAATAAGAAACCGGGTTTCTAGGGTTTTTAGGGTTGGTAATTTCGGCGCCACTGTTCGAGTTTTTCTATTGAGATAGACTCTGTAATTACACCAGCATTGTTACCACGCCATTCTACTTCGGAGTCTGTAGTAAATACACCACAACTTAGATACGCAAGCTGAATATCCCAGTACTCACTAAATCGACTTTTTAGAGTAATTACTTGGTCAAAGACTTTATTTCTGTGCTTATTGCGACGTTTACGTTCGGTGGCGCCTGTTGCTTCGGTATCAATAAATTTGGTTTCGATGAGAAATAAGTTACCTGTAGTAGTTAGGTAAACAAAATCACACTTACCCAAATCAGTATAGTCAGCGATCGGAGATTTTTCAAACAGCAATAACTCAGAGCAATTCGTGAACAAGCTCTGGATATTTAAAAATAAATACGCTTGTAAAAGCAGTTCTTTATCGTAGGGAAACCCCACAACTCCTTCAAAAAAACGTTTTATATCTTGCTGTGATTGGGGCTGAATTTTTTTGCAGTAAGCCACAAATTTATTCAGTTCATCTGCGCTCATGCAATCTTTGTTCATTCCACTGATGCTGCATACAAATAGTCTATGGCATAAAACGATACCATGTACATGCAATATTTTTCATCCGCATAAGTAACTATTTATATGATTTAAATACAGAATACTTACGTTATTTTACTGATGACAAATGTAGAGACGCGACATGTCGCGTCTCTACAAGTTAATTTGTTAGGGGTTGAAGACGTGCTTTGAAGTCGGCATTTTGTAGTGCGGTGATGGCGTTGATGGAATCTTGCACCCAAAATTGTCTGCCGAAACGAACGAGTTGACGAGTTCCTCCAGATTGGACGACTCCGATAACGGGTGTTTTACCTTTTTCGCTGCCACCTGCTTGTTTGACTAGTACATTTCGTAAACGGTCTTGTTCTTCGATAACGGTTGCTTGTTCAGGGGTAAGTTCGACCATTATTATTTGTACTTGTTCGACTGGCTCTACATCGTCTACTATTATTTGGTTTTGGTCATCGCGACGTTTGATTTTTGCCCAAATAATTAATCGTGCATCTACCTGAAGTAATGGACTAATACGTTCGTATATTTTAGGAAAAACGACGGCTTCAGATTGTGTTGTTAGGTCTTCGATTTGTAAAATTGCCATTGGGTCGCCTTTTTGGGTGATGCGTTTGATGACGTTGTTGAGCATCACGACCGTGCAAATTGCAGCGTCTTCTTTTTGTTCTGAGATTTGCGATAGGTTTACGGGTGAAAGAATACGCGCGGATTGGCGAATTGATTTAAGTGGATGGTCAGAGACGTAAAAGCCCAGTAGTTCTTTTTCTTTATGAAGTTTTTCTTGGGGAGGGAAATCTGGAACGGGTTTAGCTTTCGGCGCCGTATCAAAGCTATTTTTTTTGCCGCTATCGTTACTGCCAAATCCTCCTCCTAACAAGTCAAATAAGTTTCCCTGCCCGCTAGCACGGTCTTTTGCACGACCCAAAGCCCAGTTAAAAGTTAATTCTAAATCGTGGATTAGTTGTTGACGATTTTGAAGGATTGTATCGAAGGCACCGCAATATATTAACGATTCTATAGTTTTACGAGTAACAGCACGCAAATCAACGCGGTCACAAAAATCACCAAGCGATTTAAATTCCCCACCTTCGGAGCGTGCTTCTAATATCGACGAAATGGCGCCTTGTCCTAAACCACGCACAGCCGACAATCCAAACACAATTTTGCTATCCGTTGGGGTAAAGTGAATACCCGACCGATTTACGTTTGGTGGCTCAATTGGAATAGACATGGTGACGCAGGCAGAAATATATCTCTGTACCTTGTCTGTATCAGCACTGTTAGCTGTTAACAGCGCTGCCATGTACTCTATGGGATAATTAGCTTTTAAGTACGCAGTTTGATAAGTTACATAACCATATGCAGTAGAGTGTGATTTGTTAAAGCAGTTAGAAGCTACAAAGCCTTGTTTTGTAACAAAATTATGGTCTTGTGCGACCCCTATATCATAGACATTTTGTATACCAAGAGTTTTTTTAGCAATTATTTTTACCATTACCGTAGCCTCAAACACTTATGGAATTAATTAAAAGCAACTTATATCAGGTATTTATAAAATTCTGGCTGTGCCATCAATACTAGTTTAAAACGAGTTACTTGTACCCAACCTATATTAGAATCAATCTTTTGATAAGAGTTGTAAGTGCGCTCGTGCTGAATTGGTAACGTGGGCAGTGCCCACCCTACAGTTTATCTAACTCCTAACTCCTAACTTTAAGCAAGGGAATTACTATGGCATCCATTCGTGAATTACATGAACAATTAGTTAAAAAGGAGCGTTCAGCCGTTGAAATTGCCCTTGAAGCGCTAAAACGTATAGAGACTTTAGAACCAAAGGTACAAAGTTTCTTGTGCGTAACGGCAGAAAAAGCAATGGAACAAGCACGCGCTGTGGATGCGAAAATAAGAGCAGGTGAAGAAATCGGCATGTTAGCTGGTATCCCCATCGGGATCAAAGATAATATGTGTACGAAGGGAATCGCTACAACTTGCGCTTCACGAATTTTAGAAAATTTTGTCCCACCTTATGAATCAACGGTAACGCAAAAGCTATTCGATGCAGGTGCCGTAATGGTTGGTAAGACGAATCTCGATGAGTTCGCAATGGGAGGTTCCACAGAAACATCAGCTTATAAAAAAACTGCAAACCCTTGGGACTTATCGCGTGTACCAGGTGGTTCATCGGGAGGTTCAGCAGCAGCAGTTGCAGCAGGTGAATGTGTTGTATCGATAGGTTCAGATACAGGTGGTTCCATTCGTCAACCTGCTTCGTTTTGTGGTGTTGTGGGTATTAAACCTACTTATGGACTTGTCTCACGCTATGGGTTAGTCGCATTTGCTTCTTCGCTCGACCAAATTGGACCTTTTTCGCGTAGCGTTGAAGATTCGGCTATTCTACTAAATGCAATAGCAGGATATGACCCTAAAGACTCGACGAGTTTAAAAGTTGAAATTCCTGATTATACGGCAAATCTCAAACCTGGTTCGATGTCGTATAACGGCAGAAAAATTCGTATTGGTATTATCAAAGAAACTTTTGGTGAAGGTTTAGATGCAACTGTTGAGCAATCTGTCAATACTGCTATTGAAAAACTTAAAGAACTAGGCGCAGAAATCGTTGAAATTTCTTGTCCTCGTTTCCGCTACGGTTTACCAAGCTATTACATTATTGCTCCCTCAGAAGCTTCTGCGAATTTAGCCCGTTATGACGGTGTTAAATATGGTATGCGTGCAGAAGATGCCGAAAATTTACTATCAATGTACACCCGCACTCGTGCTAATGGTTTCGGCGCCGAAGTCAAACGTCGTATTATGATAGGTACTTATGCACTATCTTCAGGTTACTATGATGCGTATTATCTCAAAGCCCAAAAAGTCCGCACCTTAATTAAACAAGACTTTGAGAGCGCATTTGAAAAAGTCGATGTTTTAGTATCTCCAGTAGCTCCCACAACTGCATTCAAAGCAGGAGAGAAAACAACCGACCCATTAAGCATGTATTTAATTGACTTGATGACGATCCCTGTTAACTTAGCTGGATTACCTGGTATAAGTGTACCATGTGGTTTTGATCATGAAGGAATGCCAATAGGTTTACAGTTAGTGGGTAATGCGTTGCAGGAAGATTTGTTGTTCCAAGTTGCTTATGCATACGAGCAAGCAACAGATTGGCATTCACGCGAACCCAAAATTTAAAAAATCAAAAACAAACCCGTGTAGAGACGCGATTTATTCCCTGCGGGACACTCCGTGAACGCGTCTCTACATTTTTTGCGTCTCTACATTTTTATGGTGTTGAGGAAGGTGTTGGTGTTGCGGCAGTTTCAGGAGTGTACTTAACTTCTCGGACACTACCTTGAGTACCCATAGCTGTAGCAGGTTGCTTATTCGGGGATACTAAAACAGCACCAGCATTACCCGAACGTATCGAAACTTCTTTCAAAGCCTTCCACGTTCTTTTTTCTCCTTTATTTAAGGTTCCTTCAAAATCAGTATTTCCATCGACTTTGACTCGTATCCACGAACTATCTTGCAGTTCAACACCAACTTCAACCCCTTCCCCAGCTTGAATAGTAGGAGTAGGAGTAGGAATAGGAGTAGTTTGAGGGGTAGAAGTTAATGTTGGTGATGGTGATGCTGACGCGATAGGAGAGCTTGTTGGGCTTGATGTTGGGTTTGGTAATGATACTACTGGAGAAGTTTTAGAAATAACTGCTGTTCTAGTAGTATTACTTTTGCTTTGAGCTACCGACTCAGTTCCTCGACGAGGAACAAGAATATAAATAAGTCCTAAAGAGGCGGCAACTAGTAGTAAGATATACGGTACGGCTAGAGGTATATATAAACTTTGTTTCTTTTCAATGTCTTGTGGTTCGCTTTCAGTCGGTACGGGTAAAAATACATCACCAAAGTTTGTGGTTAGTGCGGCGCCATCGATACCGATAGCATCACAATAGCGGCGAATGAATCCTTGTACAAAAACTGCTTCGGGAAGAACCTCAGCATTTCCCTCTTCAATGGCTTGTATGAACGCTGGGCGTATCCGCGTATGTACTGCGATTTCATCTATACTTATAGATTTGTCTTCGCGTCGTTTGCGTAAGTAAGCCCCAATCTCCCTTAATTGCTCTATTTGAGCCTCAGTCGCTAACTTCACTTGATTCTCCTCTTATCCACCTATGCTTATTCAATAGAGAAAGTACTGATTTTTGTGTATATAATTAAACTAATCAATCTCGATTATAAGAATTCATATTTGCCAATCGTATCTCTAATTTAATAGAGTACCAAATTTAGTTACAAAAATAATAATGATTGTGTTTAGAATTACCTGAAGGAGGGCAGGAAAGCTGATATATATAATACATTTACTCCCCAAGTTTCTTATTGGTATGGGGCTGCTGGTTATTATTGCTTACATCGCAACGTGCTTATTTTTATACGCACGACAGCACAAGTATCTTTTTTATCCTTCGTCAGAGATTGAAAAAACACCTGCTGCTTATGATGTACCTTTTGAAGAAGTTTGGATACCTGTAAGTTCGAGTAGCAATCAGCGAATTTACGCTTGGTGGATGGATAATTCTAAGTACTCAAATGGTAAAGTACTACTCTATCTCCACGGTAACGCAGCTAACATTGGCGCCAATCTTTATGCAGCAACTGGATATTACAAAGCAGGGTTTTCAGTATTGTTAATTGATTATCGAGGATTTGGGCTGAGTGTTGGTAAGCATCCTACTGAAAAGAGTGTTTACGAAGATGCGTCCATCGCTTGGAATTATTTGGTAACACAAAAGAAAGTAGCTGCTCACAACATCTATATATATGGACACTCGTTGGGCGGCGCCGTTGCGATAGAATTAGCTACAAAGCATCCAGAAGCTGCCGGGTTGATTGTGGAAAGCACTTTCACATCAATACGAAATGTGATTGTAGCTCGGAAACTTTTCCGGTTTTTCCCCGTCAAGTTAATTCTGAAACAAAATTTTGATTCAATCAGTAAAATACCACTGATAAAAATACCTATCCTATTAATTCACGGCGCCGAGGATTCAACAGTTCCAGCGTTTATGAGTAAACAGCTGTATAATGCGGCTCCAAAGCCCAAAGAAATACTAATTGTTGCTGGTGCAGACCATAACAACGTTGGAGAGTTCGCTCCCGGAGTATATTTAAAAGCTGTGCAGTCTTTTATAAAACTAATTGAAGCGAGACGACCAACTATTTATTAGAGAAACCAAGAAACCAGGTTTCTACGCAAAATCATCTTATTTATATGTATCATCGACGAAGAAACCTGGTTTCTGGCAGGCACCGATTTCAGCAATTACATCCTCACTTAGGTGTAATTGTTGATATTTTCGTGCGTTTATAAAAATAACTTTGGTGGTTCAAAATACCTGATGGATTGATACACAAAAATCCGGAATCACCCGCAATCAAGAGAATAAATTACACAGGGAAAGCTTTTTCGCTCTTATAAATATTATTGGTTTAGACAAAGATTATGACAGCTGTATACTCACTAAGTATTCCTGGAAAATCAGCTATTGATATCAGCCAAGACGAACTACGGTCAATCTTAGGCGAAATTGAAGCAGAGCTGCATCGCAGCAAAGTTTACCGTCGTGCGTTAGCTACTGTAAAAAAAATGCTCGGAGAATCTTCTGAACAAGCAAGTCAGTTATTTAAAGCTGTGGGACGGGAAGCAATAGGTTTAGCTTTTCATCAGTTTGCTAAACAGCAGCAACAAATAGAGGAAGTCCAACCAGGTGCTGCTTCATCTCCAAATTCTGTAAATAACGAAGAAAAAGCTGAATTAGAAGAAAACGTAAATCATTCTGTTGAGCATAACCTAGAACCTAACGGTGATTTATCAGAATGCTTAACCAGCGCAAAGTTTCATTCCAAAGCAGAACATGAAACTGATGCAGTAGTAGAGAATAGTAATTCACCTAGTGTAGAAGTTAAAAGCGCTGTTAAATCCAACTTATCGTTATCGTGGTTGAACAAGAACAAAAACAAAAAACCTTCCAAGGCTGAACTCGCTAGACTTGCAGCAGCAGAACAACGCATCAAAACTTTAAACGACATTGGTCAACAATTGCAACAAGCACGTGAGTTGAAAGGAATGTCACTGACTCAGTTGAATATCTATACCCATGTACCCATCCATCAAATGGAAGCGATTGAGAATGGGAAATGGGAAAATCTACCTGAAGAAGTATATGTTCGTGGGTTTATTCGTGTGATGGGTAATGCATTGGGATTAAATGGAACTAATTTAGTTACTTCTTTACCTGCTCCCGAACCAGCAAAGACAATTGCACCAGTTTGGTATAAAGAACAAAAAAGCTCAGGTGCTAGAATCGGATTTGATATTAAACCGATGCATTTATATGTCGGTTATACAGCACTCGTAGCCGGCGCCGTTAGTGGACTATCATTAATGTCGCAGCAAGCAGAAGCAAAACGACTACTGCCCGACACAAACACATCTTCAACTTCATCTTTCACTAAAACACCCCAAGAGAAAGAAACAAATACTAAACCCGGATTACAATCTAACGGTCAAGTTTCAGTAGGTGCCGGCATTGCAGCACCTGAAGCTTTGTAAAGGGATGCTTAAATTGCTCTTGTGGAATGGGTGTCAAAGCCCGTTCCAAATATACAAGGTGTTTGCTTGGATGCCCACCCCACAAGATAAATGAAATCTTTTAGGGTCTTTAGCTGGATAAATAATTCATCGACTTTAGTAATTAGCGACATTATTTCTTTCTTCCTGATATATTTACATAATATAGACGCTTTAGTTTATCTCATTGGGACTTCATGATTATTGCTGCTTGCCTAGAAGCAAATATTCAGACGCTTTACACAGAAGATTTTAGTTATTCAAATATAGAAAGTTTAGATATTATTAACCCTTTTAAAGTTTGATAGGCAATACATTAATTTTTAATGTAATCTCAACGGTGCGTGACAGCAGTTAATTAGTCATGTGCATTTCTAGTTTGTGATTAGCTGTCACGCACCCTACATATATATCTATAGGAATGTCAAAATATAGAAGCTATATAGATTTTATCTTTAATGCTGCAATTACCTCCCCATCTCAAAGCCAGACTCTCTACACCTCTAAAAATCGGCGCCCTCTCAGTCAACAGTCGTGTGCTTCAATCTCCTTTATCTGGTGTAACAGATTTAGTGTTCCGGCGCCTTGTTCGTCGTTATGCACAGCAGTCAATGTTGTATACCGAGATGGTTCATGCTTCTAGGTTGCAGCATATAAAGGAAATTCCGATTATTATGGAAATTGACCCAAACGAACGTCCGGTAAGTATTCAACTATTTGATTGCCGTCCACATTTTTTAGCTGAAGCTGCACAAAAAGCGGTTGCCGAAGGCGCCGATACTGTGGATATAAATATGGGGTGTCCGGTAAATAAAATTACTCGCAAGGGTGGGGGTTCTTCGCTGTTACGACAACCAGAACTAGCTCAAGAAATAGTAAGAGAAATAGTTAAGGCGGTTGATGTGCCAGTCACCGTAAAAACACGCATAGGTTGGGATGATGCAGAAATTACGATACTAGATTTTGCTCTTCGTATGCAAGATGCAGGTGCCCAAATGATAACTGTACATGGTCGTACACGTGCCCAAGGTTATACAGGTAACGCGCGTTGGGAATGGATAGGAAAGGTAAAACAAGTATTGGATATTCCAGTAATTGCCAATGGGGATATATTTTCTGTAGAATCGGGAGTGCGATGTCTGGAAGAAACTGGTGCCGATGGTGTAATGTGTTCGCGCGGGACTTTGGGATATCCGTTTTTAGTAGGAGAAATTGATTATTTTTTGAAAACAGGGGAAATATTAGCGGTGCCAACACCTATACAAAGACTAGAATGTGCCAAAGAACATTTAGAAGCGTTGTATGAATATAAAGGAGAACGCGGTATTTACCAAGCGCGTAAACATATGGCTTGGTACGCAAAAGGATTTGTTGGCGCCTCTGAATTACGTAGTGACTTGAATAAAATAGAAACCGTAGAGCAAGGTGTTGAGTTACTTAATAGAGCAATTGACAAGTTAGCTTCTGGTTATGAAGTTATCGAAGAAAAACAAGTTGTGATGTCGCAATGACATACCATTGCTCATACTTATCATTGCAATCAATAAAATCAAATATTATTTCTGTGTCTTTTGTTACAGTTAATCTAAATATTAAGGTATCATGACATTATAGAAAGGAATGTAGGGTGCGTGACAGCCATTACAAACTAGAAATAGAACGACAATTAAAGTGCTGTCATGCATATCAACTATTTGAGTGTTACTTGAGCCACCTTTATGCAAAAATTTTCTCATAAGCGAAAGTTAGATAAAATTTTTTATCCAATAAATAAAATTTACCAAATAGTTTTGGCATACTTAAAACAAAATACATTAAAACTCTATAGAAGTTCTACACATCAGCCAAATTTCTCACTTAGACAGATATTATTATCTGGCGTAGGCAGTTTCTTGGGAATCGCAGTTCTCGTATATTTAACATTACACACAAAGTATCCATTGATTGCGGCGCCATTTGGAGCTACGGCAGTACTATTGTATGCTGTACCCGAAAGTCCTCTAGCTCAACCAAGAAATGTAATTGGAGGAAATATTGTTGGAGCTTTAACGTGTATTGTCTTAGTTAGTTTATTCGGAACAGAACCTTGGGTTCAAGCTGCTTCAGTTGCTGCGGCAATTAAGTTAATGCAGTTAACTAAAACACTTCATCCTCCAGGTGGAGCAGTAGCACTTGTTGGAGCGATGGGTCATGCATCTTGGGGATTTTTGTTTACTCCAGTTTTAGCAGGGTCGGTAATTATCTTACTTTGTACATATACTTTTAATAATTTAGTCGCAAGAAGAACTTACCCTGTATATTGGATTTAATATATACAACTTTTAAAAACAAAGTACTTTGAAAAGACATCAACAAACTTTAGCTTGGCTTAACGGTATAACCGCGCGTAACCCTTTAACAGTATCGCGTTGGCTTTTGTGCTGGGCAGCTATAGGAATTTGCAGCGGTTTATTTGCAGGACTTTACTGGCATATTCTTGAGCAACTGACTAAGTTTTTAAGTTCATTTCAAGGTTACAGCTTGTTAGTCGTAATGCCCTTATCTGGATTACTGATAGGATTAGTGATACATTTTCTTGGTAATCCAGGCGAAATTGCTTTAATAGTTGATAATATCCATTTTCGTGGCGGAAGAATTGATAAACGCGAAAATCCTTCTATGATTCTCTCGTCGCTTATTAGTATTTCGGCGGGGGGAAGTCTTGGGCCAGAGGCGCCGATGGTTCAGGTAACAGGTTCTTTGGGGACTTGGATTGCAGATAAATTGCATTTAGAAGGCGAAAAATTACGCACGCTTAGTATTGCGGGTATGGCTGCTGGTTTTACGGCTTTATTTGGCGCCCCATTAGGAGGTGCTTTCTTTGCATTAGAGATTTTGCACCATGAGTATTTTTTAGAGTACTATGAAGCAGTTTTACCTGCTATTGTCTCTAGTTGTGCTAGCTACTTAGTATTTGTTGTAATTACGCACTTGGGTATTGCGCCTACCTGGGATTTTCCGCAGTATCAAGTTAATAATATTGACGACTTTGTTGTAGCTATTTTATATGCAATTGTTGGGGCTATAGCAGGATGGGTGTTTATCAGTATTTTTAAACTTTGCAGGCAGGTTTTTGCTAAAATTCATGCACCTATTTATGTGCGAACAACGCTAGCAGGGTTAGTATTGGGGAGTCTGGCAATAGTTGTACCACTAACACGCTACTTTGGACATGAACAACTTAATACAATTGTTGAGAATAATTTTAGTGCTTATGCATTACTAATTATAGTACTAGCTAAAATGATTGCGATTAGCGTCACTGTAAACGGCGAGTGGCGAGGTGGATTTATTATTCCACTATTTTTTACTGGAGCATGTTTAGGTAAAGCCATAGCAACTTTAATACCAGGGGTGCATCCTGTACTCGCGATGATTTCAGTAATGGCAGCAATTAATGCCGCAGTTACTCGTACTCCAATTAGCACCACGTTACTACTTACAAAACTAACAGGCTTTACTCCCTTTACACCAATTCTATTTGCTAGCTTAGTTGGTTTTTTCCTATCGCCGAAAATGCCGCTGATTAAATCACAATTGAAATCTCAAAATAGAGAAATGACGCATTAGTAAGAAATGTGTGATTATTTTTACCTCATTAATTATTTATCATATATATAGAGTCAGTGAAATGAAATCAGCTTTCTTATGCTTGTGCATATTGAATTGCTTAACAATATTTTACAAATAAATGTAAATCAAGCATAGCAACTAGTGGTTTGTGTCATAAGTTTTGAGAGGTAAAAATATTGGCAACGGATGATGAACGGATGTAACGGATGGATAATTTTAAATAACCAACCCTTGTTTGTAACAAATAACTTATCCGTTACATCCGTTGTATCCGTTGCAAAATAACCCCCCAAAATTAATGAAAAGGACTACTAGTAAATTTAGTCATAGCACAAAAAACAATACAGTGCTTGTACTTGCTACTTTTCAGGCTATGTCAAGTTTTGGGAATGATTAAGATAGATAAAGTTTTAATAATATCTTATGTAGAATCTTTTATTATCATTTCACGATATTTATTTTTGTTTGACGAATCGCGAACATCGCATGAGATTCTAGAAACAGCAAAAAAATTTAATTCTGTTTTGATGAGGTTTTAACAAATGGTGCAAGGTCAAAAACCAACGGTAATCATTACAGGCGCCTCTTCGGGAGTAGGTTTGCACGCTGCGAATGCGCTGGCTAAGAGAGGTTGGTATGTAGTGATGGCATGTCGAAATTTGGAAAAAGCAGAACAAGCAGCAGCGAGTTTGGGAATGCCAAAGGACAGCTACAGAGTTATTCATCTCGACTTAGGCAGCTTAAACAGTGTGCGGACGTTTGTAAACAGTTTTCGAGAAACTGGAAAATCGCTGGATGCGTTGGTATGTAACGCTGCTGTGTATATGCCTTTGTTAAAGGAACCATTGTACAGTCCAGATGGTTACGAGTTAAGCGTTGCCACAAACCATTTTGGACACTTCCTGCTGTGTAACTTAATGCTGGAAGATTTGAAAAATTCAGGCGCCAAAGAACCAAGACTGGTAATTTTAGGAACAGTAACAGCGAATTCCAAGGAGTTGGGAGGTAAAATACCCATTCCGGCGCCAGCAGATTTGGGAGACTTAAAGGGATTAGAAGCTGGATTTAAGGCGCCTATCAGTATGATAGACGGTAAGCAATTCAAAGCAGGTAAAGCTTATAAAGACAGCAAGCTGTGTAACATGATTACCGTGCGCGAGTTACACAAACGTTATCACGACTCTACAGGCATTACTTTTAGTTCGCTATATCCAGGATGCGTAGCTGACACACCTTTATTCCGCAACAGCTATCCTTTATTCCAAAAAATATTCCCTTGGTTCCAGAAAAATATCACAGGAGGATATGTTTCTCAGGAACTATCTGGTGAACGGGTAGCGCAAGTCGTAGCTGACGCAGAATTTAACCAATCTGGCGCCCATTGGAGTTGGGGCAACCGTCAAAAAGAAGGGCGCCAGTCCTTTGTACAAGAACTTTCAGAAAAAGCCACAGACGATAAAACAGCAAAACGCATGTGGGAATTCACTGAAAAACTAGTCGGACTAGCATAATACTGTGTAAAAACTCTTGTGGAATGGGCATCCTTGCCCGTTTCAGACCTGGGCGGGCGGGGACGCCCACCCCATAATAAAATTTTGAATATTTTTATTTAAAACCCATATTCCGCACTTCAATATGTAGTACAATGTCTCCTGTAGCTATTCGTACCAGTAACTCAATTAATGCTTTAGAAACAGGCACCGCCAAAATATGGCAGTTGTTAATAGGTGTAAATCAATATCAAGATAAAAACATACCTTGTTTAAATTATTCGGCTCAAGATTGTCAGGGTTTAGCGGATGCTTTACAACAAGCTACACAAGCATTTCCACTGAAGCAAGTTATAATTCATCATGATTTTGCTTCGGAACTTCCATACTTAGAAGCAGTTCGCAGCAGTTTACGGAAAATTACTACATCAGCAAAACCGCAAGATACGGTGATATTTTATTTCTCTGGACATGGAATTATTGATAGTACCGCGCGGGTAGTTTTATGTTTACAAGATACGCATAAGGATAATTTAGGCGCCACAGGTTTAACTTTACAAGAATTGTTAAAAACTCTCGAAACTTGTCCAGCACAGCAACAGGTGGTTTGGTTGGATGCTTGTCATAGTGGGGGAATGACTTTATTTGGCGCCAAAGGAGATAATGAAAACGAAGAAAATCCTACGAACCAGTTAGTAAACTTGTTGCGACAACGTGCGGCTAAAAGTAAAGGATTTTATGCTTTACTATCTTGCGACCAAGACCAGTTATCTTGGGAGTTTCCAGAGTTGGAACATGGATTATTTACGTATTATCTTATGCAAGGGTTGCTTGGTGATGCGGCAGATGCACAAGGTGTAATAGATGCAGATGGTTTATATAAGTATGTTTATCAGCAAACGCTCTCATATATAGATAAGACAAATCAACAATTAAGATTAATTAACCAGCAGAACCGAAGTATTGGAATAACTGAAGCTTATCAAGAGTACTCTCTGCAAACTCCTAAACGAATAGTTGAAGGGGTAGGACAATTAATTTTGGGTTTGAAAAGTAGTAAAGGTAAACAGCACCCTTTGCGAAAAGCTTTAGTTATTGAAGGACTTCCAGCTAGTGATGCTTGTCAAGAAATTATTGAAATACTGCGTGCTGATGGTGATTTTGACGTAGACTATTTATTTCAACCTGCAACATCGGCTGATTTGCGTTCTAGTATAACTAAACTATTAGAATTGGAACATGGCGCCGTTTTGTTGTATTTGCGTGCGAGTATTGAAAAAACACCCGACGACGTAGGTGAAACTTTAATCGAATTATCTCCAACTTTAAAGATCACTCGTTCGTGGCTGAAAAAACAGTTACAAAAAATACCAAATGTACAGCAAATTATTATTTTAGATTGCCCAATTGTAGAGACGCCATTAATCCCTACCCTTCGGGAAAACCTCCGCTTTACGGGAAAACCTCCGCTTTACGCGTCTTTACGGGAATGGGTAGAAGATTTACATCTACATCACGATCGAGGACAATGTGTAATTGCCGCATCACCCAAAGAACATTTAGAACAACTCACAAATATTCTACTTAGTACTTTAAAACAAAGGCGCCAAGCATTAGCATTAACGGCAGCAAGTTGGATTACTCAATTACAAATCGAGTTAGCTTCATTAAATATTAAACCATACTTTTGGTTATGCGGGACAAAAGGCATTATTGAAATTCTAATAAATCAAACATTGTTCACAGACAAAATAGATATAGAAGACATATCTTTAAATTTTGGTGCCAATTACCAAAAACTACACGATTTGCTCAAATCTGGAAAATGGCAAGAAGCAAATAATGAAACAACACGTATTTTACTTGATCTTGCTCATCAAAACATCTATCTCAAGCCAGAAGATATTAATAATTTAGCTAGTGAAGACATTTATACTATAGATGGTCTTTGGGTAAAGTATAGCGGTGGACGTTTTGGTTTTAGTGTTCAGAAGCAAATTTGGGAAACTTTAAAGTCAACCAAACCTAACGATTACGTTTTAGCAATGGTCATTGGTAAAGATAATGTCAAATTTGGTGAAACAGGTATCGATTTTGCGAATCGTGTAGGTTGGAGACTTAAAGATAACTGGTTAGATTATGATTATTTGAATTTTAGTTTAGATGCTGCCACTGGACATTTACCGTTTTTTAGCTTTATTGAAAACCCTTGGAGAATAAAGCTTTTGGGAATATGGGAGATGAACAGCATGATTTTAACAGCTCGCTGGTGGCAACAATGTGTGTATTTTTTAAGTCGCGCGCGATAATCATTAAATTTAATATTGCTTGATGCCAAACACATTTTGTTTTGCATCATACTTTTGATAGATTAGTGGTAGAACCACATTATAAGAATAATATTTATATGTTACTATTTGCACAAATAAATTGCTGAATTTTAGATTTAGAATAATATAGAACTTTTTAAATTAAACGATAAGTAACAACAATTACTGTTAAATATTAAAATATTAGTGAATCTAATAAAACAAGTTTTAATCAGAGTGTTATGAGTATCGACGAACTTTTATTGAGATACAAATCAGGTGAAAGGAATTTTAAAGGCGTAAATCTGATTGGTAGTTATCTCAACGGTGTGGATTTGAGTGGGGCAAATTTACACGGCGCCACGATTTGTGAAGCAGATTTAAGTCAAGCAAACTTGATGGGTGCTGATTTAACCGAAGCGTCACTTGTTGGTGCAAATCTAAGTGGCGCCGACCTAAGCGGTGCAAATCTAAGTGGCGCAAAATTATATGAAGCAAAACTTACTGGTGCTGTGTTAAATAAAGCAGAATTAAAAATGGCACATTTAATAGATGCAGATTTAACGGCAGCAGAATTACTCGAAGCAAACCTTTACGGAGCATATACTATTGGAGCAACATGGGACGGCGCCATAATGCCTGATGGAAAGATGTATAAGTAAAAGAAACCCGGTTTCTTTAAGAAACCGGGTTTCTAAAGGTTAATTAAAATACTCTAAAAATAAATGGATAACGGAATGGTTCATCAGGTTGGGTAAAACAGTGCAGCAGTGCGACGATGGTTAACCCCCAATGTATTAAAAAACCAAGCCCTATAACAGGAGATAGTAAAAATCCACCTATCCCTAGGGTTATAAAAGAAATAATTGCTATAGGTATACCAATTAAAAGTGCCCAAAACCAAACATTAAAGTGAAAGTTTATCGACTCTTTTGCGTTGTTCCTAACTACTGGGTCATCCGAAACAAAGTAAACTGCAATCGGAATTCCCACCGATAAAACCGTTGTACTTAAAAAAATGGCGCCATGACACAGACAGGACAACAGTTTACGCTTATCAGAATCGAATGACGTTTGCATCCTGGTTGCTCCTCTACTTGTTTTCTTACTTTGATTGTAACAATCGTTTATATAAACGCGCGTTATGAGCTTACCGTACTCTAGCTGTTTTGTCGCTTTTGCTTTAAATAGCCTAATTTTTGCGTTATTTCTTCGTCATTGCTTGAAGAGTTGATGAGGTTTACCGAACTATTAAGGAATTTTCTTTAATTCAATTTATCATCTTTGTGGAGTGGGCATCCTTGCCCGCCCAGATATATGGACTCCCATCCCACAAGAACTTAACTTTTTGTTACAAAAGTACTAATTTGAACATCAAGTCACGACAAATCTTGCGGAAATAATTTATAAGGTTTAATATAGCCCGGTTTGCGATTAACAGATGTTTTTCAGCAAATGCATCATAATTACTGTAGGCAAGGTGGATTTAAATTATACGCAGGCTTACTGTTGTGATTTTGTCAAACTCGTTTTATCTGTAATTCCCTTTAATGACTGCCTGTATAAATAAATTTATGACTATTGTATTTTCTGAAACGCGGGATATTGAAATGATACAGGTTGTTCTGTTGTACAAAGCTAACCGCTGGTCTTCAGTTATGAAGCCACATTCATTACATCAAGCTTTGCTCAACTCGCATTATCTCGTTTCCGCGTGGGATGATACACAATTAGTTGGTATAGGAAATGCTATTTCTGATGGTTCGTTGGTAGTTTATTATCCTCATCTGCTAGTACATCCAGACTATCAAGGGCAAGGAATAGGCAAAACTTTGGTAGAGATGTTGAAGAGACGGTACGAGGGTTTCCATATGCAAATGCTAGTCGCAGATGGCGAAGCTATTGCTTTTTATGAAAAGTGTGGGTTCAATAAAGCTGGCAATAGTCAGGCGATGTGGATTTATGATGGAAATGAGCATTGATGGTATATATTATCTATGTTTAGCAATTCATCGTTCGATTTAATTTCTATACTTTACAGCATTATCAGTCTTGATACTATTATTCGTTTATTACAAAGTTGGAGTTCGGTTTGGGATGATTCTGTAACAGCAAAAGATAAACTTTTAATTCAACGAACAGCAGCTTTTATACTAATTCCATTTGGAGTATTTTTTCATGAATTGGGACATGCTGTGGCAACTTGGCTGTTTGGTGGTCAAGTTCGAGACTTTCAATGGCGCCTTTTTTGGGGTTATGTTGTCCCAGTAGGAAATTTTACCACAGACCAAATTTGGTGGATAGCGTTTAGTGGTAATTTAATTTCAATTTTACTAGGTATTATTGCTATATTAATACTGCCTCTAGTTAAAAAGCCTTCATTAAAAGAATTATTTTATACTTTTGCTATTGCTCAGTTAGTTTACTGTTTAATATTCTATCCACTTGTTTCGTTTACAGGTTTTCGAGGAGATTGGTTAACTATTTATGATTTCTCGATTCAACCCTATGCACAAGTTACGCTTGTTTTACATATAGCTTTACTTTTAAGTTTATGGCAAGGCTCAAAAAACAGGTGGTTGGACAAGTATTTAATCGATAATTCCAAGAAAATACAGACAATTATTGAAACACCACGTTTAATTATACGTGAATTTACAATGTCAGATGTAGATAATTTAGCGTATATTCTAAGTAAACCAGAAGTAATGCATTTTTCTCCTACTGGCGCCATATCTACCAAAGAAACAGCAATTAAAATCAAAAGCTATATAAATTCATATCAACAGCATGGGTATGGGAAATGGGCAGTAATTCACCGTAATACAGAAAAATTAATTGGTTACTGCGGAATAGCTATAGAACAAATAGATAATAATTTAGAAAACGAACTAGGTTATCGATTTGACCCAGATTTTTGGCACCAGGGTTTTGCCACCGAAGCAGCGAATAATTGTATTAATTACGCATTTGATACATTAAACCTCGAATATTTACTAGGTATTGTGGAACCAGAAAATACAGCATCTGTAAGAGTATTACAAAAAATTGGCATGGAGTTTGTCAAAGAGTCCCTATGGTGCGACAAAATAGTTTACATATATAGAAAAGAAAAAGAAAATAATGGCTAGACCAATTCGCATTCTTCTACAAACCACAATTCCAACTACCGAAGATGATTGGAGTATCGTGCGTTTCTCGATGCTACAAAATTATCTAGCATCGTTACGCGATGAAGCTGGAAATGCTTTGTTTGAAGTAGTTGGACGTGATAGAGTTACTGACATTGAAGGTAATGACCCAATATTAAGCTCCCTTGACCAATCTGATTTTAATGAGCTTTGGTTATTTGCCTTAGATGTTGGTGAAGGACTAAGCGAAAAAGACATAGCAGGTATCAATGCATTTCGTCAACGTGGTGGTGGTATTTTAACAACACGCGACCATCAAGACATGGGTTGTTCTATGTGTGGGTTAATAGATATTGGTGATACTCATTACTTCCATACAAAAAACCCTGACCCAGATACAGCACGTTTAACTCGTGATGACCCGTATACAACTTATATTAACTTTCCCAACTATCATTCTGGCGCCAACGGTGACTATCAAAAAATAACCCTACTTGAACCACACGAACTTTTTAAAAACCCCAACTCACCATCAGGAACTATTGAATACTTCCCAGCACATCCACATGAAGGAGGTATTGGGGCGCCTGCAAATAATAAATACGCGCGTGTAATCGCAAAAAGTAAAAGTATAATAACAGGACGCGACTTTAACTTAGTAGTAGCTATCGACCATCATCAAGATGCCCAAGGAAATAACTTAGGACGTGCCGTCACAAACTCCAGCTTTCATCACGTAGTAGATTATAACTGGGATATTGAAAAAGGTTGCCCCAGTTTTGTAGATGAACCACCCGGAAACGGAATGAAAACAGAACCGCGTGCATTAGATGACATTCATGCTTATGTTAAAAATGTTGCTTTCTGGTTAGCAAGGTAAAACAAAAATTGTAAAAAATTACATAAATGAAGTAGAGACGCGATATATTCCCTGCGGGACACTCCGTGAATGCGTCTCTACAATTTGGATTTTTATGACGGTTTAAAATTGCCACACAACCATCCAATTCATCTACATAAACCTAATTTAATAAATAAAGCTTCCCTGCTCAACTACTCTTTGCATCAACTCATAAAAAGAGCAATAACGAACTGCTCCTGGGAGTTTACTTCCGAAATGCCAAGCTTCCCATTCTCTATCATCAAAAACAACATCAGGGATTAGTAAAAAAATATCACCATCACCACTATCAGTACTAATTTCTAATGCATTTTGTAAATACTCAGTTCTTAAATTTATACAGTCTTGTTCTTCACCATAAACAAAATATAAATCATCAACAACGGTTGGTCTTGTTTCAGTATAATCTGGAAACCAACCGTTAATCCAATTCTGATTTTTAGTTGCAAACCAATCTACTTCCTCTGTTGACCAAAGCTTCAACTCAGTCCAGTCAGCATTTCGCCAACCGTTCGAGACTTTTAGAAACTCTCGGTAAGAGAGAGGAAAGTTAACATTTAAACGAGTCTCAGCATTGGAAATCTGCTCTTCTGTTGCACCTAGATATCCGAGCCAGTTTGATTTACGAAGCTCATTATTTAACTTAGGTTGTATAGCTGAACCATCTGCTCTAAGTTTACCACTTTGTTTTATATCATATTCAATAAGTTTTAAACTAAATTCTTCTAGAACGCTTTGCCAATCATATATAGACATGTTTTATACGTAATACCTTGTAAATAGCTATACTTATTCAATTGCACATTACATTATATTATTAAATTAAATTAGAATAGATATTATAAAACTAACTTAAGATACACATTTGACTATGCCCTCACCACTACCAGGCATGAATCCTTACTTAGAAAATCCAGAATTTTGGTCAGAATTTCATAGTCGTATGATTGTAGCAATTGCTGATGCATTGGATGATTGTCTCAGCAGAGATTACCGCGTTGCCGTCGAGAAGCGTGTATACCTAAGTGACGATGGTAATAACGTACTGGTTGGAATTCCGGATGTATCTGTTACTGCTTCTTCACAAAGCACAACACTAACAGCTACTTTAGAACCAATTACTCAACCGCTAAATATTGAAATTCCAATTGCCGAGGAAGTACAAGAGCGATTTTTGGAAATTCGTGAAGGCGCCACTGGAGATGTTGTTACAGTAATAGAATTAATATCGCCTAAAAACAAGCGTACTGGTGAAGGACGTAGTACTTATTTACAAAAACGCCAAAAAATTTTAATTAGTGCCACTCATTTAATTGAAATAGATTTATTGCGAGGTGGTGAACCTTTCCCGATGGGCGCCGTTATTCCTTCAGATTATAGAATAATGATTAGTCGTAGTTACCAACGTCCAAAAGCACAACTATATGCTTTTAACCTGCAACAAATAATACCAAGTATTCCAGTTCCTTTACGCTTTGGTGAAAATGAACCTGTTTTAGATTTACAATCTTTGTTGCATAAAGTTTATGACCGTGCCAGATTTGAATTAGGTATTGATTATAAACAAGCTTGTACGCCTAAATTATCTCAAGAAAATCAAGCTTGGTTACGAAGCATAATTTTGTAAGTGTCAGTCTTAAATCTCTTTTTCTCGCCTCCCTGCGTCCTCCGTGTCTCTGTGGTAATTAACATCCACCTATTTTACCACGATGACCATTATTCAACTTCAGGACAGGAGTTGCATTTAAACCATAAACTATACGGATATAATTATTATTTTTATTTTGAGTAGGAATGGTTTTATCTTCAGTAGGAACAGGTGTATTGTAGTCTGCTTTTTCTAATGGATTTTTTGGAGCCAATATTTGGTCTATTGTAATGTTTTTAAGCGATTCAGAATCAACTGTGTGAAATGTAGGTTCGCTCATAAGTTTTGTAGTTTGAGTCCATTATGTATATACACCTACAATACTTGATAGAAGCTTTTCGGATTTTTCTTATATCATTTATTTTTGGAAGCAGGCGCCAATCTTAAATCTCTTTTTCTTCTCTCTATGTACTCTGTGTCTCTGTGGTAAATAAATATATTGAGGAGATGCTTCGTTCCTCAGCATGACAGAGAAGAGAGATGCTTCGTTCCTCAGCATGACAAAAGGGAGGGAGTGAGAAGTATAATTCTTGTGGGATGGGCATCCTTGCCCGTCCCTAATTATACTTTTGCCCGTCCCAATTATAGCTTCTTTACTTAGGCACTGGCGCCTTGGTCTAAACTTTGGTCTGCGCTGTTTAATGCTGAACGCGCGTTGAGTGATAGCATTACTCGTGATACACCTGTTGCTAAAATGCTGGCGCCTAGACCTGTACCAATTAACCAAGGTGCGTTATATGGAAATTGGAACCATATTAAGGCGCCTAATATTAAGGTGACAATACCGTTACCTAATGCCCATGTCCAGTTTTGTTGTGGACGAATACGGAATGCTAGGATTAACTCGAATGTACCTTCAGTTAATAAGAAACTACCAAGTAACAGTGTTAAAGTTAAAATTCCTGTTAATGGGTAGACAAATAGCATTATACCTGTTGCTATATATAAAGCGCTGAGTAAAATCTTCCAGATGAAACCACCTTCATGACGGGTTTGGGTGGCATAGACTAATTTGGTAAATCCTGCTGTAATTAAGATTAAAGCTACCCAAGTCTCTGCAAATATTGTAGATACTACTGGTAATGCAATTGCTGCTATTCCCAAAACTGTTAGTACTATACCTGATATGAGGGCGCCGTTTACACTTTTTTTAATTTCGCTAGAGTTAGCTACCATAAATACCTTCTTTTTGCTTGAAATTCCTTAACCTTAAGGCTAGGTAATTTCGAGGGTGTTTTGCATCACCCTAGGGTAGAACTGTAGGTATGATTTTATCTGCTGAAAGAATTATTTGATATATGTATCCAAAGTTATTTGATTATATGTTCTAATTTATCTACAAGTTGTTGCGCTAAATTTAATAAATCTATTCCACTTTTATTGCTGATACTACCTATGAGCAAATCTTTAACTGCAAATACTCTATTTTCTTCTGTAGAAATGTTCATGCAGTTGTCTAAATAATTACATATTTCTGGAATTGATTTGTCGTGAAGCACATCTCGTAAATTTAATGCTACCAAATCATTACTTAGGAGAAAACTAGTTATTAATTCTAATGGTGTATCTTCGTCTCCCCATTTTGATAACCAATCTCCATCTACATCTTCATAATATAGATAAGCGGCATTGATTCCATATCTAAGTATATTATTTTGCAGTTGTTGGGCGGCATCTACAGCTTGCACAAACTTTTCTAGTCTTTGCTGACGGTCAATAGCCTTATTTACCATGATGACTGTTATTCTCTAAGTAATAGGAATGTAATAATTATTTTAAGTGCTTGAAATTAGAATCAAAAAAATTAGTGTGATGGCATGAGGTTATAAGTTAAATTTTAGATAACTAGCAGGCGCCAGATTATTGCTGTTATATATTATTATATTTACAATTTGACTCACATAGTTACTTGTGGCGGGGTTGTAACTTAAGAATAGCCCTCTCTCTATTGCCCATATACGCAGCGTATTTTCCCATTCATCCGACTTATATTGTGAGTGTTCATCTGAAAGGCTCGTGAGTTGTACGCAAAGCGGTTTCTGCCTGCTACAAACTATTATATCAGTTGCCATCGATAAGTCAGCTATATACCGTCGAACAATTTCACTATTACGTTTTTGTATCTCCGAACTCACAGATTCTATCAAGGCGCCGTCTTTTTGAGTAAACTCACCCGCCATAATTTTCTGTCTCCAAACATAAAATTTGGGGTCATTCTCGTTTAACCATTTGGGGAATAAATCACTATACCAATATCTTAATGCAGGACTGAGTACATTTAACGCAGCAAGTCGTTCTTCTTCGGATGGCATTGATTGAAGTATCAGCCAAGCTTCTGCATCTTGAATTATTTGTAACAAAAGTAAACTTACCAAAGGTTTAGCCGTCAGTAAACCAGGTTTGACATTTTTTACCCAACGATTTAATTCCTCTAACCTGCTTGCTAAATTCATATCTACGTCAAAAGCTGACTCTATCAATGATTTCAGCCTTTCTTTTAACTCTGTTGCTTGCACTCTGCACTTTTCCTTGGAGAAATACTCACGCTCGAAAGAGATTTTAAGATTTTTTGGACACATAAAAAAGGGTAAGCTTTTCAACCTACCCTTACAAATGTTATTTATTTTTCTGTTTCAGCTTTTTCAGAGTCGGGTTTTTCTGGTTTTAGGAGCGGGAATGCGATAACGTCACGGATGCTCGCAGAGTCGGTAAGCAGCATAACTAACCTGTCTATACCTATACCTAAACCTCCTGTAGGTGGCATTCCATATTCCAAGGCAGTCAGAAAATCTTCATCTACACCTTGTGCTTCTAAGTCTCCCTCCGCTTTTCGTGCTGCTTGTGCTTCTAAGCGTTGACGTTGGTCGATGGGGTCGGTAAGTTCTGAGAAACTGTTTGCTGTCTCTCTTCCGACTATAAATAATTCAAACCGTTCTACTAAACCTGGTTTGGAACGATGTGGTTTTGCTAAAGGTGAAATTTCAACCGGGTAGTCTATTACAAATGTTGGCTGAATTAAAGTTGTTTCTACTTTTTCTTCAAATGCCAAATTTAATAGCTTACCTATTGATTTACATTCGTCTACACCTGGTACGCCTGCACTTTTTAAGGCGCCTTTTGCTTCATCTAAACTACAAGTAGTGATATCCATACCTGTGGCTTCTTTCACTAAATCATGCATTGTCACCCGTCGCCACGGAGGTGTTAAATCGATTTCCTGTCCCTGATAGTTGATTTTCAAGGTTCCCAAAACCGCCAACGCAACAGTGGTAATAACCCCCTCCGTTAAATCCATCATGTCGTTATAATCAACATATGCCTGGTAAATTTCAACGGATGTAAATTCAGGATTATGACGAGTCGAAATACCCTCGTTGCGGAAAATCCGCCCCATTTCAAAAACTTTTTCAAACCCACCTACTATCAACCGTTTTAAGTGTAACTCCGTAGCGATACGTAAGTACAACTCCATTTCTAAGGTGTTGTGGTAGGTAATAAACGGTCTTGCGTCGGCGCCTCCTGCTTCGCTCTGTAATACTGGGGTTTCAATCTCCAGAAAATGGCGTTCTTCCAAATAGCGACGAATACCCGCTGTAATTTGGGCACGGCGGCGAAAAGTTTGTTTAACTTCGGGGTTGACAATTAAATCAACATATCGCTGACGATAGCGCTTGGTAATATCTGTTAACCCATGCCATTTGTCGGGCAAAGGCAATAAAGATTTACTCAAAATATTAAATTGCTTGACAAATACCGACAATTCACCCTTTTGAGTTCGTTTAATAGTACCTTTAACGCCAATGATGTCACCCACATCTACGAGTTTGTCAAGTGTTTTGAAGGCATTGGGAATTGTTTCTCCCATACCTTCGTCTATAACTTGCTTCTCTATATATAGTTGAATTTTTCCCGAATCATCTTCAAGGGTACAAAAAGCCAGCTTTCCCATAAAGCGGCGCCCCATTACACGTCCAGCAACAGCAACTTCAACATCTGCTTCTTCGCCGCTAGGCAAGTCAACGAATTTTTGCTGTAACTCGACTGTATGGTGGGTTGACTCCCAACGATAGGCGTAGGGATTTATTCCTAGCTGTCTAAACTGCTCTGCTTTCTCTAGCCTTGTGGCACGGATATCTTCTTCCGACATGGTTTACGAACTATTAAGGGCAAGAATTAATTATAGAACCGTCGATACGCCACCAGAATTTTAAATTCTTTCTTGGCTATCTAAAGATAAAACTTAAAAGTTTCCAATTAAGTAGGTAAAATAGCTTACAATGATTCGACTTTTAATTGTTAACAAATTTGAAGCAAAATTCCTTTACTCTTCCGTATAACTACGAGTGACATGAGTACTTTTAACAAGCTACAACGTAAGTGAAATTAATGCTGCGGTGTTTCCCTAAATTGTTTTGCTCATGTATTACCTTTAGCTGAAGCTAGAAACTCTGAGCAAAGTTAATAATTTCTTAATAATTTGAGTAAGTATTTATACATTATTACTCAGTTAGCATCAAATTTCGACAACCGTAAAAACACGCTTATACTATGTCATCATCAACAAGGTTAAAAAAGGAGAATTTTTGCTGTTATTGCTCTTGGATACTACTGTTTACATACATTTTCAGTAGCATTGCTCACCAAAGGGCGACTGATTATTTATTGTTAACCAACAAAGATTAACAATAAAATTAACATATGTTAACCATTAACTATTAACATTTTATAAACTTATGTTTATTTTATTGCTATAGAATGGAAAATATAGTTAAGGGTTGTCATAGAAAATTAAAAAACAGCAACTTTCATCCACAGTTTTTAACTTTTGTTCATGAAATCGGTATGTTTAAGCCGGAAAGTTGACAAAAAGTAGAGAATTTACCGAGTGATTGCTCACTCAACCCTTTACCAACAAGCTGTTGCGCGCTTGTACCCAAGGTTACTGAACCTGTGTCTACCGTGTTCGCAGCACTTTTTAATGCGTCTTAAATAGGCGCCCTCTTACTAGAACACAAATACTAAAATTTTTTGAGCGGGACTATGTTTTTACCATCACGTATATCGAATTTCGTTTCTGAATCCACCGCAAGTGCTGCAAATCGTGTGTCTTCAATAGAAGCTTCAGCTAAAAGTGCTGTGTTATCGCCTGTACAAGAATCATCAGGGAAGACGGTAACATTAGGATTAGCAGAAGTAGCAGTAGAGGTAGTTAAAAAAACTGCTTCGTTACTTAGAGCTACGAATTGGAAGTGCATCCATAATTTTTTGAGAAACTCGCAGGCAGTAGCATTTAGTCCCGATGGAACAATGCTGGCGACTGGTAGTATAGAGATTAAACTGTGGGATTTGCAGACTGGTGAAGTAATTCATACAATTAAGCGCAACTCTGGTATTTTGAAGTCACTTGCCTTTAGTCCCGATGGCAAGACCTTGATTAGTACTGGTTTGAGTCAGCGTATTGAGTTGTGGAATACTATCAGCGGTGAGCAAATTCGTGAATATGTTACTCATGCATATGGAGTAAATGCACTAGTGTTCTGTGCAGATGGTAAAACTTTCGTTTCGGGTGACAGAGGTAAAACAGTTCAAATTTGGAATGCAGACGAAGAACATGCAGCAGCTACTTTTGTCAAGCATGACGATTGGGTAAATGCTCTGGCAATTAGTCCCAACGGTGCAATTCTTGCGAGTGGAAGTTATGACGAAACCATAAAACTGTGGAATTTGAATACAAAAATTGAAATTGCGACCTTCAACGCGCAGTCCCCAGTATTCTCAATTGCATTTAGTCCAGATAGACGACTATTTGTTTGTGGTTGTGCTGATGGAAAAATTAAATTGTGGAACTGGCAGACCGGAGAGTTTGTTGGAGTAATTGTTGGTCATAGCGATGAAGTATATTCTGTAGCGATAAACAGTGATAGTACTGTACTTGCCTCGGGCTGTGCCGATAAAACCATTAAACTTTGGAATTTACAAACTGGCGAAGAAATTACAACTCTTACCGGACATGAATCCAGCGTTAAAAAATTAGTGTTTAGTCCTGATGGGCAAATGCTAGTAAGTGCTGGTGCTAATGGCGCCGTTAAAGTTTGGCAACGTGGTTAATTATACCAACAAATAATTCATGCTAATAATAACTTGAAGGGTGTAAAGCTTGGCTTTGCGCCCTTTACTAATTTTAAACTGTAGAAGAATCCCCCAACCCCCCTTGATAAGGGGGGCTAAAAATGCCTCTTTTTCCCCCCTTATTAAGGGGGGCTAGGGGGGATTTTTCTAATCTCTAAGAAGGGTCTTGAAGTTGTGCGGTACGTATAGAAAGTTGCTGTGTTTGGTTGCCGCGCTGAACTCTTAATTGTAAAGTTTGACCGATGCGACTTTGCTCAACAATATTGAGTAAATCTTCACCTTTGGTTACACGCTTACCATCGACTTGAAGTACAACGTCTCCAATACGAATTCCCGCAGCAGCAGCAGGAGAGTTAGGAACTACACGCGCGACTAAAATACCATCAACTTCTGGCACTTGAATAGGAGAATTAGGATTTGAATTAAATTGTCTTGCCGTTTCGGGAGTTAAATCTTCCATGCCAATACCAATAAAGGGGTGAGAAACTTGCTCACCACGTTGAAGTTGAGAGGCAATCGATTTTGCTCTGTCGATAGGAATTGCAAATCCAATACCCATTGCATCACCGCGAATTGCAGTGTTAATACCAATTACTTCACCTTGTGCGTTTAAAAGCGGTCCACCTGAGTTACCTGGGTTAATCGCTGCGTCGGTTTGAATAAATTCAAGTCGTTTATTACCAATACCAACATCTCGACTAGTACGACGTAAAGTACTTACAATACCTAAAGTTACAGTATTGTCTAGTCCCAGAGGGTTTCCTACTGCAATCGCCCAGTCTCCAACTTGTACATCTGAAGATGAACCTAACGCTGCTACTGGTAAATCGGCGCCTGCATTAACTTTAACTAACGCCAAATCGGTAACTTCATCGACACCTTGGACTTTTCCTTGTAAAGTACGACCATCTTTAAATCTAACTGTAACTCTATCAGCTTTATCGACGACGTGGGCATTAGTTAAAATTAGTCCACTTTTGTCAATGATAAAACCAGAACCTAAACCACGTTGCTGTTGACTCGGCGCCTGTTGTGGCAAGCTATCGCCAAAGAAGCGTCGGAAAAAAGGGTCATCAAAAAAAGGGTCAGCAGTACGTCTTGTAATTGTACGTTCAGTATCAATACGGACAACTGCCGAACCAACTCGGTTAACTGCCGCAGTTACAAAGCTACTGTTACCAATAGCAGCGTTCGCGTTTGATGGACGTTGAGCTAATAACTCCTTAGTTAATTCTGGCGCCAGAGTGTCACTAGATACAGGGGAAGCAATGGAAGGAGATACGCTTAGGGTGCCAACTGTTAGCATGACCCCCATAATTATAGCTAATACATGCGTACCAAATTGGCGGAGTGACCGAGGTAGTTTGGAAAATCGCATATCTACAACCTAATTTTTCGTTCAATAAATAAAGTAATGGAAGTGTGAAAACCGCGCGTATTGGTTTAAATCTCTAGAAAACAGACGAAGAAAGGCATCTAATGGTTGCACATTCTCGCTCCAACAAACGGATAAGTTTTCTTCGCAGTACAGCATAAACCACTCATTATCAAAGTTATTTGTAAATGTAAGGGAAAAGCTATTATAGACATCCGTACTTGCCCATTCGGGTTTTACACCTGAGCAGTTATCATCTTTATAATTCCACTTTCTAGCTTGCATCTAGGCTAGGATTGATTTTAATAACACTTCTTGCTTACTAACTCATGAATGGAACCAACCGACTAAAAAAAGAACCTTTGCCTGTTTCTGATTCACTCAAAAATGTCTCGGATAGTTCCTCTCTCAAAATCGAACATGATGAACATGACCATTCACATAACCACTCAGCGCATCCTCACGTACATAGCGAAGAGTCTCTCAGACGTATTGTAAACCGACTATCGCGAATTGAAGGACATGTTCGTGGTATAAAGACAATGGTACAACAAAATAGTCCATGTCCAGATGTACTATTACAAATTGCTGCTGTGCGTGGCGCCTTAGACCGAGTTGCCCGCATCGTTTTGGATGAACACTTAAGTGAGTGTATTTCTAGAGCCTCGAAGGAAGGTAATATTGAAATAGAAATCGAGCAGCTCAAAGCTGCCTTAGATAGATTTTTACCTTAAGCAACTTTTTATCAAGGTAAATTATACAGTTATAGTATAAATTAAAAATGCTGGGTAGTAAATATCAACTTAATTATATTTTTCAGGGTGATGTAAATAAACCAACAATTCTATTTCTACACGGTTTTATGGGTGACTGTGAAGAATTTGAACACGTTGTGACAATAATTTCACATTTAAATCATTTTTCGTTTTTAACAGTTGATTTACCGGGACATGGAAAAACTCAACTGTTAGAAAGTAATGATTATTACACAATGGAATTCACAGCCCAAAGTATAATTAATTTACTCAACCAATTAAAAATATCTAACTGTTTTTTGATTGGTTACTCAATGGGTGGTAGATTAGCTTTATATTTAACATTAAACTTCCCTGAACGTTTTTTAAAAGTTATTCTAGAATCTGCCTCTCCTGGCTTATTTACAGAAACACAGCGTTTAGAACGAGTCAAAAGCGATAATCAAATAGCCAAAAAGCTAAACCGAATCAATACAAGTGAGGATTTTACAGCCTTTTTATCTACTTGGTATACTCAATCTATTTTCGGTAATATTAAAAATCATTCTCACTATGAGAAACTAATTACAACTCGGCTCAAAAATACTCCTGCTAAATTAGCAAAATCCTTATGTTGGATGGGAACAGGAAGCCAACCATCACTTTGGGAAAAGATAAAGACAAATACACTGCCAATACTCTTATTAGTTGGAGAATACGATAAAAAATTTATTGACATAAACACTAAAATGGTAGATGCCTGTAATTATTGTAACTTGAATATAATTTCAGGCGCCGGACATAATATTCATTTTGAACAACCAGAGATTTTCGCGTTTAAAGTCTCAACTTTTTTTAGTATTCTTTAATTCATCTTGCAACATTCTTTGATAAATACCAGGTAAAGAGCGACTCATTGAGTTATTTTCAATACCATATCCTAAACTAGTCCAAGTCGAAGATAGTCGTTTTAACACATCATTAATTTTACCTTGACGTAATAATTGGGGAATATTGGCGCCCCATACACGTGAATCACTTAACCAGCGATGAACTACCATATCTTGGTACTCTGCCTCAAAGCTATAATTCGTCCAAAACATTAAATTTGATGGATTCGGATGATAGCGAGGAGCAATTTTATACCAAGTTGTATTAATAATTTGATAGCGACCAGCAGCAGTAGAACAGTTACCTTTATTAGGCCCATTAACTATTGTGACGCAAATTTGGGGATGATGACTTAGGTCATTAACATTTTGACCACCATATAAAACAGAATAGGGACGCGGTGTATTAGACTCGCTAGCAGAAATCGTTCGCATCAACGCACGAATATATGGGTCTCCCCCCTTCATCACCAAAGGTGGCTGTTGTTGGTTAAAAGTAGGGTCAGAAAACTCGGAGCGCAAATCACCACGTATTAGCCATTGTACTAAGAACACGAAACCAAGCAGTGCAATAAGTGGGGCAATAAGTTTTTCAACCCCTTTAGCTTCAACGTCTTTCAGAAATTTCGCTCCTTGAACTAGCTTCATCTAAATATCTAGCACAAATATCCGTAAACGATGGGTGCCTCAAGCATCAACCTACTCGCTTATATAGTAGCTACCCATTCACGGAAAGCTTTTTTAACAGCTAATTGCCCAATAGTTCGGCTTTCAGTATAACTTAACTCAACCCCGACTTTTTCTCTTGTCTAGCAATGAAGACATATCAAAATCGGTGAATGCATTATTACAGATGCACCCACCGAATAGTTTTATATATTTATTACGTCAATTAGTTATATAGCTGTTTATTTTCTTGCTAGGTGTTTTGCTGCGCTGTATTTGTGGGCACGAGCTTGATGTTTAGCGTGGTGTTTAGAGTGACGAACTTTTGTAGCTTTGGCGCCAGATGTAGGAGCATAAGCAACTTTCATTGTCTTAGCATTGGCATGATGAGGAATTGTTTTTGCTTGTGCATCAAGGGCGCCTAGTGAGAGTGGTGCAACTACTGCAAGTGTAACTAAAAGTGCTTTAGCGAGCTTATTCATAAGATGTTTCCTTTCTTTGTGGAATCAGTCGATGTTTTTAATATCCCAGATTCATGTGTCATTCTCTTGTTAGTTATATGAATTTTATATGGAGGTTTTTAGATAATTTTGTTAATCAAAAAGTGTTTCAAAATATTGAGATTTATTGCGCGTTTATTAAAAAATAAAACCTTGCTGTGGTGAGCAAGGTTTAAAAGTATTAATAAAGTAGGGTAATAGGATAATTATGTGAGCAAAAATTAGTTTGTCGCAGGTTTAGTAGCAGGTGTTGTTACTGCTGGTGTAGTGTTTACAGATGTTTTAGCCGCGGCAGCTTTTTTGATAACGGCTGCTTTCTTGTGTCCTTTTCTAACTCTTTTCTTACCATGTTTAGCTGCAACTGGTTTAGTAGCAGGTGCAGTTGTTTTAACTGGAGCGGTCGCGGTAGGAGCAGTTGCAGGCGCCGTAGATTCAGCTTTAACAGAAGATGCGCTTAATGCGACAGGTGCGCTGAAAACCAAAGTTAAAAGTAGAGCCTTTGCGAACTTATTCATGCGATACTCCTCATTCACATCAAAGAACCGACAAAACAAACTATCTCAGGTTGATGTGTCGCTGTGTTGTAATCGATGTGGAGTTTTGATGTAAAAATAGAAAGGTAGCAAACGATGCCGTATATGAGATGCAACGACATCGCTAGTACAATTAAGCTATTGCCGCCATTAATTGTTCAGGCATTTCAAAATTAGCTGTGACGTTTTGGACATCATCTAATGCTTCAAGGGTGTCAATTAACTTGAGGAGTGTGCGTGCAAGAAGTTCGTCATTAATTTCGACGCTATTGTCAGGAATCCAGCGTAGTTCAACTTCGGTAACTTTAAAGCCTTGATTTTTGAGGGTTTGGCTAAGGGTTTCGAGGTCAGCGACTTCGGTAAATACTTCGGCTGTTTCTTCGTCGGTCATTTCATAATATTCGGCGCCACCTTCAATAGATGCTTCGAGTAATTTATCTTCATTTGTAACAGATTCTACGATACACACGCCCTTTTGGGCAAACATCCAACTGACACAACCAGTTTCACCAAGGTTTCCGCCATTTTTGCTAAACGATACTCGCAATTCAGCAGCAGTACGATTACGGTTATCGGTCAGTGCTTCGATTAAAATAGCTACACCACCTGGGCCATAACCTTCGTAACGAATTTCTTCTAGTTGGGTATTGTCACCAGCAAAATTCCCGGCGCCTTTAGCAATGGCACGCTCAATATTATCATTGGGAATACCAGCAGCCTTAGCTTTTTCGATAGCCGTCCGCAGTTGAAAATTTCCTGTTGGGTCTGGAATGCCACTGCGTGCCGCCAAAATAATCGCTCGTGACATTTGCGTAAAGGTTTTACCTCTTTTCGCATCCACCACTGCTTTTTGGCGTTTAATATTTGCCCATTTACTGTGTCCTGCCATAATCGTTCGTAAGTCAACTCATCTATATTTATTAAGTATTTGCCTTATGCCGTTTTTTTTCAACGCTCGCAGTTGTAGAAGCACCTTTAGTGGGTTATTAGTAGTACTCTTGTGTGCCATATTCTTGATAACAGGGTGTCAGGCGCCTTCTAACACTTCTAGCAATAATGCAGTAATACGTTTAACACTATGGCAAGGTGTCAACCCACCACCCAACCGTGATGTGCTACAAAAGCTAGTCGATAAATTCAATCAAACTCATCCAGATATTCAAGTTGAATCATTATATGTTGGGCAGCAAGACCAGCAAATGCCAAAAATATTAGCGGCAGTCGTCGGAAATGCACCCCCTGATTTATTATGGTACAATCCAACTATTGGTGGTCAGTTAGTCGAACTCAATGCGTTGATACCTTTAGATGAATATTTAAATAAGTCTCCTGTAAAAGCAGAGATTGACCCGACACTGTTCGAGTCGATGGAATACAAACAAAAAATATGGTCTGTACCTTTTGCAACAAATAATGTCGGTGTTTTTTACCGTCCTAGTTTATTTAAAGCTGCCGGGGTAGAAGTACCCAAGACTTGGGAAGAATTTCGACAAGTAGCAAAAAAACTAACGCGCGATACCAATAACGACGGACAAATTGACCAACATGGTATGGTTCTACCTTTAGGGAAAGGAGAATTTACAGTATTTACCTGGTTGCCGTTTATGTGGAGCGGCGCTGGTGAGTTAATAAATGGTGAAGGTCAAGTAGCTGGCGCCGTTGAGCTAGCAAATAATAAAGGAGCAATATCAGCGTTAGAGCTTTGGCGAAATTTAATTACAGATGGTTCAGCTGTGCTGTCAGGACCAGAACGCGGATATGAAACCGATGCCTTGATTGCGGGTAAAGTAGCCATGCAACTAACAGGCCCTTGGACACTAGGAGAATTTCAAGCTAAAGGTATAGACTTTAGTGTATTCCCCATACCAGTAGGTCAACGTCCAGCAACCAGTATTGGTGGTGAAAACTTATTTTTGTTTAAAACGGCGCCAGAGCGAGAAAAAGCCGCATTTAAATTCGCAGAGTATGCACTAAGCGAAGAATTCCAAACCGAACTAGCACTTGGAACAGGATACTTACCCATAAACATCAAATCTCGCCAAAACCCCAAATACTTAGAATTTGCCAAAAAACAACCTGCAGTCAAAGTATTTTTAGACCAAGCCAAATATGGACGCTCTCGCCCAATATTCCCAGGTTACAACCGAGTTTCAGAAAACATCGGTCGAGCAGTCGAAGCAGTCCTACTAGGCAAAACCTCCCCCACAGAAGCACTAAAACAATCACAACAACGCTTAGATTTAATTTTTGATTAAAAGCACCATAGGATAGGCTTGGAGCCTGTCCTACCCATCCACTTCTAAGAACAAAATAATATTGGCAACGGATTATAAACGGATGTAACGGATGGTTTATGTTAATTAACTTATTTTTAAAACTAAAAGTAAATTATCGGCGCGTTTGCAGGTCATTAATAGAACATAATATCAGTAGACTGCTTCTCTAAGTAAACCACCAAGCATCATCCCAGTGATACGTATCTGTATGGTATCGCTGTAAATCTTTAACATTTGTTGTTGCAATAATTACTCGTTTGCCAAAGTCTTGTGCTGCAATAATTGCGGTTGCTGCTAAAATAACATCTCCATCGAGTGCTGCCGACTGTGCAGTTGATTGTCCTGTACTACGTGCCCATCCCCACAATTGTGCAGCTTTAAGCATAATTTTTGTGGTGATTGGCAAATAACCAACTTGATCAGAAGTTATTAACTCATCAAGACGGTCTAAACTAACATTTAGTTTTCTATGAATTAGCTCTCGCCGAACTTCATAGTCATTAATTTCTGCGATTAAGATTATGTGACGTTTCAACATTGACTTAAACCATCCTCGGCACCTGATAACATCTGGATTATCAGTATTTTTATTAGTCACCCAACTTAGTGGTCCGGAATCAAGCAAAACAATGTTATTTCTATTATCTTTCATGAAAACAATGTCCGTCCACCCTGCCTACGACGTTCTTCATCAAGTCCTTTTTGTAATATTTCTAATGATTCTTTCATCTCCTCATCAGTATATAACGTATCCCAATAATCCCATAGTTCGTCTATATCCTTAAATCTCTTAGGAAATGTACGAGGCTTTAATCTGTAAATACTTAACAAAACATCCTTTGCATAATTATTAATTAATTGAATATAATTTTTTATTCCTTCTTTTGCAGTCTCATCGGCTAAATTATATTCAACTGTACTATCATCAAAAATATTACTTGCAATAATGTTTTCTATCGCTTCTATAAGATGATTTTTTAAGAAGCTATCCGCTAAGTAGCAGCCATATGCATTCACAAATTTTTGTAAATATTCCAACCCTTCATGAAACTTTTTATATTCGTCAAGTTCAAGATGGTTTAGATGATGACTTGAAAACGCTGTTAATATTAATGATTCAGCTTTGATTAAATAATTTAAAGCTTGAATATGCGAATCAATCTGCTCCATACCTCTAATCACAGGCTTTTGCAGTGCCTCACTATACTGAGTCTTTATTTGAATTAAATACGAATTGAATTCCTGATATGCTTTCAATTTTAAACTTAATAAAGGCGCCTGTTTAACTTCTGAGTATAATTGTTGATACTTAGTAGCAAATTCTTCTGCTTGTGGCGCCGTTATTTTGCTTCTCTCAGCTTGGAAAAATTGGTCAATTTCTTTGATGGCTTGCGATATTCTATTCTCTACGTCAGCAAAGATTTGATTTATAACATCTTCTAACACTTTGGTCATATTTATAACTTTTTTAATAAACAAATAAATTAGAGACGTTATTTATAACGTCTCTACTTTAAATATACGATATTGAATCAATTTGTAAAAATCATATGTTGTATGGTGGGCAGTGCCCACCTTACCCCGGAAGTCACAAGTTAGAAATAATTATTCATCCCTAACTCCTAACTCCTAACTCCTAACTCTTACCTTCTACCTGCAAGCTTCTTGGCCATTTTGCGTAAACGAATTGATTGGGGAGTTACTTCCACAAGTTCGTCTGGACCAATGTATTCGAGCGCACGCTCTAAACTCATTTCAACAGGCGCCTGTAATTGTACTAGTTCATCACCACCAGATGCACGGTGGTTAGTTAGCTGCTTGGTTTTACAAACGTTGAGTTCTAAGTCTTGAGGACGGTTGTGTTCTCCGACAATCATGCCTTTGTATACTTTGATGCCGGGAGTAATAAAGAATGTGCCTCTATCTTCGGCGTTCTTCATTGCGTAGAAGGTTGATACACCTTCTTCAAACGAGATAAGTACACCTTTGTTACGTGCTTCAATGTCACCACTTAAACCACGATATTCTAAGAAACTATGGTTCATGATACCTTCACCACGAGTCATCCGCATGAACTCACCACGGAAACCAATTAAACCACGTGCAGGAATTACAAAATCAAGTTGGGTACGTCCACCGTTACCTGGTTGCATGTCTTGCATTTCGCCTTTGCGCTGTCCCAAACGTTCGATACAGCTACCAACAGATTCTTGTGGAACGTCTAGTACCAAAAGTTCGTATGGTTCGCAAGGTTGACCGTTAACTTCACGGTAAATTACTTGTGGCTGAGAAACTTGGAATTCGTAACCTTCGCGGCGCATTGTTTCGATTAAGATACCCAAGTGTAATTCTCCACGTCCTGAAACGAGGAATTTGTCAGGGGAGTCTGTTTCTTCTACACGCAAAGCAACGTTTGTTTCAAGTTCGCGCATCAGCCTGTCTCTAACTTGACGCGATGTTACTAACTTACCTTCTTGACCTGCAAATGGGGAATCGTTTACCCAGAAGGTCATTTGTAAAGTAGGTTCGTCTACTTTAATAAGTGGTAAAGCTTGTGGGTCGTTGGGGTCGGTAATTGTTTCGCCAATGTTCGCATCTGCAAAACCAGCAACCGCCACAATGTAACCAGCAGAAGCTTCTTCCATATCCACACGACGCAAACCTTCAAAGCCCATCAACTTGCTGATTTTACCTTTGATGATGGCGCCTTTATCGTTGATTAATGCGGCTTGTTGTCCCATACGGATTGTACCGTTATGGATACGACCAATAACAATACGTCCTAAGTACTCTGAGTAGTCAAGAGTTGTAACTTGTAACTGCAAAGGCTTGTTAACATCACCTACTGGTGGTGGAACATGGCGCAAAATTGCATTGAATAAAGGCGCCATGTCCTTGGATTCGTCTTCTAACTTATCTTTAGCGAATCCAGCCAATCCTGAAGCAAATAAGTATGGAAAATCACACTGGTCATCATCGGCGCCGAGTTCTAAAAACAAATCAAGAACTTTGTCAATAGCGCTGTGTGGTTCAGCTTGAGGACGGTCAATCTTGTTTACAACAACAATAGGACGTAAACCCTTTTCGAGTGCTTTTTTCAACACGAAACGAGTTTGAGGCATTGGGCCTTCGTTAGCATCCACAATTAAAATACAACCATCAACCATGCCAAGTACGCGCTCAACTTCGCCACCGAAGTCCGCGTGTCCAGGAGTATCAACAATATTAATCAGCGTCTCTTTATATTTAACCGCTGTATTTTTAGAAAGAATAGTAATTCCACGCTCACGCTCTAGGTCATTAGAGTCCATAACGCAGTCCGGAACGTCTTCGCCTTCGCGGAAAATGCCGGACTGTCTCAAAAGGGCATCAACCAAGGTGGTTTTGCCGTGGTCTACGTGGGCGATAATAGCGACGTTACGGATAGGGAGCGTCATAGTGCGCGTTCCAATAATTTTGATGGGGTTTTCTAGATATTGTTTACACGGCTGTAATAACAGAATACGGATTTTTTGGGTAACTCTGTAAAGAAGCCTTAACAATAATATTCTAACCTTAATACTTCACCATTGTTTGCTTTGACAAGACTTTTTTGAAATTAAAGTAAAGTCGCTGCTAATTACCCATCTAATTGTAACATATATGTAATCTTGTAGGACAGGCATCTTGCCTGTGCAGTATAAGTAATTATCTTTACCACAGAGACACAGAGGACACAGAGAAGGTATAAATTTAGCTTAATATTATGAAAAACGACAAAATGCCGACGAGTGATAGTTATAACGAGTATCTTATTAAATCTTTGAAAAAAGAGCCTGAGTTAGCAGCAGCTTACATAACTGCAACATTAAACGAGCAAGACCCAGAACTATTACTCCTAAAATCCGCATTAACCGACATTGCTGAAGCTCTCGGTGAACAAAATAACATGGTGCCTCTTCAAATTAAACAGCACCAATAAAAATTAGATGTATTGCTAGTACAGCGCACGGACGAAGCTATATATAAGCTTGCAGAATGGCTAGAAGCGTTAGGACTAAAGCTAACTGTTAAGGTTGTATGTAAACAACAAGACAGTGACGCTAACACGCATACAAATTTAGAATTAACAGTAGCAGAGTAAAAATCAACTTTTTACAGGTGTTATACCAATAGTAAATTATTCATATTTCAATTTTACTGAAGTTTTAGAATATTTATCTCTTGTGGCGCCACTTGGTACAAAAAAATGTTTGTTAACCAGTAGTACTGCTGATACAGATTGTCCTCATTGTAGCAAATCAGTACTACTAATTTAAGTTAACAGGTAGTATAAGCCTAACAATATAATTATTAGAACTGGGAAATCAGAAGCTGTTTTAATAGATTTTGGTATTGCTCGTGAACTTAAAGCGAATGCAACACAAACTCATACAGAATTTATAACACCTTTTTATCCCCCACCTGAGCAGTACAATCCTCGTGCAAAACGTGGTGCTTTTACAGATGTATATTCTTTAGCTGCAACTTTATATAAAGTATTAACGGGAGAAGAACCAGAATCTTCAATTTATAGAGCCATAGGTTGTACTCTTGCATCACCTAAAAAACTAAATCCAAATTTAAGTAATAAAGTAAATGAAGCTATTTTGAAAGGTTTGGAGCTAGTTCCAGAAAATCGTCCTCAATCAATAAAAGAGTGGTTAAAGTTACACACAAGTTTCTTAAAGTTATTTTATATGAATTTAATCCTCCCAACCCCGCGCTCCGGAGGGGGGCTATAATTTTTGCTTTTCTTGTTCCCCCCTTAATAAGGGGGGTTAGGGAGGAGCAATTTTTTATGTTTTGTGGAATGCACAGGCAGGGATGCCTGTTCCACAAGAAGTGATGCTTTGTATAATTTTGACTTTTTATATGACTTGAACATCAATATTCTAAGGGTGCTTAGTTTTTGATGTTTGAGTATGACAGCTATAACGTTTCAATTTAGTGATGAACACGGATTAGAAGATTATCGTCGTGCTAGATTTTTTGCTGGTTGGCATCACGGCGCCTCTGGTGAGGTATATACTGAGAAGACACTGCAACAGATGAATTGGACAAATTTGGGTTACCGTTTGGGTGCCATTTTTGGGACTGCGAAGGCTCAAGAAATTGATGAGGTTTACCAATGGTGCTTTCGTTTGTGGTGCCGATGTAACTAAGGCGCTATAACTATAAAGAAAAGTAAACAAATATGAATTATGAATAAATTCTATACACTTTTACGTAGATAATTAAAAAAGGAAAAGTAAGAACAAGGTTATTGCCCTTACTTTTTTGTGCATTAAAGCGTTTTGTTCTTTTTGTAGGCTAGCTCACATACAAAAAGGCTGTTATCGGAACATACTACTTACAGAGCTATCTTCGTGTATGCGCCAAATCGTTTCTCCGAGTAGATTCGCCACTGACAGAACTACGAGTTGTGGGAAGCGTTTACGAAGCGATTCGTGGGAAGTGTCGCCGCACAACATGGGAATTGTATTGGTGACGATTACTTCTTCAAATAATCCGCTTGATAAACGCTCGATTGCTGGTGGTGAGAACACCGCATGGGTTGCACAAGCGTATACTTGTCTCGCGCCTTCTTCGCGCAACAGTTTGGCGCCTTCGGTGATGGTACCGCCGGTGTCTATCATGTCATCTACTAGTACGGCTGTTTTACCTTTAACATCACCGATTACATTTAATACTTCAGCGACGTTGTGCGCTTGACGACGTTTGTCAATGATTGCCAACGGGGCATCATTGAGCTTTTTCGCAAATGCACGCGCTCTTGCAACACCACCTGTATCAGGTGATACTACGACTAAATCCTCTAATTTTTTGCTCGTCAGATAGTCTAAAAGTACTGGCGAGCCGTATACATGGTCGAGAGGAATGTCAAAGTAACCCTGAATTTGAGCAGAGTGCAAGTCCATCGCCAAAACTCGATTGGCGCCTGCTTCCGTAATTAGGTTTGCAATCAATTTGGCGGTGATTGATTCGCGTCCTGCCGTTTTACGGTCGGCGCGTGCATACCCATAGTACGGAATGACTGCCGTGACTTGCCGCGCGGAAGCACGACGACAAGCATCAATCATGATTAGGAGTTCCATCAAGTTGTCGTTGACAGGATTGCAACAAGGCTGGATGAGGTAAACATCACAACCCCGTATTGATTCCTGTATTTGGACATACAGTTCTCCGTCCGCAAAACGTTTGCGAATCATCGGTCCCAAATCCATGCCCAAATAGCGGGCAACTTCTTGGGAGAGTTGTAAATTAGCAGAGCCAGAAAATAGCCGCAGACGATTACTTTCGGTAAATCCCGTTGGCGCTGGCTGCATTTTTAAAGTTGCAGAACTAAGCACAGCAGTTCCTCGATGTGCATTCATGGCAATCTTATCATCAGAGATTTGGCTTTTCTACGCGGAAGGTGCTGAAAAATGAATAGTCTGTTGTTTGAAGTTTTGATGAAAACTTTCACGTATGACTCCGCAAAACATAACTATTAAGTTTTCAGTCTTAAAAATAGTGAAACTACCTTTTTGACAGCTTAACAGACATAAAGTCTGGATATAAGACCTATTTTTGTTTTTTTCTGTAGAGACGGGATGTTCCTTGCGTCTCTATCCTCCTCATTTATACCTTAGACCATCAGTGTTGGATTAATTTTGTGTACAGTTTTTATTTCGGCAATGACAAAAACACCTATTATGAGTGCAGATAGGGGGCAGTACAATATTCTATGCTATTCGTCGCAAATTGTTTACACTGTTGTAACTCCTCTTATCAAATGCAATGCTGATTTTTACATGTAATGCAAATCACTTTACTTGAGTGTTACCGAGGCAGTATTTTGTATCAAGCACTAATATTGATGACGCAATAGACTTGATTTCGGGTTGCAAATCTAACAATATATCCAAGAAGTGCGGAAAATCATATTTTTCTGCTGAAGTACACTCATGGTAAATGTAAAAATTGTCAAAATAGAGTTACATAAGCCGTTTAAAGTCTACGGCACTTACTATATTGTGCGTCTGTCTGTCTTTATAGCTTATCCTCGTATAAAGCTTTTATTGGCGTTCTTAAATTAACATCACCATGCAACCACCCATTCCAGCTGGCACTATCCTACAAAATCGCTATCGCATTATCAATATTCTGGGTCAGGGCGGGTTTGGTAGAACCTATCTGGCAGAAGACCAGCGACGTTTTAATGAACCTTGTGCAATAAAAGAATTAATTCCCAATGCTACGGGCACAACTTCCGCTTGGGAGAAAGCACAAGAGCTTTTTCAACGCGAAGCCGAAATTCTCTATCAAATTCAGCATCCGCAAATTCCACAATTTCGCGAACGATTCGAGCAAGACCAACGGCTATTTTTGGTGCAAGATTACGTTGCTGGTAAAACTTATCGCGATTTACTCGAAGAACGTAAAGCTACAGGAAGTACTTTTACAGAAGATGAAGTTGTCTATATTATACGCTCTTTATTACCTGTACTCGAACATTTACACAATCGCGGCATTATTCATCGTGATATTTCCCCAGAAAATATTATTCAACGTCAAGTAGATAATAAACCAGTACTAATAGATTTTGGTGTAGTTAAAGAATTGGCGACTAAATTACAGTCACCAAGTGGAACTGTTAACGCCACATCTGTTGGTAAGTTGGGTTATGCGCCTGGTGAACAAATGCAAACTGGCAGAGCATACCCTAATAGTGATTTGTATGCTTTAGCTGTAACCGCAGTTGTTTTGTTAACTGGGAAAGAACCAGCAGAAGTATATGACGAAAATTTGACATTATGGAATTGGCAGCGTTTTGCTAAAGTTAATCCCCGTTTTTCCCAAGTTTTGAATCGAATGCTTAAGTATATTCCTGGGGAACGTTATCAAAGCGCACGCGATGTTGAGCAAGCATTAGATTCTATAAATGGTTTAACAAATGGTTCAACACAGCCGGATCCCAGAGCTAATAATTTATCTAACGTACAAACTGTTGCTGTCGGTCGGCGCCCAGACCCGCTACCGCAACCAATAGAACAAGAATACCAAGGACGCGCTTCTAACAGACCCGACCCAGTTATTCCTCCTGCCAATAGCAATAATAACTCAGTATTAGATAATCCTTTGGCAGTTGGAGCTATTGGTGCTGCGGTCGTTGTGCTAGCTGGATTTGGTTCTTGGGCATTAGTTAGTTCAATTCGTAACCAGCCTAAATCCCAGGCACCAATAGAAACACCACCGCAAACTTTTCCTTCTCCTGTAATTAGTGAAAGCGCAACGCTAACTCCAACACCAACGTCAACCTCGGAACCTGCTGTATTTAGTAAAAGGTTGAGATTTGACGCTTCTGGTCTTGCTACTGTTCAAGGTAAATTAGGCGCCAATCAAACTGTTTTATACACATTTCAAGGTCAAGAGGGACAGCAACTAACTGCATCGTTGGCTCAACAAGGTCAAATCGAGCTAACGGTACTGGCGCCAAACCGCGAAGCAGTAGATGGGGCAGCAAGAAATGTTTTATCATATCAAGGTACGCTTCCATTTACAGGTAGATATACGATTCAACTTAGTCCGGCGCCTGGAGTTACAGAAAGTGAGTATAGTTTAACAGTTGGGTTAGTTAAACCTTTAATTTCTACACCAACACCATCTCCCATAATCCCAACACCCACACCAACAGCAACGCTTGAACCAACTCCCGAACCAACACCTACTACAACAGAGATTTTTCCAACACCAACCCCAACTGTTAACTTAACAAAACCAGCAGAAGGCATTTTCAGAAGAATTGCACCAAGTAGTTTTCCTTATCCTACACCAGATAATACTCAACCAGGAAATGCTGCTCCTACTGAGTCTTCAGTCCGAAATAATCGATAAAATTTATAAGATAATAAGTAAGTAAAAACCTTAAAAAAGAAATCAAAGTTGAATTCACTATTCATTACAGCCACAGATACCGAAGCAGGTAAAACAGTTTTGACAACTGCGCTTGCAGCTTATTGGCAAAAATATCGTGCATCCCATAGCTTTGGCATCCTGAAGCCAATACAATCAGGAGAAGGAGACCGCGAAACTTACCAAAAGCTATTTTCGTTACAGCAGTCACCATCCGAAATCACACCACTATATTTTCAGGCGCCACTGGCACCACCAATTGCCGCTGCCAAAGAAAATAGAAATGTAGATTTGGGGTTAGTGTGGCAAACTCTAACAAAGTTACAGCAAAATAAAGATTTTGTATTTGTTGAAGCATTAGGAGGACTAGGTTCTCCTGTCACTTTTGAGTTAACAGTAGCTGACTTAGCAGCCGAATGGCGTTTACCTACTATATTAGTTGTACCTGTGAAACTAGGCGCCATTTCTCAAGCTGTTGCAAATGTCGCGCTCGCCAAATTAAGCAAAGTTAACTTATTGGGAATCGTTCTAAACTGTTCTCAACCATATAGCGAAGCAGAAATTGAAGATTTGGCGCCAGCCGATTTTATACAATCACTTACTAACATTCGAGTTTTTGGCTGTTTGCCATATTTTGAAAACCCTAGTGATTTAGAAAAGTTAGCGGCTTCAGTATCTAATTTAGATTTAGAACACCTCTGGCAACGGATGTAACGGATAAACCGAAGCATAATAGGAATAGAAGTGCATTACTGTTATTAAATTAGAGATTTAAGATGATTTCTGCTTTTCCAAGTTTAACTTCAGTCGATTTATCTCGAATTCGTCTGTCTATTCGTAACCTTCATCCGCAAATAATTGAATGGCGGCGCCGACTCCATCAACAGCCTGAATTAGGTTTTCAAGAAAAACTTACTTCTTCGTTTATTGCGAGTAAGTTGCAAGAATGGGGCGTTGAACATCAGACAGGTATTGCTACTACAGGTATTGTTGCCATTATCAAAGGCGAAAAACTCCCCACTCAGCACTCAAAAGTATTAGCAATTCGTGCGGATATGGACGCGCTACCTGTTCAGGAACTTAATGAAGTAAGTTACCGTTCGCAGCACGACGGGTTGATGCACGCTTGTGGACATGATGGGCACACTGCTATTGCTCTTGGTACAGCCTATTATTTACATCAGCATCGTCATGATTTTGCTGGTATTGTTAAGATAATTTTTCAACCTGCCGAAGAAGGCCCAGGTGGCGCCAAACCGATGATAGAAGCGGGGGTTCTTAAAAATCCCGATGTTGATGCGATTATTGGCTTACATTTGTGGAATAACTTGTCTGTAGGAACTGTAGGTGTAAGACCCGGCGCCTTAATGGCTGCTGTAGAATCTTTTGATTGCACGATTTCTGGTCGAGGTGGACATGGCGCCATGCCACATCAAACTGTAGATTCGGTTGTTGTTGCTGCCCAAGTTGTTAATGCACTACAAACTATTGTCTCACGTAACGTTAACCCGATTGATTCCGCCGTTGTTACCATTGGTAAACTTCATGCGGGCACTAAGCGTAATGTAATTGCTGATACTGCTGACATGAGCGGGACTGTTAGGTACTTTAACCCAACTTTAGTAGGTTTTTTTAAGAATCGTATCGAGCAAGTTATCAGTGGTATTTGTGAAGCGCAGGGTGCTAAATATGACTTAAATTATTGGTCATTGTATCCAGCAGTTATTAATAATATAGCCATAGCGGAACTTGTACGTTCTGTAGCCGAGGATGTTGTAGAGACTCCGCTTGGTATAGTGCCCGAATGTCAAACTATGGGCGCCGAGGATATGTCGTTTTTCTTACAGGAAGTCCCAGGTTGTTACTTTTTCTTGGGTTCGGCAAATCCTGAGAAGGGTTTAGCATATCCGCACCATCACCCACGATTCGATTTTGACGAAACTGCTTTGGCAATGGGTGTGGAAATTTTTGTGCGATGTGTAGAGAAATTCTGTAATTAGTTTGTTTGAGCAGGTATAAATGATTATAAGTTTGTTTTTAACTAATTTTATTTATACCAGCTCATTATGACTTCCCAGCTATTAAATCCTACAGTCCTCGGCGCCTTAACAGACTTTGAAAACTCAAAAACTCCTGGTGTATGGGCAAGCGTAGATAAAAAGCAGTTAGTTACAGAAATGCGGTTGCGTTTGAATGACCCATTTCAAATTAACCAAGGTGCCCAACCTTTTTGTGGTCCTGCTGCAATTGTATTTGAATTGGTTCGCAAGCAGCCTTTACGGTATGTCGAAATTTGTCGTAGTTTGTTTGAAACAGGCAGTTACACTTTGACAACAACCAAAATAGAGGCATCACGGACTTTACGACGTAGCAATGGGCGCCTGCGAATGAGTCAGTCGGACTGGATGGTTTTAGCGACGTTGCGAGAATCTGAAAACTCCATATTTAATATTGAAGCAGAGGCGCCGGAGATTGTACGTAACTTAGCTGGGATGACAAAATCTTGGGAAATGAAAGGTTGGACAAAAGAAATATTAGGCTATCGCACCTGCACTTACCGTCACACATATTTATATGGAGAATTTGACGCACTGCAAGAAGCATCTGCATCAGTTGCAGCAGGTGGAGTTGCATTTGCTTTAATTACTGCTGATGGTTTGTTACGCGGAAAAACTCCTTTCCTTCCACTTCCTACCCATTGGATTAGTATTTTAGGTAATATCTCAATTAAAGGAGGTGACTGGTTTGCTGATGCGAACGGGCGTATTAGTATGGACGTATATTCTTGGGCTAGACAATATCATATCAATTTAGATGAGGCGCCTTTCGAGGATTATTTTTGGGGTGTTGTAATTGGAAGTTAATAAAAATTTTTCTACGCATAAAAAAAGGTGAGCATTAATACTCACCTAAAATTCAACCACAGTAAACACTTAAATTCCAGTAAGCCTATCGTTGAAGCTCTGGCACTGGTAAAAACTTTAAACTTATTTATATTTTGTTTATTTATTGATGAATCTTAGCTTTATACTTTAGGTAATGCCTTCTCTCTATTGGGATAAGCGATGGTCTACTTTAAGATAGATACTATGTTTCATTAGGGGTTGCTGAAAAACTCCACAAAATGAATCTAGATGCGCTCACGGTATAAAAAATAACTGTTTCGGAGGTCGGCTTACAAATCAAGCCCTAATTTTTCTACGCAAATGCAT